>JANQJC010000078.1 GCA_028281825.1 Flavobacteriales bacterium
CCAGCAGGAAAACGCTGGAGTTCCAAGGCGGACCCATGAGTGCAGAAGAAGCTAAGGCCTTTGAAGAAGACCCTTTATTTGAGATGAGCATTAAAATGCGCGAATGGGACGAGAAAGCTAAGGAAGTGAATGTTCCCGTTCCTGATTTGGGATATTTGAAAGAGAAAGCCAAGCAGCATTTAGCCAATGTGCAAAAGCTTTAAAAAGTCTTAATACTTAGTACCTAATACTTTGTACTAATTGTCCTACTTTTGCGGCCTAACCAAGTAATTACCTATAAAACCCAACAAACATGAGCATCAAATTAGTCATTTTTGACATGGCGGGTACCACCGTCCATGATAAGGATAATGTGAACATTGCTTTTCAGGATGCAATGAGCGAAAGTGGCATCGAGGTTAACCGCAAGGAAGTAAATGAAGTGATGGGAATGCCGAAACCGCTGGCCATCCGCATTATGATGGAGAAGAAATTGCCCGAGGCCGAAGTTACCGAAGAACGCAATGAGGCTATCTATCAGTTGTTCCTGCAAAAAATGATTGATTTCTACACCAATGACCCATCTGTGAGAGAAATTGACGGTGCTTCAGACACTTTTAAAAAATTGAAGGAGAATGGAATTAAAGTGGGTATTGATACTGGTTTTGCCAGACCAATTGCTCAGGTAATCATCGACCGCCTGGGTTGGGAAACCAATGGATTGATTGACGCTAGCGTTACCAGCGACGAAGTTGCTAATGGTCGTCCACATGCTGATTTGGCGCTAAAAGTAATGGAAATATTGGGCGTTACTGATTCGTCAGAGGTAGCCAAAGTGGGTGATACACCAGCTGACCTTGGTGAAGGCAAAGCTGCCGGATGCAAATACAATATTGGTGTTACCAGCGGAGCATATACCCGCGAAGAACTAGAACAACACGAGCACACTCACATTTTAAGCAGCTTGACGGAGTTACCACAATTACTTTTAAACTAATCATCATGTCAGTAAGCGAAGCAGAAGCAACAGAAAAGACCACCAACACTATACAAAAGCTGCTTTTCACTCCTGGTCCATTAACTACCACACCAACAGTTAAAGCAGCCATGCAGGTAGACTATGGCTCTCGGGATGTGGCTTTTATCCAAACGGTGAAAGAGGTTCGTGAGGAGTTATTAAAACTGGGGGGTGTTTCTCAAGAAGAAGGTTATGAGTCAATCATCATGCAAGGTTCGGGGACTTTTGGTATTGAGAGTGTATTGTCTTCTGTGGTGCCTGACTTAGGTAATTTATTGATTATCATCAACGGTGCTTATGGTGAGCGTATGGCTAAGATGGCTTATGTGAATAGGCTGATTTACACTGAGCTTAAATTTCCTGAAAACACTACTCCTGACTTGGACGTGATTGCTGAGAGGCTGGCATCGGACAAGAGCATTACTCACATTGCCGTAGTGCACTGTGAAACTACAACTGGCATTTTCAATCCAGTGCAGGCTATTGGTCAGCTGGCAAGCAAGTACGGTAAGACTTTTATCGTTGATGCCATGAGTAGCTTTGGCGGTGTGCCTTTTGATATTAAAGCCAGTCAGGCTGATTTCCTAGTATCTTCTTCTAATAAATGCATTGAAGGCGTTCCTGGTTTTTCTTTCGTTATTGCTGATAGGGAAGCATTGAAAAAGGCAAAAGGCCAGGCTCGCTCGTTAACGCTTGACTTATATACCCAATGGGAAGGGTTGGAGAAGAATGGTCAATTTAGGTTTACACCACCTACCCATGCTATTGTAGCTTTTAGGCAAGCCTTGAAAGAATTAGAAGCAGAAGGCGGAGTAGAAGCCAGAACAGCCCGCTACCAAGAGAATTATAATACTCTTATCGAAGGTATGAGAAACCTCGGGTTTAAAGAATACCTGGATAAAGACAAGCAAGGTTGGATTATTACCTCTTTCCTGTATCCTGAGAATGAAAATTTCGATTTCAACGAGTTTTATGCTCGCCTTAATGAGCAAGGATATGTGATTTATCCAGGTAAACTAAGCCAGGCTGATTGCTTCCGTATTGGCAATATTGGGCAAATCTATAAGAAAGATGTGGAAGGCCTGATTGCTGCCATTAAGAGAGCCAAGGCTGCGATGGGGTTTTAGGTGGTGACCAACATCACTCTTTCGCCTGACCGTTGTCATTCCCACGTTCTATCAAGCGCTCTAGATTTGCTGAAAAATCAGAGACATGAAAAAAGCGGGAGAGTACTTAACGGACCTACATTTTGAGCATCAACTATGGAGCAGTAAACTAAGCTTTTACAGCGATGAAGTGAAAATTTATGAGAATCGCCTGGGTGAAATTGCCGGTAAATATACCAGCGAAGAAGTTTTGGCTCAGGTTGAGCATTTCCAAAATCAGTTCATCAGGCAAAAAGAAGTGATAGATGAATTGAATCATGGAGTGAATAAACACGAAGAAGCCTTAACCCAATATGTGCTGGAAAACCCTACTGCTGTTGACCATGTGAAGTTCCGTGACCATGGTGCTTTGAGGAATGAAATGACCAGCTTTGATAAACTGTACGGTGAGTTGAAAGAAGAATTCCAAAGGTTTTCTTCAAAGTGGATGTAAAGGGCAACAGCCAGTAAACAATCCTCTAGTTTATTTTGCATGCTTGGCAAAAAGCATCAAACTAGATGCTGGTAAAATAACTATCTTTTGGGCAAGTTAAGAGGTGTGTTTATGGCTCTCATATCCATGCGTTTGTATTTATTAGTACTGGCTGTTTTGGTTCCAGTAATTTCTCAGGCACAACAGGCGAAGCAAAAGTATTTAGTTTTGGGCAGTGGTTGGAAGTACCATACGGTGCTTGACCAATCACTATCGCGCATCAAATATAAAGGTAGTGACGTAGCCTTTGAGTTGAGCTATCTGTCTCAAAGTGATACAATCATCAATCAGTTGGATGTACAAGGTAGTTTTGGCAGAATTAGTTCTAGCGCCAATAGTTTGATAACATCAACAGCTCTGACAAAAGGGGCTAATATCAACTATAGAAGATTGTATTATATCATGCCTTTGTCAAAGGGTAATTATCATTGGTATCTGGGTGGTGGCTTTCTCAATCATGCTTTTTATAGAGAGTATGAGGACTTTACCAATAACATATGGCAATATGATATTAGTAGTTCGCTGAGTATAGAGAGTTTGATAAAAAGAACGCTGGTTGTTAGGGAAAGAAATTTGGTAGCATCGTGGCAGCTATCGGTATCGGTTCTTTCGGCGGTGGTGAGGCCTGCATATAATACCTCCTTGCCTGAGGGTTTTATCCATTATCAGGAGACCCCAGTAAAGGCGGTTCTCAAGAGCATTTCGTACCATACTATGAATACTTATGCCAGAGTTGAGTCTGGGTTTGAAGTTGTTTACTATCTGCTGAACAAGAATGCTTTAAAGGTGAGTTATAACTGGGACTTTTATCATTTTAGTACAGTCAATAAGCTTTCAGTAGCCTCGCACCAAGTTGAATTTGGATTGCTGTTTAACTTATCAAGACCGGAATGAAGTTCAGATACTACATATTCCTATTACTCCTGTTGGTGTTTTTCTCTTGCGAGAAAGTTTTCATGAAAAAAGACAGTGAAAACAGTCCGAAGGAGAACTTTGAGTACCTGTGGCAAACACTGGACCAGAGGTATTCGTTTTTTACCTACAAGGGTATAGACTGGGATGGCATCCATGACAAATACGCACCTGAGGTGAAAGAAGATATGAATGATAGGGAGCTGTTTGAAGTATTGGCCAATATGCTTAACGAGCTACGGGATGGACATGTTAATCTACACTCGGGGTCTGATGTTTCGCACTACTGGAATTGGTTTTTGGACTACCCTTCCAACTATGAAGCTTCAATAGTTGAGGCGAACTACCTGAAAGATGATTACCACATATCAGGTCCACTCTTGAACACCATTATAGACTCGATAGGATATATTTATTGCGGTAGTTTTTCAACAGCAATTAAGGCGGGAGAGATCGACTATGTGATAGAAAGGTTTAAGGATTTAAAGGGGGTAATTATAGATGTTCGCAATAACGGAGGAGGAAACCTCGAAGGAGCCATGATTTTAGCAAGCAGGTTTGCAGATACTAAGCGACATACTCAAGATACCTATTTTAAAAAAGGGCCAGGGCATGATGATTTTCATTTGCCCGTTGCTACTTATATCAGCCCAGCAGGGCCTCAGCAGTTTCTTAAGAAAGTGATTGTGCTTAGTAATAGAAAATGCTATAGTTCAACCAATCAGTTTGTACAAACTATGCGAGTGATGCCGCATGTGGTTATTATGGGTGACACCACTGGCGGTGGTGGTGGAACGCCCATCAGCCATGAATTGCCTAACGGGTGGATTTTCCGTTATTCTTCTGATATGACAGTAGCTCCTGATGGGTTTAACCTCGAGCACGGCATACCACCCGATGTAGTGGTGTCGCTAAAACCTGCTGATGCCTCACAGGGTATAGATACCATGATTGAGAAAGCCTTGGACGAAATGAACTAAGGCAACTTCAAAAACACGTCCCAATATTTTTCCTTATTCATATCCTCCCAGTGTATCATTTGGTAGCGATACTGGTAGGTTTGTATTTGGTTAAGGGCTAAGCTGGCTATTAGCAGAGAGATAAAGCTTACCTTTAACCAGGACTGCCTGATATGTTTGAGTGCTGTTGCTAAAAGTATGGCAAACAAAGGAATGTATTCCACATACACCCTGGAAGAAAAACTGCCACCGTACCACCAACTCCACCAGCTAGAGAGGATGTAGTTAAGTATAATAAAGAAGAGTCCTAGGGTTATGGCTTGATACGTGTTACGTCTCCACAAGTGATAAAAACCAACAAGGGAGAATAACATTAAAGGGGTATATACGAATAATCCTTTTTTGTAGCTGAACAGCATCGCCCAAAAGCGGGGCTCAAGAAATTGAAAGCTCTCCCCTGGATAAGTGTCTGCCCAAAAACTACCTGTCGCAATTTTATAGTAAAGTGCTTGGAGGACTATTATGCCTACAAAAAGAAAAAGTGAACCAATCAAGGTGAGTGGTTGCCTAAACAGTTTTCTTATGCCATTGCTAAAGTTGAGCAACTCACCCGCCGCAAATGGGAGCAATAGTATGACTATCAAGTTAGCTGGCCTCACAAGGCCTGTCAGCCCATATATGATGGCTAATAAGGGCAGGAGCCTCAAGTTCTCAGTCTTGAAGTATTGCCTCGCGTAATAGAGAAAAGCGCTGATAAGGGCAAAAGAATACACGTGAGACATACCCGGCTCACCTATGGTATAATAAAACGCATGGGTTCCAAACGTGAGCAAGAGCATTACCATAATCCTAATGGTAGTTGCAATTTCATATCCCGCCAACAGCTTGTTCAAAAAAAGCAGCCCCAAACAGAAATAGAAAATGGCGGCTATACATATCAAGTAGATGTATATCTTGGAATAGCCATCACTTGGGAAGCCGAGCGGTTTGCTAAGCATATGGGCTGCCAAGAAAAAGGGAGCCTGCATTATAGCCACCCCGCAGAAATACTTGTTAACCATAGTTCCGTCAATGCCTACCCGATATTCATATTGGTTGGTGGGGTGGTAGTATTTCTCCTTTTCAATTTCATCAAAGAAACCGAAATTAGGGTCTCCATAAATGAAAATGGCAGGCAAGTAGGCGTAATACCCCTTGGCATCGGATTGAACGACCCGGAGCCAACTGTTCTTGTGCCAATTGATATTGGAGCTTATAATCAGCAGCCCAATTCCAATCAACAGGATGAATACCCTTGAAACTTTTGATTTCATTTCAAGAGCCAAAATACAATCTTAAATGTAGAATTGATAGTTGTTCTTAATGAGAAGATGGTAATTCCTCTGGCTTGCGTTCCAGTACTTGAAGTATTCTATTCCCACTGCCCCAATCTTCAACCAATATTATTTGGATTGGACTAATGGCTATTAAATCAACCGTCACAGTACTTTCTACTTCTACGTTATACTTTACGAAACAGGTCATTCTTTTTTGGTCAGGGCTTACGGAAAACTTGCCATGGTAATCTTCCCCAATATTTGTAACGGCTTAGGGTTTTCCTCTTTCAAAACAACTATCTTTATAAAAGTGGTAAGTATACACTTCATATAAACGTTCACTTTTTTGACAAAACTCATCATCATGAGGGTAAAAATGTCCGCCAGATATGAAGTCGGCATAGATTACCTGTCATGTTCCAAATATGTCTTGATAATCATTTCTGGGGCCAGGCTTTTTCTGGTTGCAGCTGACAATTAGAGCAAACACAATAGTATAGATAACCCAACTAATAACCTTGCAAGTTGACATACTTCAAATATATAAGAAATTAAGGTTAAAAATTAGGCATTTGTTTTATGCCAATTCACATGTTTTCTCATGAAATAAATCATGGACAGCATAGAGAGGATAACTCCTATAACAGCCAGCAAATAACAGGAGGTAGTGAAGAAACTCAACCAACTGATGTTCTTCACAGCGAGGTCTTTATAAAGTAATACACCCACTACACTCAGGTAGCCGAAAGCATCAGCAACGTAGATAAGAAAACCAGCGTTACTCACATATTTAAAGGCTGCTATCAGCCGTTCAAAAATGATACAATTGAAAGGTATGTAAGCCATATAGGTGGCAAAACCGGTAAGCATAATCCACACCACCGGGTCTATTGTCCCCGCCTGGAAGGCCCAGGTACTGATGCCCGCAACCGCAAAGCCACCCGCAATCACCCAGTGATTTACCAATAACGCCCTAAGGTTGTCTTTGATAAACATGATAGTGCCCAGCAGAACCAACACACCCAAAGTAACGGGGATTTCTGTCTTGGTGAAGATATCAGGCTGGTCAGTAATGCCCAAACCAATCAATATCTCGTTCATAAAGTTATCGCGAAAGTCCCTGAAAGCAGTAAGGAACATATAAGCTAAAATCAACATTACCATCCCAGGGCCAAAGGTTTTGAAAAACTTCACCCTGTCTGCCCTTGTCATTGGTGCGCGTTTGGTTCTGAGGGTTTCATCTTCTTTGGTTGGGTCGGGCATAGCATTGAGCATCAACGTAAAAATCACTAGAGGTACTAAGTAAATCGCTCCCGATAAAAATGGCATCCAATACACTGCCATATCCGTGGTTTCCAAAAACTGCTGTACTGATTTTCCTATCGTTTTAGCGAAGCCTGAAGCAAAAGCAAAGCTGGCACACAATCCGGCACCCATAGCTTCTGTAAAACGGCGCCCTTCAAGATAGCTGAAAACCAAGCCCCACACCATCCCCAATGGCAAACCGTTGAAGAACATAAAGGCGAGTTTTAGTTTTTCAGGCACAATAGCAAAGCCTAAAAGGGCCAGTTCCGCAATACCAATCAAGATAAGAATGGCTCTTGCCCTGTTGTTTTTCCCCATTTCAGAAATCACCTTGATACCAATGAATTTTGAAAGGGTATATCCGAGCACTTGGCTTATCACCAGGGCCGTTTTAAACTCCAGTCCAAAAAAGTCTCCTGCCTCGCTATATCCTGCGGCAGCAAAAGGCTTTCGAAAGCCGTACATACATGAGTAAGTGCAAAATGCGGCGACTATGGCGTAGGCCGTAAGAAAGAAACCGTTGGTTTGGCTTAGCCGGTTTTTAATGTTGTTCTTAAGCACGAATAGGTAATGCTAGACCGTTTTTGTCAAAGCGGAAAGGTCGCCATTTCCCGTCAAACAGGTTGTAAACATACTCAAACCCTACGGATTTCAAAAGGTCAGCAGCAAATTCAAATTCAGCTACTATCTCAGAGGGATGGTGAGCGTCTGAGTTGATAGTTACTGGTATGTTGCGTTTATATAGCTCTTTCAACACCCATTGACTAGGGTAGGTCTCGTTGGCTTTCTTTTTGTATAGGCCACGGGTGTTAACCTCAACAATTGCTCGGCTGTGCTTAATGAGGTCAAGGGTAATAATCATCTCATTGTGATACCACTCTTCGCTTTCTGAGAAATACTTATTCCCAGCGTTTTGCATTTTTATCTTGTCGATATGCCCAATAACATCTGGGCATTCTTCTAAAATCATTTGGCGGGTAAGCTCATAATATCGGCTTACTGCGAGTTCAACATTTCCACCGAAAATTTCTTCCAAGCCCTCTTCAAAAACCTTACCTGTGCTATCAATTTCCCATGGTCTACCGTCTTCCAAAGCATCTACAAAGTGAATGGAGCCTATGGTATAATCCAGATTGGCATTGCGAATAAAAAGGCTTTTTGGTCCCATTACTCCTGGTACGTAATCTACTTCTAAACCACAATAAATTTGGATATGGTTTTTCCAGGCGTCCTTTAATTGATTAACTTCCCTCACGTAGGAGCGCAGATTATCAGCTTCCATGGCCCATGGAATGTTGTTAAAGGGAGTTGGGGCATGGGATGAAAAACCATAGGCTGCGAGACCTAAGTCAACGGCCTCTTCCGCATATACGTAAGCCTGATCGCTTCCGTCGCAGAACTTACAATGGCTATGATAGTTTGTCCAAGACATTTACCTGAATGATATAATCCGCTAAATTAGACCTTGAATATTGCTCAAAATGCATCGCAATTTTACATATCCGTTAAGTTATGGTTAATCCGCTATAATAATAAACAAGCCTTTGTTGAAAACAAGTTTAAAAACAAAAAGTCTTGGCATAACACCTTTACAACAAGAGTTGTTTACACATTATCAACATTCGTATTATGAAAAAGCCCATCATCCTATTATTTGCTATTAATGCAAATGGTATACTGGCGGCTAAATAGCAGCAAGTAAACGCTTAGCCCGATATTTTCCGATATTTGCCATTCTCTTGAATTATATCAATGGCAAAAAAGCCTGAAGCAGAAGATAAAAAGAAGCTAAAGAAAAAGCTCACCAACAAATACAGGTTGGTAGTGATGAATGAAGACACCTTTGAGGAAAAGGCTTCGTTTACGCTGTCCCGCTTGAATGTTATCACTTTTGGGGGGGCTTTAGGCCTGTTTTTAATCACCATTACCATTTACCTGATTGCTTTTACTCCTTTGAGAGAATATATCCCAGGCTATGCTGATGTGGAGACTAAAAAAGAGGTAAGGAGATTGGTTGCCAAGGCGGACTCATTAGAGAGCGAACTTAGAAGCAAGGCTTTTTATATTGAGAACATTAAAAACATTATTGAAGGTAAGGGACTGATTGAGGAATACGAACAAGATGTTGACCCAAAGAAGGACTACAAGAATATAAAGTTTAAACTATCCCCGGAAGATTCTGCATTGAGGGCGCAAGTGGCTCAGGAGGACAAATTCAATATTGTGAAATCTGAGTTGGCGGCTTCTTCGGGCATCTCGGGCTTTTCTTTTTTCACACCGCTAAAGGGTGAAGTAACCAGTGCCTTTGATTTATCTGAGAAGCACTACGGCACAGATATAGTTACTGCCCGAAATGAGCCAATTAAAGCTACCTTGGATGGAGTAGTTGTTTTTTCCTCATGGACCAACGATACAGGATACGTGATAGCCCTGCAACACTCCAATAACCTGGTTTCTCTTTACAAGCACAACTCAGTGCTGCTTAAAAAAGTGGGCAATACCGTAAAGGCGGGTGAGGTAATAGCCATAGTAGGTAACTCAGGCGAATTGACCACTGGCCCACACCTTCATTTTGAGCTTTGGTATCAAGGCAAGCCTATCAACGCGGAAAATTACATGGTGTTCTAAAGTTCGAAGTCCATTACTTCTTTGCGGCAGGCGCTTACTTCAACAGTATCCAGCCAATCAAATGGTGAGAAGTGCGTTGAATCAAGGTCTTTGGCGCCGATAATGTGTGTACCCACATCCAGTTCCAAGGTTTCTGTTACGAGGCTCTCCAAATCATACAGATAAACACCGTCGAAGTAAAACTTAATGGGGTCGTCAGTATAGTTGGTAACTATCAAGGTCCCAAATTGAAACTCTTCACAATCTCTCTTCTTACATGAAGGGATGGCAAAGATTCCAATAGCTAAAAGAAGTAGCAGCTTTTTCATAAAGTAAATAGCTAACGGGCTAAAGGTATTAAAAATTGAGTTTGGTATCTAAATTTATACTTCTCTACCCATTAAAGCCCTTACATACTCAATAAGTGTGGCTTTTGTTTCAGGATTTCCATTTATTGCATCCATTGCAATCATGGCTTTATCAAAGTATTGCTTAGAGAGCGCTTCTGTGTGTTCAGGAATCGAAAGCTTGTTGTACAATGCTTTCACTTCTCTTACCTTATCTGGGGGCTGAATGGTTTCATCTTCCAAGAGTTGTTGTAGTTTGGCTTTATCGCTTGCATCAGCCAATTCAAATGCTTTAAGCAGCAAATATGTTTTTTTGTTGGCGATGATATCCCCGCCTACTTGCTTACCGAAATCTTCTTTGGCATACGCATCCAATAAGTCATCCCTGAGTTGGAAAGCAATGCCAATATTTTTTCCGAAAGCATATATGTTTTTCCTGTCATCTTCAGAAGCATTGGCAGTTATAGCACCAACTTCAAGTGCGCAACCCAAAAGCACAGCGGTTTTCTTTCCTATCATTTCCATGTACTCCCCAATAGACACGTCATCTCGGGTTTCAAAGTTCATGTCTTCTTGCTGGCCCTCGCATACTTCCAATGCGGTTCGATTGAACAGTGGTAAGAGTTTTGGTAAAAACTCCACCCGTGTTTGTATAATCAGTTCATAAGCCTGAATCATCATGGCATCACCAGAAAGTATGGCGATATCACTATTCCATTTCTCATGAACGGTGGCATGGCCTCTGCGCAGTGGAGCTTTATCCATAATGTCATCATGGATAAGGGTGAAGTTGTGAAACACTTCTATTGCAATAGCAGGATTAATAGCCCATTCAGGCTTGCCATTGAACAAACTGTTACCCAACATAACCAACAAAGGGCGTAACCTTTTACCACCTAGTGAAAGGATATACTCAACCGGCTGATAAAGTTCTTTTGGGGTTTTTTCCAAGCTGAGTGCATTGATGGCCTTATCAATGTCTTCTTGAAAAGTTTTGATAGATGACATTACAACTGTCATGCTTCGAGTAGAGAAATGAATTGCCCGTTGTTGATAACTGACCTTAAACCTTCATAGAATGGAGTTGGCTCCCTTTTCAGCAGGGTTCTCATCTTGCTTACATCCGGCTGCCTTCGTGTCATGTCTCCTTCTTCCAGTGGAGGCAAGTGAGTAAGCTTTGATTTTGAGCCTGTTACCTCAATGATATGATTTGCAAGCTCAAGTATTGTAATTTCCTTGTCACCGCCAATGTTGACTACATCATTCACATACATGTCATCGTAAAAGGCATTTACGCAGGCTTGCACATTATCATCTACATAGCAGAAGGTTCGTGTTTGGCTGCCGTCGCCATAAATGGTAATGTCTTGATTTTGTAAAGCCAGGTATATAAAACGCGAGATGACGAAATCTTTACTTTGCTTAGGGCCGTAGGTGTTAAAGAAACGGAAGATAGTATAATCCAGGTTGTACTCTTTCTTGTAGGAGCGGAGATAGGCCTCACCAACGTTTTTAACAATAGCATAAGGTAACCTTGAGTTAAGTGGTGTAGTGTGTTCGTTCTGTGGGAATTCAACAGGTTCACCATATACTTCTGATGAGGAAGAATAGTATACCCTGCGTACACCAGTGTTTTTGCTCAGGTTAAGTATATTCTTGATGCCTGTGATATCATCTAATACTTTTACAGGGTTAGCGAGCGTTCTCTTCACACCAACTAATGCCGCATAGTGAAATACGTAATCAAACGTGTAGGCGTAGAAAACAGAGGAAATGTCTGCAAAATCATTTACATCACACTTGATAAAGCGAATGTTGTTGTGCACAGGGCGGGGTAGTTTTCTAGTAAAACCGGTAAGCAGATTATCAACTATTACTACATAGTTATCCGGGTCTTCAGCCAATTTTTCAGCTAATGCACTTCCAATAAAACCTGCACCTCCCGTTACCAGTATCTTTCTCATCTATAGAGGATAAAAGATTAATTCTACTGCAAAACTACTAAATTTCCTTTCTGCATTGCAGTTTTTGGAATTAACAAGCTAGTGCTGAAGGATTTGATAATGATTACTTAATCAAACTTAAAAGGTATTCACCATAACCACTTTTCATCAATGGCTTGGCAAGCTCTTTCAATTGCTCGGTATTGATAAAGCCCTCCTGATAGGCGATTTCTTCAATACAGCCAATCTTGAGGCCTTGCCTTTCTTCAATCACCTGTACAAATTGAGAGGCTTGCATCAATGAATTGAAAGTTCCAGTATCCAGCCATGCCGTACCACGGCTGAGCACGGCTACCTGCAGTTTTCCTTCGGCCAGGTAGTGCTTATTCACGTCAGTTATCTCATATTCACCGCGAGTACTTGGTTGGAGGTTCTTGGCTATTTCAATCACTGAGTTATCATACAGATACAAGCCGGGTACCGCAAAGTTAGACTTAGGTTGGCTTGGTTTTTCCTCGATGGAAACGGCTACCTTATCCCTATCAAACTCCACCACGCCATAGCGCTGTGGGTCGCTCACGTGATAAGCAAACACCACTCCACCATCGGGGTTGTTGTTGTCCTTCATCAGTCTGTCGATATCGTTTCCGTAAAAGATATTATCGCCAAGGATAAGCGCTACTTTATCATTACCTATAAACTCTTCACCAATTACGAAGGCTTGTGCCAGTCCATTAGGTTCTTCCTGCACGGCATACGAAAACTTACACCCAAGTTTTGAGCCATCACCCAATAGTTTTTCAAAATTGGGCAGGTCATGTGGAGTTGAAATAATCAATATTTCATTGATGCCACCCATCATAAGTACTGATAAGGGGTAATATATCATGGGTTTATCATAAACAGGCATCATTTGCTTGCTCATGGCAACGGTAAGAGGGTGTAAACGGGTTCCGGAGCCTCCGGCCAAAATTATTCCCTTCATAAGTTATCGGGGTTTTCGGTTGGTTCTGTCTTTACTTCAAGATTATCTAACTCAATGTCTTCTTCTTCATCAAATATCTCAAGATAAGGTTCTTTAAACGCTTTAGTGGTTAAGATTTTTTCAAGAGACAGTATCAGTGAAGGCAAAATTATAAGATTGGAGAACATGGCTACAAAAAGTGTGATGGCGGTTAATAGCCCTAGTGCTACTGTGCCGCCAAAAGTGGACATAGTGAAAATGAAAAAGCCACAGAATAATACTATTGAGGTGTATATCATGCTCACGCCTACTTCTTTTAGGGCCAAGATAACCGCTGTTCTGATGTTCCAGCTGTAGCTCTTCAATTCCTGCCGATACTTGGCCAAAAAGTGAATGGTATCATCCACAGAAATACCAAAAGCGATACTAAACACCAAGATGGTTGAGGTTTTGATTGGGATGCCAAAATAACCCATCAGCGCTGCGGTGATTATTAATGGAATGATGTTTGGCAAGAGCGAAACAGCCACCATCCTGAAGGAGGAGAACATGAAGGCCATTATTATAGAAATGATAACTATTGCCAAGGCCAAACTCACTACTAAGTTTTTAATGAGGTAGTCGTTGCTTTTTAAGAAGACCACACTGGTGCCCGTAAGAGTCACATCGTAATCTTCGGGAGAGAAAATGGAGTCTATTTTTGGAGCGATATCTGCTTTGAGGTCCCTGAGTTCGTTAGTCCCGATATCTTCTATGTAAGAGCTTACCCGGGTGATTTGCTTATTGCTATCCAGAAATGAACGCAGCAGGTTGTCGTTACCATCACCGCTGGGCACATAATCAAGGATAAAAGACCTTTCGCGGCTGGATGGCAAGTCATACTTGCTGGTTTTCCCATAGTAGAAAGCCTGGCGGGAATACTTCAATACTTCAACAATGGATATAGGCCTAGAGAATTGTGGGTATTCAGCCAATAAGCCTTGCAGTTTGTCTATCCTTTTTATGGTGGCTGTGCTGATAACCTTGCCTTTCTTTTTGGTGTCAATTTCTATCTCAAAAGGCATTACCCCATTAAAGTGTTTCTCAAAAAATTTGAGGTCTAAATACAGAGGGTCATTTTTTGGCAGGTCGTCTACGATATTACCTGTTGATACCATTTTGGAAATACCTATGCCGCCGAATACCAGCAGTACAACAGTAGAAACATATACCCACGGCCTGTATGAAGTAACGATGAGGACAAGTTTGTTAACGATGTTTTGGATGAACTTTCTATCCAGGTGTTTCACGTGTTTCTCAGACGGAGGAGCCAACATGCTGAAAATGATAGGTATCAGCAGAATAGACAGCACAAATACTGAAAGTATACTTAGTGATGCTATGACGCCAAACTCTTTGACAATCTGACTTTCAATCAGTATAAAAGCGGCAAAACCAGAGGCTGTAGTTACATTGGTAAGCAAAATGGCATTACCCACTTTTTTAATGCTCTTGGTGAGAGCCCTGGCCTGTCCACCATGGCGTTTAATCTCAGACTGGTATTTATTGAGGAAAAAGATACAATTGGGGATGCCAATGATGATGATTAAAGGAGGGATGAGACCATTAAGCACCGTTAGCTTATAACCCAGCATGCCAATTAGGCCAAAACACCAGGTAACGCCGAAAGCCACCACCAGCATGGAGAACATTACCACTTTAAATGAGCGGAAGAAGAAATAAAGGATGATGGCAGTAGCCAGTGCTGCAAAGGCAATAAATTCCACCAATTCACCTGACACCAGCATAGATATCTTACTGCGGATAAAAGGCAGCCCAGAGTAGTGAAGGTCAAGACCATACTTTTCACTGTATAGATTGCCTATCTCCTGTATTTTCACAACGAGATGGTTGCGTTTTTTGGTGTCCAGAACTTCATCACTCACGGTGATGCCCATAAGGGTCACGTCATTCTTTTCATTGAAAAGGACTCCTTCATAAAAAGGCAGCCCATAGATGGCGTTTTTAATACTATCCAACTCCGATTGGGTGGTCGGCTTTGAGTCCAGTAGCCTCACGAATTGGAATTTTTTAAGGCTGTCATCACGAGTGAGGTTGTACATCCTCGCGACTGAAACAACTTCGTCTACACCGTCAAGCTGGAGGAACTCTTCCCCCAAGTCATACCAGGCATTGAATTTTTCGAGTTGGAAAAGATTACTGTCTTGCAAGCCAATCATCAGCACGTTGCCGTCTTCACCAAAGCGGTCTATAAACTGCTCATATTCAATGTAAGTGCTATCTGTGGCAGGCAGCATTTGCGCAAAATCGTAGCGAATTTGAACCCTGCGGGCATTCCATGCCATCAACACTGTTATAGTGCCAATAACTGCAAGAA
Source organism: Flavobacteriales bacterium (assembly GCA_028281825.1). Taxonomy (GTDB): domain Bacteria; phylum Bacteroidota; class Bacteroidia; order JANQJC01; family JANQJC01; genus JANQJC01. The sequence continues at coordinate 15,366 of JANQJC010000078.1, forward strand.
TTGCAAATCTTTTGCGAAGGATAAAGCTGGCTATTTTTTCCCAGATCAAAACGTTGGTTTTATAGCTTTTTCAGGCTGTTTACCTGCCAATTAATAAGCAAGCGAAAGTAGAAACAATAATCGTAATAAGAAACCCAACTTTGATTTAAAAGTTCGTACCTGTTACATTTGGCACAAAATTTGGCTAGGCATAGTCAAATGAATAGACTTAGACATGAAACAATATATACTACTTATACTTTGCACAGCGGCATTGGCTTCGTGCGTTACACCCAAAAAGCTTTACCAAAAGGACCGGTATGATGATGCCGTAACGGCCTTAAGTAAAAAGCTAAAGAAAAAACCCAACAAACAGAAAAACATTATACTGATACAGAGAGCTTACAAAAAAGCTACTGAAGCAGATATGGAGGCGATTGCCTTTTTGAAAAAAGAAGGAAGGCCTGAAGATTATGAGGAGATCTTTAACATTTATGAAAAAATAAGACGTAGGCAGGGCAGGGTAAAAAGGCTTCCACAATTAGTTGACCAAAAGACAAGGAGTGTTATCTACTTTGAATACATCAATGTGGATGGAGAGTTGTTTCACTACAAGCAAAAAACAGCGGAGTATACTTATGCCAGGGCAGTAAAGACCTTAGAGGCTGGTGGACGCGATAATGCACGTTCAGCTTATAATGACTTTAAACAAGTGAAGGCCTATTACAGCGACTTTAAGGATGTGGATGCCATGCTTAATAAATCGTGGAACGCAGGTTTGTCTCATGTGCTGTTTGGTATTGAGAACAATAGTAGGGTCATTTTGCCCAGGGAATTTGACAATGAAATAAAAAGCATTGCTGTGAGTGACTTGAACCAGGGGTGGGTGCATATTGATGTGAACTCCGTGAGTGGCAAGCGCTATGATTTTAACGTAGTATTGAATATTACCCAGATTGACGTTGCACCTGAAAGGGTGAAAGAAGTGCGTTACACTGAAGTGCGAGAAGTAGAAGATGGCTGGGTGTATAAAAAAGACAAGAAGGGTAATGTGCTGAAAGACTCATTGGGCAATGACATAAAAGTGCCCAAAATAGTAAGAATCGAATGCGATGTGATAGAAACAATTCAACAGAAAGCTGCGATGGTGAGTGGCAGGCTAGAGATAACCAATAACGCTACCGGGCAATTGGTGCAGACCATACCTGTGAGGGCAGATAGTCATTTTGAGTACGTGTCGTTGGCGGCATTTGGTAATCTGAATGCCCTAACCAAAGAGAAAAGGAGAATGATTGGGCGCCCAGTACCTTTTCCTGATGACTTTGAGATGTTGCTGATGTGCTCTGAAGACTTTAAGCGGAATGCGAAGAAAGCCATAAGTGACAACTACTTTTATATGGATTAGTTACCGTTAACAATTTTTAAGATTCAGCTTAAATAGTTGAAGAGCAAGGCGATTCGATAAAAAACACCGTATTGTTTGTGGAATTGTAGGACTGCGTGCATCTACCTTTTGTAATGCAATCGAAAAATTCATAAATTAGTCCTACTAAAAACACTACGATTATGAAGAAAATCTATCTCGCACTGTGTACGGTTTTAACTACAGGTATAGCTTCGCAATCATTTGCTCAATCACACATTAATGGAGAGCATTTGGATGTTAACAACATCAAGGCAAAAGTAAACTCGAATGGCCACCTTTTCAATTATGTATTGAATAATTGGAAGAGTGAACCCAGCTTTGAAATCAAAGATACGGATGGTAAGCACACTATTCATGCTGCTTCTTTTTGGATTGGCGGGGTGGATGAATCCAACAAATATCACTTGAGCGCACCAACCTTTATGCTTCAGGGATTTGATATGTTCCAGGGGCCAATGATGTATTCACAATACTACAGCGCTGAAGAAGATGAGCAGTGGAACCGCGTGTGGAAAGTGAACAAGGAGCAGATAGATAAGCACATTGAGCATTATGCCGAAACGGGCTATGTGATGGACGAAGTGATTAAGAACTGGCCTGCGCATGGTGATTTAGTGAAAGGCCAGTCGCCTAATTTGGCTCCGTTTGTGGATATTAACGCCAATGGCACTTATGACCCTGAGAATGGTGATTATCCATCTATCAAGGGTGACCAGGCCATTCTTTTCATTTATAACGATGCGAGGGCAAGCCACAGCAGTTCAGGGGCTTTGCAAATGGGTGTTGAAGTAGTGGGTATGGCTTATGCTTTTAACCGCCCCGATGATGAGACTTACAACAACATGGTGTTTACGGAATACACTATCATCAACCGCAGTGGTATCAATTATAAGGATGTGAAATTGGGCATTTGGACGGATACTGACCTGGGGCGCTATGAGGATGACTATATCGGTAGTGACGTGAAGCGCAACAGCTATTTTGGTTATAACTCACAGAAAGAGACTACGAAGGAGATATTTGGCACTGTGGAAACTCCATTCCAATCAGTCACGCTATTGAGCGAGGATATGGACGGTTTTATTTCATGGGACAATAACTTTAGTGTGAAAGGAGACCCAAGATTTGTAGTGGATTATTACAGTTACCTTAACCTGAAGTGGAAAGATGGCAGCCCACTTACCAAAGGTGAGTATGGCAAAGGAGGCACAACTGATGCCAGGTATATGTATGACGGGAATCCAATCAAGGGCAAGGGTTGGAATGAATTGAGTGAAGACCACCAACCTGCCGACCGCAGGGGGTTGGCTACTACCAAAACATTTAACCTGGAAGATGGCGGCATGAAGAAGCTGGCAGTGGCCTACAACTTCTCTACAGGGTACAAAGAGATGTTGAAGAACATTGACAAGGCTAGCCGCCAATACAAACGCCAAGCAGGGCCATTTGCTCCTGAAGCACAAGTATTTGCCAATAGCGAAGGCAGTAGTATGAAGCCAATGGATATGATGGTATTCCCTAACCCGATGAGAGACCATGCTACCATTGCTTTTGACAACCCAGACAATGAAAGGTTTAGTGTGATTGTTTATGACCTGATGGGCAAGCAAGTAATGAGGGAAGAAGGCTTAAGCGGCATACAATACCAAATCACGGATGAGAAGCTGGAAAGCGGCATCTATGTGGTGGAGTTGGTATTTGAAACAAGAAGGAACAGCGCCAAATTGGTGGTGCAATAAACGTTATCTCAACCCTAACGTTGAAAAGAAGGGGCGGCTTGATTTTCAAGCCGCCCCTTTGGTTATTTTTCCCGAACAAGAAGGTAGGTGTAAACTTGGGTCTCTTTTTCAAAATCAAAAACTTCCCAACCTTCTTCTGTTAAAGTGTTAATAGCTTCGAGTACATACTGAACACCTCTATCTGGTATAGTTACTTTTTCTTCTGCAGTTTTAGCTTTGTTGGCAACATAAAACTTGGCATTTTCCAAATAGGTAATAATCATATACTCTTTAGGGCCACCGGCAAAGCTATTAGTGCTGAAGGCAAGCAAGCCCATTAAAAGAGCGACAGTCAATAATCTTTTCATTGTGTTGTAATTTTTGGTTTGCTACCAAATATAGTGCTTCTTACACCCCCTCAATGTTAGTCCTTCGAAATAGAGGTTTTTTACTTTTCCCTCTAGGAGAAAGTGGCAATACTGAATGAGGTGAGACAGAATTTGTGGGGGTTTTTGTTTTACAACACAAAAAATCTACTCTTCTTCTTCAAATTCCAAAACGTATACGAAGGTGTTATCAGCGCATGTCATGTTTTCAAGTTCCCAGCCTTCTTTGGCTAATTCATTCAGTTTTTTAGTCACCTGGTTAATGCCTTCTTCATAACTGTTGTCCAACTTTATTTTTTCCATCCCACCTTCTGCATAGCAGATGAAATAATGGCGGTTGGTCCAATTATGGATAAGAGTCATGTACTTGGGGTTATCCGCAAATCCGCTGGCAGTGAAAAGAAAAAGACCTAAAAAGAATGTAGCTGTGAGTAATTTTTTCATGAGATTGTGAATTTGGTTTGATACCAAATATAGTACTTCTTACACCCCCTCAATGTTAGACGTTCGAAATAAAGCTTTCTGCTGTTCCCCTCGAGGGGAACAGTGGAGATACTGAATGTGGATAGACAGAATTTGCGGGGGTGTTTGTCTTACAGCACAAAAGTAAGCGTGAGTTTCGCTGCGACGTTGTCCTTCAGTTCAGGTTTTTGGTAGCCACCATAGCGGTAGAATACCCCTGCGCCTAATCCACTGAAGTTAACTTTCAAGATGTTGTCAATACGCAAGCCCGTTTCAAAAAAGCCATGCTGGAATGAGCGCACAGGCACATTATGGTGCAAATTGGGTTGCCCCAGCCAACCAAAGCCAATGTTGTTTACCAGGACAAATGAAGGTTCCAGCTTTTTGGTTTTAAAGAGCAAGGTGCCGAAATTGTGGGTGTGGTATAGCGTGATGTATTTATTGGCAATGAACTCATTAATACCCATAGTCTCAAAGGTGTTCTGGCTTGCAGCTGGAAGTCGGTCCTGGTAATCGCCCCTGCCTTTGTATAGCTTGCTGTAAGGTACGTCATCACTTACCCATCCTGCTGTAACTTGCCAGTTTTGTGTGCCCAGGTTCCTGATAATAAAGCGGTATTCCAGCTTGGCGTCTACTTTATAGTATTTATAAGTACCATTCCATAGATTATTCAACCCCTGGCGGGCGGTAATCCAAATCACGGGGAACTTGGTACCCACTGAGTAGTCAACATCTTTGGTGCGCACTATTTTTTCCCTGAAGGCATACCGCAGCCCAACAAATGCTTCTGTAAAATTGAATTGATTGACACCTGCAAAAACCCCATTGGCATCTACGCCATAGAGATAATTGTCGGTGATGCCTATGGCTTGTTCCGCTAGCCCTACTTGTAGTTTTAGATATTTCAACATCCGCCATTGGATAGAAAAGCACCACTCTTGCAGGTCGTCTCTGCGGCCTAGGTAGTATCTGCGGTAAAGCTCTTGTGTGGTAGGTTTCCTGTCTTGAAGTAACACAGGGCGGCCAGCCTCAGGTATTTCTTTTTGGTATTCTGCCATTAAGGCAAGTTCGGAGTTGCGATGAAGGTTGAGCCTTACATCTCCGCCGTACTTAGCGGCTTTATCCTTAAAACCATAGCCCCACCATCCACCGAGAACAAATACCCGACTTAACTTATCATTGGTGTGCGCCCCCAAGCCTAATCTGAGGGTTTCAAAGCTATTAACAGATAGGAGGCGTTTCAAATCGATATCCAATGGACCAATGGGATACCTGCCTGTGCTGAGGGCCGTGAGTACCTTTACCTTTCTATCCAGATTGGCTTCTTTACCTATGCTATCTACAACTTGATAGGTAGTCTTGTCTTTTTCGGACAGCTCATTGTACCTGTATTGATTCCAAAACTCCTCTGATTTTGTTGTTGCATCGGGCATTATTTCGAGTTCAACCTGGCTGAACTGGTTATTCTTTAACCTGGGGTTTATCCTTATATCCCGGAGATATGCCCTGCCGATACCTTTTACGTGATAATTGTTAACATTAATCGTGTTCAGCACCATATCGGTATTTAATTGGACTGGAAACCATTGGCCCTCTATCTTCTTATATTTCTGCTGGATATTGAGAGAGACATTATCCGCGTCTACTGCCTTGGCGGTCACATTTTGTACTGCCCAGCCATCCGTCGTGATGTATAACAAACCTTCCAGCCCATCAAAGTTCTTACCTTTTTTTGGACGGTATGAAATTACAAAAATGCTGTCAGCACCTGAATAGATGGTGTCTTCGAGCAAAAAGAAATACTTATTGGTTGAGCCACCGCTAATGGGGTTGAGGTAGTTTTTATCCCCCAAAGTGAAATAATCATTGTAAAATGAAAAGGACTGGAATTCGGTGGCCATTACGCTAAAGGTGGGGTCTTTTAAACCTGAAACGCGGGTCGCCAATACTTTTTCATTGCTTTTACCTGATTTGTAAATCCTTTCGGAAATGGTTTCAGAGAGAAACAAATGCTGCTTTTGAAAAAACTGCACCATCCGCATATCCGAGCTGTCTTGCTGGGGCATATCTTCGGGTTTATCAGCGGTGAAATACATCTTATTGTATGAAGTATAGCTGAATGAGGGTAATTGTTCTGGATTGTTCTTTTTACGGTTGGTAGTGGCGTTTTTAATCATCCGATGAGCAGGGTTTTCACCCGGGAGCACAACCACATCCTGCATTTCGACACCTTCTGATGACAGGCGTACAGTTAATGGTTTTTCTTTAAGTGCATTACCTTCTAGTTTGAGTTTTTTATAACCCACATAACTAAAGGTGAGTGAGTTGACAGGCTCATCAGGTTGAACCGTAAACCGTCCATCAATATCAGAAGTGGTGCCAACGGGCTTTTCATTAATAAGTATATTAACGAAGGGTAGCACCTGCCCATTAACACTGTCAATAACGGTTCCGCTAATTTGAGTGGATTGACAAAAAGCCCACGCGGGTATCAACAGCAAAAAGAGGCCTAGGGCTTTTTTCATACGGACAAATATAGATTGAATAATTACTACCTTAGAGCTACAAACCCTCATTTATGAAAAGAATTCTGTGCTTTTTTATTCCTATTTTATCTTTTTCTCAGGGGTTCTCACAGCAAGCAGGTAATCCTGCTGAATGTGACTCTTTGGATATTGTTTCTCTTCAGTACAACCCTTTCGACCTTAATGAATTATTGGTAGTAGCCCAAAACAACAATCATTTGGAGATTTTCTCTTACCCGGGCTTCAAGTTGATTAATACTAGTAACGATACGGTGGCAGAAGAAACTGTTAATTATTTTGGTATTAGCAGTCAATCTGTTCATCAATTAAATACGACATTGACCGGATTTCAGCCTGGCGATGTTTTTAGTGGGGAGTTGTTGCTTTATACCAACTTTTACGATTCCTTGAGATGCGTGTTTCCAGTTAGTACTACCTTGATACCCAATAGTGGTTGTTCAGAGTTCTATATTTCAACAACAGACTGGTCGGAGAATATCATGCAGTCAATTTATTGGACAATTACTAACGAACAAGGCAGCGTGGTTGAATCGGGTGAGCATGACCATACGTCAATTGAATATACACTATATGACACGGTATGCCTACCTAATAATAACTGTTATACCCTTAATATCACGACCAATAATCCACTTGAGGGCAACTCTGACATCTCGATTACCTATTTGGGGTTTTGGGTTTCTCAAGGCAGCCAAATGGCACAGGGCACTACCCAATACAACAGGGATTTTAGTGTGTATTTCTGTGATTCTTTGCTTAGTGTTGGGCAAGCGGAAGAGCCATTGAAACAAGTGAGATTGATGCCAAACCCAGCTGCGGAAAGGCTTAGTGTGAGCTGGGAAGATACTGAGCATTATCATACGGCAGAAGTATTTGACCTCAAGGGAAGAAGAGTGATGCTTGAGGGGCTTAATGCCCAAAGGTTTTTTACATTGGACATAGAGGGGTTACATGACGGCATCTATTCACTCAGGTTAACAGGTGCAGACGGTGTGGTGAACAGAAAGTTTATCAAAAGCGAGAGATAGTTCACCTCAAAAGCTAAATTAGCGTCATGAAAGCTATTACCATTGTAAAACACGGCAGCGCCAGAGAAGCATTTGAAGTGCGTGAGAAAAACATTCCACAACCGCAATCCCATGAGTTATTGGTAAAGGTTGAAGCCTTTGGTCTCAACTTTGCCGACGTAATGGCCCGAAAAGGGCTTTATCAGGATGCACCACCTTTGCCTTCAGTAGTGGGCTATGAAGTAGTGGGCAGGATTGAAAAATTGGGCGGTGAATTTGAAGGCCTGTCGGTTGGGCAAAGGGTAGTTGCCATGACCAGGTTTGGCGGTTATGCTGAATATGCCGTGACCGATGCGCGAGCAGCAGTCGCGATACCTGATGATATGCCAGTGGGTGTGGCTGCTGCCCTGGCAGTGCAATATAGTACGGCTTGGTACAGTGCCGAAGAAATGACCAGGCTGCACAAAGGCGACCACGTTTTGATACAAGCAGCTGCAGGAGGTGTGGGTACTGCATTAGTACAAATAGCGAAACGCAGAGGTTGCGTGGTGTATGGTACAGCAGGCTCAGATGCAAAGTTGGATTACCTGAGAGAGCAGGGCGTTGATTATCCTATCAATTATAGAAAGCAGGATTTTTACCAGGAAGTGAAGAAGTTGAGAGGGGAAGAAGGGATTGATGTTGCTTTTGACTCGTTGGGTGGTGAGACGTGGAAAAAAGCATATAAGTTGCTTGGCAGTGGCGGCAGAATAGTGAATTATGGAGTGGCTGAGCAAGTGAGCAGTGGCCCTGCAATATTCAATACCCTGAGAGTAATGTGGAAGTTTGGGTTGTTCCATCCAGTTATATTGACCTTGAACTCAAGGGGAATAATTGGGGTGAACATGCTGCGTATCGCTGATAACAGGCCTGAAGCTTTGAAGCGATGCATACAAGACGTGGCGGATTTGGTTGCCAAAGGCGAACTAAAACCACAAGTGGCGGCTGAGTTTACTGCCGACCAGATAGCTGAAGCACATGAGTATCTTGAAGGGCGGAAGACCTTGGGTAAGATTGTGGTGAAATGGTCAAAATAGAAAGGAAGGCATAAGCAACATTTCATTTATTAAAAACGTAAAGTGAATAACTATTTATTGTTATGCTTTCAAACAAGCAGATAGATTGACATCTTTGGAATGATAAAAGAGAAACAGTAGTTATGTCATTTGTTAATTGGTTAAACAAGATTTACTATTTTTGCACAAATTTTTATGTGATGAAACCATCCAAAGAAGCTGAAAGGATAGTTAAAGTAGCGAATGAGAAATTAGCGAGTATTAGAGAAAGTAGAGAGAATAATAATTCTGATAACTCTAATAAGTCGAGGGCTTCTTATACGACGGCTATTCGTGGAAGCTTCTAGTGCTCCCACCTTATTTATTGTTGCAGGCCCAAACGGTGCAGGAAAAACTTCCCTAAGCAACGATATATTAAAAAAACACAAAGTTGAAGCTTTTGATTGGGATTTTGAATATGACCAATTTTGGGCCGAATTTAACTATGATTCTGACAGGACTATCAAGGAGAGTGCTAGGGAAAGGGCTACAGAGAAGTTTATTTCATTATATCACGCAGCTTTAAAGGAAAAAAGAAATTTTGCCTTTGAAGCAAACTTTCATTTAAAAGAGCATGTTGATTGGGCACAGAAGGCTAAACAAGCTGGTCATCACATTGTGCTCATATTCATGTACATGAAAAGTGTGGAGCTATGCATTGAAAGGGTAGTCGAAAGAGTAAAGTATGGAGGTCATCATGTAGAGGAGTTAGACATCAGAAAAAGGTATTCGAAAGGGCTTCAACATCTAAATGAATACTTCTCGATTTTTGATAATGTAATCATTTTTGATGCGTCATTAACATGGGAGATTGCCATCATTGCGGAATTTAACAAGGGAAAACCAAATTATAAATCAAATAAAAGACTGAAAGAGAATGGAGGATTGCTTGAACTCCCAAGTCTTAGGTTGACTATGAGTTAATTTTACTCCAAAGTGATAGGCCTTTTAATACTTTCCTCTAAAGAGATAATGGTTTCTGTGCTATGCACACCATCTATATCCTGGATGTCTTCATTTAGTACATCGCGGAGATGCTGGGTATTGCGGCAAACTATCTTTAAGAAGATGCTGTATTTACCAGTAGTGTAATAGGCCTCCACCACTTCGGGGATGTATTCCAGTTTTTTGATAACGTCATTATACACGGAGCCTTTTTCCAAGAAAACACCAATAAAAGCGGAGACATCCATACCCAACTTATGGGCATTTACTGTCAGCGTGGAGCCTTCCACAATGCCGCTTTCTTTCAATTTATTCATCCTCACATGGATGGTTCCAGGAGAAACAACCACTTTTTTGGCCACTTCAGTGTATGGAATCATGGCGTTTTCCATTAAAATGGATAAAATCTCCCTATCTACCTTATCAATCTGATAATTTTCCATGTGTTTTATTGAATAAAATTGAATTATATACAAATAAAGGAATTAATATTATGATAATAATAAAAATTATCTGTAAATATTGAATTATTTGTAAAGAAAGGTGTATATCCTTACATTTGTATCACGTTCTTTTTAAATAAAGTATTGGTTATGCCCGACCTGGGATGGTTTGCATTAAATGGGGTACATTTTGCAAGCTATTTCCAGCGTCAGGTGCAAAAAATGAGGGACAATTAGCAAAAATTGGAATACTGTGGGGTGATGAAACCGGTCTGAATGACCATGGCAGACATGCCGCCCTGTCCCGGTGGTGGAGAGTACGGGATAAAGTGCGAGACAACTGCACCCAACCGCTCCGTGAAGGTTCGAATCCTTCCCCTACAGCTAGAAGCCCCCTTACCGAATTGGTGAGGGGGCTTTTTTATTACATTTACTCCATTATGTTGATATTTCTCGTTACCTACATACAGGTTAATATAATACTGGGAATATTTCTTGGGATATACTACTGGGTAAAGGGCGATGGCCCTACAGATTGGGCTAGCAGAATTTTATTGGTTCTTTTTCCCGTTTATGGATGGGGTAATTGGGTGTACAAGCGGGAAACCAAACTTGGAGGAATTCAATCCAACAAACTGAAGGATGCTAAAATCATGATTAGGTTTGGTGTAGTGAATGGTTTTGCAATATTCTTTAGCCTACCTGCATTGATGAGAGCAATGGCCCTTGGGGGAATAGAAGACCATGCAGACAATTCAGGAGAATGGCTATTTAATGCAGGGTTTAATTTAGGTGGCATGCTTGTTAGCGGTTTTACAGGGTTACTATTGGCGGGTTTTTTATACACTGTCTTTTGCTGGGCACCTATTATTATTGGGCTGATAAGACAATCATCGGTTTATAAAAACTCGAACAGAGATAAGGCTTCTAGTTAGAAATCTGATATAGAATGGAAAAACATTTCTGGGTTTTATTCATTGTGGCAACAGTGGCCAATGGGCTGATATTCAAATTCCGTTCAAGAAAATATATCAAGGAGAATCCAGAACTTAAAGATGGCTATGATATTCTCTTTAAAGGTTGGATATTTTACGGCAATATACCTTGGGTGATAATGGGTATTGGGGTAATGACAGGAATGGTGGAAAGTGTGTTTGAGTTTTTCGATATAGGTGGACTGAAGCCTATTGTAGTTCTGTTTTACCTTTCAGTTGTCGTTTTGTGGATACTAGGTTCACGTTGGATATATTTTAGGGGCGGAGCAGAGATGCTATCAAAACATCCAGGATTTTTAACCGTCGGTTTCTCCGCAGTTAAAATATCTCCATTTTGGGTTAAAGCACTTTGGACTCTTATGTTGGTATCAGGAATTTTTGGTTTCACGATGATGCTGATGGGGCAACTTGGATTTTTTGCACAATAAATTACCATTTATGGAATTTCTCTAAATTCACATCTTATAGTGAAAAGAGAGAAAACCTATGTCCAGATACCAGCTATTTATTAGTTTCAGCTTAATCATTTCGCTGTTTGCAGCTATTGCCATTAATCCTAATCCAAGGCCGCTACCTCCCAAGCCATGGCCCATAGGGGATGACTACGACAAAGAATGGAAAACTGTGGACTCCCTTGCGAAAAAGGGGTTGAATAAGTCTGCCCTTGAGTTGGTGGATGCGCTTTATGAAAAGGCGTTGAAAGATGAGAATGCCGCGCAGCAGGTAAAAGCACTTATCCACAAGGTGAAGTTTGCGAGTTTTATGGAAGAAGACGCCCTACTGAAAAGCATGGCTGAACTGGAGGATGAAGCCAGGGTGAGTACGTTTCCGGCCAAGCCTATTTTGCATAGTATGCTGGCGCAAATGTATTGGCAGTACTACCAGAACAACCGCTGGCGTTTTATGGACCGCAGTGAGACGGTGAACTTTAAAAATGAGGATGTAGCTACCTGGACATTGGAGCACCTGGTGCGCAGGGTGGATGAGCATTATCAGGCCTCTTTACAACCAGGAGATAGTTTGATGGGTGTGAGGTTGGATGTGTTTGATGCGGTATTGCAACATGGTGAGCATACCCGCAGCTTGAGATCAACGCTGTATGATTTTTTGGCGCACAGGGCAATAGATTTTTACATGAATACCGAGCCCCAGATTACTCGGCCAGCTTATAAGTTTGAAGTAGAAGGCAAGGAATATTTTGCTCCTGCCCGGGAGTTTATTGACTTAAAGATTACGACCAAGGATACGGCATCACTCAAGTACAAAGGCTTGATAGTACTACAGGGTTTGATAAAGTTCCAGCTGAATGGGCCGCCGTGGGGTGAACCTACGCAGCAAAAAACTGCAGCCCCCTTATTTGACGCCGACCTGAAACGCCTGGACTTGGTTCGCGCAAGTAGTATTGAGACAGATAAGGATACTTTGTATTTCGATGCCTTGCTTACGATGGAGAAAAAACACCCGAGCGACACGGCTACCGCGCAGGTATCATACCACGTAGCACAATGGCTAAATGCCATGGGCAATAACTACCGCAAGGAAAATGAAGACGACCCTAATCGCTGGAAGGTGAAGGAAGCCTATGAAAAATGCGAAGCCACGATTAAGAAATATCCAGGCACTTTTGGTGCAGCTAATTGTGAGTCGCTGATGTCTGCCATTGCGCAAAGAAGCCTGCATTTTACTATGGAAAACTGCAATGTGGCTGATAAGCCATTCCGTAGTTTATTGAATTACAGAAACCCTGCTGATGAAGCTGGCGGCACTAAAGAGATATCCATCAGGGTGGGCAGACTTGATTATGAGGAATACAAGGAGAATCGCCGTAAGTATTATGGTGATGAGTTGCATGAGTACCTGGTGAAAAGCTCAAAGGAAACCAGTTCATATAGCATTAGCGTGGAGGACGCGGGGGATTTTCAGTCGCATAGTACAGAGTTTAAAGTTCCAGCGCAAACGCCGGGCCTGTATATCATTTCGGCAAGTGTAGATAAAGAGACTCCCATTGCTTTTGGGATAACTTCAGTTTCAAACATAGCTTACATACATAGAAGCAATGCAGGGAACCAACAATTTTTAGTAGCCCACAGAAAGGATGGCCAGCCACTGGAAGGGGTGGACGCCCAGGTGTGGGAAGAAGTGTATGACTACAAAGACCGCGAATATAAGCTCAAGAAAGGCGGTAAGTACAACACGGATAAGGATGGACAATTTACCATCAAGGGAGGTTCAAGCAGCCGCAATTTTATGGTGGAGTTCACCTATAAAGATGACCGCCTTTTTAGCGATAACTCGTTTTATGCATACAAGTATAGAGACGGTAAGATATACCGTACGGAAAAGACCCATTTCTTCACGGACAGGTCTATATACAGGCCAGGGCAAACAGTACATTTTAAGGGTATCATGTTGGACGTATATGGCGAGGAAGTGAAGATAAAGCCCAACACCAAGACCAAGGTGATGTTTTATGATGCCAATTACCAAAAGGTGCATGAGTTGGATTTGACCAGCAATGAGTATGGAACTTTCAGCGGGACTTTCACGGCCCCTGTTGGGGTGCTTAACGGACAAATGCATATCGGCAATAACAGCGGTAATGTGTATTTCTCGGTGGAAGAGTATAAGCGACCTAAGTTTGAGGTAGACTTTAAGCCAATAGCCGGGAGCTATAAGCTAGGTGAGGAAGTAGAAGTGACTGGCCTTGCCAAGGCCTATGCAGGCAATAATATTGATGATGCCGAAGTGAAATACAGGGTGGTCAGAAAAGCCTATTTCCCTTATCCGTGGTATTTCAGGGGATGGTACCCACAAACCAATGCGATGGAAATAAGTCATGGCATCGCCAAGACGGATGAGAATGGGGAGTTTAAAATTACTTTTGAAGCGATACCAGATAAGAGCCTGTCGCCTAAGTATAAACCTTCATTCCATTATACCATTTATGCTGATGTGACGGACATCAATGAAGAAACAAGAAGTGGGGAAACATCGGTTAAGATAGGATATACTGCATTGGAGGTTGGCAGCAATGTGCCTGGAGAAATTAATAGGGAGGAAGAGCAAAAGTATGAGATAAATACCACCAATCTTGCTGGTGAGTTTGAGCCTGCGAAAGGCAACGTAAAGATTTATCCATTGAAGGCTCCTGACCGAGTTTTGAGGGCGAGGAAGTGGTCAAAGCCTGACCAATTTATCCTGAATGAGGAAGAGTATCACAAGAATTTTCCGAATGATGTGTATAAAGATGAGAACGAATTTGCGAGTTGGGAGAAACAAGCCCCCATTTATGATAAGGCTTTTGATACCAAGAAGGATAAAGCACTTGACTTGAAAAAGCTGAAGAGCGCTGCACAAGGGGTGTATTTAATAGAGATAAGCTCAAAAGATAAGTATGGCACCGAGGTGAAAAACCAGAGTTATTTCACGCTGTACTCGCCCAAAGAAAAAACAGTTCCATACACCAACTCAAAGTGGTTTACCCTGCTGCAAGACAAAGCCGAACCAGGTGATGAAGTCTCCTTCCTGATAGGGTCGTCATATAAGGATGTGAAGGTACTGTATGAAATTGAGGAGCATTTATCCAACAATAGGGCGAACGAAATAACCAGTAGCAAGTGGCTGGATATCAACAATGAGCAGAAGCTGATAAAGATACCCGTTGAGGAACAGCACAGGGGCAACTTTATGATACATCTCGCTTTCTTTAAGAATAATGAGGTGTTTCATTTCAGCAGGGTGATAACCGTTCCAAGGACGAATAAGGAGCTGGATATCGAATTCATGACCTTCCGCAATAAGCTACAGCCTGGGGAGAAAGAGGAATGGAAATTGAAAGTAAAAGGAAAAAATGGAGAGAAAGTAGCGGCTGAAATGGTGGCAACATTATACGATGCATCATTAGATGCATTTAAGGCTCATTACTGGGGCTTAAACATTTATAACAACTACTACGCGCAAATAAAGTGGCAACACGACAATAAGTTTGGTACGGCGAACTCACAAGCGTTGAGGTCTGATTGGTTTGGTAAGAGCAAGCCAGGTAAAAACAGGAGGTATGAAGAGTTGAACTGGTTTGGTTATTACTTCTATGACAATTACTATAGTTATAGGTCAAGAGGTGTTGCTGAACCAACAATAATGGCTGATATGGCAATGCCAGTTGAAGAAATGGAAGTAGCGGAGGGCAGGGCTATGGTGACTGCAAAAGCAGAGAAGGCAAAGGCACAGTCAGCAAGGATGAAAAGTGCTGAGCAAGAGCGAGTGGCAGATGCCTTAGACGGATGGGCCGAGGATGATATGTTGAACGCTGACAGCAATGCGCAAGGTATAGTTGCGGAGATAGGTGGAAAAGATAAGCCAGACTTATCAGCAGTTCAGGCGCGGACTAACTTTAATGAGACGGCGTTTTTCTATCCTCATTTGGAAACCGATGAGGAGGGGAACATCCTGATTAACTTCACCATACCCGAGGCTTTGACCAAATGGAAAATGATGGGCTTGAGCCATACCAAGGATTTGAGCTTTGGGGTGACCCAAAATGAATTGGTGACCCAAAAAGAGTTGATGGTGATACCTAATACACCACGCTTTTTAAGGGAAAATGATAAGATTACTTTTTCAGCCAAGGTGTCTAACATTTCGGATAAGGATTTGAGTGGCACTGCGCAGTTGTTCTTATTTGATGCGGTTACCTATCAACCTATTGATGCCGAGTTGGCAAATACCAATGCGCAAAAGGGCTTTACTGTTGAGGGGAGTAAGAGCACCTCCGTGAGTTGGGAATTGAAGATACCAGAAGGCATCGGTGCGGTAACTTATAGGGTTGTTGCAAAAGCCGGTAATTTCTCTGACGGAGAGGAAATGGCATTGCCTGTGCTTACCAATAGGATGCTGGTAACCGAAACCTTGCCACTGCCAATCAGAGGGAGCGGGGAGAAGCAATTCACCTTTACCAAGTTGAAGGAGAATAAATCTACAACGTTGAGTCATCATAGGTTGACGGTGGAGTTTACTCCTAACTCAGCATGGTATGCGGTGCAAGCATTGCCTTACCTGATGGAATACCCTTATGAGTGCTCGGAACAGGTGTTTAGCCGTTATTATGCCAATAGCCTGGCTACACATATAGCCAATTCTGACCCGAAGATACAGCGAGTTTTCGAGGCGTGGAAAAGAGATGCGGAGACCAATAAAGAGTCTACGTTGTTCTCTAATTTGGAGAGGAACCAGGAATTGAAATCATTGCTGTTGGAAGAAACGCCCTGGGTGATGGATGCCAAGAATGAGAGCGAGCGCAAGCGCAGGCTGGCACTATTATTTGACCTGAATAAGATGAGCAGGGAGTTGGACAAGGCACTGAGGAAATTGGAGAAGGTGCAATCGCCGAATGGTGGGTGGCCCTGGTTTAAAGGCATGCCTGACAATCGCTACATCACACAGCATATTGCTACTGGCATGGGGCATTTGTATAAGCTGGGCGTGGGCGATGTGAAAAGCGACAAAAGCCAATGGCGCATGTTGGAAAAGGCGGTGAGATATTTGGATGAACGAGTTGCGGAAGATTATGAGCGCCTGAAAAAGATAAAAAATATAGACCTGAAAAAGGACCACATTAGCCAGATACAGATACAGTATTTATATATGAGGAGCTTCTTTAAAGATGACTTTAAGCTACCTAACTCAAGCAAGGAAGCGTTTGATTATTACAAGGGGCAGGCGGAAAAGTATTGGCTGGACAAAGGTCGATACATGCAAGGAATGATTTCCCTGGCCTTGAATAGGTATGAGAGCAAGGTAGTGCCGCAGGATATCATTAAGTCTTTGAAGGAGAACTCCATCAACCATGAGGAGTTGGGGATGTATTGGAAAGATATGATGGGCGGCTATTACTGGTACCAGGCTCCTATTGAGACACAAGCACTGCTGATAGAGGCTTTCCATGAAGTAGCCAATGATGAAAAAAGTGTTGATGACATGAGGGTGTGGTTACTGAAGCAAAAGCAAACACAGGATTGGAAAACCACCAAGGCCACTGCCGAGGCTTGCTATGCCTTGCTGCTGGAAGGAACGGAATGGTTGGATGATGAGCCTTCAGTAGAGATATACCTGGGGGATTACAAAATATATAACCAGAACCCAACCAGGGGTATCAAGCAAGGTGAGATGTATGTGGGAAGCGAGGCAGGCACAGGCTACTTTAAAATGGCTTTGGATGGCGACGAGGTAAAGAATGATATGGGCAATATCAAAGTGAAAAAGGATAATGAGGATGTTTCATGGGGAGCGGTGTATTGGCAGTATTTTGAGCAGTTGGATAAGATAACACCGGCTGAGACGCCATTGAGCTTGAAGAAGGAGGTGTTTGTGGAACGCTTGACGGATAAAGGCCCTGTGATAGAGCCAATCAAGAATGGTGATAAGCTGAAGGTGGGTGATAAGCTGAAGATAAGAATAGAGTTGCGTGTAGACAGGGCAATGGAGTATGTGCAGATGAAGGACATGCGAGCCTCTGGTTTTGAGCCGATGAATGTGTTGAGCCAATACAAATACCAGGATGGCTTGGGTTATTATGAAAGCACCCGCGATGCTGCCACCAATTTCTTTTTTGACTATTTACCGCGTGGCACTTATGTATTTGAGTACCCATTAAGGGTGAGCCATAAAGGAGATTTCTCGAATGGTATTACCAGTATCCAATGTATGTATGCGCCTGAATTTGCTTCACATTCAGAAGGGATAAGGGTGAAGGTGGAGTAGAGAATTAATTGATTCGTACTTTTTGCTTGACCAAAAAGCACCCAAAAAATCAAGGCTGACTAGCTTATCCTTGAAACATATCATAATCCCAGCCACGGATGTATCGAAGCCGTCCACTGCGTGGACTTAGGCGGTTCATCCTTAGGCCAATCCTGCTATGAATGTTTACTACAGGTAACCCAGTAGGCCAATCAGAATAAAAGTGATGTATGTCATCGTTGAGTGCTCCTTCAGGTCATTTCATAGGCTATAAATTGTAGGCACTTTTGTAGCATAAACTTAAGAACCTCAGAGTTATGAAAAAGAACATGGGTACAGCTGATAAGGTTATCAGGATAATTTTAGCAGCAGTTATGGCAGGTCTTTACTTTGGTGAAGTAGTTACTGGCACGGTAGGCATTATACTATTGGTGTTAGCTGGTGTATTTCTATTGACCAGCGTGGTAAGCTTTTGCCCTCTCTATGCCCCGTTTGGCATAAAAACATGTAAGAATTAATGCAGCTATCGGTAGAATGAAGTTAAAATATCTTTTCCTTTTAGTGGGCATTGTTTTGACGTGGGTGTCCTGTGCGCCTGACGTTAATTTTACGGAGCCACAACCACCAGGTACTAAGGATCAAACCAAGTTTAAAAGAAGATATCAAGGAGATTACCAGTCGTTAGCAGACAATTCTATAATCACTATTACAAAATCCAGTATTGGACAGGCTTGGCATATTGATGTTAAGGTGCATAAGGATAGCCTTGGGTTGGAGTTTACCAATGAAGAGAATGGAGGCCTGAAAGAGATAGATGGATTTGAATTAACCTTGGATGGTGATAGTGTGCATATAGTTGGAACAACTAACAAGCATATATTCACCATATCTGAAAACCAGGCTTTGAGATATTACAAAGGGTATTATTTCTTGAATACAAGAGGAAAGGATGGCTTTTGGACTGTAAAAATGTTAACCCTGAAACGAGGAATTCTATCTTTTAAGAAGTTTTCTGGAACTGAAGCCGAAATCAAAGAATTGGCAGAACTAACGAGTGCTATAGATACTATCAAAAATGAAGAAGGGAAAATTTTGGATTACAGTTTTCAACCTACACTGAAGGAGTTCAAGGAAATACTAAAGAGTGTTCATTTTAACGATAGTGGCAGCTTTAAGAAAATCAAGTAGTTTAAGTCATCATTATTACTCCCAGCATTACTGCGCTGCCGAGAAGGAAGCCAGTGTAAACTTGCGCTTGGGTGTGGGCATAAAGCTTGAGGCGGGCAAAGCCTACCAAGCCTGAAATAAGAATCAGGGTGGTGAGAATATGAATAATAGGTGCCTGAAGGATAAGGATAAGCCCGAGCGTAGTGCCCACTATGCCACCCATACCTATCATGTGCACACTTATTTTCCATTTCATGGTGATGAAAAAGGCCACTATTACCAGAAAGGTGGCGCCCAGTAGGAGTAGATAAACCAATTCATCTAATCCGAGGCTTTTTAGAAAATAGAAGGTTATGCCATAGAACATGACAGTAGAGAACATGGGTAAGCGTCGCTCCTCAATGGTTTCCATTTCATAGCTGTTGATGCGTCCCATCTTTTTCAAGCGCACAATCAAAGCTATAGGCATCAAAATCATAGAAAAGCATACGATGCCATATATCCATTTTTGCAGCCTGAAGGGGATATCATAGACAATATAGGTATCGCTATTGAATAGCACAATGAGCATGTATAGCGGCATCAATAGGGGATGAAACAAGTAAGAAAAGAAGTTGGCTATTTTCTTCTCCATCAGCCTTTTACCTCGATATTGAAATGGTCGGCATCCATTGCCACGGGAAATTTTTCCCGAAAGCTTTCCAGTAGTGATTTTGAAAGAGTGCTTGTGTCGGCTCTTTCTACTCTTAATGGGGTTTCGTTGACGTATTTACCGTAGGGGTCAACAACCACGGTACCGCCTAAGTAAGAGATGCCCTTGCCGTCCTGCCCAATGCGGTTAAGTCCAATTACATAGCATTGGTTTTCAATAGCACGAGCCAGCAAAAGGCTTGCCCATGCGTTGAACCTAGGCTTAGGCCAGTTGGCGACATATATCAGGCAATCATAAACGGGTTCGTTGCCCATTTCAGTGGCCGTGTTTTCATTTTTGAGCGGGGCATTTCTGCTCCACACCGGAAAGCGAAGGTCGTAGCACACCAGGGGGCAAATGCGCCAGCCTTTCAGTTCAACAATTAAGCGTTTGTTTCCATTGTTGAAGTATTGGTCTTCCTCCGCCATGCGGAAAAGGTGGCGTTTATCATAATACTCATAAGTACCATCGGGACGCATCCATATTAGGCGATTGTAGTAATTACCATCCTCTTTAATGATAAGGCTACCTGAAATCACACAGTTTTTCTCAACGGCTTTTTGCTTCATCCAGGCTATGGTTTCGCCATTCATTTCTTCGGCTACTTGCGCTGTATTCATGGTGAAGCCCGTACTGAACATTTCAGGCAGCAGGATAAGGTCTGTTGGTTCGGTGATATCTTCCAGAAGCTTATCAAAACCATCCCTGTTTTGTTGGGGGTTTTCCCAATCAAGGCTGGTTTGGACAGTGGTTATTTTTAAATCGCTCATAACTAACTATACTTTGCGTAAGAGTTCGGCCGCTTGTTCTAAGGTTTCATAGCCTTTGCAGAAACAAAAACGGATGAATTTGTCGTCAATTCCCTCGTGATAGAAAACCGAAATTGGAATAGAAGCGACTTTGGTTTCTTTGGTAAGCCTTACTACAAAATCAGTATCTTTTTCATCGCTGATGTCCTTATATCTCAATAGCTGAAAATATGTGCCCGCGGATGGGGTGAAAGTAAACCGAGAACCCTCAATACACTTATTGAAGAAGTCCCTTTTCTCCTGGTAGAATTTGGCTAAATCTGCATACCAATGAAAGGAGTCATTCATAAAGTCGGCAATGGCATGTTGCATAGGGTTATTCACCGTGAACACGTTGAACTGGTGCACTTTCCTAAACTCCTCCATCAGGTTTTGAGGCGCCAGGATGTAACCTATTTTCCAGCCTGTATTGTGGAAGGTTTTGCCAAAGGATGAAACCACGAAACTGCGTTCAGCCAGTTTAGGATATCGGGCTATGCTTTGGTGCTCGTAGCCATCAAAGATGATGTGTTCGTAAACTTCATCGCTAATGATAACGATGTCTGTGCCTTTGGTGAGTTTTTCCAATTGCTGCATATCGCCAGCGTTCATAATACTGCCCGTTGGGTTGTGGGGAGTATTGATGATAATGGCTTTGGTGCGTCGACTTACCAGTTTTTGTACTTCCTTCCAATTGATATGGTAGTCTGGAGCTTTGAGTTGCACAAATATGGGGATGCCTCCACACAACTCGATGGCGGGTACGTAACTATCATAAGCGGGCTCAAATACAATCACTTCATCACCCTCTCGAATCATGGCCGTTAGGGCGGTATAGATGGCTTGGGTGGCACCAGCAGTAACGTTAATCTCAGTATCGGGGTCGTATTGGGCACTGTATAATCGCTCCACTTTATCTGCAATAGCCTCCCTGAGTTTGGGCACACCCTGCATGGGGGCATACTGATTGTAGCCATTGCTCATGTAATGATTGGTGCGCTCCTTGATTTTATCAGGACAGTCGAAATCAGGAAACCCCTGCGACAGGTTGATGGCCTTTTCTTCATTGGCTAGCTTAGTCATCACCGTAAAAATAGTGGTGCCTGTATCAGGTAATTTAGAGTGTATTATTCCAGGAAATTTTGGCATAAGGAGTGTTTAATCAGGCGTAAAAATAAGCAAATGCGGTGCTTATAAAAATACAAGGCTAAGAGGATATTGTTCAATAGGTGTAAATATATTCAATTACTTATGGTTTAACTGAAATACCCTCATCCCCTGCCCCTCTCCCTGGGGTGAGGACCAATATAGCCGCATGAAAAAATTCAATTTTTA
This sequence comes from Flavobacteriales bacterium, assembly GCA_028281825.1. Lineage (GTDB taxonomy): Bacteria > Bacteroidota > Bacteroidia > JANQJC01 > JANQJC01 > JANQJC01. Next base: position 37,086 of record JANQJC010000078.1, read on the forward strand.
CCTTTGTGCTTCTCAACCAGAATTAAGGATAGATTATGGCAGGACACAGTAAATGGGCCAACATTAAGCACAGGAAAGGCAGGCAGGATGCCAAGAAAGCCAAGATATTTGCACGGATAATTAAAGAACTTACCATAGCTGCGCGAGACGGTGGTGACGACCCAACAGGCAACCCAGCCCTGAGGTTGGCGATACAAAAAGCAAAGGCGGCTAACCTTGCTAAGGATACCATGGAGCGTGCCATCAACAAGGGTGCTGGTGGTGAAGGTGCAGAGTTGCAAGAGGTGACTTATGAAGGTTATGGGCCTAATGGAATTGCTGTTTTCGTGGAATGTACCACAGACAATATCAACCGCACGGTGGCTAATGTGCGAGCGGCTTTCACCAAGTATAATGGCAACCTGGGGACTAACGGTTCACTAAGCTTTTTGTTTGACAGAAAAGGAGTGTTTGTATTTCCATTGGGAGAGTGGGATGAAGAGGAATTGATGCTGGAATTGATAGATGCTGGTGCTGAGGAAATGGAAACGAATGAAGGACTATTTACCCTGTACACTTCTTTTGAGGATTTCGGCAAGATGCAGAAGAAGCTGGAAGACCTTGAGATTGAAGTGGAGAATGCAGAACTACAACGCATACCGCATGATTACACCCAACTAGAGATAGAAGACGCCAAAAAAGTAATGAAACTTATTGAGGCATTGGAGGATGTGGATGACTCGCAGGCGGTGTACCACAATATGGAGATGAGTGAGGAGTTACTAGCTGCTTTGGATGAGGAGTAGTAAGGAGGTTTTAGGTCAAAGGTCTTGGGTCTTAGTGATTTAACCATAAAGGGCACTAAGTAGGCATGGATAGCGTGGCAATTTCATCCTGCAATTCAGACCCCGATGGATGTCGGGGGAAGAATCGACATTACTATTTTTCACACTTTTCTTTGCCTGTACTTTTTGCTTGACGAAAAAGTACACAAAAAGTCAAGGCTGACTAGCCTATCCTTGAAATATATCATAACCTCAACCACGGATGTATCGAAGCCGTCCACGAAGTGGACTTAGGCGATTCATCCTTAGGCCAACCCTGCTATGAATGTTTGCTACGGATAGCCCAGTAGGCCAAATTTAATAAGCCCTTTTCTTGAGAGAAGGACTGGTTTACGGAGTTTGGCTGTAGTATTTCCTGATTACCACCTTTTGTAGTTCACGGTTGATGATGAGGTCGGTAAGTTCTTCATCTGGGTTGTCGGCGTTACCCGCGAGAATGGCTCTTACTTTTTTTTCATTTAAGTCAATGCTGTAAAGCAGACTGGATAGCTTACTGGGGTTTCGCTCTAGCAGGTGGTTGATAACAGGTTTTACCTGGGTGAATAGTTCTGTATAGGCGGTTTCTTCATTGCCTGAAAACTCTACGTTAAAGCCATGTAGCCCAAAGTCTTTAATCACTTGTGCAGCGGTGAGGCGAATCAATTCCAGCCGCTTTTTGTAAGGCTCCAAGTTGTTGAAATTGGGGGTGATATCGGGCATAGATTTCAAAGGTACTAAGTATTAGGTATTAAGTACTAGGAGCATGCACTTAGCGAGTAGAGTTTTGTCATTCCGAATGAAATGAAGAATCTAGAGTTTTGTACTTTTTGCTTGACTAAAAAGAGTTTAACATTGAAAGTTAAAAATTTGATTTTCAGCTAATTATGTAAAAAATAGTATAGCATAGTGCTGCTTATTTCAACAGAGTATTCACGGAAAATAACAGTCAAAAAAATCGAAAAAAGGCCAAAAAATGCGTTTATCGATACCCCCGAGGGACTCACGGAAAATCTTGGGTGACGTGTAACATCGTCTATTTTTGAAGGTGCTTTTATTAGGTAAGAAAGAAGGTTGAATTTCATTTCAGGAATAATTGTTTATTGTTAAAACTCCTTATCTTGGCTTCTCATTGTTGAAAGCCCATGCTTGAGCACGTAAGCCTAAAAAACATATTGTTTATTGACATTGAAACTGTCCCCCAAGAAGCTGATTATAAATCATTGGAAGACAATAATCGTGAGCTATGGAATGATAAAGCCAGGTGGATAGTAAAAGAAGACCAATCTCCTGAAGATGTTTATCAAAGGGCTGGTATTTATGCCGAGTTTGGTAAGATTATATGTATTTCAGCAGGCTTTATCCATTTTAAAGAAGATAAAACACGGGAGTTTCGGCTGCGTTCGTTTTATGGGCATGATGAAGTAAAAATACTTGAAGACTTTGCCCAAATGCTTACTCGCTTTTATAACGACTCCAATAAAATGCTTTGCGCCCACAATGGCAAAGAGTTTGACTTCCCATACCTATGCAGGCGCATGTTGGTCAATAGTATTAAAATCCCTGACATATTAAACTTAGCTGGAAAGAAACCCTGGGATGTCGGCCATCTCGATACTATGCACTTATGGCGCTTTGGGGATTACAAGCACTTCACCTCCTTAAAACTACTTGCTAATATTCTTAATATCCCAACACCCAAAGAGGATATTGAAGGCAAAGACATTGCACGTGTATACTGGGAGGAGAAAAACCTGGAACGTATAGTAGACTACTGCCAACAAGATACTCTAGCTGTTGCTCAACTTATGTTGCGCTACAAAGGTGAAGACCTTTTACAGCCAGAAGATGTTGTAATCACTTAAGTTCTGAAACGAGAATTAAACGCGTTCAAATACAGTAGCAATACCCATTCCGCCACCTACGCAAAGGGTAACCACGCCAAACTGTTTATCCTGGCGGTGAAGCTCATCTATTAAAGTGCCAGCAAGTATAGCACCCGTAGCGCCCAATGGATGGCCCATAGCAATGGCCCCGCCATTCACGTTCACTTTATCTTCAGAAACATTTAGCTCTTCCATAAAGCGGGTAGGTACGGCAGCAAAAGCTTCGTTAACTTCAAATAAGTCAATATCACTAACATTCAAGCCGGCTTTTCCCAAGGCTTTTTGTGTAGCAGGGCCAGGACCTACCAACATGATGGTTGGCTCTGTACCCACAACGCCAAACGAGCGTATCTTCGCCTTTGGTTTCAAGCCTAGCTTTTCGCCCATCTCTTTGCTTCCTATCAATACAGCAGCTGCACCGTCTACGATACCAGATGAATTACCAGCATGATGAACGTGATTTATTGCATCTAACTCAGGATAGCGTTGAATAGCCAAGGCATCCATACCCCCCTGCTGTCCCATTATCTCAAAAGATGGCCTCAGGTTAGCCAGCACATCAGCGGTTGTGTCGGGCCGAATGGTTTCATCTCTATCCAATACAATTGTGCCATTTACATCCTTTACGGGAATTACAGAACCATTAAACCTATTTTCAGCCCATGCTTTAGCAGCCTTTTGGTGTGAGCGCGTAGCAAATTCATCCAATTGCCTGCGGTTGTAGCCATATTTGGTGGCAATCAAATCAGCAGAAATACCTTGCGGCACAATCTTATGCTTCATGATAACCTCTGGGCTGGTAAATAACGCACCACCATCAGAACCCATAGGCACACGAGACATTGATTCAACACCACCAGCCAATAGCAAATCAACCTGGCCTGACATCACGTAAGCAGCAGCCTGGTTAACGGCTTCAAGCCCTGAAGCACAAAATCGGTTAAGCGTTACACCTGAAGTGATATTATCATACCCAGAGTCAATAGCAGCAGTCTTGGCAATATCAGCCCCTTGCTCTCCCACAGGACTCACACAACCCATAATAGCATCTTCTACATAGCCAGTACCCAGGTTATTCCTGTCTTTAACAGCCCTGTATACAGTATTCAATAAGTCAAGCGGAGTGATAGTATATAGTGAACCATCCTTTTTGCCTTTTCCCCTTGGGGTGCGCACTGCGTCGTAGATATATGCTTCTGCCATGATTGATATGTTTTTATTACAAGAAGAGCAAATGTAGTTAATTCGTACTAGGTATCAGGTACTAAGTATAAGGGCGAATGAAAAATGCCTTTTCGGTATCTTAGTACCTAATACTTGGTACTTAATACCATATTAGTATAATAAATTGTCATAAGGATAGCGCCCCACATGTATCTCCTTTACTTTCTCATAAAGCATTTCCCTGAATTCTTCTATGTTGTCTTTATTCAATGCCGAAATGAATATAAAGTCGTTACCAAGCTTAGCCATCCAGGTTTTTTTCAACTCTTCTAAACTCATTTGCTTTTCGGTAATTGGCTCTAAATCCCATTCTTCCCTTTCTTTCGGCTGGTAAGAGTCTATCTTATTGAATACCAAAATAGTTGGCTTATCTCCTGCCCCTATTTCTTCTAATGTCTGGTTCACCACATTCATGTGGTCTTCAAAGTCGGGATGAGAAATATCAATTACATGCAGTAGTATATCTGCTTCCCTTACTTCATCTAACGTTGACTTAAATGACTCCACCAACTGGTGGGGCAGTTTGCGTATAAACCCCACCGTATCTGACATCAAAAAAGGCAAATTGCCTAGTACCACCTTTCTCACAGTAGTGTCCAACGTGGCAAACAACTTATTCTCAGCAAACACCTCCGATTTACTAATCAAATTCATAATGGTTGACTTCCCCACGTTGGTGTATCCCACCAAAGCCACCCTCACCAGCTGCCCCCTACTCTTGCGTTGGGTAGCCATTTGCTTGTCTATTTCTTCAAGTTGCTTCTTGAGCCTGGTAATTTTATTCCTGATGATACGGCGGTCAGTCTCAATCTCCTTTTCACCCGCACCACCCCTGGTTCCGGTGCCACCCCTTTGTCGCTCCAAGTGAGTCCACATTCGGGTCAGTCGCGGTAACAAGTACTGATATCGGGCCAACTCAACCTGTGTTCTTGCATGTGAGGTCCTCGCCCTTTGCTGAAATATCTCCAATATCAACAAACTCCTGTCATAGATGCGCACTTTCATAGCCCTCTCCAGGTTGCGTAATTGTGAAGGGCTCAAGTCATCATCAAAGATGATATAATCAACCTTATTCTCTTGAACGTACTCTTTAACTTCTTCCAGCTTACCCTTGCCGATAAAAGTCCCCGGCTCTGGTGTATTCATTTTTTGAGTAAACCGCCTTACAGGCTTCACTCCCGCCGTTTCTGACAAAAAAGCCAATTCATCCAGATATTCTTCTACTTCAGCTTCATCTTGCAGTTGGGTAATAATCGCCACTAATACCGCGGTCTCCTGCTTTGGAGCCGTTGTATGTACTTTCTTCTTCGCCATTAATCTATATAAACGCCTTTTTTATTTTTTAGTGAAAGTATTAAGGTAGGTTGCCACTGCCCTCATTTCTTGCTCACTAAGTTGGTCAGCATAGGGAGGCATTAGGCTGGTTCCGTTAGCAATAATCATCATGCGTTGCTCCACTTCCAATTCTGACATTTGCAGGTTCAAAGCCCCTTCAGAGCCTAGGTCTCCATTCTCACCATGGCAGTGTACACAGGCTTTACCGCTTACATTACCAACCCTACCATCATATAGTGCCTTGCCATGCTCCATGATATCGTAATCAGCACTTAATGTATCCGTCACGATTGTTTCATCTTTAGCCTTTACAAAGGTTGGGCTTCTGGTTTCTGATATACCATATATGTATAGTAACAACACACCTGCAAGAAGAATCATTGGTTTTATCTCTTTCTTATAACCAATAATCGACATTGGAATAACCAACGCAACACCTACCAACTTGGCAATAAACCAGGGCTGCATAGACTCTAATTGTATCGCCAGGTAAATACCTGTTGCCAAAAACAAAAAGCTAATAACCATCTCAGGCACTTTCATCACTTTCAAGTACTTATCAAAGGCTCCTCTATTACTGAAATAAAGGATGGTTTTAATAAAATATGAAAGAACAAAAAGCGTGACTAAAAGCACGTGTGAGTGTAGCATTCCTGTTTGCATGGGATTAGGGGATTTTATATACACCGCCAAAGGTATTAAAAGAACAACAACCTTTTGCTACGCGATAAACCCTTCTATCTCTTTTGTTACTTCACCAACCCTTTCCTCCTGAAGGAAGTGCCCACAATCGTATTTCACCACTCTGGCTTCAGGTATTCGCTGCTGCCATTTCTTCAAAAACTCGGGCTTAATAAAAGTATCTTTCATCCCCCAAAGTATAAGAGTCGGTTTATCCTTCAATTTGTCCATTTGCTCCCACTGCTCTTGATACCAATCTGAAGAACCCAATAGCGCCCGTCCTATTTTCAATAAGCCATGCCTACTACCCCTATTTGGAAAGACTTTAATGTAGTGTGCGTGAATAGCCTTTGTCAGCTTGTTTCTGTCATAGAAAGCTTGCTTGAGCAATACCTTAGGAGAAAAATTCAAATTAATGTACATAAACCTACCCAACCAACTGTTCAATACCTTATCTGCTTTTCGCACTTCTGAATTGCTTTCCGTTTCCCAAAGCCAGGTGTTCATAATCACTATGCGCTTTACTTTCTTTGGATTTCTCAAGGCAAAACTCAAACCTATCGGCCCACCAAAGTCATGCACCACAAGAGTAATATTCTCTAATTGAAGATGATTAACTAATGCCTCTAACCTTCCTGAATGAGCCTTTGGATTACCATTAAATTCTTGTAGTTTATCTGATAAGCCAAATCCTATATGGTCAGGAGCGATACACCTGTTTGTTTTTGATAGTGTCTTTATCTGTTCCCTGTATAGAAAAGACCATACTGGTGTACCGTGCACGAATAGTATGGGTTCCCCTTCACCTTCATCTACAAAGTGCATATCCCCTGCATTTGTCTTGAAGTAATTAGATTGAAAAGGATAAGTACCCTTGTCAAACCAATTTTCTTCTTTGAGTTGTGTTTCCATAGCTTTATGATTTATGCCACAAAGCTAGGGGGGTTGGTCGAGATGATTTTTGGTATAAACCAAGATTACAACTTCACTTTCCCCATCAACTTACTAAAATTGGTAGCGTCCATCCCTAAGTAGGAAGCCAAGTGTTTGTGTGGCACCATGCCAAATAGGTGGGGGCTGCGCTCCGCAAAGGCTTTAAAGCGTTCTTCAATGCTATACGCCATTAATTCATAATGCCGATGTATGAAGCCAACTAGCACCAATTCTGTTGCTTTCCGAAAGAGCCGCTCTATTTCTCGTTCTTCTTCCATCAGTTGCTCCAGGCTGGTGTGGGATAGTCTTAGCATTTTACTATCAGTAATACATTCCAAATAGTATTTAGAAGGCATTTGCATGATGAAAGACTCTGGTATGCCAGAAAAAGAAGGTGGATAGGTAAAAGCAATTACGTGTTCCTTGTCTTCCTTAATATAATAAGAACGTTGAATCCCTTCTAACACAAAATACATGTATTTCTCTATTTGACCTTCTCTCGTGAGTATTTCCTTGCGCCTAAAATCCCTCTCATTATAAGCCGAAAGCAACTTATTCATCACTCTCTCGTCAAGCGGATATATCTGATTTAAAAATGCCCTTAGCTGCTCCATACGTTCCGCAATATAATCATTGAGATTAGTACCCAAAATCTTGCTACCTTGGTAAAAACTTATCGAAATGGAACCCGCCGAAGAACTTTTCTATGAAATAGTGGCCTCAATGCCCAAAGCTAAACTCAGTAAAATGTTTGGAGCCCTGTGCTTTAAAGCCTCTAACGGTAAAGCTGGAGGTATGTATTGGCAAGGCCATATGGTCTTTAAACTCACTGGCGACTACGAAAAAGAAGCACTGAGTTTAGATGGGGCTTCGTACTTTGACCCTATGGGCAATCGCCCTATGAAAGGTTGGGTACAGGTGCCTTATCACTATAAAGACAAATGGAAAGGATTTGCACAAAAGTCATTAGATTACGTAAAAACCTTAAGGTAACTAACCCCTCATTTTATCCAATAAGTCGGCTAGTTGAGCCGCCTCTTTTTTGCTAAGTTGAGTTGCCATTGCGTTCTCACTCTTTGTAATAGCAGGTTGTATTTCATCAAGCAAATCCAGTCCTTTTTTAGTAATAGTAATTTCTACCTTTCGCCTGTTCTTTTCACATATTTCCCGCTTAACCAACCCTTTCAAACGCAATTTCTCCACCAACCTGGTTGCATTACTCATGGGATGTATCATGCGCTCTTGTATCGAAAAAAGATTGGCTGGTTTCCCCTTCTGTCCCCGCAATATTCTTAGCACATTATATTGTTGGTCTGAGAGGCCATAAGGCTTTAAAACTGAGTTTACCTGCTCTAGCAACCAGATACCACTGTAAATAATATTGAGAGTGGCACGATGGTATTCACTCTCAAACTTCTTCATTTTCAACACGTCTTCTAGCTTCATACAACTACACTTGCAAATATTGTATCAACAACAAAAATATTTCAATGCTTGCATATATACAAGTCTCTGCTTGCTTTGTTCTGGAATGGCCTAAATCTCTATTCCAACAAAAGTCACATCATCTACCTGCTCATTCCCTTTCTTCCACGCCAAAAACTCAGCTTCCAATACTTCCTTCTGCTTATTCATCGGGGTGCCATTCATGCCCTCTAGCAAGGGATACAATCGTTTCATCATGAATTTTTTATCCTTTTCCCCGCCAAACTGGTCTACATAACCATCGCTAAACATGTAAAACCTATCCCCAGGTTGTATCTCTATTATTTGCTCATCAAAACTCCTTTGGGCATCATAGTGCACCCCCCCAATTGGAAACCTATTTGGCTTATACGTCCGACACTTCTGCTCTCGCACCATTACCAATGGATTAAATGCCCCTGCAAAAGTTAACTTCTTCTCATCTCCATTGAAACAGCACAATGCCATATCCATCCCATCATTCACATTGCTTCCCCCTTTCTTCAGCAATGAAATTATCATCTTATTCAATTGATTGAGTATTTGGGCTGGACTTTTGATTCCACGTTCAATCACAATCTCGTCCAATAAGGTATGCCCAATGAGGGACATAAAAGCTCCTGGAACCCCATGCCCCGTGCAATCCACTACAGCTACAAAGCAATTTTTCTCATCCACTTGATGGAACCAATAAAAATCTCCACTTACAATATCTTTGGGTTTGTATATCACGAATCCTGCCTTGAAATGATTTGTAAGTTGCTCTGGGGATGGAATGATAGATTTCTGAATTCTACTTGCATAGTCTATGCTATCGGTAATATCCTTGTTTTTCTGTTGCAACTCAGTGTTAATTCTCCCAATAGTCTGGTTATATGCTTCTAGCTTCTTCTTTGATTGCTCATCCTGGCGCAGTAGCCCGCGAATTTGGAAATAAAGTAAGACACCTACCACAATAAAAACCGCAAGGGTAAAGAGAATGTTTCTCCACAATTTGCCCTGCGCAACTGCAAAAAAGTCATCAAAAGGCAAATCAACTTCCACCACACCTATTACCCTACCCTCAGCATTTGTAATGGGTGAAACCGCCGAAAGCCATGTGCCATGAGCATCCTCAAAGCGAGGGATAACACCTCCTGTTTCATAATTTTCATCCAACTCTTTTGGATGTGTATCATAAGGATGGCGATAAAACAATGGGTCAGAAGAACTAATCCCTAGAAAATAATTACCAGAACTATCCCTACTCAAAGTGTAAAGAGGTGTTGGAAGCTTATTTAGCTTACTAGCCCTTATTAAGATTTCTCTTTGCTCATTATAGTACATGTCCTGAGCAGGATCTGTAATATCATCCTTGTTAGGAAAGCTATCAAGAATCATTTCTAATGCATTTCCATCCATTTGAGCAGATAAAGTCTGAGAAATGCTATACAAACGCTGAAGTTCAACCTTTTCAGCGGTTTTGATGTGGCTGATATATGAAGCTGTGATGAAGTATCCTGAAAGGATAAGAAGGGCCAGGTAAACCGTTACCAATATCCTTCCTGAGATATTTCTTAAAATTGAAGACACATCTTTCTGTTGGAAGTGTACTTACGTAAACATCTTCCTAAAGTTTTACAAACGAGTGTTAATGTTGCATTGCTGACAAATCCTCGGCACTACGGCAATTCAAACGATGGGATGTAAAGTATATTATACCCCAATACTCAAAAATCGATTTTGTAATAAAAAGCAGGGAGAAACCCTAGCTGGTATTCTTCTACAACTTCATTACTGTCAATGATATAGCGCTGCCTGAGGACATTTTTAATATCAAATACATTCACCAGGTCTACTCCTATCTCATGGGTAATCTTGCTGGCATTTATCTTATAGTTAAGCTTGATATCAGCCCTAAAGTAGTCCCTGAATTGAAATAGGTTTCTCTCACTATCAACATATACTGTTTCGCCCATGACTCGGGAAGCTATAGTATCAATGGGCGTGTATCTTCTTCCGCCAGCAAAGGTTACTTTTCCACCCAAACCAAATGAAGAGTTATTCTTCTCGCCCCACTTAAACTCTTTAGTGCCCAAGGCATTCAGCACGTAATTTCCGTTAAAATCTGAGTTGAGTGTTTTGCCAGCACTTCCCCTGAAGGTTGCATTATAGAGGGAACCAGTCACCATAAAGAAATATCCTTTATTGAAAAACTTTTCCAAAGTCATCTCAACCCCATAGTTTTCGCCAGTACCCTTGTTCACTAATTCCCCAGGCCAAAAACGGTCAAATCCACTGCCCTCGTTCAGCACATAAAAGTTCGATGCAAAAGTATCTACTGGCACATTATATACTCTTTGATAATAAGTTTCTAACTTCAAGCGCAGGTAGTCGCTGAGTGAATTATCGTAAGAAAGCACATAATGGATACTCTTGTTAAAATCCAGGTTAGTATTAGCTAAGGTAAAGTTGCCATTTGCGTCATATTGCCTTTGGAAATACACGTAGGTAGGCTGCAACTGGCTATGCATTCCAAATCCTGCACTCAATGATTGCGTGGGATGGAATTTCCATTTCAGCCCTGCTCTTGGCTCTATTGCCCAGGCATTATTAAGTGTGAAATACTGGCCATGTAAGCCAGTATTTAAGGTCCAGTTTTGGGTTATCTTCCAATTCCATTGTGCAAATGGCTGTATCAATAATGCCATCCCTTCATAATCCATGCGTGTGAGAAACTGCCCAACTGTATCAGTTACTATACTGTCTGCAAAATCAAAAAGATAATCCTCACAATAAACCCCTGTTTTAAAAGTATGCCTCGCATTGAACTTCTTGTTGTAAAAAAAATTGGCTGATATCTTGTGTTGACTGAAAAGGTAGGAAGTGTGTAAAGTGAGAGAGTCCACTTTAAAGGTCGAATCGCGGTACACTTTCTCCAAATCATTAGCCGTATATTCTGTTGAACCAGCCAACGTAAATTTCAGGTAGTCATTGTTTTTCAATGACTTAGTGTAGCTCATCCCTACTGTGCCCATCCCTGAGCGGAAGTATTCATCTTTATCCAAATCACCATACAATTCCCTCTCTGCAATTTCATCAATATCACTTGTTATCAAATCAATATTGCTTATTCCCCCCAACCCAAACACTGAAAAATTGTCTGCCTTGCCCAAAGGAAAGTTTAACTTGAAAGCCATATCTTGATACTTAGGCTCACTATCCGTGCCTATATCAATACCCAGTGCCGAGAAAAGAGTGATGGTAGCATACCTGTAATTAACCAAGTAAGAAGAGCGCTTTTCTTTTGAGATAGGCCCTTCAGCGGTTAACTCTGTTCCGAAAAACCCAAGTTGGCCTGTAAATTCATGCTTCTCATTGTTTCCATTTCTCATCTTAAGGTCAAAAGCAGCCGCTATACTATTGCCAAACTCCGCTGGAAAAGCCCCCGTCATGAAATCAGAATTGGAAAGCACCTTATTGTTCAAAATACCCACTGGCCCACCCGTGCTGCCTGCCACACTAAAGTGATTTGGGCTGGGGATATTCACTCCCTCCATCCGGTACAATACTCCAAATGGAGAGTTACCGCGCACCACAATATCATTTTTTGAGTCATCATTACCCACCACCCCAGCAAAGTTAGATGCCATTCTTGCTGGGTCTCCACGGCTACCTGCATATCTATCTGTTTCTTCTACTGAAAAACTTCTGGCACTTACAGTCGCCATCTCATTAAGGGCTTCACCACGCTTGTTGGCGGTAACGGTAACCTCCTTCATATTGGTGATGGATTCCTCCAACTCAAAATCGTGGATAAACTCCTTACCTGAATTCAGCACGATATTAGGCAACACGATTTTCTCATAGCCAATATATGATGCTACTAGGGTATAGCGCCCCACAGGTACATTATCAATGCGATAAATACCGTCAATGTCAGTAGTAGCTCCTTTTACTAGAATTGTATCCTCGTATACCGTAATTGCAGCCCCTATTAATGTTGATTTGGTGTCAATATCTATCACCTGCCCTCGGATAGTCTGTGTCGGCTCTTGTGCCATGGTGGATAACGCGCAGACAGTAATGGTGAAAAAGATGAGAATTTGTCGCATAAGACTCGCAGAAACGAAAATAGATATTTTTCCTAAAGCTTTGATTCTGGCTTAATCCATTGAAAACAATATTTTTACAGCCTGTTTGTTAATAGCATACCAATCGCTAAATGAAAAATACCCTACAAAAGGCCGAGCCTTATTTTTTTCTCCTGGTATGCCTATTAAATGCCATTCCACTCTTTCTACATAGATTTTTTCCCACGATGGATGGGCCCGCTCATCTCTACAATTCTACGCTTATAGGTGATGTGCTCTTTGGAGATAACTCATTGCAAGACTACTATATTTTCCGGGGCCGTCCGGTACCCAATTGGATTGGCCATTTTTTGTTGAGTATCTTCGATATTGTACTACCCGCATGGCTTGCAGAAAAAGCACTCTTATTGAGTTACTTCATCTTCCTACCATTATCCTTCAGAAAATTGGTGTCTCAATTTGGTAATGTTTGGGCCTCATATCTTATTTTTCCTTTTACTTATAGCCTTCTGTTTTTTATGGGCTTCTATAATCTCAGTTTATCCCTCATCTTTTTGTTTGTTACCATTGCCTATTGGGTTAGGCATCAGGATAATCTCAATACCAAAAAGGGGCTCATTCTTTTCGGGTTAATAACTGCAGCTTTTTTCTCTCATGTTTTTATATATGCCATCCTGCTCTTCACGCTATTCCTGTTTTCACTTCAATCTTTTCTCAAACAAGAAACCCGGGAAATTGGTGCCCTAGTCAAAAAGAACCTATACCTACTGGCAGCAAGTGCTTTGAGTCTAATTTTCTTTTTCATGTTTCTCGGCACCAGTCAGTTACCATCAACAGATAGGCAATTACCTTTTTACGAATTGGTGAAATGGATTGAAGACGTTCGCCCATTAATTGCTCTAGACTATGACAAGGAAAGGTCATTCACAAGGCTTATCTTTTATGTAGCCATGACCCTTTCAGGAATGATAATCTACCAGCGGTTTACCAAACTGGACTTTAAGAATGGGTTCACCATTCAAAAAATAACGCGCTCAGGCTTCTTTCTTGCTTCAGATGTGTTTGCCTTAATTGCCTTACTATTGCTCACTCTGTATATCAAAGTACCAGACGGTGCGGGCGCAGGTATGATGTCAGACAGGTTTTGCCTTTTGTTCTATTTCTTTTTCATCACTTGGATAGCCTCGCAACCCTTGCCAAAAAGGATACTCATTCCTACTACCTTCATAATCCTTTTTCTATCATACAAGCTCATTGACTTTTACAAAGATCCGGTAAAAGACATGAACACAGTAGCCGTGGAGTTGGAGAAAGCAGGTGAACATATAGAGCCTTACAGCACAGTATTGCCAATCAATAGGTCGGGGCATTGGTTAATGCCACATGTTTCAAACTATGCAGGCATTAATACTCCCATCGTATTGCTTGAAAACTATGAGGCAAGCCTGGATTGGTTCCCAATTGGATGGAATAACGAAAAGATGCCGCGCTATATGTTTGGAGACTTAGCTGGTTCTCCCTGTTACTGGTGGAAAACCGATAGTGAAGGCAAAAAAGAGTTAATTGACTACGTGTTGATATTCGGGGGTCAACCTTTTGATGAAAATTGCCAAACTGAATACGATAGAATAATTACGACCTATTACGAGCCCGTTTATAGCTCTGATAGTTACAAGCTAGAACTATTCAAACTGAAATCAAACCTATGAGACTAATTCTTGCATTTATCTTATCACTATGTTTTTTGCCGTGCATGTCGCAGGTTACTCTTAACGGAGTAAAACTGCCTGCTAAAATAAAGCATGAAGACACAGAGCTGAGCTTAAGTAATGCCGGCATTAGAAAAAAATATTGGTTCAAAGTATATACTCTTGGCCTATACCTGGAGCAAAAAAACACGAATGCATCGCAGATAGTAAATGCAGGCCAACCAATGGGATTTCGTTTGGTGGTAACATCCAGTATGGTTGACAGCGATAATTTCTCCGAGTCAACAAGAGAAGGATTCAAAAGGTCACTAAAAGGCAAAACCGCTCCCCTTCAATCCAAAATTGATGCCTTCATAAATACTTTCTCGAAAAATGAGATTAACGAGGGGGATGTGTTTGACTTATGGTATACACCCAACGTGGGATTAAGGTCTTATAGAAATGGCACACTCGTGAGCACCATTGAAGGTCATGATTTTAAAAAAGCACTTTTTGGCATTTGGCTTGGTGATGACCCGGTTGATGAAGACCTACATGACACCCTAATCGGTAAATAATCGTAACAATATTTGCATTTTTGACACTGGTCAGTCAAAAAGCAAGAGAAGGCTAAAAAACAGCATAAAAGGAGTCAATAAAGTCCTTATGAGCGTAACTAAACAAGGCATTTTCTCGTTCTAGAAAGCACCGTTTAACTAACCGCTATCCGCTAATCCGATGGGAAGGGCTAAAACAAGTATTGCTGGTATTGATACCTTGAATCAAGATGCTTGGGAATTGCGTACCTCTGAACCCGAAAAAGCATCTGAATTAGCAAAAAAAGCATTATCAAAATCACAAAGGCTTAATTACACTAAAGGGATTGCAGAGTGCCGAAGAACCATTGCAATGCTGGCTTTTCGCTCTGATGTTTATGCCGTAGCTTATGAAAACGCCCTGCTTTCGGCTAAACTATTTCAAGAAATCGGGGACATACAAAATGAAGCCATCGTTCTCAATATCCTTGGTGGCATTTACAATTATCTGGGAGACCACAAGCATCGCCTGGAAGCAAACCTGAGAAGCCTACAATTAAGGCGAAAAGTGGGTGATAGGATGGATATCCTCACCTCCATGAACAATACAGGTGATACCTATATCAAACTGGGTGACTATGATAGGGCATTAAGCCTTTTTTATGAATGCCTTGATATAGTGGGTGATGAGCGAGACAAGATAAGAGCTATTGTACTTTGCAATATTGGGGAGATTAAAATGCTTCAAGGTGAATATCCTGAAGCAATTGAAATACTCGAAGAAAGCCTTGATATATCAAGAGAAATAGACTACACTCAAATAGTTATCGTTGATTTACTGATGCTGGGGAATATTAACATCATTAATAGTGAGCCAAAAGCTGCCATAAGCCAACTGCAAGAAGCGCTGGAAATAGCTGTGTCAATTCAAAGCCATCGCGATATTTCTGAAGCTCATGATTTACTATCCAGGGCATGGCAGAATCTCGACAAACCAGAAACCGCCCTTGAGCATTTCAAAAAGTTCTTTCATCATAAAAATCTGGTAATTAATGAAGAAAAGCTCACAGAGCTTAAGAACATCCAATTTAAAAACGAGTTGGCCACCTATCAAACCACCAATGAAAGGCTTGAAAAAGAAGTAAAAGCAAGAACAGAGGAACTAAGGCAAGCATATAAAGAGCAGCAAACAGCCCTTGAGGTGGAGCGTACTGTTAATCAGTTCTCTTCTTCACTGCACACCTTAAATACCATTGATGACCTGGTTTGGGGTTTGGCAAAAAACTGTATTTCTCGCCTTGATTTTGTCGATTGCGTGATATACCTGATGGATGATGAAAGAAAAGTACTGGTGCAAAGAGCCGCTTATGGTATAAAAAACCCAAAAGACTATGACATTATGAACCCAATCGAAATACCTATTGGTAAGGGTATTGTGGGTTCGGTAGCGCAAAGTGGCCAGGCTGAATTGATTGGGGATACGTCTCAAGACCCCAGGTATATAATAGACGACGAAGTAAGACTTGCTGAAATTGCTGTACCCATAATCAGCGGCAGCAAAATAATTGGTGTAATTGACAGCGAACACCCTGAGAAGAATTTCTTTAGTGAAAAACATTTAAGGATACTTACCACCATTGCGTCACTTTGTGCCAATAAAATTGAACACATAAAGGCGGAAGAATACAAAGAAAAGCTGCAGCAAGAGCTTATTGACCAGCTGCGTAAAAATGAAGAATTACAAACCAAAGTAAATAGAGAGCTTGAAGAAAAAGTACAAGAAAGAACTCTTGAGATTGAACAGCAAAGGAAAGATATAACAGACAGTATCAATTATGCAAGAACTATACAGGATTCTTTACTGCCCAGCAATGCAGTACTTAAATCTCACTTTCCTGATATATTCATCTATTACCAACCAAAAGATATTGTAAGCGGTGATTTTTATTGGGTAGGTGAAAGGGATATTGAAAGTGTTCTTGCCATTGCTGACTCCACTGGGCATGGCGTGCCAGGAGCCTTGATGAGTGTTTTAGGGAGTTCAAAACTTGGCCTGGCTTTAGAGCGTACAAATCATCCTGGTGAAATATTATCCATCATCAATAAAGAAGTTAAGAAAGCCTTGTCACAAACCATGCCCGATTCCATATCAAAAGATGGCATGGATATGGCCATCATCAAGCATAACCCCAATAAAAAAACACTAGAATACGCTGGCGCACACAGACCTTTTTGGCTGATTAGAGACGGGAAGCTAACCGAAATAAGAGCTACTCGTTCATCACTTGGAGGCCTTTCATCTAATGACCAAAACTTTGAAACCCACACCATAAAGGTGAAAAAGGGTGATATGGTTTACCTGTTCACCGATGGCTATGCCGACCAATTTGGCGGTAATAATGGAAGAAAAATGATGATTCGACGTTTCAGAGAATTGCTGCTAAAAATCGCCCCATTTGAACTAAGACAACAAGAAGAAAGGCTAAAAGACTACTTCAATAACTGGAAAGGGGAAAAGGCGCAGATAGACGACATTTTGGTTGCTGGAATCAAATTCTAATTATACAGGCATACCACCCCTGCCCTACATTTCGCATCTTTGCGCATCAATTGAGATGTGATGAAAGATAACCTAAAGACCTTCGAAATACGCTGGGGAGACCTTGACCCTAATCGCCACGTAGCTAATTCAGCCTATGTTGAGTTCATGAATGATACTCGTATGACTTACATGAACAGAAATGGGTTTACCCAAAATAAGTTTGCAGAACACAACATTGGGCCTGTAGTATTTAATGAAGAATACCATTACCTGAAAGAAATAATGCCCAGAGAAATTATTTATGTGGATGTTGAGCTAAAAGGTGTTTCTGAAGACAAAAGGTTTTACAGGTTTGCCCATTGTCTTTATAAAGAAAGTGGGGAGATAGCTGTATATAGCGAATTGCTTTTTGGGTGGATGGATTTGAGTGAACGCAAACTTCGTGTACCACCAGGTGAATTACTTAACATACTCGAGAATATGCCTAAGTCAGATTCGTTTGCACCAATTTTAAAACAAGAAATGAGGTCTGCTAAAGTGCCTTACGGTAAATTACTTGAGGTGACAGCTTAAGAACCTGCTTTCAAATTTTTGATTTGCTGCAATTGTTCGTGCCTCTCTACCTTTCTCTGAACCTCTTGAGCCTTCGACTCTTTTTCAGCTTCTGCATATAATTTCATGTGTTTGTGTGCCGAGTCTTCATCTCCAATAGCACTATAGGCTTTTGATATTATTTCATGAACCTTGTCTCTCAATGAAATGAGGTTAATCCGTTCAGCCACCTCTAATGCCCTGTTGGAGTATTGTATTGCTCCTGTGTAATTACCCAGTTGGTAATGGGTCTCACCATAGTTCATTAAGGTAAGGGCTATACCCCTTTGGTTATCAATTTGCTGATTGAGTCGAAGGGCTTTCTCCAAATACTCCAATCCCATATTAAACTTCCTCATATAAACATAAGCTCCAGCAGCACCTCCAAGTGCATTACTCTTCCCCAGTTTATCATCATATATCTCATGTATTTCAAGGCTTTTCAAAAAACACTCCAAGGCTTCTTCATTCTCATAGTTATGCAGTCTAACAAACCCAATATTATTCAAAAGAGTACCGCAGAAGTTCTCATTTCCCGCCTTAGTAGCTGCTTCTATGGCTTTTTCAAAAAAGGTGATTGCATTATCATTGTCATTCAATTCCCCATGCACAATACCTATCCCACAGTAAACCAAACTCTTACCATGTTGGTCATCCAGCAGTTGATATTTGTTAAGCGCTTCTGTGTAATGGTCTAGCGCGCTGGAATAATCCGCCAACTTCCAAAGAGCGCTTGCGGCCTGTATGTGTGCTCCGGCAATTATCTCCTGGTTGCTTATGTGCTCCGCCTCTTGTATTGCCTCATTAGCTAGAGACCAAGATCTTAAATAGTCTCTCTCGCTTAGTAATTTACTCAGTTCCAGGAGTGTTTCAGCCCTTTCTTGCCCCGTTGAAAGATAGGAGGCCTTATGTTCTAATTCCTTTAGTTTTTTCTCGTCCATTTTCTTTCAAAAAACACCTTTCTTATAAGGAATTATATCGATAAAGTTACAGTTCAGCGCACATTACTTTCGTATTTTTAGCAATTATTGTTCTGCAAGGGCTATAACGTGATTTGTATCTCATTTTCCCCTATTTTTGCAGCCAATTTCAAAACGCTGAATGAAGAACATCCGTAACTTTTGCATCATTGCTCATATTGACCATGGGAAAAGCACCCTGGCCGACCGCTTGCTAGAGTTCACGGGAACCGTGAGTGGTAAAGAGCTTCAAGCTCAGGTTTTGGATGATATGGACCTGGAGCGCGAGCGTGGAATTACCATTAAAAGCCATGCTATACAAATGAACTATGAGTTTGAGGGTGAACAATATACCCTTAACTTGATAGACACTCCTGGGCATGTAGATTTTTCTTACGAAGTTTCTCGCTCCATTGCCGCATGCGAAGGTGCCCTATTGATAGTAGATGCAGCTCAGGGTATTCAGGCGCAAACCATCTCTAACCTTTATCTGGCCATTGAACACGACCTGGAAATCATTCCAGTGATGAACAAAATTGATTTGCCAAGCGCGATGCCAGAAGAAGTGGCCGACCAGATTATTGACTTGATTGGGTGCAACAGGGAAGATATCTTGAGTGCCAGTGGCAAAACTGGTCAAGGTGTTGATGATATCCTGGAGGCAATTGTAAAAAGGGTTAACCCTCCAAAAGGGGACCCTGAAGCGCCACTGCAAGCCTTGATTTTCGACTCCGTTTTTAACCCTTTTAGAGGCATTATTGCCTACTTCAAGGTGGTAAATGGGCAAATGAAGAAAGGCGATAAGGTAAAATTTGTCAATACCAAAAAAGAATACCTGGCTGACGAAATTGGTGTATTAAGGCTGAAACCTGAACCACGTAACTTGATTAGTGCAGGTAACGTTGGATATATTATCTCGGGCATAAAAGAAGCCCGAGAGGTTAAAGTAGGTGATACCATTACCCATATAGACCGCCCATGCCCATCGGCTATCAAAGGTTTTGAGGACGTAAAGCCAATGGTGTTTGCTGGCATCTATCCAGTTGAAACAGATGATTACGAGGAATTGCGCGCCTCAATGGAAAAACTACAACTTAATGATGCCTCACTAACCTATGAGCCTGAATCGTCGGCTGCATTGGGCTTTGGATTCCGTTGTGGCTTCTTGGGTATGCTGCACATGGAGATTATCCAGGAAAGGTTGGACCGCGAATTTGATATGACGGTAATCACTACCGTGCCCAACGTATCCTACAAAGCATATACTTCCAAAGGGGAACAACTCACAGTAAATAATCCTTCAGACCTGCCCGACCCTAACTATCTTGATCGTGTCGAAGAACCTTATATCTCTGCCTCAATCATCACCAAATCAGAATATACGGGTGCAATCATGTCTTTGTGTATTGAAAAAAGGGGGGTGTTAAAAAATCAGGTTTATCTGACTTCGGATAGGGTTGAGTTAAGCTTTGAAATGCCCTTGGGTGAAATCGTCTTTGATTTTTATGATAAACTCAAATCCGTGTCACGTGGCTATGCCTCCTTTGATTATCATCCGCTAGATTACAGGGCTTCAACTCTTGTGAAACTGGATATTCTACTTAATGGTGAGCAAGTGGATGCCCTTTCTGCATTGATACATAGGGATAACGCTTACAATTTCGGGAAAAAGATTTGTGAAAAACTCAAAGAATTAATCCCTAAGCAGCAATTCCAAATTGCCATACAAGCTGCCATTGGGGCTAAGATTGTCGCACGAGAAACCATTTCTGCACTACGTAAAGATGTTACTGCTAAGTGTTATGGCGGAGATATCACCCGTAAACGTAAACTACTAGAGAAGCAGAAAAAAGGTAAAAAGAGAATGCGCCAGGTGGGTAATGTGGAAGTACCGCAATCCGCATTCCTTGCAGTATTGAAACTAGATTAGTTGCTTTACTCCGTTCAATTAATTGATTTTTTCATTTAGTTTCGCTTCAAATGATTAAATAGTCATTTGAGTGAAAAATCAAAAGTTATATTCCGCCAATTGGCATTTGCATTTAGGCCTACTGACAATATATGGACTTTTGTTCTACATGGTTTATACTATCATCACTACTATCAACCATGGCTTTGATTTTACTGATGAAGGGTATTACCTATTGTCCATCCAAAACAACTACAACCCGGCCTATGCCTTGCCGCAATGGTATATCATATTTAGAAACATATTCGGATTCCTTGGGTTGGACATCATAACCGTAAGGTGGATACGTCTGGTGCTTACAATTGCCACCAGCCTTATTTTCTCTTCTTCCCTGTGGTTTATATATAGGCAGCTGAACCACAAGAAGGCTACTCCATTGAACTTCTTATTGACTGCTGGCTTAGTGACAATAGGCTCATTAATGTGCTACTGCTGGCTGCCACAAAGCCCATCCTATAACGACTTGACTCAGTATATTGTATTCACTTCTATTTCTTTCAGCATTGCAAGCACATTTTCAAAGCCCCCTTTCAAACATCCTTTTGTCCCTATCATATTAGCTTTTGTGGCTGGCTTTATTGCTTCGGTAGTATCTATTACCAAACTAAGTGTTACTCCCATGTTGTTCGTGATTTTGATAGTAATAGTACTAGTGTTTGCGTATCTTAACAGAATAGCGAAAAGCAGAAAATGGATGATTATTTGTGGGTTGTTGTGCGGAATGGGCTTTTCAACATCTTTAATTCTCATCTATCCGCAGACAAGGCAATTCTTTACTAACCTTCCGATGACTTTGATGTTTTATCAAAACATCTCTTCAGGCTATGATTCACAATCTCTGATGCAGGGCATGTATATAGCATTAGAAAGTGCTGCACATATGCTCCTTCTCGCAACCGTTAGTTTTTTTATTTATTTTATTCTTAACCGCTTGATTAAGAAATGGATTAGTGATCATCTATTAGTAGGAGCCACGTCTATATTTCTTTTAACACTTATCTTTTACATAATAATCACGGGGCATATTCCAACTGGACGCATTAACCTGATTTTACCAATTGCCTTCATTAGTTTCTTTGCAATGGTATCAATTATTAAAGCAAATTGGAAGCAGAATAAATTAATTATTATAGGGTTTTCTTTATTTCTAATTCTGGCTCCCCTGCTATTTACTTTTGGCACAAATAGAATGCTGATGATGGCGGCATTCAGCTATTTAGGATTTTGGTTTTTTCCCGTTGGACTATTCTCACATCAATTCTCAAAAAGCAGTTACTTGGTTGTTTTGGCTTTTTTGCTACTTGCATCACTTACCCGTTTTAATGAAGCATATACCAATTACGCCTACAGACAACCCCCTAGAGAAAAGCAAAACACCTTATTCGCCTATAGAAATAGCAGCATTCAAATAGACGAAGCCAGAGCCGCTTATTTATCCAGATTAAGAACCTCACTTGGCAAGGCTGGTTTCAAAAAAGGTGATTACATTCTTGGGTTTTATAAAATTCCAGGCATCGTTTATCTAATGGAAGGCCAAGCATTAGGAGGTTTCATATGGGATAACAAGTTAGACCGTATCTTCTGTGCCAATGTATCTGCTGAAGACATTAATCCTCAAAAAGGCCTCTTCATTATCCAGATTGAACCCCCAAGTGATGAAACAAAGTATTGGCTAAAAAAGGAGGGAATTAACTTAGACTTTTTTCAAATTACGGACAGTATTCAAACACCCCCTGAAGCCCAATTCAAAAATAAATGGACTTATATCTATCGTCAATAGATTTTACTTAGAGAAAATATTGTACTTGATGATACAATAGATAGCCCTGAAACCATCTTTCCAGTTTATTTTCTTCCCTTCGGCATAGGTGCGGCCATAATATGAAATCCCGACTTCGTATACCCTAACTTTAGGTATTCTCGACATCTTGGCAGTAACCTCTGGTTCAAAGCCGAAACGGTTCTCTTTCAAGTCTAAAGATTTCAACATTTTGGCATCAAACAATTTGTAGCAAGTCTCCATATCTGTTAAATTCAGATTGGTGTACATGTTTGATAAAAACGTCAAGAACTTATTACCAATGGAGTGCCAGAAGAACAATATCCTATGGGGGTTACCACCCATAAAACGCGAACCATAAACTACATCGGCAAAACCTTCAACAATCGGTTTTAACAACAAATTATACTCGCGAGGGTCATATTCCAAATCTGCGTCCTGAATAATGATATAATCACCAGTAGCTAACTCTATACCCTTATGCAAAGCAGCTCCCTTACCCATGTTTACTGGCTGACTGAAAAGGCTCATATTCATATCTGGGTTTTGGCCCATGTAGCCTTGTACAACATCCACCGTGTTATCACTTGAGCAGTCATTCACCACAATTACTTCCTTCTCAAAACCATTGATGAGTTGAACTTCCTTGATTTTATCAAAAATACGGGTGATGGTCTTGCCTTCATTATAGGCTGGAATTACTATAGATAGCTTATTGCTCACTTTCTTCTTTTCTAATATTTGTTTCTCCAATAATGTATAGAGGCCTTTGTCTCACATTGGCACTCATACGGCTAATGTATTCACCAATAATACCAATACTTATTAACTGAATGCCACCCAAAAATAGCACAGCCAGCATTAGTGATGTCCAGCCAGGCACATAATCTTTAATGATATATCTTGAGTATAACGCATAGAGTATCATCACAAATGCCACTCCACTCACCACAAAACCAGAAAAAGTCGCAAACTTGAGTGGAAAATCAGAAAAGGAAGTAATACCGTCTAAGGCCAGCTTTAGCATCTTTCGAATGGTGTATCCCGTTTCACCGGCTTTACGCTCTTCCCTGTCGTAGGTAATATAAGTTTGGTTAAACCCCGCCCAGGCTATCTGCCCTCTCAAGAATTTCTGTTGCTCAGGCATTTGTTTTAACACGTCAACCACCTTTCTATCTATTATTCTAAAGTCTCCAGTATCCACTGGAATGTTAATAGAAGTAATGCGTGAAATAATACGGTAGAAATACTTGGCAGTAAGGGTCTTAAACATCGTCTCCCCTGCCCTTTTTGACCTTTGGGCATATACAACCTCAAAACCCCTTTTGTATTTTTCGTACATCTCTATTATCAATTCGGGAGGGTCCTGTAAGTCGGCATCAATAATCACAATGGCATCACCATAGCAATGGTCCAGCCCTGCACTCACCGCTATTTGATGCCCAAAGTTCCTTGAAAAATTGATGTACTTGATGAAAGGATACTGCTCTGAATAATCCTTTATAAGTCTGAGTGAGTTATCCTTACTTCCATCGTTAATGAAAATAAACTCATAACTGAGGTTCATGGAATCAACCACCCCCTTTAGTCGCTCTACAAGTGCAGGGATATTCCCCTCTTCATTGTAAATGGGTATGATTACAGATAACTTAGGCATTGTGGTTGATTGAATCGAATGTAAAAATAGAAAAGATGGGGGATGTTATTTCATTAACGCCCAAGTTTTAACGCTTATGGCAACGTAATAGGCAATAAAATGTTGTTTTTTATCACATATTGTTTCCCTTCTTTTTCCAACAATTGATAAACATCTCCATCTATCGGGCGTATCATAAACTCATCCAAGTAAATCTTCATGTTCTCCTTTTCAAAAGATTTCATCAGGAATTTTATCAATCTATCATTCGTGGGAGCTTTGAATTTAATTTCCACGTAAGACCAATCACCATCAATCACTTTTGATGTTCTTGGGTCCGCTACATCTGGCCATTGGCAATTGTTTCCGTCACCGTCACACTCCTCTCTCACTATACCAATTTGGTTTCTCAACTCACCTTTGTTGTAGTGCCAAAAACTTGCGACATAGTCCCTACCGGGAGTAAGTTCATAGCGCCCTTTTTCAAGTATGGTTGTGAAATCAAGCCTATTACCTTCCAAAGCCCCACCAAAGCGATAGGCAATACTATCCTGTCTTTCGCTAAATGATTGGTATATAACGGTATCGATGTTCTTGCTCACCAGGAAACCATTTACTGCCTTCAAACTGTCCCTTATTGCTACAAACTCATCAACTAAAAGTTGCGCATTTGAACCAAACACAGCATTGTAGTCTAGTTTTGCTACTATAAACTTTCCATTCTCAAACACTTTCTCTGCCATTTGCATGTAATAGTTCTCCATTTCATCCAAATACTGTTTGCCATGCAATATCATAAAAGGTTTGTCACTTGGCAGGTCATTTTCTATTTCCTTTTTAAAATAGGGGGGACTAAAAAACTGCATTAATCTCTTGCCTTCAATTATGGGGGTTCGCGCTGCCGAGTTGCCCATACTAGGCAAATTGGTATGGTGTGCTATTAGCATCCCGTCTTGAAGCATCTCGTGGTTGCTAGGCCCAAAATTTTCTGTGCCTATATGGTAAAATGGCAAGGGCAAAATGCACTGATAGTCTTGTTTATTGACATTAATAAAGTCAATGACCTGCTTATAATCATCAGGCAATTGATTATAGTCAAACCAATTGTCTGATTGGGTCACCCTTGCGGATGTTCCTTCATGATACGTCCACGATTCGAGTATAAAAAAGCAGGGCACGATGATTGCTAGCGTGTATGCAGTGCGTTTCAATCCCTTCTTGAATAGCAATCGCATGCATATCCACAGGTAGTAAAAAGTAAAGACGGTGATTACATAATAGAAAGCCCATGCAAATCGACCCAAGCTTCTAAACTGCCTTAAAAAGCCGAACACATCTGTTACCAGAAAATCTAAGCCCCATTTAAAAGGAATACACATAGAATAAAGCAGCACTATTACTGCAGACAATAACGATACCCTTAAAATATTCGGTGTGGCTGGTAGTAGTCTCTTAACTGACCTGCGTTTTACTATTCCAGCCAAAACTCTCCAAAAGACAAAAATCATTACCAATCCCGCAGGTATGCCAACGTAACTCCATGCTTCCCAAGGTTGCTTTAATTCTCCCCACCAAAACTCAAATATACTTTTGAACGGGACATGAGTCGGAAGAAAGACCGAATCGAAAGTAGCATAAAACCACCAAAAACCCCAAGGGTATTCAGACCTTGCGGGGTGTGTATCCACTATAAATGCATACACCCTTGTGAAGGCTAGTGCTATGATTATTTGTAGCGAAAAATGAATGAGGTTTTTTATCCATTGTTTCTTACCGTTAGCTATAAACTTGAACAACCAACAGCATAAAAGAAATAAGGCATTGAGCAGAATAAAATAAGGATGAATAAAGAAGGAAATAATGTTTGTCAACCCAATTAATGATGAAAACAGCCATTTTCTATTCCCTGATTCAAATTGGATATAAAACCACCAGGTCATCGGGAAAACAACCATATAGGCCAGGGTAGGATGCCCTCCCAAGCGATGAATTTGTGGAGATAGCATCATCACGCATATACCACCTATTGTGCTTAACCAAACAGGCAAAGAGAAATATCTAAGTATTAGAAATACAAAGACTACACAAAAAGCAAAAGACAGCATCATTAATAAGTTGTATATAGCAACTGAATGTTTGCCAAACACAGGATGTATACCATTCAGTAGCTTTACAGTATTGGCCAAAGCTGTCTGCCCGTCGGTATATGCATGAACCTGCCCATAAGGGTAATTCATATTTTCGAAGTGGTGATAGGTGCTATCATTTATCACATGTCCCACATAACAAGCGAAACTCTTGATACCGTCTGCACTATCAGACATCAGCACCCCATTAGGGTGTTGTAGCACTCTTCCATAAAAATAGAACAGCACTGCCATCGCCAGTAAAAAAGTAATCGATATGCCTGATAACTCAAGGCGTTTCATTTCCTAGTTTCTTTTTTGTTGGGAAATCTTCCCTCACATATGTCAGCAATGTAATCTCTATATCGTCCTGGTACACCCTCCCTTCGGCACCCCCCAATAGGTATACGGCTATTTCATCTCCCACTTTCACTTCTACACTTTCAAGGTCGTCAAAACTTACATTCCAGGTAGTCCATTCGTTGGGCTTGTCAAAGATATAGCCTATCCATTTTCCTCCCCAATATATCGTTTCCCCATTTCTCCCTATAGAAAGTACATACGATATATTAGGCTCAACTATTTCGCTTTTGAGCTTTGCCTTAATCCTCGCAGCAAATATACCATTCACATAGGTGCTGTCTGCTGTTTTTCTTAAAGTATAGCCGTATTCCTTGCCTGGCCCAACCCAATCCACTTTAGGGCCAACTGGTGCAGTCTCATCTATCAATGCATCTTCCTCGCTTTCAAAATCAACCCTTTCGATATGTGCTACATTCTGAACGTGCAAGCTATCAAGTGTTTTATATATCCAGAGAAAGGCACCCGAAGGTGTTTCCAACTTCTTCACTAATTCTGAACTTATCGCTGGCTCCAATTTCTTCTTTGCCCGGTAATCAGCTAAGTAATACATCCCTTTTTTGTGAAGGCCCTGTAGGTATATCAATCTTTCGGCTTCATTTCCTTTCAGTATATGGTGATTATCATATCCTGGTGGATGCTCCACCATTAATGCTATATCTCCCGTTTCATTCTCAAGTACATATTCTAACCCCTGTCTGTAGCCAAGCCCCCAATAGTCCATCTCAAAATTCTCTTCCACCGGAGTAAAAAATGTGGTGGCAATAGCGTTGAAATAAACGAATTGATAGGGGTGGTGACTAATAGTGCTATAACTCGACCCACCAAAGATTAAAAGGAAAAATATTGCTAAAGTTGGCTTAGTATTCTTTTCACTTATAAGCCCTTCTATCCAATCCCATAGCACCTTTCCTCCTGCGGTGCCTATCAAAACAAAAAAAGCGTATAGAAAATACATATGCCGCCAGCCGTCATAAACAGAAGGCCTTTTGATGATGATGATAGATAATAAACCTACCATACACACAAAACTTAAGAACAGGAAGCCATATTCTTGATGAGTCTTTCTATTGAAAGAAAAAGCTTTAATCAATATCAGCACCAAACCAATACCTGCAATGAGTTGAAAGGCAATAGGTATAGTAACCAACATCCATCCAAGAATGTAATGCCTGGGTATTTCATCAAACCTAAATATCTCACCCCAGTACTTGATATCACCCGTCCAGAAAAAGTATCCCTCCACTCCTTCAGCTCGGTTAAGTTCCTTTAATGCACTCATCATGTGATGCATTGGGCCATCCCACATGATAGGCCAAAAAGCAATGATGCTACCAATTTGTAGCACTACATAAGCCCCTAACACACTTGTTAATCTTAAGAGTGATAGCCTTTTATCACTAATGAAACTGTTGTACAACACAAACCCAATTGTGGCCACTGGCATAAAAAGCCCCATTATTCTCACATCAACTAAATAGCCGGTTACAATGGCATGAAGTAGGGCCCATTTCAGGTTGGGTTTGTTGGTAAAACGATAAAGCGTGTAAAGTGATATGACGAGAACTGAAAGAAAGATAATGTCTTTGCAGTTATAGTGAGCTTCTGCAAAAAACCTTGGAAAAAGACCGTAAACAAGCGAGGCAAAAAGACCCCATTTGTCATCCTTAAAAACTCCGCGAGCCAGAAAAAACATAGCTACAAGCGACAAAAAGAAAACGAGGAAGTTAACCGTATGCCTAGCCAGATAAATCTGTCTTTTGTCGGTTAACCCCAGGGCTTTTTCAATAAACACCAAGGTTACTTCAAAGGCTGGTCCATGATACTTTTCGTTGCCTGTTCTCAGCAGGTCTTTATCCTGCCCGGTGATGAAAAAGTAATTGTAATAGCCATTATTATAGCGCTGGGCTTCTTCATCATAAGAAATGCCATATTGGTCAATGGAGACAAGCCCAAAGGTTAAATAGGCAATGCCACAAAAGATTGCCAGGTGCCATACTCTTATTTTGCTGAGCAAGGGAGATTTGTTTAGTCGATAACCATTTCAGGAATATCACCCTCAATTATCAACCTTCCTTCAGTAGCATTTTTGATTTCTTCAACAGATACGCCAGGTGCTCTTTCTATCAGTTTAAAACCATCAGGTGTTACGTCAAGCACAGCAAGGTTGCTCACTATCTTTTTCACACATTTAACCCCTGTAAGCGGTAAAGTACATTTCTTCAACAGTTTCGACTCACCTGCCCTATTGGTATGCTGCATAGCCACTATGATATTCTTAGCTGAAGCGACTAGGTCCATCGCCCCACCCATGCCTTTCACCATTTTTCCAGGTATCTTCCAGTTGGCGATATCTCCCTCATCGTTCACTTCCATGGCACCCAGTACTGTTAACTGTACATGCTCACCCCTAATCATTGCAAAGCTGGTAGCTGAATCAAATAAAGCCGAACCAGGCAAGGTGGTAATAGTCTGTTTACCGGCATTGATAAAATCAGGGTCTTCCTCTCCCACATAAGGGAATGGCCCCATGCCCAGCAAGCCATTCTCCGATTGCAGCATCACTTCTATCCCTTCTGGAATATAGTTAGCTACCAAGGTGGGGATTCCAATACCCAAATTCACATAATACCCATCTCTCAGTTCTTTCGCTATCCTCTTAGCAATGCCATTCTTATCAAGAGCCATTTCGTTGTGTTTGATTTCTGGTTATAATGATACAGCATTTTGCAAAATTCACCTAATTATTGAGATTTTGTCCATTTCCTTCTACCAATTCACATTAGTTTTCTTAAGGTTCAAAATTCCCTATTGTAATTCAATTCCTTCTTATCAATTGGAAGGCTTTCTTTATCGTAAGTAAGAAAGCTAATCTCCAGGTCATCTTGAAATACGTCGGCATCTTCGCCTGACATTAAGTAAAGGGTCCACTCATCTCCTGCCTTTATCTCAATATCTTTTAAATCATAGGCAAAGCTCCAATCTATCCATTCATTACTCCCATCAAAAATACCACCTAACCACCTACCATGCCAATAGATATTTTCATCCTCCCTTTGCACTGAAAATACATAAGATATATTCGGCTCAAGAGCTGCGCTCTTAAATTTGGCCCTTACCCTCATCCTAAATATACTATTTGTATAGGTACTGTCTACCGTCTTGCGTAAGGTATAACCATATATCTTGCCTGGCCCTACCTTGTCTACCTTTTGGCCTGATGGAGCGGATGGGTCAATAACTGAGTTTTCTTGGTTTTCAAAGTCATGCACCTCATTGTAAACCACTTGTTTTACAGGTATGCTATCAATCGTTTTGTATAACCATAAAAACGCGCCTCCCGCAACTTCAAACTTTCGAACAAATTCAGATTTTATTTTTGGTTCCAGCGTTGTGCTTGATCTATAATCTACTAAGTAATAAGTTCCTGTCTTGTAATAGTTTCCAACATATCTTAGCCTATTACGCTTGGCTTTTTCAAACATAAACTGGTTATCGTAACCTGGAGAGTGCTCAACTATTAAATCCACACTACCTTCATTATTATTGAGTATGTATTCCAGGCCATCTTTATAGCTTAAGCCCCAATAATCCATTTCAAAATTTTCTTCTAAAGGTGAAAACAAAGACGTTGCCACTAAATTAAAATATACATATTGGTGCGGGTGGTATCTTATTAAGCTAAAAAGCGGGCCAGCAAGAACGATAACAAAAAGTACAATTAAAGCTACTTGTTGGCGCTCTTTGCTTATTGCCTTGCTTATTACATCCCACAACCAAATAATAGCCCTTGTTGCTACCAAAACCATAGGTGCGTATACAAAATAAACATGCCGCCAGCCATCATACACAATTGACTTATTAGTGATAATAAGCACAAGAGGGCCAATGAAAAGGCTTAGGGCCAGAAAATCAAACTCGTACTTTTTAAATACTTCTTTTCTAAAGGAAAACAGTTTAGTGACAAGCAACGCAGAGCCTATAAATACTAGCAACAAAATGGAAACAGGAAGTGTTAAGAGTATCCATACGGGTAAGTAATGCCAGGGGAGTTTGTTTTCTGGGTAAATTTCCCCTAAGTACTTTATACCCCCCAACCAATGGTAATGGCTCATTTCTATCAAAGCCTCTCTTAGATGATGAATAGGCCCCTCCCATAAGATGGGCCAAAAAGCAATAACCACACCTATCAATAGCAACAGGCTCGCTGCTGTATAACCAATGGCTTTACCAAAATCTTTTGTGGTACTGTCAGCCAAAATGTGGCGATATAGCATCAGACACAGGGTTACAATAGGCATAAAGACGCCTATAATGCGCACGTCAATCATTATGCCTGTAACCATAGCATGGATAATGGCCCATTTTAGATTAGGCTTGTTTACAAATCGCAGTAAAGTGTAGAGAGAGAATACAACAAAGGCAAGGAAAATGATGTCTTTACTATTATAGAAGGCCTCAGCAAAAAAACGGGGAGATAAACCATATGCCAATGCCGCAAAAAGAGCCCATTTGTCATCCTTAAATATGCCCCGCCCAAGAAAAAACATAACTACCAGAGAGAGAAAAAAAACCAGGAAATTAACCAGGTGTCGGGCAAAGTAGATGTCTTTCTTATCGGTTAATTTAAATGCTTTTTCAACAAGGATAAGCGCCACCTCAAAAACAGGCCCGTGGTATTTTTCATTACCATTTATCAGACTCTCTTTATTCTCGCCAGTAATGTAATTATAGTTATAAAGACCATTATTATAACGCTGAATTTCTTCGTCATAAGAAATGCCAAATTGGTTCAGGGATAAAAACCCTGAAAAAAGATAAACGACCCCAAAAAAGGCCGCAAGATGCCACGCTTTTAATTTTTTTAACAAGGGTTGTCTTATTTAATCAAGAGCCTTTTCGGTTTGTTTGATTTCTGATTATTATGAACCAGCAATTTGCAAAATTGAACTAATTATTGAAAAAATCACCGCCTTATTCTACTAATTTATTCACTCTTATTTCTCCCTTCACTATCTCATATTCCCTCTGTTGCAGGTTCCACACAAAGCACTTTACTCCCTTAGCATGCTCAGGTATTCTTGAAAGAGGCACCGTATAGTGAAAATTGTTTTCTTCTCCGTTATATTCACGCTTTAGCCAACTCATCCCCACTAGGTTATTATTCAGGGAATTTTCTTCTTCATCCAAAACATCCACAATCAGCCAAGCCGCAAAAGGCCCGTTTGATTTTACGGTCAGCATAAACTCCAATTCCAAGATTTTACCCACAAGTGTATCAATTATAATACGCTCAAATTCCTGAAACTCATCGGAAATAATCCCATCCGAAGGTATGTCTTCAAAAGTATGCACTTGTTGCCTTTGCATAAGTTTCTTGCGCTTCATCAAATACTGCTTTGATATAGGCTCATAGATTAATTCTTCAAACAGTTCACAATCATTGCACTGCTCTTTGGTTACTATCTGGTAATCTACTTCACCTCCTGTGTTTTCTATATTGGCCAATTGGTTAAAGAGCCCGCCATCCTTAAAATTATAGAAAGAGAATGTTAAGGCGCGCAAATGATAGGCCGATATCATTGGCGGTGGTTTTTGTATGCCAGCATCTTCTTTAATAGCTTCATAAAACACTCGTATTCCAGCATCAAAATACCAAAGGGTACTATGTGTAAGGTTCATGTTGACAAAGAAGTGTATCGGGAAAAAGCACATCACTACCAATAACCCATTTGCTATATACTTCTTGAATGTAAGGTCAGTCTCGTCAGCAACAAAACATAGCGAAAGCACAAAAAAGGGATAATAGAAAAGTCCCGTCCT
Organism: Flavobacteriales bacterium; assembly: GCA_028281825.1. Classification (GTDB taxonomy): domain Bacteria; phylum Bacteroidota; class Bacteroidia; order JANQJC01; family JANQJC01; genus JANQJC01. Next base: position 69,492 of record JANQJC010000078.1, read on the forward strand.
ATCTTCTAGATAATTGGTGTCCATCAACCATTTCATCAATAAGTTTGCGGCTATATTTCCAAGCAATAAGGCTGAAAAAAGAACTCCCGGAGTGAATAGATTACTCAGTTTCAAGGCTTTTATTTTGCTAATTAGCATTAATACTAAGCCAGCAAAAAACAGAGCTAAGACCACCTTGCCTATCAGGTTATTTTCCCAGGTAAAGTTATCCATCAATGTGCCAACTGTAGTGCCCCAAAAACTATCCTGATTGCCATAATACAAGCTTCCGTTGCCTTTCAGCTTCAACCCATAAAACACAAACCACCATGATGGCGCAGCAGCCAACACCAGGCATATCACTAAGTTTATCCAAGCACTTTTTTTCCTTACGAGCAAATAGATGCATTTTGCAACTAATAAAATCAGGACTATCAAAAAACTAATAAAAAGTGTAAGATTGGCAAGCGTAGCAAGCGCTAACCAAACCATCGTAACTACCAAGTGAGAAGTTCTAGACTCTCTATAAAAACTTATCAGATGATACAATGCGGCAATCAAAAGCGCCATTGATATGCCATACCCCCTTGTAAAAGCAAAAAACTCAACAAAAAAGTGCGGGAACAGGAATGCCAGAATAAAAGCCCATCTTACAATCTTATGCTGAATATACTTTGCCAGCAAAAAGGTGTAGAATAGGTATACTCCTGTCAATAATACTGCATGGAGCCTCAATACAAACTCACTGGTGCCAAATAGTAAATAGGAACACCTGGAAAGAAATGAATTGAGGATGTGGTTGTTGGCGTCTAAAATGGTGCCTTCACCAGGCCAGATTGCGCCCGGATGTATATAGTGAAAAAAAGTTGCTGCTTCATCGATGGTGATTGGTACAAAATAAGCCCTGAGACCCACATATACCCACACAAAAAAGGCTAGTAAAGCAAATAGTATTTTTTCCGTTTGGCTCAATAAAAAGGTGTTGTCAAAAGGCGTGGTTTATCCTCTTTGCCTCACGGTGCGCTGCTCAATGCGCTTCTCGTAATTGCTCCCCTGAAAAATCCGTTGAACAAATATACCGGGAGTGTGTATTTCATTAGGATCTATCTCTCCTGGCTCAACCAACTCTTCTACTTCAGCGATTGTAGTTTTCCCAGCCATAGCCATCATGGGGTTAAAGTTGCGAGAAGTTCCCCTGAAAACCAAGTTGCCAAATGTGTCCCCCTTCCAGGCTTTTACAATAGCAAAGTCGGCCTTCAGCCATTGTTCTAACAAGTACATTTTACCATCAAATTCACGAATCTCTTTGCCTTCCATCACTTCAGTACCAAAGCCCGCTGGAGTATAGAATGCAGGAATACCTGCCCCACCTGCCCTTAACCTTTCAGCCAATGTGCCTTGTGGTATTAGGTCAACTTCCAACTCACCGCTCAACAGCTGTCTTTCAAATTCTTCATTCTCACCTACGTAAGAGGATATCATCTTTTTAATCTGATGCTGCTTGAGTAAAAGCCCTAAACCAAAGTCATCCACTCCGGCATTATTTGAAATACAGGTAAGACCCTTTACTCCCTTCTTAACCAAAGCTGAGATGCAGTTCTCAGGGATACCAGAAAGGCCAAAGCCCCCCAGCATTAGGGTCATGTCATCCTGAATATCTTTTACGGCTTCTTCAGCCCCTGAAACAACTTTTTTCATAGTGATTGATAGTTATAGGGGCAAATATAGAATATAAGGCTAATAGTTATTAAACCTACCCCTTATTGAGGTTTTAGTTTTATTATACTTATCACAGTCTAATTCTATATCAATAGGGTAGTCTGGTGCATCAAATGGCCTTTGCTCATAACCCAACTTCTTGTCGGCATATACCTTTTGCATGAACAACGCCCATATAGGTAGCGCCGAATTGGCTCCCTGCCCAAAATACGTTCTGGTGAAACGCACACTTCTCTCCTCACCACCTACCCAACATCCAGAAACTAAATCAGGCGTAATCCCCATAAACCAACCATCTGAGTTATTTTGTGTCGTACCTGTTTTACCGGCTATTTCATTCTTAAAGCCATATTTGAACCTCAAACGCACTCCTGTTCCTGTTCTCTTCTTCTTAAAGCTATTATATACTCCATCCACCACCCCTTGCATTAAGTTAAGCATCACGTAAGCCTTATCCTCACCCATCACTTCTTTGGTTTCTGGCAAAAATTCTGCTATCACCGTTCCGTTTTTATCCTCAATACGCGTAATAAATATCGGCTCAGTCCACACCCCTTTATTAGCAAAAGTGGCATTAGCACCTACCATTTCATATACTGATAAATCTGCTACCCCTAAACACAGGGAAGGTACGGGGTCCATTGGGCTTTTAATCCCGACCTTTCTTGCAAAATTAACTACTGCTTCAGGGCTAAACTGTTTCATTACCCACGCAGTAATGGTGTTTTGTGAGTTAGCAAGGCCATACTTTAATGTCACATTATAACCATAATCATTTTCAGAGTTCTTCGGGCACCACTCTTTGCCGTCATCCAGGGTAAAGCAATACCTGATGTTGGGCACCTCATAGCAAGGGGAGTACCCTTCTTGCATCGCCAAAGCATATACAAAAGGCTTAAATGTAGAGCCTACCTGCCTTTTGGCTTGCATCACGTGGTCATAAGCAAAATGCTTGTTGTTGATACCACCCACCCAAGCTTTGATATAACCAGTATGTGGGTCCATAGCCATAAAACCTGCTTGTAAAAAACTTTTATAATACCTGATGGAGTCCATGGGTGACATGATAGTATCTTTCTCCCCATCCCAGGTAAACACGTTCATCTCCACAGGGGTGTTGAAAATGATATCAATGCTATCTTTTGGTGTAGCCCGGTGTTCATGCTCACAATCAGAATTTTGGCATACAAAATAATATTCCCCTTTTATCTTTTCCTTCTGTACATTCTTCTCCCCACGCCTTCCACAATTAGCACATTCAACCCCAGTCATTATCCTGTAACGCTGCGTGCGTTTTTTGGCCATATCTAGAATATGGTCTATATCTTTTTGGGATATCCTGTAATCAAATGGTGCATTCTTTTTGCCTTTCAAATCATTCCAGAAATTGGGTTGCAAATCTTTAGCCAAATGCTCCTTCACTGCCCATTCAGCATATTCTTGCATCCTTGAATTGATAGTGGTATATATCTTCAACCCATCGCGGTAAATATCATAAGGCTCTCCGTCAGGTGTGCGATAACGGTAAAAGATTTCACCATTAATGGTATCCTTCGTATTAAACAGTTCTTTCAGTTTAAATCTTAATGTCTCCCTGAAATAAGAAGCAATCCCCTCTTTGTGGTCCACACTCCTGTACTCTAATTCAAGAGGTATCTGCCTTAAAGAATCATACTTCGCTCGCTCCAGGTAACCATATTTCACCATTTGTTTCAATACCACATTACGGCGGTGTTCTGTTGTGTCTGGAAATCTTCTTGGATTAAACAGCGCTGGGTTTTTAACCATACCAACAAGCATTGCTGCCTGCTCTATCTTAAGTGAGTCTGGTGTTGAACTAAAATACACTGCCGAAGCTGTTTTTACACCCACTGCCCCATTGATAAAGTCAAAAGTATTGAGGTACATGGCAAGTATCTCTGGCTTGGTGTATTGACGCTCTAACCTTACTGCAATAATCCACTCCCCTATTTTTTGTATCACACGCCCGCCGCGTATATTACCCTTGGTTTTAAACAGGTTCTTTGCCAACTGTTGGGATATGGTACTTGCTCCACCCTTAGTTCCGAGATACACAACAGCTCTTGTAAGCGCCCTAAAATCAATGCCTGAATGCTCCTCAAACCTGGCATCTTCCGTAGCTACCAATGCATTAATCAAATAAGGTGATAACTCTGATTGCTCGGCAATAGTCCTGTTCTCTACATAATAAGTCCCCAGAACCTTTTTATCAGATGAATAGATAATAGAAGCCAGATTACTCTTGGGATTTTCCAAATCCTGAAAGCTGGGCAGCTTGCCAAAAGCACCGGCTGAAATAAGTAATATCACCTGCCCAAAAATGAGAAACGGAGATAGTACTGCTCCCCAAAACAGCAAGATATACTTTCGGTTGTTACTTTTCTTCTTAGCCATAACCCGCAGCCGCTTTAGTGGCCGAATTTATTAATAATCAAACTATAAAATGAATTAGTTGCGGGTGGGAATTCAACAACTAACGGTCAATAACTTTATTTATTGCTTCTCTATTCGAAGGCCTACATCCATCACAAAGGGCAGTAAATCCATGCTAGCCTCACGCCCTGAGCGCATTGCCTGCTCATATTCAAACACATATTCACCTGCTTCAGGAAACTGAACATCTCTCTTAAACAACACTTGGTTATCCCAAATATCTCCTAGTCCATCGCCCATCCATCTTCCTTTTTCGCCTGCAAGCATACATTCTACTGTATCCCTGAAACGCTTGCCACTGGGCATGGTTGTGTTCACAAAAAGGTAAATATTGCTGAACTGATAAGCCCCAGTGTGCCTCACATTGATGTAGAAATTATGCAAGGAAACCGTATCTTCAATATCAACCTTAAAATACACCGAACTATCCTTATGCCAGATATAGTCAGGCACTTCCACATTCTTCTCATACACGCGTTTACTATCACATGATGCCAGTGCTACCAGCGCTAGAAAAACAAATATGGTTATCCTTGAAAACATGCTAGTTATTGGATGGTTTAGGAGGTTTATTGTTGCCACCCCTTCTTCCCTTGTTTCTCCCTTGTTGCCTATTTTTAGGGTTATTGCCCTTGTTTTGGCCTTGGTTTTGACCTGCCCCACCCCCTTTGCGTTTCTTTTTCTTCTTTTTCTTTTTGGGTTGGTCAAATCGTGTCAAGTCGTCTTGTCCCACTACATTTTGATAATCGTGCTTCTTCTCAGGCTCTTCATACCTTATACCTCCCAAGTCAAGTGGCTTTTCATTCTTCTTGTTCAATTCGATAATCTCCTTAGCCCTCTCCACCGTCAGTGGAATAAAGTGCCCAGGTTCATCGGCGTATGAATACCATAGGGTACGCTTAAATATATCTGTCTTTTGGTGAAAGGCTTTTCCCTTTTGGGTAAATAAGTTAACGCTAGTATCAGGAAACTCTTTCAGGGCATCCATGTAGCTATCCAATTCATAGTTAAGGCAGCACTTCAATTTACCGCATTGCCCAGCCAGCTTTTGTGGGTTGAGAGACAACTGCTGATACCTTGCCGCACTAGTGGATACCGTTCTAAAGTCAGTTAACCAAGTGGAACAGCACAACTCCCTGCCACAGGCACCAATACCACCTAAACGGCTGGCTTCTTGCCTGGCACCTATCTGGCGCATCTCAATTCTTATCTTGAATTCATCCGCCATCTTCTTGATTAACTCACGAAAATCAACCCTGTCATCAGCGGTATAATAGAATATGGCTTTGGTCTTATCGCCCTGATACTCTACATCACTTATCTTCATTTGAAGGCCCAAGCCATGAGCTAGGGTGCGCGCCTTGTGCATAGTGTCAAACTCAAGGTCAATACCCTGTTGCCATTTGTCAAGGTCTTTTTGGTTGGCTTTGCGATACACTTTTTTGATTTCTGCTTTGGCAGGGTTTACTTTTTTCTTGCGCAATTGAAGATTTACCAATTCACCCGTGAGTGAAACAGCACCTATGTCATGCCCTGGTGATGCCTCAACAGCCACCATGTCCCCTACCTTTAGGGGTATCTCATTTACATTTCGGAAGAAGTCCTTACGGCTGTTCTTGAACCTAATTTCTACAAATTCGTTCTCTTGCTGGCCATTAGGGAGCTCCATATTAGCCAACCAATCGAAAACATTGAGTTTATTGCAACCTCCTGTTCCACAGGAGCCATTGTTCTTACATCCAGCCGGTAATGTTCCGCAACCTCTTCCTGTACTGCATCCGCTACAAGCCATCTTTTCAGTTACTTATTACCTGTCTTGGTACAAATGTAATTTAATTGGTATTAAGTATCAAGTATTAGGCATTAGGACATAAGCTTTAAGCTCTTAGCCTTTCATTTCCCCTCAGTTTATTATCAATGTCGTATTTATATTTCGCTCCTCTGGAGCTTAAAACCTATATCTAACCAAATTAAGCTATTCATATATCGCTGCTCTGCAGCTAATTGGGTTATCACGCTCAAAAATCGTACTTAATCTGCAAAGCCTCCAGCAGAGGCAAATATTAATAGCAAGGAATAAAACCCTAATCACCTAAGCTACGGAGTAGCGACATATATATTGTTCTTCCCTGGAATGACGGGTTATAACTTGGATATAAGACTTTGCCAACTGATTACACCTCCTGCGGCACCCTCAATAAGTCATGAATTTTAAGGGAAAGATCCATGAAAGTAATCTTGGCGTAGGCATTGCGCTCAATGTGGTATACAGCTTTATCAAATTCAGCTATCAGGTCGGGGGTGTTACTGCCATGCACAAAAGGAGCAAACTTGGTAAGGAACTCCTCTTCACTATCATCCGCTATCTTCACCAGGTCATCCACATCAAAGTTGAGTAGTAATGCTTTGCGCAATAAGCTGATAGCATGGTTCAAAAACACCTTTTGTCTTTCTCTTCCGCTTTTAGCCATTTCCTCGCTAAACTCAAGTAACTCACTCACCTTCATGGCATAGCAGTTACGCATCCACTCTACAAATTTATCTGTATGCACCTCCGCCGACTCATCATGCCCAGACATTTTCAGCGCCGTGTAGTAGCTCCCTTCTGATAAGGTAATGATATGCCTCAACTGCTTGTCATCCAACTCAAAACGGGCTTGCAATCCAGCTGCCATATCTTCATCTGTTATCTTGGGTACCTTCACCATTTGCACCCTTGATAGTATCGTGGGTAATAGATCTTCAGGGTCTTCTGTCACTAGCAAGAAAACCGTTTTTTGGGGTGGCTCTTCAATTATCTTTAGCAGCTTATTGGCACACTGTGGGTTCATCTTCTCAGGCATCCAAACTATCAATAGCCGGTACTCCCCTTCATAAGGCTTGAGAGAGAGCTTCTTCAGGATGTCCGCACTCTCATGCACGTTGATGTTACCTTGCTTGTTTTCAATACCAATCTTGGCAAACCAGTCATTAAGCCCTGCATAAGGATTGTCTAACACAAACTCCCGCCACTCGGTCATAAAGTTGCTGCTTATCAGCTGTTCGGCTTTGGTAATCTTTTTGGTAGATGCCAATGGAACAGTAAAATGAAAGTCAGGATGTGCCAGCTTATTGAACTTAACACAAGATGGGCAAGCACCACATGAGTCGTCGCCTTGTTTATCCTTGCAGGCAATGTATTGGGCATAGGCTATTGCCAAAGCCAACTTACCCACACCAGATGGACCCGTAAAAAGCTGTGCATGGCTGATGCGCTGCTCCTTAACCGAACGAAGCAATTGTTGCTTTACCGCCTTTTGCCCTATTACCTCACTAAACTTCATGATTCAGAGGGTAAAAATAATCATTCAAGCGTGCTAATACTCAACCTTCTCTCCTTATAAACTAAAAAAACTTGTCGTTCGTCTATAATCTACAACTAATCCTAAACACCAGCGTACTACCAATACTTAAAGTTATGGAAGAATTGAAAGCAGTTGACATAGCCAGGGTCAAAGAAGAAGTGGGAGTGAAAGAGCAAGAGGCGAGAGCGAAACAAAGCACCTCTTGGTTCGGCAATGAACCCATTCCTGAAAGCATAGGAGAAAAGTTATTCGCAGCTGAACACCACATTTCTGTGGTTCGCTTTATACTGGTTCTTTTTAATTCTTTTGTTTATCTCTTTTTAATGGGCAAGGCCGAAACGCTGCCCTGGTTGGCTTATACCATTATTGGGATTGCCAATGCCTACGGCCTGCTCATAGTGGTTTACAAACCCTATGCCCGTTTCCCTATTATACAATCCAGTTATTTCACCACCATTACCGATGGTGCACTTATCACCCTCTGGATAATAGCAACAGGCTATTTCTCATCACCCTTCTTCCTTATTTGGTATGTGTCTATCATAGCCGTGGCCATGCGCTATTCTGTTAAAGAGACCTTCTTCTCAGGATTGGTATACATGGCTCTATATATGCTCATTCTAGCTTTGGACGACCAATCCAACATCATCGGGTGGGATGCAGTTTCAAGACTTGGTTATATACCCATCTGCGCTTTATTAGGCATCTATTTCTCTCGAGAAATATCAGACCAGTTGAATGATAAGCTCACCACCCAAAAGGCTGAAGCCGAACTCAAGGTGATTAAAGATGAACTGGAAGAAAGAGTGAAAAGGCGCACTATAGAACTGGAAGAAAAGAACAATGATATCACCGCCAGCATCAGCTACGCTCAAAAGATACAAAACGCCATATTACCCTCTATCAACACCATCAAAAAGTCATTCGATGATGCTTCTGTACTTTACCTGCCAAAGGATATTATTAGTGGCGACTTTTATTGGTATCATCACAATACCAAGGAAAATGCTTGCTATGTAGCTGCGGTTGACTGTACCGGGCATGGTGTGCCAGGTGCATTAATGTCTATGATGGGTGCTGACTTCCTGAACCAACACATCATAGAAGGCGACTCGAAACAGCCTAAAGACATCCTTGCTCACATTGATGAATCTGTAATAAATGCACTCAAGCAAAGAGACGCCTCAAATATGATTAACGATGGTATGGAAATGGCGCTCTGCAAATTCACCTGCCATGGAAACAGAAAAACACTTTCATTTGCTGGTGCCAACAGGCCGGTATACATCGTGCGAAATGGTGAAATACTGTGCTTTGAAGGCAGCAGGCAGGCCATTGGTGGGCACTCAAACAACCATCAGAAAGAGTTTACCCAACAAGAGATACCTGTAGAAACTGGAGATGCTGTTTATTTGTTTACTGACGGTATCATCGACCAATTTGGTGGGCCTAACAGCAAAAAGTTTATGAAAAAGCGCTTTAAAGAGGCTTTGCTTGAAGTGTCTGAAATGACAATGGATAGCCAAAGAGATGGTTTACACCGCAGGTTGGTAAAATGGCAAGGTTACAACAAACAGATTGATGACATTCTGGTTATTTCCTTAAGAATATAATTGCTTTCGGCCTGCAATCAACCACAATATGGTTGTACAAACCAGGGCTGCTATCCCCTGTATTATATAAGAGTGTAAAGACATATACTGCCCATCAGCCATAAAGTAACGCTGGTCGGGATAGGTGAGATAATCCCCCGTAAAAGGGGATACGTTAATCGTAAACCAAAACCTTGAAAAGGCCAGGGTGATTATTGCAAACACCCCGTAAAACCACTGGTTGAGTTTTTTCTTTTCAAGTGCCAAGCAAAGAAGGTATACAAAAAAAGGCAATGCACCTATCAAGTGCCTTGAAGTGGGGTTAATAGCAAAAAACAGATTGAGTGTTATCACCATCACCAAACCCGTCGACTGCTCATGCACCACTTTTTTGATTTGTTTCCAGAATAGCAACAAGAGAACTATCACCGGGCCATAATAAGCAACGTGTGCAACCAAAAAGCCGAAAGGAGAAAAGGCTGAGCGTTGCACAAAATTTGAAATAAATTCTATCGTTCCTAAACCACCTACTGATGCGTAACGATAAACCACTAACGTCACCAACAAGAAAAACCCTGTCAATATCATCAACCATCGCCTGCTAACCTGTTTTAATCCCGTTGTGAGCCAACTCCATTTTACACTTGTGGAAATAAAGGAAATATAGATTAGAGTTGCTATCAGTGAAGGTCTCACCCACCAATCCGTTGTTGGTCTCTCAATCTCATGATGAAAAAAGTGTGCATAAAGAAAAAAACACAGGAACAAACTAGAACCTATCCACGGAACATACTTTGTCCATTGGGGTTCTTCATCAACTTTGCTATTCCCTTGAAAAACAAGTAATAAAGCCCCGGTTAAAAATAGCGTGGGAAAGGTGAAAGTACCTGCTGCTGTTGCCAGGAATAACGACCAGTTATGCCCTTTTACATAAGCATGCAGCATCCATGTAGCAATGAACAAGGCGCTGATATCTGTCAACACAGGATAATAAAAATTAACCTTGACCACGGCGTATGTACCAAAAACACTTAGCAGGGCTACCGTCCTATTCCAAAAAGAGAAGGATTTTAATTCCAATATCCTGTGCCACAGAAGTATACAGCCCATAATCAAAGCTAAATTGAGGATGGAAAATGCCTTGATTACGCTAGCGATACTAAACTCTATCCCTGCTATTTTGTGGGCATAATGCACAATGGCACTGGGCAAGCTGCGCTTATAGTAATACCCATTCAAGGTGCCTTTAGTCATGAAGTCTTCAAACTCGGCGGCTATGGCAGCATACATCTTGCCATCCCAGCCCAGGCCTTTGTTCACTTCAATCTTTTCGCCCGATTGTATGTACCAAACACCCCAGGCAAGCATAGCTAGTGAAAAGAATAGATACAGTAAAAAGTTTTTCCTCTTGGTCAAGGTGCTTATTCTTGAATAATTTACAATATGTAAATATAATTACTTTTTTGTAAAATTTAGATGTTTTGTTCTAGTTTTTTCAAAAAGATTTCACTTACTTTATTTCATGAAACTAATCTACTTATCACTTCTGCTTTTGCTAAGCACAGGCGTTTTAGCCCAAGGCAAATTACCCAATTTCTCGTTTATTACCACTGATGGAAATACGATAACTGCTTCTGATATCCCCGCCAATCAACCTATAATGGTTTTCTACTTCGACCCCTATTGCGATATCTGCAACACACAAGCGGTAACCACGAATGAAGGCCAAGAAAAACTAAAGGGTGTAACCATGCTTTGGGTATCAGTTGAGCAAGCAAACGAACTTACCTCCTTCAAAAACAACAACCTGGGCGATGCTGCTAACGTGATAGTGGCACAAGACACGGAGTCTATGTTCGATTCTTACTTTGGCTATAGCCAGGTCATGAGCATATTTGTGTACGACAAAAACCACACCCTGGTAGAAAAATTCACCGACAGAACAGTGGAATATGACAAGTTACTGGAGCTAATAGAGTAAGAAGCCCCCCTTTTCAGGACAGCCTCCTTCTTCAACCTAATAATCTGAATATAATTATTTACCAACCACTACTATCCTTTGCTTCAACACTTTATTCCCATTATTTAAAGTGTATATATACATGCCTTCAGCCAAATGACTGGTAGTGAGTATTATCTCATTCAAGCCCCTTTCAGCTTTCACTTTTTTGGTCATCACCACTTGTCCCATGCTGTTGTATAGGTTCAATTCCATTTCAACCTGATTAACACTGGTAAAGCCAATCATCGTCTCACCAATTGATGGATTAGGCACATTTTGCATCAGCCTGAAACCCAACTTATCCACTGTCTCAACACCTACAGGCATAATGGTATTATCAATCACAATCTCGTAGCCTGGCAGTTGCCCCTGCCTGGTTATAGGTCCTATAATGCTGGTAAAGTGTGCGATAATCTTGATGTACAAGGGATAGATGCCAGACTCAGGGCTGGTGAGAGGTGGGCCACTAATTAATATGCAACCTGAACTGTTGCCAGGCCATATGCAAGTATTGGGCCAGCACTCATAAGTGAAACCCGGGGGCATATCACGTATGGTATCCAACTGAAAATCAACAACATCAAGGGTCAGTGGCAAAGGGTCAGTAACCATCGTATCTTCAGGCACTACCACCGTTACCACGGTTGAGTATGCCTGCCCTACCGTGCCATGTGGCAGGTTTTGGATAGTATCAGGATATACACCTTGTGCGGTATACTGTGGGTCGGGGGTGCATTGCGCACTGGCTTGGTGGCCAAAGCCAAACATCAATAGCGTAGCGAATAAAAATATTCGTGTTTTCATGAGGATTAAGAATTGGTTTCATCAGCAAAACTATTCCCCACTACTCACTATTCAATTAACAATTGATAACAAATAATTGTACCAAACAAAAATCCCTAAATAACCCCTAGGAAACCCCCAGCACTATTTTTCAAAACCCCTAGATAACCCCTTAATGATAATGTGAATTATAATGAAAAAGAAAATGAGAATCAGAATCTAACTATGAATGAAAATGGATTTGCTTAAGCAGTCCATGAATTTGTTCAAGCAAAGCTTAGCAAATCAAACTGTAAAATGTTAGTGTTAATGTCAATGCTAATATTAATGTAAGTGTGATTAACACCCCTCTATATCTCCCCTACTAGGGGAGACTACACACACAAAATTGTTGTTATTGATTCTATTTTGAACATCTATTGCCCTCACTCTCATTACTCACACCCACACTGTATATACCCTCTCCCCCTAATTGCGCGGCACCCCCTCTCCCTTTGCAGTGTGAGTTCAGAGTGTGAGTATTGAAATTGATTTTGTAGCCAGGCGGAGTACTAACGAAAACCCAGTATCTCCTGATTATTCTATGAGGTCGCCGGTCTACGCCCACGAGCATGGTAATCCTTCATTGGGAGTAACCCCGAAAGCATTCGGGGGAGCGAGCGCGGCAATCTCAAACTCAATGCAATCTCATTGGCTTGTAATAATACAGCCCAACCCTTCCCCTTCCAGAAATTCTTCGGGGCAGGCATAGGAAAGGGAGCACAATGTCTCCCTTGAGGGGAACGATAGGGGGTGTAAAAAGCAATCCCAGTCAGTTTAATTAGCGCAAGGGGTTATTTTTTCTTAGGATGCTGTCGGGTATCAAAAAAAGCCAATAACTCGACCCGCATTTCATTTTCTATAACCTGATACAAAAGTAAATTGTGTTTGGTAATCACTACCTCGTGTACATTCTCTTTTTCAGAACCACGAAACAAATAAGGGTTAATGGCAATAAGGTTAATTACATGCTCTGTTTCGTTGGCAAAATGTATGATTTCTTTTTCTGTCCACTTGGCTTGCAAGTAATCGATAACCTGGTCAAAAGTTTCAATAGCCTTAGGTGACCAAATTATTTTCCAAGCCATTTGGCGTATCGTTTGCGGGCTCCTTCATGGTCTACCCCCTCACCATTCTTGAGTTGTTGGCGAGCTTCTTCAACTGTGCGCTTTTGGTAGTCACTCAGCTCATCCCACAAGTCGGTATTGTAGGTATCAGCCACCGCTTTTAGGTGCCTAATCAAAGCCTCGTTATTGCTGTCCATCAGCAGTTTTGTGAGCTTGCGCTTTTCTTCATTTAGTCTCATATCTCAAAGATAAGGGATTTTTTGATGCAATACCTCATTGCGAGAAACGCAGAGAACGCAGAGCGTGGAGTACGTCTTTACACCCCCGCCTTGTTGTTCCATCCATAATTGTGCGTTCAATCTCCCCTCGAGGGGAGATTACTTACTTGCTGGTTTGGAGTAATGGTATTAGAGGGGGTGTAAAAAGCAACCCCTGGCACCTGAATTGGCGCAAAGGGCTTATGCTAGCTTTTTGAGTTTACCTTTTACCTTGGCAATCTTTTCCTTCACTTCAGTCATTCTCTGCTTACCTGCTTTTACTTCTTCCTTTCTTTTTGATGGTAATCGAAAAAACACGAACTCTCTTGCCTTTTTCAACCCCTTTCGGGCTTCCCACAAGTCTTTTTTTATCAGTCTATTCAGTTGCTCTTGTAGCTCTTGTTTTTCCCTTTCTTGTTCCTTTCTTTGTTTTTTTGTTTGCCTTGTTTCATCCTCTTTTTCAAGCTTAGCTAATATCTCATTCTGTTTCTGTTCTTGATCTTTATTCCACTTCTCTTTTTCTTTCTTTTTTTGCTCGTCTTGTTTCACTC
>JANQJC010000092.1 GCA_028281825.1 Flavobacteriales bacterium
TCTGTTCAAATTGCTGCTCAAAGTTAATCAACCATTTTTTTCTTTCTAGTCCACCTGCATATCCAGTTAATGAACCATCTCTGCCGACTACCCTGTGGCATGGAATAATAATAGCAATGGGGTTCTTTCCATTCGCGGTACCCACAGCACGAATAGCCTTTACATCGCCTAGTTGATTGGATAAATCAAAATAAGAAGTCGTTCTGCCAAAAGGAATTCTTAATAATTCACCCCAAACTTTTTTCTGGAAATCAGTGCCACGGGGATTAAGTTTCACGGTAAACTTTTCCCGCTTGCCTTCAAAGTATTCTGTAAACTCCTTAATGGCTTTTTCAATATGTTTATTGGTATTTTCTGGTAATCTATTTTCATCTTTAAACTCTACCTGGGTAATTCCATCATCATTAGCCTTTATCTCCAACCACCCAACTGGCGAGGAAATATAACCTACATATGTCGCTGATTCTTTTGTCATGATTTCGGTTTACAAAGTAAGAAATTTGGTTGTTAAACAGACTTTGTCAGCAATGGCGACTTCTAGCAGCTACTACAAATCTTGGATTTCCACGCTCCAGGCTTCAGCCTTCTCGGCAAACAGGGCTTTGGTGTTGGTCCATGTAGTTTGGAATAACTCAGAATTGCGATAAATGTTCAAGTGGTCTTCGCTTTCCCAATGGCTGTAAGTAAAGAAGATGTTGGGTGATTGTGTGGCACGCAATAAGTCAACGCCATGGCAGCCATCAAATGCCCTTATCAGGTGTCCTGAAGCTTTGAATATCCCGAGGAACTTACCTTCGTTACCTTCTTTAAAAGTCATTTTCACAATTCGCCTAATCATAAAACTCTATCCTTATGGGCTCAAGGTGGCGAAGCCCCAATAGCTTGCTGGCCTTGCCCTGTTTTACTGCTATTTCTAAATACCCCGTTGCACCAAAAAGGGCCATACGTTCACCTTCTGGCACGTCACTATATGATTTACTTATTACATCCAGATTGTAGTCTTCATCCCTAAAGCAAATCATAAACTTGCGGTCCTTGCCAAATTCATCAAAAACCTGTTTGCTAATGTTAGTGACAACATTGTGGTAATTGTCTTCATAAATCACCATCCCTTTAATTATCCAGTTATCTTGATAGGTAGGATTAAACATGATACGCTGGGTAAGCTGAGCCCTTGGCTTTCCGAGTACTTCCAAAGTCCCGCCACGCGCTATATGGCATGCTGCTGGAACAAAAATGTCTTTAGTTGGAAAAGTCATAAACTCGCTTTCCTGCTTGATGTCCAACTCGACAATCTGGTCTGGGTTTTTATCAAATATCATGGAGAACATGCCATTATCAGCCCCAATAAAATAGTGCCCATCAGCATATAAAGCCACATGAGGAAATTGGTCAGTGGCATCAGGCTCTACACCAATAATGTGAATGGTTTTCTCAGGAAACTCCTTATATGAGTTTTTGACTACAAAAGCAGCCTCTTGAATCATAAACGGAGTGATATCGTGAGTAATGTCGGTTATCGTAGCTTCTGGTAGTTGCCTTAAAATTGCGCCTTTCAACACTCCCGCGTAGTAATCCTTCAGGCCCATATCGGTGGTGAGAGTTATGATTGACATTTAATCTTTAGGCTAAATATTTTAAGGCTAAAATGCTTTACTTTGTATCCGCCAAATTTAAGTAAATAGTTGTGTTCTGTATAGAACACTAAAATTAATCACTAAGCAGAAACTTGAGCGAAAAGTCGTTATCACTAGGCAAGATAAGTCCTGTAGAAATTTTTGGGGCCAATGACAAAAACTTGGAGGTGCTGGCTAATGCATTCCCCAAGCTAAAATTAGTGGCTCGTGGTAATAAAATCAAGGTGATAGGAGAGGATGATGATATTGGGATGTTTACTAATCTATTTGAGCGTATCATTCAACATTACCTGAAATACAATAACCTAAGTGAGAGTGACCTGAAGAATTTGGTGATGGGTGAAGTAGAACCTTCACACGGTTATGAGGCCAGTGATATAATTGTTTACGGCCCGAATGGTTTGGTGGTAAAAGCGCGCACTCCTGGACAGCGAGCTATGATGGAGAATGTAGAGGGGAATGATATGGTATTTGCCATAGGGCCTGCTGGTACTGGCAAAACCTATACAGCAGTTGCATTGGCAGTTAGAGCGCTAAAAGATAAAGAGGTCAGGCGTATTATTTTAACAAGACCAGCGGTAGAAGCTGGCGAGAACCTTGGTTTCTTACCTGGAGATTTAAAGGAGAAACTCGACCCATATTTACAGCCACTTTATGATGCTTTGGGGGATATGATTCCCGCACCGAAGCTTAAAAGCTATTTAGAAACAGGTGTGATACAAATTGCTCCATTGGCTTTTATGCGCGGCCGAACACTGGATAATGCATTTGTAATACTAGATGAAGCACAGAATGCAACTGAATCACAACTAAAAATGTTTTTAACCAGAATGGGGCGCTCTGCAAAGTTTGTCATTACTGGAGACCTTACCCAAATTGATTTACCAAAGAAAATGCCTTCGGGGTTAATTCATGCTACGACTGTCTTGAAGGATGTACAAGGAATTAATTTTGTCTATCTGGATGAGAAAGATGTGGTAAGGCACAAGTTGGTGAGTAAAATAATTGCAGCCTACAATAAAGAGAATAGAAAAGAATAATATGGATACGATAACCCGCACAGATTTTGAATTTCCTGGTCAGACTCAGGCATACCATGGTAAGGTAAGGGATGTTTACACCATTGATAATGATTTATTGGTGATGGTGGTGAGTGATCGTATTTCGGCTTTTGATGTGATATTGCCTAAGGGTATCCCTCACAAAGGGCAAGTACTCAACCAGATTGCGTACAAATTCATGAAAGCGACTGAGGATATTGTACCTAACTGGATGTTGGCTGTGCCAGACCCG
>JANQJC010000007.1 GCA_028281825.1 Flavobacteriales bacterium
CTCGCCCAAATACTGAAAGAGCAACGGAACAGGTAAACAAATACCTGAACTGGGGTGCAGGCCCAAGGGCTTCTCAATACCTTGTAATTGGCGCTAAATGCCACGCAGCGATTAACGGTAAATACTCACCAGATATTGAAGACGTAAAAGCTGTTGCTGCCTCCATCTTACGCCATAGGATTGTACGCAACTACAAAGCAGAAGCAGATGGCTACTCTATAGAAGATATTATTTCTGATTTGATAAACGGCTAAACCACTAATTAGACATATCAAAAAGCCCCATCCCAATAACTATCAGGGCAGGGCTAAGTCTAAAATCTAAATTCTTATATCTAGAATTAATAGTATCTCAACCTCAATACTTCAGCTAAGTACTTAGATAAGCGCAGTACCTGACGGGTATAGCCATACTCATTGTCATACCATGCATAAAGAGTAATCTGTTTTCCATCACCACTCACTATAGTAGCCTGGCTATCAAACACACATGCGCAATGGTTACCTATTATATCTGAAGAAACCAGCTCATTAGAATAAGCGAATTGAATTTGCTCCACTAGGTTACCATTCAAGGCAGCATCCCTCATTATTTCATTCACTTCTTCGCGCGTAGTTGTTTTGCCTACAGTAAGATGAAGGATTGCCAATGAACCGTCTGGTGTTGGTACACGTACTGCATTAGCAGTTAACTTGTTTGCCAAATCAGGTAACACTTTGGTTACAGCACTACCAGCACCTGTTTCAGTAATTACCATGTTCATTGGTGCCGAACGGCCACGACGATACTTTTTGTGGTAGTTATCCAACAAGTTTTGGTCGTTGGTATAAGAATGGATGGTCTCAATATGTCCACTTTCAATACCCAAAGTTTCGCTCATCACTTTAAGTGGTGGAATAATCGCATTAGTAGTGCAAGAAGCTGCGGAGAAAATCCTTTCACCCTTAGGGTTAAACGTCTCATGGTTCACACCATGAACAATGTTTGGAATATCACCTTTACCGGGAGCAGTCAATAATACCTTGTCAACCCCTTTTGATTGAAGGTGTTTCTCCAAACCAGCACGGTCTCGCGCAACACCTGTGTTGTCAATCACCAGTGCATTCTTGATGCCATACGCTTCGTAGTCAATTTCGTCCGGGCTTGAAGCCTGTATCATATATACAGTTTGTCCATTGATGATAAGACTCTTATTCTCCAAATCCTCGGTAATCGTCCCTGGAAATGGGCCATGAACGCTATCAGTTCTCAAAAGTGCAGCGCGCTTTAAAATATCTTCAGCAGAACCACCTCTGGTAACTATTGCCCTTAAACGCAACTGCTCACCCTTACCAGCTTGAGAAATCAATTCTCGGGCTGCAAGGCGCCCAATACGCCCAAAACCATATAGAATAACATCCTTAGGTTCTAGTGTGCGCTTATCCGAGCCAATAAAATTTTTTAGCTTATCAGTTACAAAAGCTTCAGCACTACCATTATAGCTATCTTTTTCTTCAATCCATTGCCAGGCTAGTTTGCCAATATCAATACGTGAAGGGGCTAAATCAAGCTTACTAATTTCCTGTGTTATAAGTAAAGTATCGTCGACAGTGATAGGCTTCTTAACCACATTACGGGCATAACTGTGGTAGCTCAGGAGCTCACTGGTACTTTTGTCCAACAATTGCCTGCGGAATATCAGTAACTCAACTGATTTGTCATACCATAAGTTGCCCAGCAGCTTGATAAACTCCAGAGCAGCCTTTTCATAGTTTACCCAATCCTTACGAGTAGTCTCATAAGCAATTAGGTCTACTTTCGTTCTTTTAGGTTCTGTCACGTCTGTTGACATTTTTTGTTTGGTTTTCAATTAACGGCTGGCAGTTCTATTTTTTGATGTTCACAGCTGCCAATTGACAACTGCCAACTGACTTTTATCCCAGATATGCTTTTAGAAGCTTAGAGCGAGAGTTATGTCTTAACCTGCGGATGGCTTTCTCCTTAATTTGGCGAACACGCTCACGGGTCAAATCAAATTTATCTCCTATTTCCTCCAAGGTTAAGCCATGATTTTGGCCTATCCCGAAGAACAATTTCACTACATCCCTTTCTCTCTCTGTAAGTGTAGATAACGAACGCTCAATTTCTTTCTGCAATGATTCATGCATTAATGACTTATCAGCCCTAGGTGCATCATGGTTCTCTAATACATCAATAAGGCTATTGTCTTCACCTTGCACAAACGGAGCATCCATAGATACATGCCTACCAGATACCTTCAATGTATCAGACACTTTATCTTCTGGAATATCCAATAGTTTGGCTAACTCCTCAGGAGATGGTTCACGCTCAAATTCTTGCTCTAGCTTTGAGAATGCCTTGTTTATTTTGTTTAATGAACCAACCTGGTTCAATGGAAGCCTTACTATTCTTGATTGCTCAGCCAAAGCTTGAAGAATTGACTGACGAATCCACCATACGGCGTAAGAGATAAACTTGAAACCTCTTGTTTCATCAAACCTCTTTGCGGCTTTTATAAGCCCAAGGTTACCTTCGTTGATGAGGTCAGGCAATGTCAATCCTTGATTTTGATATTGCTTAGAAACTGACACCACAAAACGAAGATTGGCTTTCACCAATTTTGCTAATGCTATCTGATCACCCTGTTTAATCCTTCTTGCTAACTCTACTTCTTCCTCTGCTGTAATTAACTCCTCTCTCCCTATTTCTTGTAAATATTTATCTAATGATTGACTTTCTCTATTGGTTATCGATTTGGTGATCTTGAGTTGTCTCATGTGCGTTACTAGTTTAAGGTTGCGTAATGGGTTCCTGTACCCCTCAAAATTTTGAGGCGACAAAAGTAGTCTATTTTATAATGCGAGGCAATACTAATTGCCAGTATTAATTCTGTTCACCGAATTACGTTGGTCAAACGGCATACCAATATTACGTCTAAAATTTAATATAGGATGCCTGTGTTCATAAACAAAACAAAATTGTTGATATTTAGCCTATGAAAACAGCACTACCAGAGATACAGGACACGCTTAAGAGGTTACTCAAAACTCAAACTCCGCCCTTGAAGGTAAGAAAAGACAACGAAGCTACATTTGAAGTAGCTGGCACCAAAGAAGCCATGCAAGGCAAGCAAAAAGTAGATGGCTACTACTTTGCCAGTGTAGTTCCAAAACCAAAAGATATCAGGCTATACTTCTTCCCCATCTATACTCATGTTGATGAGTACAATATCTCATCCGAACTAAAAAAATGCCTAGAAGGCAAAAGTTGCTTCCACATCAAAAAGCTAAGCCCCGAAATGGAGCAGGAAATTGATTCTATGATTAAAAAAGGTGTGGAGCTCTATATCAAGGATGGAGTGATTTAAGCAAATTCCTTGAAAACCTGTTCAATATCAGCATTATCATTGTCTTTTAACTTCTTACTTAAACGATATTTTTTCTTAATAACGCTTTCATGAGATATCTGTAAAATGTGAGCAATCTCCTTATTATGAAGTCTTAACTTTAAAAGGGCGCAAAACTCCAGTTCACTCTTAGTTAAGTCTGGATAATGTGCCGATAATTTTTGAATAAACTCTGGATCTATGCTTTTGAACTTATCCAATAGCCTGTTGGTAAAGGTCTGATCGTTCACGAGAGAAGCTATTGATTTTTGCAGACTATTAAGGCTCTCTGTCTTTTGCGAATTGCTCAGAATGCTCTCCATTTGGTTTTTAATAGTATTCACCTCAATGGAAGACGCTATTAATTGTTGTTTCTGCTTGTCTATAATCTCCTCTTTCAGCTTTACATTCTCCTCTTGCATACTTGCCTCCCTTTCCAAACTTTTATTTTGCTCGTTAACTCTTTGTATTTCAGCTTGTGCAATTCTATTCTTCAACTTTCGGGTATACCACTGATACACACCAATGGCTCCAATAATCAAAATTGCCAAGATGGAAATTATTACAAACAGACGTTTTTCAGCATTTTCTTTCTTAAGTATGTCAATCTCTGCTTCTCTTAATTGCCTCTCTTTTTCTAACAAGTCTGTCTTATACTTCTCGTGTAGCTCTTTGGTCACAAATTGATTGTATCGCTCAGATAACCCTCCTTGAAGCTTCACTATCTTTTGTAGTGTGTTCAATTGCCCATATGTGCTATTTAGCGCCACTTGGGCATTTAGTTTAGCCTCCTGATACTTCAGTTTATCACTCAGGCTTCCATCTTCATATTGTTCAGTATTCTCAAATCTCTGCACTACTTCAATAACTTCATCATACAGCATCCTATTATTGAGAAACTCCAAATAATGTATAGCAATTTCCAATAGATCCAATTCATACTCGACCCCATATTCAAAAGCCTGTTTATAAGTATGGTGGGCTTCATCCATCTCACCTAGACTCTCATAGGCTTTCGCCTTTTGCAAGTAGGCATAACCAAGTAAATGTTCAAATTCCTTGATTTTACCCAAACTAAATACTGCCTCCTCTGCCAAATCCAAAGCCTCTCTGCCTCTTCCTAAGTGGGATAACGCACTTGATTTATTAAGGACATTGATATAGTATATACGCGGTCCATAAAGTTCTTTTATTGTTGGCTCCACCTTGTTATACATACCTATAGCAAAAGAAAAATCCCCTAACCTTGAATATGAATTTGCAAGGTTTGACCTTGCCATTGCAATTTCCTTTGCATAAGCAGCTGTATCAGTTTCAAACAAATCCAAAGTTTTAAAAAGATACTCAACAGCTATATCATGCGCATCAAGCTCCGTGTATACATTAGCAAGATTGGTATATACCTTTCCTATACCTAACGTATCATGTATGCTTGTATAGATAGACAAAGCCCGGGTAAGCAGATCATGCGACTTGTTAAGATTGCCATTGCTACCCATAACAGCGGATAGATTTACAAGTAACCCCGCTTGTCTTTCTGGCATCTCTTTATTAAGAACTATTGCCTTTTTGAAGAAATACTCTGAAGAGTCCAGTTGATGGGCAGTCCAGTAATAGATACCTAAACATTTATAGGTATAATCGAATATAGTATCAGGGATTCCAGTGCTGTCTGCCAATAACTCCAGCAGCATCGTTTTAGCTACTGAAGGCTCTGTATGTACAAGCTTTATGGCTTTTCTTTGGCGTTTACGATATGCATCTGGATTCTCACCTTTTGTTAATTGAACACAAAAAACAAGTACAATAAGTGGTAAAAGCTTTTTGATAATCCGTCTAATTTTACTTTTCAAATCTAGGTTTGCTAAATTATGAATTTGCTATTGGAAGTATTATATAGTCAGATTAACGTACCCAAACTTCTACGTTATCAATACCAAACGATTCGTTATCCCTATCTTCATCTAAAGTCGACCCAATAATGAGGAAAAAATCATCACTTGATAGCACGTTATTTCTCACGTGTAAAGTTGCCGTCTTCACGTGGTCACCTTCACTCGCCCCTACAAAACTAAATGCAATTCTACCATTAGTGTCATCATTATTATCGTGATTCTCAACCCACAATATAGTGGGGTTACCCGTTAAACTGCTTGCTACTCCGGCATAAGCTCTCTCTCTGCTATCCCAAGAGTCTATGAATAAATAGTCAAAAGTGATTTGTGCTTCTGTCCAGGTAATTCCAGACATATCATACAGTTTCTTAAACACATTATTGTTATCACTATCATCTGAGGTTCCATCAGAGTGATTGTTCATATTGGTGCTAATTCCAATAATACCAAAGCTCTCCCTCTCATATTCACCAGTGGCGATAGTTCCACTATTATTATTTTCAAACATAGCCCATCCATCATCGCCACTTTCAAAGTCATCCCGATAAATCAGAGTCCATCCATTGTTTACTTCCTTAGTATTGAACTCTACTTTGGAATTCTCGCCAGTCACACGAAAATCCCCTTGAACATCTAATAGTGCATCTGGAGTGATGTTTCCAATACCTATATTACCACCACTTTCTATACGCATGTGTGTATTTCCGTTGGTAAATGTGGTGCCATAAGCGATGTCGTAATGCTCACTCTCATTCAAGCCAGTCATAAAATAGTTGGACCCACTGTTACCATTAATAAAACTAATCGCAGCCTCACTACCTGTAGCTGTATTCTCTACAATTATACCACTTTCACTAAAGCCGCCGTTTCCACTATTTGTGCTTTTTATATGCAAATATGATGACGGGTCAGTAGTACCAATACCTATATTTCCAAGTTTATTGATAGTCATCCTCTCTACAGGCACAGCGTCTGCCGAAACAGTTTCTGAAGTCCAAAAATGGAGCTCGCCTGTACCTTCACCATCACTATTGCCAGATTGTCCATCCTGCCAGGATATTCTGGCCACTTCACCGCCACCAGTATTGTTATCGTTAATATAAAAACCAATATGCCCAGCTGTGGATGCCTGTATATCACTTCCAGTATACCTTTCAAGCCTAATCACTTCGGCATCATTAGAAATACTCTCATCATTTAATATATGCAG
>JANQJC010000042.1 GCA_028281825.1 Flavobacteriales bacterium
GATAGAATAGATATTATAACTACCGACCATGCACCACATACATTAGAAGAAAAACAACAACCCTATTTTCAATCCATGTCAGGAGCACCAATGGTTCAACACTCGCTCAATTGTATGTTGGAGTTTTACAAACAAGGACTCTTATCGTTGGAGAAGATTGTCGAAAAGATGTGCCATAACCCGGCAGTGCTCTACCGGATGGAAAAACGGGGTTTTATCAGGGAAGGATATTTTGCAGACTTAGTGTTGGTTGACCTGAACAGCCCGTGGACGGTATCTAAGGACAACCTTTTGTACAAATGCAGATGGTCCCCATTAGAAAGCACCAGGTTCCAAACCAGGGTGCTGCAAACCTTTGTCAATGGAAACCTGGTCTATGACCAAGGGCGATTCAAGGAAGAAGCGAAAGGGCTTCCTATTGCATTTCGAAATAACAATTGAAAGGGCAAGCTCAACCATGAGAAAGCAAAGTTGGCTAAAGTAAAACGTAGTTTCCCCACCTAATTGACTCTTGAAAGGTGGTTTGGGAAAGATATTATCTTTTCTGCCCCTGAGGCTTGAGCACTTTGTCTTGAATAAGTGACACTCAAGATGCCTCATGATTTTCGTTTGGAATAGAGGTAGATATGTTTTTTATACTACTGTTTGTAATGTCTTTAGATGAACGTGTGCTCATTACGCACGTTCGGATATCTTCTAATCGTGCGCACACGTCAGGAAATGACATCAGATAATCAGCCAAATAGGTAGATTGTATAAGGCCTTTTTCAGGTTCGATTTCCTTCATTTTACGGTGATACACGACTGCGCACTCCTGTATCTTGCTATACACCTCATCTGTTGAAATATATAGCTTTTTGTCTCGTATTTTTAGGTTCGATGCTAATTTGGTGGCAATGGCTTTTTTCTCACTACAATCCCGACCTTGGAAGTCTTTTGAGGCATTCAGAGCAAAATCGAAGTAATCTGTAACAGCTTGATCAAGGTAATCTTTGCTATTCTTCTCTCGTTCTATCTGAGCCTGCACAACTCTTAATTCCTCTGTTGTCTGGTTTTTGAGTGAACCTAATTCTTCAACTGATATTTCACCATCTGCCCGCATTCGTATGAGACCATCAATTCGTTGAGATAATTCGGTTTCCCGTTTTCGTAATTGGGATAAGAGCTTTGTATTTTCATTTGATGGATCAGCATTGAGTTTCTTGATTTGTTGTAGTCCCCAAGCATGAAAGTCTTTGTGTATTTCAATCTTCTTAAGTTCACTTTTTATTCTGTCTTCAATATGTTCTTGGGTGACAGAAACACGCTTTTGACTGCAAGGCTTGGTATTACCAGCGCAGTAGTAATACACCTTTTTGATAATGGTAGGATTATTCATTTTTGAAAGCTCCATGCCACACTTGCTGCATGTAATCTGGGAGATAATGGAAAATTTGTATTTGCAATTAGTGCAAATGGCTTGTAATTTCCGCTCAGCGGTCACATGACCATCGCATTCACCGCAAGTGATAAGGCCACGATAGGGATAGCTGTGGGTATGGACTTTGGAGTAGTCTTTTCTTCCTAATATTTGTTGTGCGGCCTCAAATTCAATCGGAGTAATCATTGGTTTATGCTTTCCTTTATAACGTACCATATTCCCGTGCTTGTCTTTCCATAGAAAGTAGCCTGCATAGAACTCATTGGCAAAGAGGTTGTAATAGGCGTTTTTGGAATACGGCTTGCCGCTTTTGTGGCACAAGCCCAAGCTATCACCCTTCTTTTTCATATCTATTACAGAATATTTTCCTGTGAGGAATTGCTTCCATAGCTGCCTTACAAGCTCAAATTCCTTTGGGTGGGGCATGTTTTCCTTTCTTCCCGGCACTCGTTCGTGCTTGGGTGCATGGACGTACCCAGGCGGCAAATTCTTGGGGTACCATCCACGTTCTGCTTTTCGCCTCATACCTCGCTTGACATCCTCCCTAAGGTCAACAATGAATTGGTTGGCCATGCCAAACTCTACCTGCATCATGAGCACATTATCATGTGATTTGTAGTCCCGTCCATAAGTCTGAATGTGTTTAATAGTATTCTGTTGTAAAAGCCAACTGATTTGTCCACCGTCTATGGGATTTCGGGCCAGACGGTTGAGTTTCCAGCACAAGATACCCTGCGCTTCGCCCTTTTGAATACGTCTCAACATATCATTGAAGCCTTTTCGTCCTGGTTCTTTGGCTGATTTGGCTTCTGAAATAGTGTCTATAACTTCCAGGTTTAAATCATGAGCCAAACGCTCCATTTCAGCAATCTGGTCTTCAATGGAAGCCATTTGCTTGTCTTCGGTATCAGTTGATTTTCGTGCATAGAGAAAGTATTTCATACGATAGTGGAGGTTACCTGCTAACAGAGGTTGCCTCTTTGGATTCATAGCAAATTGAAGTGATTGAGTCAACTATTGTTTTTCTACAAAATATGCTCCTGATATATCCAGGATAGTAGCCATGAACTGTAAGAGGTGCAGCCCTTTTTCATATGCTTCTTTATCTGAAAGTTCAATGCCGAAATGTTCCAGGTACAATTCCTTGAATTCCTGTACTTTCTCATCACTTACCGTTGTGGGGATTTTAATACTCACCCAGCTAGCATATAGAAAAAGGATTTAAAAAAACAGAACCCAAAATGTGTCAGGCAAATACTTGCTCCTGTTTTTTTGAGAGTATAGTCGGCATACTTCACGAATGAAAGGTTTTACCAAAGTTCCCAACACACTTTTTGATAAGCATCTGCCAAACCTGACTTTGGCAGAGCTTAAATTACTTCTGGTTATTCTTCGTCAAACCATCGGTTGGAAGGAGAAAAAAACAGGAAGGAGAAAAACTCGTGACAGAATTACGCACCAATTCTTCATGAAAAAAACAGGACTTTCAAGAAAAGTCATTTCAAAAACCATACAAGCTCTTGTGGTAAAGGAATATATATCCATCACTGATTTTAAAGGAGAGCTGCTTGATGCTCCCCATAAACGCAAGGGTAAATCGTATTTGTACTACGCTCTCAATTCTCAACTTATGTACTCAGTGCCCTTAACGTATGTACATAGTACTACAAGACCTGTGTGCCAAAGGGTACATAACAAAAGAAAGACTCAAAAAGAAAATGAAACAAAAGAAACGATGAAACCGATTGGTGACATTCTTCAATCCTTCAAAGGCAATCGCAAGCCATAGCGGTTGTGGGAATACCCGCCTGTGTGCCCTACAAAAAAGCACACAGGCGTTTTTGGTTTTCCATAACCGAAGTGGAAATCCTAAAAAGGAATGAATGAAAAGGAAGAACGTTCATTCCCCACATAATTCACGACTTTTTAACCAAACGTTCATCTACCACGGAAAAAATGTGCGGATATGTCACATTTTTCATTCTGTTTTCTCTTATGTCCAGTTCATATCATGCAGTCATTAGTAGCATAAGAGAAAAAAATTATGTCACACACCGTGAACCACTTGCGGACACATCGCAAGCAAACACATATCACGCAATCAGACATTGCATTTTTATTAGACAAAGAAGACCGTTCGCATTTGTCGAGATGCGAGCGAGGTAATCGAGCCCCCAGCATGTCCATGCTCATCACCTACCATCTGCTTTTTAATACCCCGGTGGTATCTTTTTTTGCCAGCCAAAGAAAGCTGGTTAAGCGAGAATTGACCGAGCGTATGAAACTGCTCATCAGGAGTTTGGAGAATGAGGAGCCGACGGCACAGGTTCTCTCAAGAATTGCCTATCTCAAAAGCGCCCTTACCAGACTAACCAATGAAACCTATGAAAACTAAACCAACTCATGAACTTGTCCTTGCTCTCTATCCCAATTTCCGGGGCTTTGGTTATGCCTTTCTCGAAAACCCTCAAGAACCAAGGGATTGCGGCATTGTAACAGTAAGAGCCATAAGCAACAAAAAGTGCCTCAAGCACATCAAGAAGTTCATTGATTACTACCGTCCAAGTCTTGTGGTTCTTCAGGATTACAGAGGCGATACGTATTGGAAAGGGAAACGAACGAAAAAGCTATTGGACGATATTGCTGGTTTATGTAAAAAAGAGAACCTTCCCGTACACCAATACACCAGGGAGCAAGTGCGGTTTGTATTCGGAGAGTTTGGTGCTAAGACGAAGTATGAGATTGCCAAGAAAATTGTGGAATGGTTACCGCAGTTAGAGAACAAAATGCCGAGAGTGAGGAAACCCTGGATGTGTGAGGATTACACCATGGGAATATTTGACGCAGCAGCACTTGCTATTACACATTTTTACTTTTCGAAATAACGTATGTCCCATAAAGACTATTGGAAAGGGAAACCAAATAGCGAGAAGATTATACTTGACCTGTGTGGTGGTACGGGAGCCTGGAGTAAGCCTTACCAAGATGCGGGATATGACGTGCGGGTGGTTACTCATCCACACAATGATATCTTTGAGTTTGATGAGTACAAACAGTATATCGACAAGGTATATGGTGTATTGGCAGCTCCGCCATGTACACATTTCTCTCTTGCCCGAACTACTGCTAAAACACCAAGAGATATGAAAACGGCGTTTAAAGCTGTGCAAAGGTGTTTGGAAATAGTCTATGATTGCAGGCTAAATGGAAAATTGGTCTTTTGGGCACTGGAGAACCCTCGAGCCCTTTTGAGACAAGTAATTGGTAAGCCTCCTCTAACATTCAACCCTTCAGATTATGGGGATTGCTACAAGAAGATTACTGACCTATGGGGCTACTATACCCATCCAAAGAAAAACCCTGCATCAGGAAAAGTGATTAATTTCAAGAAACACTCCTTTCCTCAACTACCCGAAAGGTATGTTCTGCCTGAAGGGATGAGAAGAGATAAAGCAAGAAATAGTGTTACAAGCAAATATTTTGCTGAAGCATTCTTTCGGGCTAACAGATAGAGATTATTGTTGCTCAAGACGTGCTAAGTTTTTGGGGTGAAAAGGTTTAAAAACGTTAACATCCCAAACTATAATCTTTTTAGGGTCATATTCCACTTCAACCACTCGTCCACCAAATAGGTAATACATCCAAATCTTTTGCCCATATTCACCTTTTTGGTCAAAGAGGGTTCCATGTTGCCCCAACAAGTCTGCACGGAGATGAATATCCATGTTCTCAAATTCTTCAACCGTAGGTATGCTTTTTTCTCCCATCTCGAACAAAACTAAAATATTATCGGCAAACCTAACACCCCTGACAAAGAGTATCTTGTCAGGGGTGTACCTACACCTATGAAAAAGTGAATTTAGTTAATCTTGCACTCCACATCAACACCAC
>JANQJC010000038.1 GCA_028281825.1 Flavobacteriales bacterium
ATGGAACCGATTGGGCCGAATAGGGTTTAGCTTGCATAGCCTGGCTGTGTTTGGTATCATAGGCACCCTATTCTACATGCTACTTAATCACATGTTTGAGTACCATTACATATGGCAGCACAGCAACACTGAGATGCCAATGAAGTATATTTTATCTTCTTTTTGGGAGGGACAAGAGGGTAGTTTCCTGCTTTGGTCTTTTTGGAATGTAGTACTTGGGGCTGGCGTTATTTACACCGCCAAAAAACCAAGAGGCGAATGGAGTTGGGAACCAAGTGTGATGGCTGTCATCTGCTTAGTGCAGGTCTTTCTGGCTTCTATGCTCTTAGGAATCAGCGATGGCACTTTGAAAATAGGAAGCAACCCTTTCATCTTATTAAGAGAGCATCCTGAGTTTATGCATCTACCTTTTTTGCAGAATCCAGAGTACTTGGCGAAATTGGATGGACGAGGACTCAACCCGCTTCTCCAAAACTATTGGATGACCATTCACCCTCCTACCCTGTTCCTTGGGTTTGCTTCTACCATGATACCATTTGCATATGGTATGGCCGGTTTATGGCAACGGAAATATACAGAGTGGCTCAAACCTGCCCTACCCTGGACATTCTTTGGGGTGATGATATTAGGTACTGGCATCTTAATGGGTGGTGCCTGGGCTTATGAAGCATTAAGTTTTGGTGGTTTTTGGGCATGGGATCCTGTAGAAAACGCCTCATTAGTGCCGTGGCTTACCCTTGTTGGCGCAGCCCATGTAATGCTTATTAACAAAAACAAGGGTGGTTCACTATTGATAACTTACATACTTACCTTTCTTACTTTTCTCTTGGTATTGTATTCTACTTACTTAACAAGAAGCGGGGTATTGCAGGAAACGTCCGTTCATGCTTTCGTCACTTTAGGCATGACCTTCCAGTTGGTATTGTTTCTGGGTTTCTTCTCAGTGCTGGCTTTAGGTCTCTTGCTAATCAATCAGCAGTACTTTCCAAAATCACAAACCGAAGAAAGCATTTGGTCTCGTGAGTTCTGGATGTTTGTAGCAGCAATCGTATTACTTTGCTCTGCGTTTCAGATAACCTTTACCACTTCAATTCCCGTTATCAACACCTTATTCAAGACCAACCTGGCACCACCCATTGATGAAATTGATGCTTATAATTCATGGCAAGTACCTTTTGCCATTATAGTTGCTATACTGATGGCGGTTGGACAGTTCTTCAAATACAAAACAACTGAACCGAAAAAATTTTTGAGACAAGTTGGTATCAGCTTTGGTATTTCTATTGCGTTGGCAGGCTTGTTTGCATGGCTCCTGGAATTGACCCATGCTTTATACTTTGCGATGCTGTGGGCTACTGTATTTGCAGTAGTAGCCAATATAGAGTATTTCGGTACTGTTTTAAAGGGTAAAATTAAACTGGCTGGAGCTTCCATCGCCCACGTTGGCTTCGCACTGCTATTGATGGGTGCTTTACTTTCAACGGCTTTGAGTGAAGTAATTTCACAAAACACTTCTAACGTGGATTTGGAAAAAATGAGTAAAGATTTTCCCAATCAGGAAAACCTTATGCTTCGCCAAAATGACACCTTAAAGATGGGCGATTATTTTGTCACCTTCACCAATGTCCGCAAAGAGGGAGTCAACATTTATTACCAGGTAGACTACTTCCAAAAGAATGAAAGTGGTAAGTTGAAACAAGTATTCACTTTAGAGCCTTTTGTGCAAACTAACCCTAGAATGGGCAATGTGGCTGAACCTGCTACCAAGCATTATTGGCATAAGGATGTATATACCCACATTACTTATGCTGACCTGAGTGATAGAACCGAAGAAGAGAAAGAAAAATACAATGAGCCACGTGATGTATCCATGCAAATAGGCGATACGGTATGGGCTAATAACTGTTATATCATCCTACAAGGTGTTAGCCAAGAGTTGAATATGGATAGCCTGAAGTTAGAAAAAGGCGATTTAGCATTTGGTTTGGTCATGAAGGCTGTGGGTCATAATGATAAAGAGTACTACGCTGAACCTGTATTTGCCATTAGGGATGTATACGCAATCCCTATTCCTGACGAATTTGAGGAGTTGGGAGTTAAAGTGAGTGTAGAAAAATTGGTGCCAGAAGAAGGTCGATTTGACTTGAAAATTGCAGAGAAAAATAAAAACTTTAGCGATTTTATCATCATGAAAGCAATCGTCTTCCCATTCATCAATATACTTTGGGCAGGGTGCATCATTATGGTAATTGGCACTGTGATAGCCATCGCTAGACGCATAAAAACTGCATGATAGAAGCACAGCATATCAGCTTTATTGGTGCGGGAAATGTAGCTACCCATCTCGCAAAAGCTTTAAAAAGCAATGGGCATTATATAGATTTCATTATTAGCAGGAACACAGATAATGCAAAAAAATTGGCGGAAGTTGTAGGTGCAAGTCACTCTAGTGATGTCAACTCAATAGAAAACTCCACAGTAGTTATCATTGCTGCTAATGATGATAGTGTATTGACAGTTGCACGAGAACTGGATGCCGGTGAAAAAATAGTAGCACATACTTCGGGGAGCGTACCACTTGAAGCCCTAGAACCTTCGGGAGAGAACATCGGAGTATTCTATCCTTTGCAAACTTTTCATAAGGATAAAGACTTAGAAATAGATAAAGTTCCCTTTTGCATAGAAGGTAGCAACGAGTGCGTGGAAGATGTTTTAATGGAACTAGCTAAAAGTATCTCCAATAATGTACAGTTAATTAGCTCTGAGCAAAGAAAAATATTGCATGTAGCAGCTGTTTTTGCTTGTAATTTCAGTAATCACTTTTATGCTATCGCTTCTGATATCCTTAGGAAGGATGATATGTCTCTGGATTTACTGCGACCACTAATTGCGGAAACGGCTGCACAAATAGCACAAAAAGAACCAGCAGACCTGCAAACTGGACCCGCTGTGAGGAATGACACTAAAGTAATCGTAAAGCACCTTGAATTCTTGAAAGATACTCCTGAATATCAAGACCTATATGCTTTGCTAACTGAAAGCATACAAAAAATGCATGGGAAATAAGAGCCTCTCTCTAAATCTCTCCCACAAGGAGAGAAACCTTGCATAACAACCACAAACTGTTTTGAGAAGCCAGTTTAAAATATTTCCTAAGCCACTTCCTTACTCTGAGCGAGTTATAAGATTGGGTCTCGCCATTACAACTTATCGTTTGTCAATAAATATTAACCTACCCTACCTGATTTCTTGGGTAGTTTATATCAAAGATTTTAACCTATTTGTTCCCAGTAAAAAACCTCTAAAAAGGAAGAATTCTAAACATATTAAAGAAATAAAAGCTGGTAAATTTCGCTTGGGTATTGACACATACGATGGGGAAGGCGCCTTAATTCTCCCTCTCTTTAAGCTTTGGATAAAGTTGGAGCCCTTAGCTGCAATCAACAGAAGAAAAAGGTTGTTTACCTTCCTATCTTTTATTTTTAAATGGAGTCCTTATGAGATATTACTTCATATAAAAGCAATGGGATGCGGAATTGGTATCCACATCCCATTGTATGAATTAGGTTTTATAGGTAAGGCCCGAGAAAATAGAAATAGAAAATTCTGGGCAGCTTACCGTCCAAAAACTTAGTATCCTGACACAGCCTTGATTGCCATAGCCATTTCCTGGTCAATAGGCTCGTAAATATTAATTGCCTTTACTTCACCATTGTGTGTTACAAAGTCAATGCCTTGGTTCAGATAATACATTTGCTGCACATAGGTATAGTCCTCAGTAAAGATTGGTATACCCAAATGATTAGCTAATACTTCAGCAGGGCAACCCATACATGGTTTGCCATTTATTTTGAAGCGCTCAAGCATTGCTTGCTCATATCCAAAGGCCGTTAATGTCATGTATACTAATTTTCCCTCGCTGAAGTACAGCTTTCTGATAGGTATATCTGCACCTTGATACTCTAATACAGCATCATAATGGGTATTGTATCTTAACTCTTGCCAGATATTTTTACCAAACTTCACCAATTCTTGCTCTTCTTCGGCACGTGTTCTTTCTGCACATGCTTCACCTATTATACTTTCTACCTGTTGTTTGGTCATACCAATTGTAATGTCACCTGCTGATTTACCAGGCTTAATGGTTGTAGACTGTGCTTTAACATTTGCGACTACAATTGCCATTAGTACGATGATTGCGAGCTTTTTCATAACCAATTTTAATTTGTTTGGATGGCTTGTTACGGGATAATTGATGAAATGGTTGTGTTTTTCGTAGATTTTTAACGAAATAATATTTGGCACACAACTTGTTTATAGAGGTTAAAACCAAATTTTAATAAAGGAGGAATTAATCATGAAAACAATAATATCTACCATAATACTAGGATTAAGCTTGTTGAGTTTACAAGCAAGTCACCTAGGCTCAGAACTAAGTATAAATACAAGTGGAGTATCTCAAATGCTCATAAACCTTAATGGAAATATGTACAAAACCAGTAGTAACACCTACGTTTTGAGAAACGTAGCACCTGGGAGGCACAAATTTAGTGTTACAGCTCTTGAAAGAGGATACCATGGTATAGTACATAAAGTAATTTACAGAGGTCAGATAAATATCCCTCACGCTTCATTGGTTACCGCAAGAGTATCTTATAATGGTTTACTTAACGTGCAAAGTACACCTAAATTATTACCATGCGGTCATTCATTAAATACACATGGTGTATGCTCTCGTGGCTGTGCAGTTCCAGGAAATGGACGTGGAAGACATGTTAGACCAAATAATGCGGTGCTAGTTCATAATGGACCAGTGATAAACTGTGCCCCGACTCCAGCATATATTGGCATGCACCCGCAAATCTTTCAGGATGTGATGAGGGCTGTTGATAACCAAAACTTTTCTAACTCAAAGATGGCCGTTGCAAGACAAGCGATTACAGCTAATGGGATTAGCTCAAGGCAAGTAGCTGATATGATGGGATTATTTGCATTCGAGTCTTACAAGCTAGAGTTGGCAAAGTTTGCCTATGGTTATGTAGCGGACCCTCAGAACTTCTGGATGGTTAACAACTATTTCAGTTTCTCAAGTAGCGTTCGTGAATTAGATAACTTTATTGCAGGCTACTACTAAGCACTTTCCCATGATTTCCATAATCGCACCGTCTCGCTGGATTAATCCAGCGAGACGGTTTTTTATTTTCCGACTATTATCTTTTTGTTTATTCCTGAAGCCAAAACCAAATACACCCCATGACTAAGTGAAGGCATATCTATCGTGACCTTCATTTGGTCAACAAGTACCAAACTTTCATAAACAGTTTTGCCGTATAAATCATTTATTAAGATAATATCACCTTCTTTAAAATCACCTTCAAGCCTTAGCTTGTTCCCTATTAATGGGTTAGGATAAATCCTAAAATCTCTATTTAATTCTTGCAATCCGACCGTTTGGCAAACTTCAATTTTGGGAGCAAAAAAACTTGCCATGTTTGTTGTTCTGGCCCAATAGTTATCTACCTGGTGCCCCCCAAGTGAAGGGTTACCAACCTGTGTAAGGCAATCTGCATTATTGCTCGTATGGTCAAATAAATAATCAGGTATCGTTTGGTTTTGGTTTTGCATAGCCACCAACATACTAGCAATGGCATTGCCCCCCATGGTTTGTGGCCTATTGATAATATAGGCGCAGTTAAGAGGAAAACCCACGGCACAAGCTGCAAACCCAGCTAGTACCTTATTTGTATTATATGGAACTATAAGGTCGTTAGGTTGATGAAACAGATAGAGCGCAGGAGGCTCGCCAATTTGTGTTCCAAAAATGTTATTAAAAGCCCCACCATAAAAACTGCCTACCCCCCTGATTGTATATGGGTATTGTGCTGGTTGATTGAGAGTTCCTTCATAATCACCCAAATCAGGCCTTGATAAACTCATGTTGGCAATGGTAGTATCAAAGCCATAGCCTTGAATGCAAGGCACTTCGTAAATACTGTTGGGAGCCTGAACGTCGCTCATACTTCCAGTAAGTGTATTCAAAACTTCGTTGGCATTGTCAATAAAACCAACACCGATGGCAATATATGCACCCGCACTCTCACCTACTACAAAAATGTTATTTGGATTAATATTGTAATCCTGAGTATGATTTACCAACCATCGGATAGCACCATTAGCATCTTGTATGCCCCGATAATATGCCCTATACCACTCACTGCTATCAGCCATATTTAGACAATCCCACTCCAAGTTAAACATTTGCGTATTGCAATGCACCTGCTGGTGGGTGGGAAACTGTCCTAACCTATAGTTAATAGATGCTGTTACGTAACCGCGCTTAGCGAAGTCCTCTCTCATTCTTAACACCATACCTTCTGCCTTGTGCCCTGTAATCCAAGCTCCGCCATGTATTGCAACTATCAACGGGCGACTACATTCTGGAGCAGTATCATTAGAAGGATAGCTTATATCCAAGAGCAAGTCTCTTTCGTTTCCTGCAAAGTCAATGGCAGTCCCATAACTGATATCACTCTCAGTAGTAATTTGGTAAAGTGTATCTACCCACGTTTGGGCACTCAGTTTACCAAAAGCTAAAAGAGTGGCAATTACTATTATCTTTTTCATAATGTTAAATTATAAAAAACCAGGCACAAAAAAGCCCGCTCAATGAGCGGGCTTCTCCTATTTAGGTTTAGTTTTTTACTTTTCAGTTAGGGTGAAGCCAAATGCCTGAACACATTTTTCTTCTTTCACTTTAACTACATTGCCTTTCATAACTTCATACCCCAAAGAAGATATTTCGAAAGTGTAAGTAGCTCCTTCTGCAAGTTCTTCAAGCTTGAATTTACCATCTAAATCAGTGTAAACAATAAGTCCAGTTTCTTTCACTGTTACCTTAGCGCCAGCTAGTGCTTCGCCAGTTGCCTTGTCGGTAACGATGCCCTCAAACGTACCCTTGCCAGTTCCAGTAGCCAAAGCGATTTGGCCTACCAACAGAAGAATGATTATTTTAGAATACTTTAACATTATCTTAAAATTTGAGAGCAAAAATAGCTTCGTGTGTTAAATTAACGTTACGCAATCTGCTTAACGATTTTTTACATTTATGTTAAGGGAATATTAACTGAGCTCTATTCTATAAGGAGGAAGTTTAGAGCAGCCTCTTGATTATCCTCAAATGATGAGAATAACCCCTCATTTCAGTATTGTAAATACCCTGATGGTCAAGCTTATCAATTCTCACCTTACCAGAAGCATGTATAATTTGATTTGGTCCAATCACAATCCCCACGTGAATGATTTCACCTTCTTCGTTGTCAAAGAAAACCAGGTCTCCCACTTCGGTCTCTTCAATAAAGCTTAAAGTAACTCCTTGCTCTGCTTGTTGGTAAGCATCTCTCTTTAGCTTAATGCCGACCATTTTGAATATGACCTGCGTGAAACCGGAGCAATCTATCCCAAAAGGTGAACGACCACCCCATAAATATGGGCTTCCCAAATAAGCAAAGCTATTCTCTCTTATCAATTGTTTTTTCTCCAGCTTTTCATAGGAGCTTATATCTCCATCAAAATCATAAACATCGTCTGCAAACGCTATAGTACCTTTATGATAATTAGGTAAAGTGCTACCAATCACAATTGATTGCATTTGTTTGGTCTTTTGGTCTATAATTAACTGAACCAAATCGCTGGCACAAACCGCAAAGTTCTTGTTTAGCGCCTCATAAGCATTGGCTGTTATCTCTGCACATTGCTTCTTATCAATCCAGCACTCATAATCGTCAAAGGCTTGCTTGATAAAGAGCCAATTGCCCTGCTGTTTCTTTACTTCAAAAGTTTCACCAAAAAGGAGTTGGGTAACCATCTCTGACTTATCAGAGGGTTCAGCCCTACAAGGAACTACACTAAGATTACAAATCCCGTATTCCACCTATTTTAAAGTCGCGATTAGTCTAGGTTTTCAATCACCATGGCTGAAGCTCCACCACCACCATTACATATACCTGAAGCACCCAGTTTACCACCGTTTTGCTTCAATACGTGGATTAATGTAACTATAATGCGCGCACCTGAGCACCCAAGTGGATGCCCTAAAGATACAGCACCTCCGTTCACATTAACCTTAGCCGGGTCAAGTTCCATCAATTTATTGTTTGCAACAGCCACCACTGAAAAAGCCTCATTTATCTCGAAATAATCTACTTCAGAAAACTCTTTACCCGCTTTTTTCATTGCTTTAGGCAATGCCTTGGCTGGAGCTGTCGTAAAGTATTCGGGAGCTTGAGCTGCGTCAGCATAGCTCAATATTTTCGCTAACGGTTTGATACCCAATTCTTCAGCTTTTTCTTTGCTCATCAACACGAGTGCGGCAGCACCATCATTCAAAGTCGATGCGTTGGCAGCTGTCACCGTGCCTTCTTTTTGGAATACCGGCCTCAAGGCAGGTATCTTTTCCATTTTCACATTCTTGTATTCCTCATCCTCACTGACTACTATTGCATCACCTCTTCTCTGAGGAACTTCTATCGGTACTATTTCATCGTTGAACTTACCAGCTTCCCAGGCAGCGGCTGACCTTTTGTATGACTCTATGGCATATATATCTTGATCTTCACGAGAAACATCGCAGTCCTTCGCGCAAAGTTCAGCTGCATTCCCCATATGATATTGGTTGTAAACATCCGTCAATCCATCATATACTAAACCATCTACCAACTTAGCATCACCTAACCTAAACCCGTTTCTTGAGTTAGGCAGGTAATGAGGCACGGCTGACATGTTCTCCATACCACCAGCTACAACTACATCATTATCGCCTAAAGCTATCGATTGTGCTGCAAACATGATAGATTTCATGCCTGAAGCACATACCTTATTTACTGTGGTACAGGGCACTTCATCACCCAAACCCGCAAACTTTGCTGCTTGTCTGGCTGGTGCTTGCCCTAATGCAGCTTGTAACACACAACCCATAAATACTTCATCAACCAATTTGGGGTCTATACTTGCTCTTTCTAAGGCGGATTTGATGGCAGTTGCACCTAATTTGGTTGCTGACACACTTGAAAGGGCACCACCAAAGCTTCCCATTGGTGTTCTTACTGCTGAAACTATATAAACTTCTCTACTCATTTCTTTTCTACTTTTTGTTCTACGGCATGCGAAAGTAACGATTTTTGTATCAAAAAAGTTTTCTTTGCCGTAACCAAATTCCTAAATGGTGTTGACCAATTAATGAAAAACATACAACTATACACACTCACCTTTATTATTGGAGCGCTAGCTGGTACTTTTTATGATTCTATCCATGTGTACTTTGATGTGCTGTATTATACCCGTCCACACTTCATGGGTATGTCAACTTTAGTACCTGTCGAGTTTGGCGTTGGTGCAGTTTTGTTTCTTCTAAGCCTTAAATTATTACCAAAAATAACCTCAAAGCTTCCACCTGTCAAACGAAGGAATATTGCATTGAGTGCTGCTTTGCTGTTTGTATCCTATTGTATCACGGGCTTGTTTGTCGGTGATAACTACCATACTTTATTACTCATCCTGCCTTTTGCCATTCTTACGCTACTATTACACAAAAACAAGTTTCAAATCTTGATGATAAGCTCATTGATTATCACAGGACCTTTGGCCGAAATAGGTATTTCGTCAACGGGTTTCTTTTATTACAGTTATGGTGACCCTATAGTACCAGTTTGGCTACCCGTACTTTGGACTGTGGCTGCGGGCCTCTTTCTTGATTTCGGGGTCTATGTTTTGAGTAAATATCAAGCTCTGCCAAAGCCAGAAGAGTAAATACTATTTAGTACATTAGTCCACAAGATGAAAGACTTTCTTTCCTTTCTCAGAAACAAGCACGAAGTTATTCTAAGGATACTTCTTTTTTTGGGAGCAGCCCTGCTTATTTCTTTCTTACTGCCTCGGGAGGGAAAGTTTAAATACGAATACCAAAAGAACCGCCCCTGGGCTCACGAAGACTTAATTGCCCCTTTTGATTTTTCCATCCTCAAGTCTCAGGAAGAAATTGATAAAGAAGTGCAACGAGTTAATGAGAACAAGAAACACTATTTCACTCGAAGTACAGAAATCGCCCAAAATCAAATAGGGCAGTTCAGTTCTCAGCTTGAAGAAAAAATTCAATACCCACTATTATCCAACCTATCGGATAGAAAAAAGACCCAATTTTTAAAGGACAATATAGAAGTAGGTAGCAACATACTTGAAGCTATATACAAGAATGGCATTATCGAAATGGTGGGTGAAGTGGAAGGAAAACCAGATGACTTTGATATACATCTACTTATCGATAATGTTGATGAGCAGATTCCATTAGGCGAGTTTTATACCGTTACAAAAGCCCAGGTGCATATAGAGAAGGAGTTATCTGGCTCCAAAAAGAAACTGGATAAAGAGACACTTCGCCAATTATTGATTGATGCCATAAGTCAAAATGTATTTTACGATTCCGAAACTACTGCTAAAGTGCTTGAAGGTGAACTGAATAATATTTCCTATAGCCGGGATAAAGTGAATGAGGGTGAAAAAATAATTGACCGAGGTGATATAGTAGATGAACTAAAGTTCCAGAAGCTAGAGTCGTTAAGAAAAGAATATGAGAAGCAGTTAGGTTCTTCTACCAGCTATTTTCTTATTTTCATTGGGCACTTTATTCTTTCAGCAATAGTGCTATTAGTTCTGTACTTCTTCATAGTCCTCTTTAGGCCGCAAATTGCACAAAACAACTTATATGTAGTTTTTATCTTGATGATGGTGCTCATTATGGTAATTACAGCAACCGTGATTCACCAATTCACCATTCTACATCCTTACGTAGTTCCGTTCTGTATTCTTCCTATCATTATCAGGGCGTTTTTTGATACTAGGCTCGCACTATTCACTCATCTGGTGGCTACTCTTATTATCGGTTATATAGTTCCCAACGGCTTTCAATTTGCCTTCATACAATTGATAGCCGGTATTATCTCCATTTTCAGTTACGTGAATATGCAGCAGCGCTCCCAGCTTTTTGTGATTGTGGGTATCATATTTGCTGCATATAGCCTTAGCTATTTTGGTATCGCCATAATACAAGAGGGGGATATTAAAAGCATTGACCTCAAGTACTTCGCTTATTTTGGAGCCAGCGTTGGTCTTACCTTATTCGTTTACCCCTTAATATTCATACTGGAAAAAATATTCGGATTTGTGTCTGATGTTACCATGTTGGAACTCTCCAACACAAACTCTCATCTGCTTAGGGAACTAGCCGTGAAAGCTCCCGGAACTTTCCAACACTCTATGCAGGTGGCCAATTTGGCAGAAAGCGCCATTTTTGAAATAAATGGAAATGCCCTATTAATGAGAACGGGTGCTTTATATCATGATATCGGCAAAATGGAGATGCCCGTTTATTTTATCGAGAACCAGGCATCGGACGTTAACCCACATGATGAGCTTTCATTCGAAGAAAGCGCCCGAATTATCATCAGCCATGTATCACGTGGAATTGAAATGGCTAAAAAGCATGCTTTACCAGAACAAATAATTGACTTTATTAGAACCCACCACGGCACAACGATAGTGAGGTATTTCTATCATTCCCATCTGAAAAACTATCCTGAAGGAGAAATAGACAAGGAAAAATTTAGCTATCCAGGCCCTTTGCCCTTTTCTAAGGAAACCGCAGTGCTAATGATGGCAGATTCAGTAGAAGCCGCCTCAAGAAGTATTAAGAACCCTACTGCTGAAAAGCTGAATGAGTTGGTGGATAAGATTATCGACTTTCAGGTAGAGGAAAATCAGTTTATTAACTGCAATATCACTTTTAAGGATATTACTGTGATACGGAAAGTATTCAAGAAAAAACTGGCTGAAATATACCACACCAGGATTGAGTATCCTGACTAGTAATTCATAATAATGAGGTGCTCGGCTTCACGAATGTTTCTTCCGCGGACATTATAAGAATAGGTCTTATCAAAAGGAGTCATTTGCACTCCATCCATATCCTTGTACAGATTGTAAATAAACTCCGTTTTCTTAATCACCAACATCCATTTGCTTTTTAGCCTACTGAGTGTGTTAGCTAACCTGCACTGGTCGATACGGGTAAAGGCCATGCCTTCATAATCTGAGAAATCAGAATCATAAGGTGGGTCGAGAAAAATGAAGTCCTTCTCAGTAGGCTGTGCCTCATTTAAAAACTTTTCAAAATCAAGGTTGTAGAAATAGGTATTTCTCAACAGTACCTTAGTTTCATCTGAAAAAAGGTTATCGGCTTTTGTTCTCAAGCTCTTACTATTATAGGCGATACCACCATAAGGGATATTAAACTCCCCATTGCTGTTGTATCGAAACATTGCACCGTAGCACAACTCTCTTACAATATACCAATTAGCCGTTTCTTTAGCATTGCTCAATCCTTTCAACTTTCCAGTTTTAACCTGATTGAGAACATTGCGAAAATGAATATAGAAACCACTTTTAAAGGCAGTTTCAATGTGGTTACTCAACAAATCTTCATCAAAGTGAGTCTCTTGTTCTCTTTCAAGTTTCTCGATTCGTGTAAACTTGCTGAATATGTTCTTTTTAACTTCTCCTTTAAATGATTCGGTATCCACATAAAACTTCTCATCAAATTCCCATCCAGTTCGATTAAAGCATTCATCCACTAAATCGTAAACTATCTCCTTTAATTCATCATGCTCATAAGAGCCGTTGCGATATAGCACAAAAATTGCCGACAACTCAAACATGATTTCCTTCACCAAAGGCAAAATACTCTCCCAGTTCTCTACATAATCATATATCTCCTTCTTAAACTGCGTGCTATCCAGCGCGCGGTAAAGTGCTATCAAGTCTACACTTTTGTCATTCAGCAAGACTTCACATTGAGGTTGCAGGGCAAAGAAAACACCACCACCACCCACAAAGGGCTCAATATATCTGTCAAAAGTATCGGGTATTAGGTGATTAAAATACTTGAACTCCCTGTACTTCCCTCCTGTCCACTTGATAAGCGGTTTAATATTATCAGTTTGTATATCGAGAGATATAGCAGTCAATTATAGAGGCATTTGATGTGCTTCAAAAGTAAGAATAGAAACGAATCAATATTCAGTTTGGTGCTTTTACTTATCCACGAAAAACAAGAACTTTTCAACTAATACTATAAACAAGTTTTAACCGTTGATTTAAAGCGCTCTGATTTTAATATCTTTGCACACCGATGAAGTTTGTTTACCCGGAATTTTTGGTCGCGCTATCGGCCATCCTGATACCCATCATAATTCATTTGTTCAATTTCCGGAGATTCAAGAAAGTATACTTCAGTAATATCCAGTTTCTTAAGGAAGTTCAGATACAAACCCAATCTCGCTCGCGAGTAAAACACTGGCTTGTGCTACTAAGCCGAATATTGGCCATTACTTGCCTTGTACTAGCTTTTGCCCAGCCTTATTTCCCTGCCGCTAGTAATACCAGTGTTAGTGCTAATAATGTGGCTTCAATATTTTTAGATAATTCGTTTAGCATGAATGCTACTAATGATAATGGCACCTTGCTTGACGATGCCAAGAACAAGGCGAGGGAATTGGCTAAGTCTTATAAGTCATCTGATAGATTTCAATTGATAACCAATGATTTTGAAGGACGCCAGCAACGATTGGTTAATAAAGAGGAGTTCTTGGAACTACTGGATGAAGTAGAAATTAGCCCAGCCTCTAAAAACCTTGCCGATGCATACTCTCGCCAAAAAGAAGCAGTAAAAGATTTCACTGAAGGTAATCGCAACTTTTACTTCATCAGTGATTTTCAAGAAAGCATAAGCGATGTAAGCAATTTCACACCTGATAGCTCAAACAGCCTTTTCTTTATTCCTATAATAGCCAACCAGGAAAACAACCTATATATTGATAGTTGTTGGTTCAAAGCTCCTATCCGTCAGCTTAATCAACCCGAAGAATTAATAGTGCGGATAAAAAATGTTTCGGCTGAAAGTTATGACAACATACCTGTTAAGCTAAAAGTGAATGGGGAACAAAAAGCACTAGCCAGTCTAAGCATAGGCGCTGATGAATATAAAGACGTAGTGATGTCATATACCAATGCCAATACTGGCATTCAATTAGCAGAATTGAGCATTACCGATTACCCAATTACTTATGATGATGTTTTCTACTTCTCTTATAATGTCGCCAGCCAAATACCAGTATTGAGTATCCAAGGCAAGAATGCAAGTCAGTCTGTAAATTCGCTTTACTCTTCAGACACCTATTTCAAGTTCCACACCTTTAATGAGAATAATATCAATTACTCCACGTTCTCTGATAATCTGTTTATCATTCTGAATGAAGTAGAAAACCTATCGTCTGGTCTTGTGCAGGAACTATTACGTTTTGCTGAGAATGGAGGCAGCATACTGACAATTCCCGCTAAGAAGGCAGATATCAATGGCTACAATGAGTTACTCTTAGCCTTTGGTGCCAATACAATTAGTGGGATTGATAGTGTGCCAACCAAAGTATCAAGAATAGCCTATGAAAGTGACATTTTTGCTAATGTATTTCAAGATAAGAAAGAAAATATAGACCTGCCACAAGTAAACAAGTATTACTCTTTTGCTCAAGCCACCAGAACAACTGAAGAGCGAATACTAACCCTGGCCAATGGTGCTAGTTTCTTAAGTAGATACTCTTATGAAAAGGGAAGCTTTTATGTTCTAAGTAGCCCCCTGAAAAAAGACTTTAACAACTTTAGCCGTCATGCTATTTTTGTACCTGCCATGTACAATATGGCGCTATTTAGCCAAAGCACAGGCAAATTGTTTTATACCATTGGGAAAGACGAGATTGTAGAATTACCCAAAGTAGCTGTAACCGCTGAAAACATCTTCAAGATTAAAGCTCCAAATTCTGAATTAGAGATAATACCTGGTTTTCGCTCGTCTGGCTCAATTACTCAATTGATGATGCAAGGGCAGATAAACACTTCAGGCAATTACCTATTGATACTGGATACAGATACTCTTTCAGGCCTTTCATTCAACTTTGACAGAAAAGAATCTGACCTAACAGCTATGCAAACTAGTGATATTGAAAAAGAAGCTGAAAAAGCCGGGTTAGAAAGTTACAAAGTTCTCAATAGTCAAGTAAAAGGCATTGACGCCCAACTCAGCGATTTGAGCCAAGGAACAAAACTTTGGAAACTATTTATTTTATTGGCACTGCTATTTTTGGCAATAGAAATATTACTTTTAAAATTCTGGAAAGGTTAAAAATATGGACATTCTAGTTAAATCAGCCAAGATTGTTGACCCAAACTCCAACCACAATGGGAAAGTGGTTGACATACTTATCAAGAATG
The DNA here is from genome assembly GCA_028281825.1 of Flavobacteriales bacterium. Taxonomy (GTDB): domain Bacteria; phylum Bacteroidota; class Bacteroidia; order JANQJC01; family JANQJC01; genus JANQJC01. Next base: position 15,373 of record JANQJC010000038.1, read on the forward strand.
GTAAAATTTCAGAGATAGCTAAGAAGATAACCCCCAAGGGAAAGGTGAAGGAATATAGCACCAAGAATTTACATGTGTCCCCAGGGTGGTTTGATATGCATGTTCACTTTCGCGACCCAGGATTTGAGCATAAAGAAGATATCATAAGCGGAGCAGCAGCTGCAGCATTTGGAGGGTTTACTGGAGTAGCTTGTATGCCAGATACCAACCCACCCTTACATACAAAATCTGAAATTGAGTATGTGGAAAACAAGGCTAAAGGCTTGCCAGTGGATGTTTACCCGATAGGAACAGTATCACACAATATGGAGGGTAAAGACCTGGCCGAAATGTATGACATGAAGACTGAAGGTGCGGTCGCTTTTTCGGATGGTAAAAAAGCCATTGACAATGCGCAACTCAAAAGCCTTGCTTTATTGTACACCAAAGGCTTTGGTGGCTTGATAATGAGTTACGCCGAAGAAGAAAAAATATCCAATGGCGGAAAAATGAATGAAGGAGAGGTAAGCACTAAACTGGGGCTAAAAGGCATACCAGCTCTCGCTGAAGAATTACATGTAGCAAGAAACCTTTTCCTGGCTGAATACCATGACGCCAAAATACACTTATCGCTTGTTTCAACTGCAAAGTCGGTTGACCTGATACGTCAGGCCAAGAAAAAAGGCTTAAAAGTAACCGCTGAAGTTACGGCCCATCACCTTGCCCTAGATGATAGTCATCTTGAGGGTTTTGACAGTTTATTCAAAGTACAGCCGCCCTTAAGGACAAAGAAAGATATTACTGCCCTAATCAAAGGCTTAAAAGATGGCACTATAGATGCTATTTGCTCTGACCACAGCCCTGAAGAAGAAGAAACAAAGACTGTAGAGTTTGACCAAGCAGCGTTTGGCATCATTGGTTTAGAAACCGCATATGCACTGGTTAACACTAATCTATTTGATAAGCTCTCAACAGAAGATTTGATAGCTAAACTGGCTATCAATCCCCGAAATATACTAAGCCTTGAAGTTCCAACCATAAAAGAAGGAAGCACTGCCAACCTTACTTTTTTTGATCCAAACAAAGAATGGACTTTTTCTGAAAGTGACATCCGCTCAAAATCAAAAAACACGCCTTTTGTTGGCAGCAAGTTTAAAGGTAAAGCCCTTGCAATTTTTAATAAAGGACAGCTTATAGAGGCTTGATTGTCCAATTTTCGACTAATCCGTACTCCAAACAGCCTAAAGTTGGCTGCCTTCATGCCTTTTATCCGTACCTTTGCGGGGCAAAATTTAGGCAATGGAAGATTTGACAAATCAACTTAATACGATAGAAGAAGCTCTTGCTGATATAAAGGCAGGCAAGGTAGTGATAGTAGTAGATGACGCTGACCGTGAAAATGAAGGTGATTTTATCACAGCTGCACGCAATGCCACACCTGAAGTAATCAATTTTATGGCTACTCATGGCCGTGGATTGATATGTGCCCCATTGGTAGAAGACAGATGTGAGGAATTAGGTCTGGATTTAATGGTAAAGGATAATACGGCACTACATGAAACTCCATTTACTGTATCTATTGACCTCAGAGGACATGGTTGCACCACTGGTATCTCGGCTAGTGATCGCTCTAAAACAGTAAAGGCACTTATTGACCCGAACATCAAACCTGAAGAATTAGGCAAGCCGGGACATATCTTTCCCTTGAAAGCTAAAAGAGGTGGGGTTTTGAGAAGAACAGGCCATACTGAGGCAACCATTGACCTTTCTAGGATGTGTGGTTTTGAACCGGCAGGAGTTTTGGTAGAGATAATGAATGAGGACGGAACGATGGCGCGACTTCCTGAATTACTGAAAATAGCTGAGAAGTTTGACCTGAAAATTATCTCCATTGAGGATTTAGTAGAATATAGACTGAGAACAGAAAGCCTCATAGAGCAAGAAGTAACAGTGGAATTACCTACCGAGTTTGGTGATTTTAAATTGATAGCGTATCGCCAAACCACTAACGATATGGAACACCTCGCTTTAGTAAAAGGCGAATGGAATAAAAATGAGCCTGTATTGGTTCGTGTACACTCGTCTTGTATGACAGGTGATATATTCGGTTCGTGCCGTTGTGATTGTGGGCCTCAATTACACCGCTCTATGGAAATGGTTCAGGAGGCTGGCAAGGGCGTGATTGTATATATGAACCAAGAAGGACGCGGAATAGGCTTGATGAACAAACTAAAAGCATACAAACTTCAAGAAGAAGGGCTTGATACGGTGGAAGCCAACCTTAAACTTGGGTTTAAAATGGATGAGAGAGACTATGGTGTTGGCGCACAAATACTGCGTGACCTTGGGGTTAGGAAGATGAAATTGATGACCAACAACCCAAAGAAAAGAGCTGGTTTGATTGGGTATGGTTTAGAAATTGTAGAAAATATCCCGATAGAAATTGAGGCCAATAGTCACAATAAGAAGTACTTGCAAACCAAAAAATTCAAGTTGGGGCACACCCTAAACGTAGAAGATTAATCACTGTTTAACGATTTACTCTATTTTTTTTGGCAATTATTTTGTGTTAAAAGCAGAAGCAGTATATTTGCACCTCGTTTTTAAAAACGACCTGATTCCGTAGCTCAGTTGGTAGAGCACAACACTTTTAATGTTGGGGTCCTGGGTTCGAGCCCCAGCGGGATCACAAAACATCTAAAAGCCTCAAGAATAGAGGCTTTTTTTATTCCCAACCCCTGTTAATAAATCTACGTGTTTTAATGTGTTAACCGCCCCAACTTGTGAGCGGATTTTTATAAATTAGCCCGAGCTAATGAAACACTTAACCAAGCTTTTCTTTTCTTCAGCTTTATTATGTATTGGCACATTTCAAGTTTTGGCCCAATGTGATATCAATGCAATTAACACAGCTATGCAAAATGCTGGTTGTATTCCATTGGATAACTTGCCTGGTAATTGTCAAAACTCTTGTAGTATGTATTTCTACAATCCCCAGTCTTTAACCGGTAGTCAGGCTCAGTCATTTGCACAAACTTTTGGTGCCAATCTTATTTCTATCGGTGATGCCAATGAAAATGCATGCATTACGGCAGCTCTTCAGCAATTTGGAGGGGTGATTTGGATAGGTTTTAACGACAGCCAAACAGAAGGCACTTTTGAATGGTATGATCAAAGTACTACGCCATACACCAATTGGGCCAGTGGTGAACCCAATCAAGATTTACCCGGATGTTGCACTGTTCCTCTTTTTGGCTGTGGTGGTGACCCAGAATGTACTGAAGGAGAAGATTGTGTTCAAATATACCCTGATGGAATGTGGAACGATTTATACTGCGGTTCCAGTAATTCAAGTTCGATAATCGAGTTTAATCTATGTCCTGAAGTAACTATCACAGCAAGTTCTCAAAATGTGTGCATAGGTGGCAATGTAACATTAAGTGCTACGACTATTTTGGGTTCCAATCCATATACCTATTCTTGGGCTCCCGGAGGGATGACGGGAGCTACGATTACTGTTAATCCAACTACAACTACCACTTATACTGTTACCAGCACTGATAGGTATGGTTGTGAAGGTACAGAAACAATTACTATAACGGTTGACCCTTGCCAACCTCCATTATCTACCTGTGATATTAATCTGATTAATCAAACCTTTACAGGGGCAGGTTGTATTCCATTAAACACTACAGGACCCTGTGCCAGTGGATGCAGTATGTACTTTTTCAACCCACAGTCGCTTACCGGAAGTCAAGCGCAAGCTTTTGCAAGAAATTATGGCGCTAATTTAATCTCTATAGGAGATGCGCAAGAAAATGCCTGCATTACAGCTGCCTTGCAACAATATGGTGGTGTAATATGGCTAGGTTTTAATGATGAGCAAGTGGAAGGCACATTTGAGTGGTATGACCAAAGTCCTATTACTTATACCAACTGGGCCGGTGGTGAACCAAACCAATCAGGAAATGAGGATTGCACCCAGATATATCCTGACGGACAATGGAATGACCTTGATTGCAACTCTAATAATTCTCAATCTGTTATTGAAGTTAATCTATGCCCCGAAATTACTATTACACCAAGTGCCAATAATGTTTGTGCGGGTACTCAGATAACACTTACTGCCAGTACAATACTGGGTTCAGATCCGTATTCTTATGTATGGGAAACAGGAGCAACGGGACCTACTGTAACTATAAACCCAACGCAAACTGAAACTATAACAGTTACTGTTACTGATAGATATTCCTGCTCAGCACGTGATAGTATTACAATTAACATTTTACCTACCCCGAGCACCACTTTTACCACAACTTCACCAGCATGTGAAAACGAACCAGTGACCATCACCTATACTGGAAATGGCTCAAGTAATGCAAATTACACCTGGGGATGGGATGGTGGAACAGTTATAAGCGGCAGTGGCTCAGGTCCTTATGAGGTTTCATGGCCAACGGCGGGAACTAAAAATATTACTCTTGATGCTGATGAAAACGGTTGTACTTCCAATCAAACTACCGAACAAGTTGTCATAAATCCAAATCCAACAGCCGATTTTACATTCACCACAGAATGCTTCGGAACGCCAACCACCCTTACGAATAATTCAGCCGGAAATGGAGGTACAATTGCCGGCTATTTATGGGTAATTGGTACTGACTCATTACTCGGTATGGACCAAACGTATACCTTTTCAGGGCCAGGAACTTATACCGTGAATATGGGAGTGGCTACGGCTGATGGTTGTATTGACCAAACTTCCCAACAGGTAACTGTTCATCCTAACCCTACCGCAGATTTTGATTTTGATGTTGTATGCCTGAATGAGGCGACAACCTTTACCAATACATCTACTATCAGCGGTGGGGGAACCATTAGTTCATATCTATGGGATTTTGGCGGGGGAAATAACTCAACTGCCCAGGATACTGCCTATGTATTTCCACAAGCCGGGCAGCAGCAAGTTACATTGATAGCATACTCAGACCAAAACTGCACTGACACCATTACACAAACTATTGACGTAAACGAAAATCCTACTGCCAACTTCAGCTTTAATGATGTATGCGCCGATAGTTCTGTTCAGTTTTTTGACCAATCTCAAATAAATACGGGCAGTATTACCGCTTGGGGGTGGGATTTTGACGGAAATGGCACTTCTACCGTCCAAGACCCAATCACTTCATTTGCAACGCCCGGAGTATATAATATTGAACTTATCGCTTTTGCAGGTAATTGCACGGACACCGTTACCAAGCCGATAAACATTTTTGAAAATCCCGTTGCTGACTTTATTACAATGGATGTTTGTCTGGATGTTACAGCGTCTTTCACTGATGCATCTACAATTACTAATGGAACGATAGACACTTGGCAATGGAATTTTGGTGATATGGCAACTTCCAGCTTATCGGACCCAACTCACCAATATGCACAGGCTGGAACATACACCGTTAGCCTTACCGTTGCTACGACAGATTTATGTGCTCATAGTATTTCTTATCCTATAACCATTTTTCCAGAGCCAACAGCAGACTTTACAGTTGAGCCGGTTTGCTTAAATGAACCAAGTGTGTTTGTGAATAACTCTAGTGTTGACTCACCAGGAAGCATTGCAACCTATGATTGGGATTTTGGAGATATGAATAGCTCCAACCAACAATCTCCCACTAATACTTACGCTGACCCAGGAACTTATACTGTTATCCTGAATGTTGAAACAAGTGATGGTTGCGTGGATAACACCACGGCTGATGCTGTTGTCTACCCATTGCCAGTGGCTGATTTTAATGTGAACCCAGATGAAGCTTGTCAGCCGTATGAAATTCAGTTAATTGACCAAAGTACCGTCTCTTCTGGAACGGTTGTGAGTTGGAATTGGGTAATTTCAAATGGTGAAACCTCGACTCAATCCAGCCCTTCATTCTATTTTACCAACGATGGCACTTATGATGTATTCCTTAAAGTAACCAGCGACAATGGGTGCTTGGATAGCTTACTTATCAATGATGCTTTTATAATCCACCCCAAACCAGAAGCTGATTTCAGTTTTGACCCGCAACCAGCAAGTGAGTTTAATCCTGTAATTGATTTTACTGATGAGTCAGATGGCGCCAGTGTTTGGTTCTATGACTTTGGAGATGGTATCACCTCGCAACCAGATCCTAACGCACAGCACGAGTATGAAACATACGGCACTTACACAGCTACACAAATAGTATATACTGAATATGACTGTTCTGATACCATCCAGTATGATGTGATTATAGACCGTGGATTTGCCTTCTACATCCCCACGGCATTTACACCAAACTCCAATGCTAGAAATGATGAGTTTTTTGCAAAAGGCCTCGGGTACGAAGAGTATATCTTCTACATATTTGATAGATGGGGCAAGCAAGTGCATATAGGCAATGAAGGAGCGAACAAATGGGATGGAACTTTCCGTGATACTGGTTTCCCGGCTCCGCAAGGTGTTTATAATTACCATTATGAGGTTATCGACTTTAGTGGTGATGTTCATATTTTTAATGGCTCTGTGACATTGATTAGGTAAATGCGAGCTGTAATCCAAAGAGTTTCTAAAGCATCCGTTACCATTGAAGGAATAGTGAAAAGCAGCATTGACGATGGACTGCTGATACTGCTTGGTATTGAAGAAGCGGACACA
>JANQJC010000060.1 GCA_028281825.1 Flavobacteriales bacterium
ATGGAACAAGAGCAAGAACAAGGCTTATAAACCCAAGACTTTTGAGTTAGAAGATTTTATTCACTGCTCTACCAGAGAGCAAATTATGAATGTTGCCAATACCTTTTACTCTAATGAAAAAGATTTGGTACTGCTTTTTATAAACAAAAGTAAGGTAAAGCCAGAAATAGTTTTCGAAAACCTGATAGGTGGAGATATTATGTTCCCCCATATATATGGTGAACTAAATACCGATGCAGTTGAGAAGGTTATTGACTTCAAACCCAACGATGCTGGCAAATTCGAATTCCCAGATTAATTCAACTTCATAAAAAGACATTTAATGGAAGGGCATGAAAAAGGGGGTTAAATATTTCATTTACAGCCTCATTCCAACCATACTATTACTAGGACTTGCCGAAGGTATTGCCAGAATATTCGACCTCGCCCGACCTCAATTTGTTACCGCTCCATTACCTGGTGAGTTCCGCGGTATGATACAACCTCATGAAGAACTTTTTTGGGCCCTAAAACCCAATACCGTTGCTAAAGAAGCAAAACATGCAACCGTTAACATTAATGCACAAGGATTTCGAGGTAAAAATCTACAGGCAAAAAAAGAAAACGAGTACAGAATAATTTCATTGGGTGAAAGCACCACCTTTGGCGCTGGCGTTGAAGACTATGAAACATACTCTTACCTGCTGGGTGAACGCCTGAATTCAGCTTTATCTAATGATATTTATGTGAATGTGATGAACTGTGGTTTCTCGGCCTACTCATCCTTTCAGGGTTTAAAGTACTTGGAGCTATACGGACTAAGTTATCAACCTGACATGGTGTTGGTATATTTTGAGTTTAATGACTACTTACCTTCTACCCTTCGCAGTTACGGATTTGATGAGACCAAAGCCTACTTAACGGATAAGCAATTGTATGAATCTAAATTCAATAGTTGGACCAATAAAATTATAGCAAGCTCCAAGTTTTTGACTTTCTTGCACTACCGCTATGCAGCATATAGACTTAAAGGGCTTGACAAAAAAGACATATCAAACCCTTTTGATAAGGTAGGTATTGAAGGTGAAAACCCCGTGGGTGGAAGGTTGGCAATTGAACAAGATGGCCAACTAGAAGGAGCTGGGTTTCAGGAATCAAATTTTGGACAAAGAGTAAGCGAAGAAGAAAGAGTTGAAATTTTTAGAACATTCAAAGACGTGTGTGAAAAGAACAATATTGAATTGGTCGTAATTCATCCTGCTTATGCTATTTCAAATCCTCACCAGTGTGTGTTGACCCGATTCTGTAGCGAAGAAAGTGTGAAAATATTTGAAGCCTTCCCCAGCTTGCACCCTGATATAAATGCCCCTCACCAGTTATACAATGATGATGTTCATCCCAACACTATGGGGCACCAAATATTGGCAAAGGATTTAGCTGAATTTATTGAGCCGTACATAGGCTTGGAGAGTTCAAACTAAATAGTAAATTTGGGTATCCTGAACAAAAAACCCAATACTATGAGCCTTAATAATCAAATCGAAGCACTGGAGCAAGAAATTCAGGAGAAGAAAAAAGAGCTTGCCAACTTGAGAGACCAGCTCCAGGCAGAAGAAGTTCAGGATTATACATTTCTTGACTGGGATAGAAAAGAAGTAAAACTTTCAGAACTGTTTGGTGACAAAAATGAACTGATTTTGGTTTGGAACATGGGCAAGTCCTGCCCTTATTGCACTTTGTGGGCTGATGGCTATAATGGCTTAACCGGACACCTAAGCAACCGTGCAGCCTTTGTTGTTGTATCTGCGGATGCTCCTGAAGTTCAAAAAGAGTTTGCAACATCCCGTGGGTGGAAATTCAATATGGTGAGCCGATACGAGAACACCATAGGACGTGACTTTGATATGGAAGACGATGAAGGCCACCACATGCCAGGTGTTTCTGTTTTCTTAAAGAGAGACGGTAAACTTTATCATCACTATAAAACCTACTTTGGCCCCGGCGATAATTTCTGTGTGATGTGGGATTTTATCGACCTTTTACCTTCGGAAGTAAGATGGGCTCCCAAATACGCCTA
>JANQJC010000066.1 GCA_028281825.1 Flavobacteriales bacterium
GAAGCAATCTCAAATTTGTCAGTCTGCCAGGGAAAAGTGGTAATAAAGAATGGCCTACTATACTATCCGTAGTAAACATTCATAGCAGTGTTGGCCTAAGGATGAATCGCCTAAGTCCACGCAGTGGACGGCTTCGATACATCCATGGCTGGGGTTATGATATGTTTCAAGGATAGGATAGTCAGCCTTGACTTTTTGCATACTTTTTCGTCAAGGAAAAAGTATTAACCCGTCATTGCGAGGAGGAACGACGAAGCAATCTCAAATTCACAAATAAAATTGTTCTACTGTTTAGATGGAATTCCTCAAATAACCGTAGCAAACATGCCTGGCAGGGCAGGGTTAAGGAAAATGGATTAAACACACTCCTTACCACCTACAAACCCACACGCTCCCCTCTAGAGAGGGGAAAATCGCGAAAGTGTTCCGAGTCAAGAAAAAAGTAATGAATAGAGATTCTCGCTACGCTCAGAGTGACAAATACCATCCACCATCCATCGGCTCCTTACACCCCTCCCAACTATTACATACCAATCTATTTATGACACCGTTCCCCCTCGAGGGGGGAACCAAACCCAGCTACACTTGAATTATAGAAAATGCGGGGATGTTTACCTACCACCAAACGATTATTCTACCTTCTGGCTTCTGGCTACTCACTTCTGATATGTAAAAAAACCAAATACTTTTAAAAACACCATTCCGTTATTTCTCTGCCTAAAATCTTAATTTTGGCAACCTCTATATGATTACGCTACTCAAAAAAGAGATTAACACTTTTCTTAGCTCACTGATAGGATACATCGCTATTTGCGTATTCCTTTTGGTGACTGGCCTTTTCGCCTGGGTATTCCCCTTCGACTCCAATATACTGGACATGGGCTATGCCAACCTGGATACGCTCTTTTCCATAGCACCGTGGGTGTTCATGTTCCTGATACCAGCTATCACCATGCGCTCCTTTGCCGAAGAGAAAAAAACAGGTACCATTGAGTTTCTGCAAACCAAGCCATTAAGTGATTTAGAAATCATACTCGCAAAGTATTTTGCTGGCTTCGTCTTGGTCATTTTCTCCCTTTTGCCAACACTGGTTTACTATTATTCAGTATACCAATTAGGCTTCCCGGCTGGTAATGTAGATAGTGGTAGCGTATGGGGTTCTTACATCGGCCTACTTTTTTTGGCTGGTGGCTTTGTATCCATAGGCATCTTCGCATCCGCCATTACTGACAACCAAATCGTGTCTTTTATCCTGGCTGTTTTTCTCTGCTGGTTCTTGCATACTGGTTTTGAATACATCAGCGCCCTGGCCCTATTCGGCAAGGTAGACAGCATGATAATATCATTGGGCATCAACGACCATTATATCTCTATGAGCCGTGGCGTGCTAGACACCCGCGACCTCACTTATTTCCTGAGCCTGATTGCGCTCTTCATTTTATTCACCAAAGTAAAACTGGCAAGCAGAAAATGGTGAAGAAAAGAAAAAGCGGTTTCTCAAGCGATTTGGTACAACTGGTTCTGGGTATCATCATTATTTACCTCGTCAACTACATTGGCTCCTTTGCTTTCCATCGTTTCGATCTCACTTCCGAAAAGCGATATACCCTTTCCACGGCTTCAAAAGACCTGGTGGAGAATTTAGACGACCTGGTATATGTAAAAGTATACTTGGATGGCGAGTTCCCTGCGGGCTTTAAACGCCTGCGCCAAAAAACAAGGGAGATGCTGGATGAGTTTCGCGCTTACAGTGATAATATAGAGTATGAATTCATCAACCCATCTGCCAACCCCAGCAAAGACGAACAGCAGAAACTCTACCAGCAGTTGATTAATAAGGGAATACAACCCACCAACTTGCAGGTAAAGACTGAAGACGGCACCTCCCAAAAAATTATTTTCCCTGGAGCAGTAGTGACTTATAAGGGTAGGGAGACTTCTATTCAACTGCTCAAAAGCCGAATGAATACCTCTCCTGAGGCCATGCTTAATAACTCCATTCAAGAGTTGGAATACGAGATATCCAATGCCATTCGTAAGCTAAGTACTGATATTCGTGAACGGGTGGCCTTTGTAAAAGGCCAGGACCAACTGGATGATGCCTATGTAGCTGATATCAGCAAGGCTTTAGCAGAGTACTATGCCGTTGAAACTATAGAGTTAAATGATACATTAGGCGCCTTAGATGGCATTAAAACAGCCATCATTGCCAAGCCCGATACAGCCTTCAACGATAGAAACAAGTTTATCATTGACCAATTCATCATGAACGGCGGGCGGGTACTTTGGTTGGTGGATAGGGTATATGCCAGCCTCGATAGCCTTCAAAACCAGGCTGAGTTTCTTGCCGTTGCCTATGAAACCAATGTTGAAGATATACTTTTCCGATATGGTGTGCGGATTAATACGGCACTAATACAAGACCTGCGCTGTGCTGAAATACCAGTACCTACAGGCTACATTGGCAACCAAACACAGTGGGGGCTTAAACCTTGGATATATGCACCTCTTATAGTTCCGTCAAGCACCCACCCGATAGTTAAAAACCTGAATGCCATCAGGTATGATTTCGCAACTACTATTGATACCGTGGGCGCTAAAGATGTAAAGAAAACGGTACTACTGACCACCTCAGAATATAGCCGCACACAAAATACACCAGCGGTAGTAAGCCTAAGAGCCATCAACGATTTGCCTGGCCCTGAGGTATTCAACCAAAAGGAATTGCCCGTCGCTGTGCTGCTTGAAGGCACCTTTACTTCCATCTGGAAAAACTCCGTACCTGAGTTTGCCACCATTGAGCAATGGAACCAACTCAAGGATATGATTGATTACAAGGATGCAAGCCCTGCTAACAAAATGATTGTAATCTCTGATGGAGATGTGATAAAAAACCACATTCGTGCGGGTGGTGGTTATCTCCAGTTAGGTGAAGACCAATACACTGGGCAGTTATTCGCCAATAAAAAGTTCATCCTCAATTGCGTTAACTATTTATGCGATGACGAAGGCTTACTCGCCGTTCGCTCTAAAGAATTAAAAATACGCCTGCTGGATAAGGAAAAAATACGCGACGAACGCATGAAGTGGCAAATCATCAACGTAGCCATACCTATCCTGTTGATATTGATATTTGGCTTTATTCAATTCTACTGGCGCAAAAAACGTTACACTTCTTAAATATGAAAAGAAATCTAATACTTGCAATACTGGCAGCCATTTTGGCAATTGGCGCTTATGTACTCTACTCTGCTAACCAAAGTAGCGGAACCATCGGAGAAGCTGCCAAGGCCTTTGCTATTGAAGATACAGCCCAAGTCAGCAAGATTTTCCTGGCTGATAAATACGGCAACCAATCTACCTTGGAACGTAAAGATGATGGCACCTGGACATTGAATGGCAGGTACCCCGCCCGACAAGATGCTGTGCTTACACTCCTGAGCACCATGAAAAATATGGCGGTACAATCACCAGTAGGTAAAAATGCACACAAAACAGTAATGAAGGATATGGCTTCCCGTGCCACCAAAGTAGAGATTTATACAGGGGACAGTAAACCATCAAAAGTGTATTATGTAGGTGGCGCCACACAAAACAATCAGGGTACCTATATGAAAATGGAAGGCGCTGAAGAGCCTTTCGTGATGGAAATACCAGGCTTCGTGGGCTACTTGAGCACCCGCTATTTCACTGAGAGTCATAAATGGCGAGGCACTATCCTTTTCAATGAGCCTATTGAAAACATCAAAACTGTTAGGGTTGAGTATTCGGCACACCCCACCAAGTCTTTTGAAATAGAATTGTTTGAAGGCAATGAGGTAACACTTAAATCCCTGCAACCTGAAACTTATATTGAGAACTTTGATACAGCAGCCATAGCTCAATACCTGTTTGGTTTCAAGAAAATCAACTACGAAGCCGTTGAGAATTTCGATGCTTTAAAGGTAGATTCAATCCTCAACACTCCAGTAGTTTTCACTATCTCATTGACTGATAAGAATGGCAAAACCACTACCGTAAAATCATACCGTAAAAAGTCTCGCTATGTGAAAGGCCACGAACCTGAAAACCCAAGCGAATATGATGTGGATAGGATGTATGCCAACGTGAATGACGAAAAAGAGATTATTCTCATCCAATATTTCGTTTTCAATAAACTGCTTCAAGAGATTGACCACTTCGAAACTGACCCTGTAAGCACAAAAGAGGTGGGTGATAAAAACAGTTGATAAAAAAGGAAAACTTTCTCCCCGATTCGGTGCCTTCTCAACTTTTCGGTAAAGCAAAAAATATATATTTGTAGCTTATCGAGATAAGGAATTAGCAACTTTGAAACGCACAAACTTTTGGGCGTTCCATGTAACCTTAAAAAATAAGTTCTACACATGAAATTTACGGTTTCCAGCTTAAAATTATTAAAACAAATTCAGGTAATAAGTGGTGTGCTTAACAACAGCAACACCCTTCCGATATTAGACAATTTATTGTTCGAGATAAACGATGGTAAACTCATTATCACAGG
>JANQJC010000099.1 GCA_028281825.1 Flavobacteriales bacterium
CGAGGCTTTTTTGATTCCAATGATTAGTTTTGCCTTAAACCAAAATTACCATGACTAATAAAGAAATTGGAAAAGCCTTAGGCCTTACGGGTAAACTGATGGAACTGCACGATGGCAATCCTTTTAAAATTAAGTCATACCAAAATGCGGCTTTTAGAATAGAACGCTATCCAGAGCAATTGGAAAAAATTGACGAAGCTGAACTGGAGAAAATACAAGGAGTAGGTAAAAGTTTACACTCAAGAATTACAGAGTTGATTGAGAAAGGTACCACAGAGGAGCTAAACAGTTTAATGGCGGATACACCAGTCGGTGTAATAGAAATGTTGAGCATAAAGGGGATTGGTGCTAAGAAAATCCGAATGATTTGGAAGGAGATGGGTATTGAGAGTGTAGGAGAATTACTATACGCCTGCAATGAAAACCGTTTGGTTGAAATGAAAGGGTTTGGGCAAAAAACTCAAGACCAAATCATTAAAAACATACAGTATATACAGAGTAATGCCGGTAAATACCATTATGCAAAAGTAGAGCCATTGGCATTGGAGATGCTGCAAGTGGTAAAGGGGATTACAAGTGTAGAGCAGGCTAAGCTCACAGGCCAAATGCGGAGAAAAGCGCAGGTAATTGATAGTATAGAGATATTGGCGGCTGGCAGTATTGACTTGGAAGCGGCGGTATCAACAATTGGTGAAAAAGCCCAGTTGGATATTACTAATGTGCAAGTGGAAAGCAATTCAGTTACTTTCAAAGTGAATAATGCGATTACTTGTAAGTTGATTACTTGTGAAACTTCAGCATTTGCCTACAATCTATTTCAGACCACTGGCAATGAAGCTCATCTTGAGTTGATTGGTGAAGTAACTGCGGCGGACACTGAAGAGACTATATATAAAACTACAGGTTGGCCCTATATCATTCCTGAATTGAGGGAAGGGCGATTTGAAGAGAAATTTAAAGAGGTAGACCCTGTTAATTATATTACCTGGGAAGGTATTAAAGGCACCCTACACAACCACAGTACTTATAGTGATGGTGCCAATACAGTAGAGGAAATGGCTAAGCAGTGTATTGATTTGGGCTTGCAATATTTAGGTATGAATGACCATAGTCAGTATGCCTTTTATGCCAATGGCTTGCCTCCTGAAAGAGTGATAGAGCAACACAAGGAAATTGATGCGTTGAATGAAAAGCTAACACCCTTTAAAATTTTTAAGGGCATAGAGGCTGACATATTACCAGATGGAACATTGGATTACGACGAAATGGTTTGGAAAAGCTTTGACTTTATAGTTGCTTCAATTCACGCTGTTCTTAAAATGGATGAGGATAAGGCTAATAAACGCATCATCAAGGCGATTGAAAATCCGTATACAACCATATTGGGTCACCCAACAGGAAGGCTTTTGCTTTCAAGGCCTGGCTACCCTATTGACCATAAACTTATTATCGATGCCTGCGCTGCCAATGATGTAATACTGGAGTTAAATGCCAACCCTTTCCGTTTGGATGTGGACTGGGAATGGATACCCTATGCTATGGACAAAGGCGTCATGATTTCCATTAATCCCGATGCTCATAAACGTGAGACTTTTGTAGATATGCAATATGGTGTTCATGTTGCACGCAAGGGTGGCCTTACTGCGGATATGACTTTCAATGCCTTAAGTTTGAAAGAAATGGAGAAGTATTTTGCGGATAGAAGGTTGAAAAAAGGCTTATAACATGGCACTGATAAACTCGTTTATATCTTGGTTAATGCAGAAAAGGATGCATCAGATTGAGTTGTTTCTCAAGTATCCGCATGATGTGCAAGCGGAATGGCTTTGGAAACTTATCAACTCGGCACAAAACACGGAGTGGGGTAAGAGGTACGACTACAAGAGTATTAACAGCCGCGAGACATTTAAGCAAAGGATTCCTGTGCAAACCTACGATGACTTAAAGCCATACATTGAGCGTATGATGCGTGGTGAGCAGAATATTTTGTGGAATTCAGAAATAACATGGTTTAGTAAATCTTCGGGAACAACTGCTGATAAAAGCAAGTTTATACCAGTAAGCCAGGAAGCGCTGGAGGAGTGCCACTACAAGGGTGGTAAGGATATGCTCTCTTTTTATTGTAATAATTATCCGGATACTGAAATTTTCAATGGCAAAAGCCTGATGATGGGGGGTAGCTTGCGGGTGAATGAATATAACGCGGAAGCAAAGCATGGAGATATATCCGCAATTATAATGAGTAACCTGCCCAATTGGGTGGATGTTTTGCGGACACCGACTATGGATGTTGCCCTGATGAGTGAATGGGAGAGCAAAATAGAGCGTATGGCAGAAGAAACCATCAAAGAGGACGTCACAACCATCTCTGGGGTACCCTCTTGGACACTTGTATTGTTGAAGCGTATTTTAGAAAAAACTGGTAAGAAAAGTATACTTGAAGTTTGGCCAAATTTGGAGTTGTTTATGCATGGAGCGGTGAGCTTTGAACCCTATCGGGAACAGTATAAGCGACTGATACCGTCTGATGACATGCATTATTTGGAGACCTACAACGCTTCTGAAGGCTTTTTTGGGATACAGGACCAGAAAGAGAGCGGTGAAATGCTTCTTATGTTGGATTATGGGATTTTTTATGAATTCATGCCGTTTGAGGAAATTGGCAAAGATGACCCGAAAACGCTTTCATTAAGTCAAGTTGAAATAGGCAAAAACTACGCAGTAATTATATCCACCAATGCTGGCCTGTGGCGATACCTGATAGGTGACACAGTAAGTTTCACAAGTACTGACCCATATCGTATTCGTATTACTGGGCGAACCAAACACTTTATCAATGCTTTTGGTGAGGAGGTGATAATAGACAATGCGGAAAAAGCCCTCCAAGTGGCTTGTCAAAAAACGGGAGCTATTATTTGTGAGTACACGGCAGGACCTGTTTACTTTTCAGATAATGGAGCAGGTGCGCACGAATGGCTGATAGAGTTTGAAAAAGAACCAGAGAGCATGGATTATTTTACAGATTTGCTTGATAATGCCCTTAAGTCTTTCAATTCAGACTACGAGGCAAAAAGACACAAAAATATGACACTTCAAATGCCAAAAATCCACAGTATGCCGACGGGAACCTTCCATGAGTGGTTAAAATCAAAAGGCAAATTGGGTGGACAATTCAAGGTGCCAAGATTAGCCAATGACAGGAAGTATCTAGATGAAATATTAGCCATGAAACAATAAAGTGGCACGATTTTGATTATTTTCAACATATGAAGTTTGGATTACCTCTTTTAATAGGTTTATTGCTTGCCGACTATGTGCTTATCAAGAAAGTGAAAATAGAGGCTGATTTTTTCACTACCGATAAGTTGGGAAACTCCTATGTGGTGAAAGCGCATGAAATGTTTAAGTACCAGCCCAATGCCAATTTAGAATATCAGTTTAGCAATCTGAGCTATGGTAATATCACTTTTGTAGATGCTTCCAATCCTTTGAAAATATTGGTTTTTTACAAAGACTTCTCGCGGATTGTTTTTCTAGATAACACCCTAAGCGAAAACCAATCTCCTATCACGTTGCAGGATATGGGTTTGGAGCAATCCTCTATTGTTTGCTCTTCTTATGACAACGGTTTGTGGCTATATGACCCAGTCAATTTTGGCCTATACCGCTTTGACCAAGAATTGCAAATGCAACTAGAGATTAAAAATGTAAATCAATTGACTCGAGAAATCATACAACCTAATTTTATGGTTGAGGCAGGGGAATGGATTTATCTGAATGACCCTGAGAAGGGAATATTCGTATTTGATTTATTCGGAACATTTTTCAAACAAGTGCCAATAAAAGGCTTATTTGCTTTTCAGGTTTTTGGCGAAGAGATTTACTATTACCAACACAATCAACTCAATAGTTATCATATCCGCAAGATGGCGGAGAATAGCTATTCATTGCCTGAGCATGGTTGCAAGGCGGTTCGCTCTGAAAAAGACAGGTTAATGCTTTTGAAAGACAAAGGGCTTTCCATCTACCAAGTAAAATAGAAGCTTAGCGGTTTATTATCCTATCATCGCTTACCTTTGTATTCAAACAGAACAAGGTGAGAGGGTTTCTACTGGTATTAATACTTTTTTTTTCATTCATGTGTAGCCATGCGCAGAATGACACTCTTGGCTTTTTTGAACCTGCGCCAAGTTATCACAAAGGACGATTTATTGGGTTAATGTCCACTGCTGGTGTTTTATATGTGGGCTCTTTGATAGGTTTGAATAGTGCGTGGTATGCGGACTACCCAAAAAGTAGATTCCATTTTTTTAATGATAATGACGAATGGCTCTTAATGGATAAAGGGGGACATGTTGTTGCTTCTTATTATATCAGTAAATATGGAATCGATTTGGTAAAATGGACGGGGATGGAGCGCAAAAAAGCCATTTGGATAGGTGGTAGTTTTGGTGTTATTTTTCAAACTACTATTGAAATATTGGATGGTTTTTCAGCCCAGTGGGGCGCCTCTCCGGGTGATTTAATAGCTAACACGGTAGGTTCTGCAATAGCTATAGGGCAAGAGCTACTTTGGGATGACCAACGCATAATATTCAGGTACTCATACCACTATACAGAGGAAACTAAATACAGGCCTAACCTTTTGGGCTCTAATTGGAAAGAACGTTGGCTAAAAGATTATAATGGGCAAACGTATTGGCTCTCAGCCAATATCCATTCTTTCCTGAGAAACTCGGATTCAAGATTCCCAAGATGGTTAAATGTTGCCGTTGGGTATGGGGCACAGGGCATGCTGGGCGGCTCGTCAAATCCAACAGAATTGAATGGGCAGCCTTTACCCTATTTTGAGCGATATCACCAGTTTTACTTTGGGTTAGATATAGAGTTAGGCCGTATAAAAACTAAATCAAAGTTTCTCAAAGCTTTATTTAATTCAGTGGTGTTAATCAAGGTTCCGATGCCAACATTGGAATATAATACCGTAAATGGGTTTAAGTTTCACCCATTGTATTTTTAGGATATGCAATTTAAGATAGGTGAAATAGTGAAGCTCCTCAATGAAAAGGGGGGAGGTAAGGTGAAAAGGATACAGGCCGACGGCTTGGTGGTGGTAGAAATAGATGGTTTTGATATTCCATATAGCCCCGCGGAACTGGTTAAGCTGGAAAGTTCCCCAGAACCAGAAACAACTATTGCTAAAGAACCCACCAAGCTGGCTGAAAATGTGGTATCCGGACAAATGCAACCCAAAACCAACAAGCAGATGCCTGAAGGGGTTTATCTGGCTTTTATCCCTGAGAATGAAAATAAACTTCTAGAATGTCCCATTGAGGTTATGCTGTATAATAAGACCAGTTATAATTTATACTACACCTTATTGCAGAAACAGGTAAATAAGTTCTTTTGTGCGGCTTTGGGTGAGATAAAATCTCATTCATATCAACAACTGTTGAAGGTTTTAAGGAACGAATTGGAAGGTTTATCGTTACTTCGTTTTCAAGGTATTAAGTTCAAGAAAGGGGAAACAGAGCCACAAGAACCACTGAATATCACCATAAAGCTTAAACCTGTTAAGTTCTACAAAGAGAATAGTTATCAATACATACAAGAGTTGGGAACCAAAGCCTTCTTAGTTGATTTATCAGGTAAAGAAATAGAGGTGGAAAAACTACCAAAACAAACTGCAAATACGCAAGGCATGGTGGGCCGGCAACTCGCAAAGGAATTGACTAACAAAAAAAGGTTGGATTCGCAATTGAGAAAGGCTGTCCCAATTGTTTTAGAAGAAGAAGTGGATTTGCATATTGAAGAGATTCTGGATGACCACCGAGGCATGAGCAATGGTGAGATAATACAGGTGCAACTAAAGTACTTTCAAAAAAGGCTAGATGAGGCAATTGCGAAGCATCTGGTGAAAATAACTTTTATACATGGGGTTGGTAAAGGAGTGTTGAAAGAAGAAATACTCCGTCTGCTGAAAGGTTACAGTAATATCGAGTACCGCAATGCACCTTATGAGAAGTACGGCTATGGCGCCACTGAAGTAATTATAAAATAAGTTGTAAGCAGTTGGCGATTAGTCATTAGTGCTCTTAATTTGCTCTCATAAATCCTCAAAGCTATTTGCGTATCTTTGCGTAACAAAAGTTCTTTAAAATACCAACTGTTCTATCGTCTTTAGTTTCGGCTAGGGAAGGAAAGTCTGGGCAACGCAGGGCGCCATGCTTCCTGAAAAGGAAGGCTTTGAGGTTGTAAAACCTCAAATGACAGACAGTGCCACAGAAAACAGACCGCCTTGGGCAACCAGGGTAAGGGTGAAAACGCGGGGTAAGAGCCCACGTCTTGTGCAGGTGATTGCATAGGTAGGTAAACCTCATGGGTTGTAAGGCCAAATAAACCGGGGACTAAGGGCTGCTCGCTCAATCCCGGAGGGTAGGCTGCATAGATAAATGATAGAACTCGACAGAACCCGGCTTACAGGTTGGTTATTTTTCAAAGCCCTACTTTTTTAGAGTAGGGCTTGTTTGTTTTATCTACTCGTGTTAACGAAAGATTAAACATTATATGTGCTTAAACCCCAATTCATTTTTTTTGTGAATTTTGTTCTACTTAAAGCACTGATACAGTTGGCTTCAAGAAATTCTTACTTTTGAGATTATCATAAATTATATCATGAAGAAAATTTACACTTTCATTCTCGTTTTAGCTACAGTTCAGTTTTCGTTTGCTCAAAACGATGTTCCCCACACAGATGCTTCGACCCGCTCAATGCTTGATTCACTTCTGGCTCCATTCTATCATGGTGTAGCTTCAGGCGACCCGCTTCAGGATAGGGTAATTATATGGACCCGTGTAACACCAGACCAATCAGGTAGTGTGGATGTAGATTGGAGAGTGGCGACAGATACCAACTTTACAAATGTGGTTGCTTCAGGCAGTGAAACTACTGATGGTACTATGGATTACACAGTAAAGGTTGATGTGACAGGGCTTCAGGCTAATACATGGTATTATTATGAGTTTGAAACTGGTGGAGTAAAATCATTGATGGGAAGAACAAGAACCGCCCCAGCCACAGGTTCAGGCCTTGACCCACTTAGGTTGGCTATGGTTTCATGTCAAGACTACCAGAACGGGTACTATAATGCTTACAATGATATGGCTCAAAGAAATGATATTGATGTAGTAATTCACTTGGGTGACTATATTTATGAGGGCGGGGGCAGTAGTTCACTGGGTAGGGACCACGAGCCACCGCATGAAATCATAACGTTGGAGGATTACAGGACACGTTACTCACAGTATCGTCTTGACCCTGACTTAAGGGCTGCTCATCAGCAATACCCATTTATATGCGTATATGACGACCATGAAAGTTCAAATAACTCTTGGAATGGTGGAGCAGAGAATCACGACCCCCAAAGCGATGGTAACTGGGCAGATAGAAAAGCTATCGCGTTGCAGGTTAATCAGGAGTGGTTGCCTATCAGGTTACCTGACCCAAATAATAATGAAAAGATTTTCAGAAAAATATCTTATGGTGATTTACTGAGTCTCTTTATGATTGATACAAGGCTATACGGTAGAGATGAACAAGGCTCGGGAGTAGACTCAACCCGCAGGATGCTGGGTCAGGAACAGCTGGATTGGCTGGCGGCTCAAATGGACAGCTCAAGTAGCTTATGGAATATAATTGGCCAACAGGTGATGATGGCTCAACTTTTTGTGTTTGGGCAAACGGTTACTACTGACGCGTGGGATGGATATCCAAGAGAAAGAGATAATCTTTACAATGAGATTATTAATCGCGAAATAGAAAACGTGGTGGTGTTAACAGGAGACATCCATACCTCGTGGGCAAATGACTTGCGTTTGGATAGTTATGATGCTAGTGACCCCAATAACATAACGGGTTCAGTAGGTGTGGAGTTGATTACTCCAAGTATCACGACCCAAGCTTCACCAATTCCAATACCATCTGCGCTTATTCAATCACAAAATGATCATATACACTGGGTTGAACTTTCTAAGAAAGGGTTTACCATACTAGATGTAAACTCAACAAGGGCTCATGCTGATTGGTATTTTGTGAGCACGATTACAAATCAAAGCTATAATACCACAGTAGCAAATTCCTTTTTCGTGAATGAAGGCGAAACATTCTGGAGGCAAGCCAACGATGCTTCAGTGCCAGCGGTTACGTACCCGCCACTAGCGCCTCAAATAGACAATACTGTTACAGTATCTGAGTTGGATAGGCAAAATACCGTTTTAGTTGGTGTTTATCCAAACCCATTCGAGAATGAGGTAGTAGCCCAGTTTAACCTTTTTCGCCCAGCCGAAGTAACCGTAGAGGTTTATGACCTGATGGGCAAATCAGTATACTTACAACAATTAGGCACAGTGAGTGAGGGATTGAGGTATTACCAGCTGGATTTATCAAATCTAGCTTCAGGTACATACACTTTTACCCTGAGGAGCAAAGGGGAGCAAGTTTCGAGAAAGATTATCAAATTTTAAGCTTAACATTCTAAAAAACGGGTTTGGTGGGGCAAAAATGCCTTATTAGTATAATTTTTTACGCAAAATTTGAAATTTTTAATTTTCATGATTTATATTTACGTATTGAGAGTATACTAACTCAGGTTGTAATCTTTCAAGGTGTATGACTAACCAAATAGATGTGAAGAACGGGTTTACGTCAGGTGGGGAATTGCTCTTTGAGCACAATGGAGCAGTGTCCAATAAGGACTTGCTACACATACTTCCCACGGTGGAAAACATTTTGGAAGAGCAGGAAAGCAAGAAAATAACCAAAAGAAAGGTTATCAACATTGCGATAGAGAGCCTTCAAAATATCCAGATACATTCTTTTAATAATAATGGTAACGATGGTGCTTACCAGCCTTTCTTTACATTGATGCGAGGCGATGAAAGCTTTGAGGTGGTGATAGGTAACTTGGTGCCTAACCAAGAGAAAGTATACCTTGAGGATAAGATTGTGAAGCTCAATAGCCTTGATCAGGATGAGGTAAAATATTTATACAGCATAATAATGCGTCAAACCTTTGAAAAGTTTAGTGAGAAAGGCGGAGCTGGATTAGGGCTGATTGATATGAAAAAGAAATCAGGTCAACCTTTGGTTTTTGACTTCCTACCTGTTGATAATGATTTGAGCTATTTTCGCCTGAAGGTTACGGTGCCTGATGCTGCTTAAGTTTCTGAGTTACTCTTCAGGCTTCTCAATCTTTGCAATTTTAATATTAAAGAACCCGTATATCATGGTTGTGATTGGGCTAAGTATGTTGAAAAAGCAGAAAGGTGCGAAAGTCATGGTGGCAACTCCTAGCACAGACGCCTGAGTAGCTCCACAGGTATTCCACGGCACGAGTACTGAAGTAACTGTACCTGAGTCCTCCAATGTTCTGCTCAAATTTTCAGGTTTTAAGCCCCTCTCTTTGTAAGTTTCTGCATACATTCTTCCAGGTACTACAATAGCCAGGTATTGGTCTGATGCTGTTATGTTAAAAAAGATACAAGTTCCTGTGGTGGAGGCTATCAGAGCTCCCGTAGAGTGCGCCAAAGAAATAACGGCCTCACTTATCCTCCTTAATAAGCCAGCCCTTTCCATAATACCTCCAAATATCATAGCACATAATATTAGCCATATGGTATTAAACATACCCCACATGCCACCGGTTGATAGCAGCCTATCTACTGCCTGGTTACCTGTTTCGATAGACACACTGCCAAACATGGCATTTAGCACACCCCTATAAGTGGATTCTAAACCAATTGTTTCAATTCCTGAAACGCTGTGCACAACTTCGGGTTGAAAGATGATAGCAAAAACACCACCTAATAAAGAGCCAATGAGTAATGCAGGGAAGGCAGGTACTTTTTTTATTATCAGTATTATCACGGCTGCAGGCACCAAAAATAGAACAGGGTTGATATTGAAATTTGCGTCTAATAAAGTCAGTACCTCACCCATTTTTTCTGCTTGCA
This sequence comes from Flavobacteriales bacterium, assembly GCA_028281825.1. Taxonomy (GTDB): domain Bacteria; phylum Bacteroidota; class Bacteroidia; order JANQJC01; family JANQJC01; genus JANQJC01. Next base: position 10,012 of record JANQJC010000099.1, read on the forward strand.
CATCTCCTGTAGCAAATAGCCCCATACCAATGTATAGCAGTAAGGCGATACTAAAGGTAGGCACTGTGGTCAGTGCCATATATTTAATATGTGTAATTAAATCTGTACCAGCCATGGCAGGAGCGAGGTTAGTGGTATCAGATAGAGGAGACATTTTATCGCCAAAATAAGCACCTGATATGATGGCACCAGCTACCCAACCCTCGTGCAGCCCAAGTGCTTTTCCTATTCCAAGCAATGCAATACCTACCGTTGCAACAGTTGACCATGAACTACCAGTAGCCAAAGACACAAAGGCGCATACTATACAGGCTGCGAATAGAAAAATAGTGGGGTTAAGAATTTGCAAGCCATAGTATATCATAGCAGGCACAACTCCACTTATCATCCATGTTCCAGCCAGGGCTCCAATCATCATTAGTATCAATATTGCAGGCATTGCTGAAGCTATACTTTTTACCACTCCTTTTTCAAGGGTCCTCCATTTCATGCCAAGCCTTATGCCTATAATAACTGCAACCATTGCAGATAGTATAAGTGCAATTTGGTTCGGTCCGTAGTTTGTGTCTTCCCCAAAAAGGTATACGTTTAGGCTGAGTAGGCCTATTAAGAATATTATTGGAATGAAAGCCTGCAGCAGCGTTGCTTTTCTCTCGTTCATGCTCATTGAAGTGATTAAGCCAGCAAGATATAAAATGTTTACAGCTTATTAAGAAAAGGGTATTTTTGTGGCCTAACTTAAACAAACCAATAAATGAAAAATTACATTTTCCTGTTCCTATTTGCTGGATTGGCGGCTTGCACTCAAACTAATACTGGGCAAAAAGAGCTGGACACAAATGAAGAAACTACAGAACAAGCCGAAGGTGTTTTTGGTGATGATTTTGAAGTGGCTGACGTAGTAGCTGCCAATCAAATAACAAGCCTTGTTGAACACGGTGAGCAAAAAGAGATGATAATTGAAGCCAAAATAAATGAGTGTTGCCAGAAAAAAGGCTGCTGGATGAATGTTGACTTGGGAAATGAAGAAGAAATGCGAGTTACATTCAAAGATTATGGGTTTTTTGTGCCTATGGATTGCGGCGGCAAGACAGCCGTAATGAAAGGGGTTGCCTCTTATGATACCATACCTGTAGACCATTTAAGGCATTATGCTGAAGATGCCGGCAAATCGCAAGAAGAAATAGAAGCGATTACTGAACCAGAGTTGCAATTGGTGTTTGAGGCTACTGGTGTTAAGTTAAACTAGTCTTAATAATCGATAACGCTTGTAGAAAGCTATTATCTTAGTTGCATACAAACCATAAGCCTATAGTTGTGACGCAGAAGTTTAAGGGGTTTGCTGCTATGTGGCAATGCAGTGGATATGGCCGTAGATATCGTTATTGGTGCCTTTGGAAAAAGTAGACTTACTTTAAGATTAAAGGGTAAAACCTTTACAAACTCAATCTAAAAGCTCCAGTTAATTCTGGGGCTTTTTTGCGTTTAAAAATAGCCAGGTCAAAAATGAAATCAAAGGAAAGGACTATTTCATTAAATTTAGCCCCTCTCATAAATCAGGGTAAGATAAAATTAGCGTGTTGTTAAACAAGTTTTCCATTTTTATACTGCTGCTCGGTATGTGTTTTCCTGCGGTGCTTTTTGCGCAAGAGGACAAAGAAGATGAAGTGGAGATGGAGGAAATTCGTGGATTTCAAGGGCATAAAGACCCTGTGGAGTTTGTTACCTTTAGCAAAGATGGTAAATATTTTGTCAGTGGGGGGAGCAAGGGCTCGGTTATACTTTGGAATACTGAGAGTGGCCAAGTGGTGAGACGCTACAACGGGCATCCTTCAAAGGTCAATCATATTTCATTCAGCAATGATGGCAAAATGCTGGCAGCTGCATTTGGGTATGGTACTGTGATAGTTTGGGATTTAACAACTGGAAAGAAATTTCGGGAGACGCCGTACTTGATGAATGACAAAACATCAAGTACGGCAATCAACTTTGTAGTTTTCAGCCCTGATGACCAATCTGTGATATTTGGCGGGGAAACTGCTTATTTGTGCACCACACCAATAGATTCTAATAATTACCCAACTATTGTCCATGACTTTACTGATAAGAGCATAGAGTATGGGGCAGTGGCACCAGATGGCAAGCACCTCATATTTAGCGTAGGTTCTGACTTGATTCATATGAATATGGAATCAGGTGCTATCACCAAGAAGAAAACATATCCCGATAAAAAACTTACTTCATTTAGTTTCAGCAAGGATGGCAATAAAATGGCTGCTTGGTTTCAGGGCGGGGAAATTCAAATTTTAGACGTGAACTCGGGTTCTGTATTGAAGACCTACCAGGGCACAAGCGGTAATCCCTGGGCTCGTAGCCATATATACTTTTCAGCTGGGGATAGCCTCTTAATAAGCGGCACGGATAGGTATAGTTTTAATATATGGTATGTTGATTCGGGAGAGAAGAAGTATGAGAACGAAGAGCACAATGGCCCCGTCAGGGCTATAGCCTTCCACCCTGATGGCAAGCGAATTCTTTCTGGGGGCACAGACAAATCCATCAAGCTTTGGAAGTTTAAAGGCGAGGAGGAAGAAGAGGAAGAAGAAAAGGAGGAGACACAAGAAGTAGCTTCAGAGTTTCAACCTGAGAAGCAAGAGAAAGAGGAAGTGGCTGAAGAGCGTGGGCCAATTAGGCAGCAATGGCGCGCTATTGATGATAGACCTCAAAGGTCGGCAGAACCAAAGAACCCCAACGCTTTCAAGTTGCCATACGCCATTAATGGAAGACCCGTGAGTAAATATGTGCCACCAGAGGAATTGGAGTTTAAAAACACCAGGATTGAAATTAGAGTTTGGGATGATAAAATTTTGGATGGCGATATTATCTCATTATACCTTAACGATAGTTTGATTTTATCAAAATATGAGATTACCAAGGATTTAAAGAAAATCAATCTCACTTTACCAAGTGGTTCAATCGCCTACCTAACTCTATATGCTCACAATTTAGGTACAATACCTCCTAATACTGCCAATGTATCTATCTCCGATGGTATTACTGAGAGGAAGATTGAGCTTAAATCTGATCTCTATAAGTCAGCCTCTGTTGAACTTAAAGTTAAATACTAGTGAGCAGGTTAGCTGGTAAAATAGCTCTTATCACAGGCGGGAGTTCTGGTATTGGTAAAGCGACTGCTGCCAAGTTTGCCAGTGAAGGCGCACAGGTTATCATAGCTGATATTAATGAAGAACGAGGCATTGTAACTGCGCAAGAATTGGGTAGTAATGTCGAATTCATAGGAACTAATGTGGCTAAAGCAGTTTCTGTCGTTGCATTGTTTAAGCACATCAAGGAGAAATACAAGAGGTTGGACGTGTTAGTCAATAATGCTGGTATCGTGAGAGATAACACATTGAAAAAGCTTACTGAAGCAGATTTTGATAAGGTAATAGCTGTGAACCTAAAAGGTGTTTTTCTATGCACCAAGCAAGCGGAAGAATTGATGCGTGAAAATGGGGGTGTTATACTTAATGCATCTTCCGTTGTGGCACATTACGGCAATTTTGGGCAAACCAATTATGTGGCAGCTAAATCAGGTGTTATTGGTATGACTAAGGTATGGGCCCGTGAGTTAGGTAAGAATAAAATCAGGGTAAACGCTGTGGCACCAGGGTTTATTCAAACAGATATGATAGCTGGCGTGCCTGATAAGATATTGGATATCATGGCGGAAAAAGTTCCGTTGAATAGATTAGGCAAGCCAGAGGATATTGCCAATATGTACTGTTTCTTGGCCAGCGATGAAGCTACTTATATTACCGGAGCAATTTTTAATGTAGATGGCGGCATGACCATCTAAAGGGTCCACATCAGTTTTTTGTTTTCATAGCGTTTATTATTGATGTCCATCAACTTTGTAACGAATATCCATCCTTGCATTATTAAAGTAAAAGTCCAGCCACTTTAATGGATTTGAGCCATAGTAAATATCATCAAACCCAGGAAGCTATCAGCCTTGAGGAGGAGCAGCTTAGGCTTGCCTTGCGCAAACCTGAAGCCTTTGCACCTATCTACGAGAAGTACTTTTTGCAGATATATAGGTTCGTGTTGCAGCGGGTTGGCGATGAAGATACGGCTGGTGATGTGACTTCCCAAGTATTTGCCAAAGCGCTTTTTAAATTAAGGGATTACAAGTTTAAAGGGTTACCTTTCAGTGCATGGTTGTATAGGGTGGCGCAGAATGAAATCGGAATGTTCTTCAGACAGCAAAATAGGCAAAGAGTAGTGAATGTTACCACAGAGAGCTTGGGTGATATGATGGATGAGATAGAAGAGGACCAGCATGAAGAGCGTCTACAAATGGTTCTTACAACTATTAAAAAGCTAAACATGGAGGAAGTGGAGTTGATACAGATGCGCTTCTTTGAGAAAATGTCCTTCAAAGAAATAGGTGATATTTTAGACATTACTGAAACAAATGCCAGGGTAAAAACACATAGGGTAATTGAGAAAATACGAAAGCTTATGAAGCAATAATACTATTTGTAATGAGTGATTTTAATATAAATATTGATTCGCCAAAGGTTAGCGACGAGCAGGCACTGAAGCATAAAAACTTTAGTAAGGTGTTGGCTTCATACAAGGCTATGAAGCTACCCTTTTATAAAACACTGCGCTTTTGGTTATGGACAGCAGGTAGCTTTACCGCCCTATTGCTGCTTTTGCTATTCATTTTTAATCCATTTGAGAAAAAAGAAGAGCCTTACATTCACCAAGAAGTGATAATTACTGAGCCAATTGATGTGCCAGTAGTGGAAGTTAACCAGCCAGAAAAAGAGATTGAACCTTCAGTGATGATTACTGAAGATACCGTAGAAGTTGTATTGGATGAAAAGATGGAAAAGAAACATGAGATGGTAAGAGACACGATTGTTAAAACACAAGTGGTGGAAAGCCAGCAGCAGGTTGCTGAGAAAATTGGAAAAGTGATAGAGCTTACACCAGTTGTATTAGTGTGCGGCAAGAAAAGCGGTGAGAAAGTACATAAAATGCAACTGGGAACGGTAGGAAAGCTCACAGGTCATATTCCCGAGTTGAATGAAAAGATGACTGTGCTTTCATTTGACATGGAGTATAAGGTGAGAGGCGAGAACAAAAAACTTTCTTCTGACTCCTATAAATTTACCAAAGAGATGCTTTATGCTACTGATGATATGAAAGAAGGAGATGTTGTAAGGTTCAGGAATGTGAAATGCCAAACCAAAGGTGGGATGATTTTCACCATTGATGAGATGAGCATTTTGATAGAAGATGGTATGACCCAGTGGTAGTTTCAGCTTCTCTTTTTCAAAACAAATTCCACGGTGCCGCCTTTCTTGAATAATGATTCAATTGCATCAAGTAGTATGAATAGAGGCCCCGTTGATAGAAAGAAAAACTTCTGCAAAAAGAGGTTGAATTTGCTGTAATCATCAGCATAATGATGGTTGCCTTTCAGCACTTCATAAAGTATCTCGCGCTTTTTTTGTAGAGCATTCAAAATGCTTTGCTGAGTGCCGTAAGGGTTATATTCCAAGTTAAAATGTTTTTCCTGTATTACATCGTAACCAAATTCATTCATTAGATCTATAAAGTCTTTTGGCGTAAAGAAAAACAAGTGCCTTGGTGCATCCATGTGGAACCATTTACCCTTAAACAGGCGACTTTGCCAGCTATCAATATTTGGGAATGACATTACAAGAAAACCTTCAGGTTTTAGAATGGAGGTGATTATATCGAGCGTCTCCTTAGGCTTATCTAAGTGCTCAAATACATGAAATAATGTGATGGCATCAAAAGTATTGGGTTCATAATCATCGGCTTCTAAAGCACCAATTTTCAGATTAATACCTTCAACCTTGGCAGCACGCTCGGCAGAACCTCCAGGTAATTCTATACCGTGCATTTCAGCTTTGCTGTGTTGATTTACCAAGCTCAGAAACGTACCATTTCCACAACCAATGTCCAGTACTTTACCTGTGTCATCCAGATGGTCAGTAATTAGTTTAGCCCTTCGCTCCCTGAACTTATCCAATAAGTTTTCTATCCACGACTCTTTAAATTTGTCCTCTCCCTTTCCGTAGTATTCTTTCTGGTATGCCTCACCAAGTTGTTCTGGAGTCGGCCTTGGTGCAAGAAAATATGCATTACATCTATCGCATTGATTGATGGTGTATAATTTTCCAGTGATATCATCGGTTGAATAAAGCACTACACCAGCTTTTTCACCACAGTATCCGCATGAGTGTGTGGTGTCGAGGGTTCCGGGTATTGGAGTTGATGTTGTCACAATGAGAGCGCAAAATAGTAAAACCATTGAGGTAAGTTTATAAAATTGCAAGGTGGTTTTACTCAAAATATTCACATTGATGCGTTGGCTTATTTGTACTTTTGTCGGCATGAGAATTTTAGTCCTATTACTTCTGTTTTCCATAAGCGCTGTAGCGCAGGAAAACATTTCTATTATAACTTCACAGGAAAACCAAGATAATCCAATTAGTGGGGCGGCTATAAGGGATGTTCAGAAATTGTTGGAACAAGCTTGCCAATGTGAGGTGGATATCAACAAGGCTGGAAGTAAGCAGCAAATAATTCTACCCGATATTGACGCTGAAAAAGCTAAGGAGCCAACCGAATTTGAAGAGAACACCACCAGCCCATATTTGCATTACCCCAAGCATTGGTATACTTGGTCAATAGGGGGGATTGCTGATACGTTGACCCTAAAACTAGAAACACCAACCTACGTTGGATTGAGCAATGCCTTATACGGTTTATTGCAAGAGAGACTGGGCTTTAAGTTTTATCACCCCAAGGAAACTTTTATACCTAGGTGGGATAAATTACCAGTGGAAAGAAATACGGTATGGCAAGCTCAACCAAGGTTTGATAAAGCCGGTTTTCACCTACACACACAGCACCCCTTAGAATTAACAGAACCTTTATTGGATCATGAGTTTCCCCAAGGGATTGAATTGGTGAAAGAATACATTGACTGGTTGGCAAGAAACGGACAGAACTATTTTGAGTTCAATCTTCTGGAAAGTATTGATTTGAAGGAATGGCCTGAATTTTCTAAGCAAATGGTGGATTACTGCCATGAAAGAGGAGTGATAGCAGGAGTGGATGTTTCGCTGCACATGTTGCAACAAAAAGCCTTTCAGCTGTATAGGAACTGGCCTGCATCATGGCGAAGCAAGCAGACCCAAATCACTAAACGCACTGCCATGCTTTTTGCAGCCGATTGGGATGTGTTGAATGTAGAATTTTCAAGTACTGAGTTTACCAGCGGTAATGTGAAAAAGAAAAAGCGTTTGCAATTGCATTTAGGTAAATTACTGAGCGAGGAACATGGTGCTAAATTGATGGGTCGCAAGCATGTTGTAAAAGAGACAGAAGAGTTGGGCGGCAAGAAAAAGAAGAAGAAGAAAAAAGACTATGAAATGAGTGAGGAAGAGGCAGCCCTGGATAAGAAAAGAGGAGTGCTAATCCACACGGTGATGTTTTATACGATATCTGAGGAAAAGGCTCCTGTGTATCAGAATGAAAACCTAAGGCACATGCTTGATGAAATGATGAAAGAGAAGGATGTGCGTGAAACTTGGTATTATCCTGAATCAGCCTATTGGGTGACGTTTGATAGCTCAATACCATTATTTCTATTACCTTATTTAAGTGGTAGATTGGATGATATACTATTGATGGACTCTTTGCAAATACCTGGTCATATCACGTTTTCTTCAGGATGGGAGTGGGGATATTGGTTGTTTGATTGGAGTATCGCACGATGGAGTTGGAAACATAGCATTAATAGGGAGGAGCAAGAGGTATATCCTACTATGTTTATTGAGGATATGTTTGATAATGAGCAGGTGACTGAGTTTTTCAAAAAAAATGTAGCACTTCAGGATGAATATCTGAAAGATAAAGAATTGATGCGTTACATGACTGCTATGACGGTAACTGATGAATTGCCTGAGAAGTTTGCATTAGAATTTCACCCTAGGCCAAAGCATCATTACGAATGGATGGCTAAAAAAGCTCCAATAGATAGCGTAAGGGCTATTAGGGAGAGGATATTGCCAGTATTGGATGAATTTATCGTAAAGACCAAGCGAGAGTTGGATGGTTTTAAAGCTGGAAATTATTACACTACACTTCCTGATGAGAAAAGAAGACTGTTGGATGAAATGGTGGCGGGAACTGAGGTGCTTCTCTATAGGGCACTGCATAGAAAACATACCCTTTCTTACCTTTTAAACAAGAGAGAGAGTAAGTTGCTAAAAGACGGTAAAGACCACAGCGAACTATTAACAGAAGCTGCAACAATCAGGAATACAGCCTTGCAAATAGTGAGAGAGCAAGAAGCAAGATACCGTTACGACGTGGAGAGAATGACTACCAAGTTCAAGGATCACACTTCATATAGATTTGGGTACCTATATCCGGTACATGACCTGCACTTTTGGAAGCGCGAAGAAGAGCAGTATCGTAGAAACAAGTTTAGCCCCTTCTTTATGAGCATTTGGAATGTTTACAGGATTATTGGGATAATCAACTAGTTACCTGAGGATATAGAGTCTGTGGGCATCTAGTTTGATATAAATGAAAAGTAGTAGGGTAAAGCCCCATAACGAAGACCCTCCATAACTAAAGAAGGGCAAAGGAATGCCAATCACAGGGGCCAAGCCTATCGTCATACCGATATTGATGGCAAAGTGGAAAAATAGTATGGCAAACACGCCATAGCCATATATTCTACTAAATGGAGAGCGTTGCCGTTCGGCTACAAAAATGATGCGTATCATCAAGGCGAGGAAAAGAAGAATAACCATAGTTGTGCCCAGAAAGCCCCATTCTTCGCCTACTGTGCAAAAGATAAAGTCAGTGCTCTGTTCGGGTACAAAGTCGTATTTGGTTTGCGTTCCATTTAAAAAACCTTTACCAGATAGCCCACCAGAACCTATTGCAATTTTTGACTGGGCAACATTATAGCCAACCCCATGTGGGTCATCAGCTTTGCCCAGCAAAACATAAATTCTATTGCGTTGGTGGGGTTCCAACACTTCTTCAACTACATAATTTACGCTGTATGACATTCCGCTAAAAAGAGCAAAGGCAGCTACAATTAATATGATGTCATTTCGCTTTCGGTTACTAAAGAAATAGGCAACCAGGCCAGCTACAGCCAATACTATAAGCATGGTTTGAACATTGAAAAGCAGGGTAGTGATGAATACAATAACGGCTATGAGCCCCAGAACCAAAAAGTTGCCTGGAAGGCCTTCCCTATACAAAACAAGCAGAAAGGAGCCGTAGACCAACGCCGAACCCGTATCGTTTTGCAATAATATTAATAAGGCAGGTAGGCCAATTATGACAGCAGCAGTAAGTTTGGTTCGTAGCGTTTCCATATTAGAAGTGAGGCTGCTCAAGTACTTTGATAGGGCCAAACAAGTTGCAAACTTGGCAAACTCAGCTGGTTGAACCCTGAAGCTCCCCACTTCAAACCATGATTTAGAGCCAGCTACCTCTCTCCCGAAAAGCAACACCAGTATCAAAGTGAGTATTATGGTTCCATATATGGGGTAAGCAAAGGCTGGATAAAACTTACCATCTATCATCAACATAACGATTGCCATTGCAGCAGCGAAGCCTATCCACATCAACTGTTTGCCATAGCGTTGTGTTAGGTCAAGAATGCTTTGGTGTTCTTCATTATAAACAGCAGCATAGATATTTATCCAGCCCATAAATACCAATAGAAAGTAAAGGCCTACCATCAGCCAGTCAATCCCTTCGAATATGTGCCTTTGCTGCCTCATTTCTTTGATTTTTCACCCGATATTAAATTGGCTTCTAAAATGCGTTTTTCAAATTCTAGTCTTGATTTCGCTATTGTATCGTTAAGATATTTTTCAATGACAAGACTTGCAATGGGTGCGCCAAATTTGTTGCCACCCCCACCGTTTTCAACAAATACTGCTACTGCTATTTGAGGATTTTCTTTTGGGGCAAAGGCTATAAAAATGGAGTGGTCTTCACCATGTGGGTTTTGTGCAGTACCTGTTTTACCACACATAATAATGCCGGGTATTTTTGAGCGTGCCCCAGTTCCTGCAAGGACTACTTTTTCGGCACCATCTTTTACTACTTTGAAATACTCTTTTTCAATCGGAATATCATGTCTCTTGCCATGCATAATTCCTGGCTCACTTTTTATTTGTCTTAACAGGTGCGGGGTGATGTAATAACCTTCATTGGCGATAGCTGCCGTCATATTGGCTAATTGCAATGGGGTGGCTCCTAATTCCCCTTGTCCGATGGCTAATGAAACCACAGTTAGGGACTTCCACCTACCTTCACCGTAATACTTGTCATAAAACCCTACTGATGGTACATTTCCACTAAGTTCGTTAGGCAGATCGATGCCTAGTTTATTGCCTAAGCCAAATTCCACTACCAAGTCTCTCCAATCCTGAAAGTTCTCAGATACGGTTTGTCCTTTCTTATCTAAGATGTTTCTAAAAACATTGGCGTAGTATGCATTACATGAGTGTTGAATAGAGCCTCTTAAGTCTTGAGGCGATGGATGAGAGTGGCAGCCCATTCTAAAACTACCTGCGCGATAACCCATTTGGCAACCATAGCGGGTAGTTGGTGTTACCACTCCAAATTGTTGCGAAATCAATGCATTAACGAGTTTAAATGTGGACCCGGGTGGGTTTTGTGACGACATTAAAGCCCTGTTGAATAATGGCTTTAGGGTGTCATTGTTCAGGATGGAGTAGTTTTTTGAGCGCGCCCTACCCACCAATAAATTAGGGTCATAGGTGGGGCTGTTAACCAATGCCAGTATTTCCCCTGTTTCAGGCTCAATGGCCACTATACTTCCTATCTTGTTTTTCATCAAGGCTTCTCCATACTCCTGAAGCTGAGCATCCAGGGTAAGTATGAGATCCTTACCTGCAACTGCAGCTGAGTCATATTTGCCCGATTGGAAACTTCCCTTTACCCGATTATGCACATCTACCATTACCACTTGTACTCCTTTCTTTCCCCTCAAATCTTCTTCGTAGTACTTTTCTAATCCACTGGCGCCAATATAGTCTCCTTGTGTATAGTAGGGGTCTTTATCAATAGCAACCTGGTTTACTTCCCCAATGTATCCCAGTATATGCCCGCCGATATTATCTGGGTATTTCCTCAGTGTACGGGTTTGCACGAAAAAGCCTGGAAATAGGTACATTTTTTCTTGCAGGGGGGCGTAGTTGGCATCGGATAACTGTTTCTCAAACACTGAAGGCTTAAACCTTGAGTATTTGCTGATTTTCTGCATCCGGCTAATAAAATCCTCTTTGGTGATGTCCAATATTTGGCAAAGCTTGTTGGTGTCCATTTTCTCGGTTATCTGGCGAGGCACCACCATAAGGTCATAGTAAGCCTTGTTTGAAACCAGTAACTCACCATTGCGGTCGAAGATGAGCCCACGGGCAGGGTATTTGGTAATGTGCCTTAGAACATTGCTTTCAGCAGATAGCTTATAACTGTCATCCATTACCTGGATAAAGAACAAACGGATAATAAAAATGAGTCCTAGTAGGACTAGTGCCCCAATTATTATATATCGTCGTTCTGCATACTTGCTACCCATTAGCGTGGCTTTTTAGCCGGAAAAAGAAATTGCGTAATCAATATCAATACGAGTGTAAATAGTGAACTGACTATCACACGGAAAAAAGTTCTGAAAAATTCACTAAAACGGAAGACTTCTATGTAGAAAAGTAGCAGGTGGTGGAGAAATACCAGTATTGAAGCATAGGTTATAAACCAGGTGAAGCCCATATGAGCTATGGATGGTTTGGTGCCAAACTCATAGCCATCCCTGGGGCTAATGAGACTGAGCATAAAGGGTCTAAGGAAGGCCATGAAAACGGTAGCTGCAGCATGCATCCCTTGGGTATTGGCAAACATATCAATGGTCAGTCCCACTACCAGTGCAATGAATAAAAGCAACCAGTCTGGTATTTCAAAAGGCAATAACAGGATAAATAACACATATAAATATGGATTGATGAAACCGCCCAATTGGATGTTGTTCAATACAAAGATTTGTATCAATACAAGCACCGTGAAACGAAATATATGTCTCAATATATTATTCAGCATCTTCTTGCTTTGCTAATTGCTCCAACTCCAATTGTTCCTTTTTCAAAAGATTGTTTACTATATAAACATGGTCTAGCTTTTGAAAGTCTGTTGATAGTTTTACTTTGATATCATAAAAGTTGGTGCTGGTATTCAACTCGGGTTCTTCAATAGTCCCTAACGTAATTCCCTGAGGAAAAACCATCGAAAAGGAGGTAGTTACAACGGTATCGCCCTTGTTTAGCTCCACATGGCCGGGAATATCCTTGAGCAGGCCATAAGTAGAAGAACGTCCTGGCCATTCCATTATCCCTGAATAGTTGCTTTTGTAAAGTTTGGCACTTACACTGGACAATTTATGGAGAAACGATTGCACCACTGAAAAGTGTTGGGAAACATCGGTTACCACACCAACATAACCTTGGGGTGAAATAACCCCCATACCAGGTTCAATACCTTGTTTGCTACCACGGTTAAGTGTGATATAATTGTTTCGTTTGTTTACTGAGTTGTTGATTACCTGTGCGGTAATGTAGGTATATTGCTGCACGTAAATACTATCCTTAATTTGAAACACTTCATGGTCGTATTTATAGTAGGATTGGGGCTCTCTTGCGTGAAAGCGGGCATTTTCTTTGGCCAGTTGTTCATTGGCTTTTTTCAGTGCAAAGTATTCAGTAACGTTGGTATAGGCTTGCACCATGTTGCCTGAGATGGCATTGGAAGCATTTACAAAACTGGCTTGTTGGTACCGATTATGCCTGATGATAAGTGTGAAGCAGAAAATTTCGAGCAGGACAAAGAGGAATATAACATGGTTTTTCCATATGAACAGAAAGATGTTTCTCATTATATAAATCCATCCTACAGCCTGCTACCGCTGAAATTTACCTGATAAGGAATGGGAACCTATCCGCATTTTTCAATGCGATTCCTGTTCCGCGCGCAACAGCCCTCAATGGGTCTTCAGCAATGTGCACCGGTAGTTTTGTTTTCAATGAAATGCGTTTGTCCAATCCACGGAGCATTGAGCCACCGCCGGCAAGGTACAAACCTGTTCTATAAATATCTGCTGAAAGCTCAGGTGGAGTCATTTCCAGCGCGTTTAAAATAGCCGCCTCAATTTTGGTGATTGACTTATCCAGGGCATGGGCAATTTCTACATAAGAAACGCTAATCTCCTTTGGGATGCCCGTCATTAAGTCTCTGCCGTGCACTGCAAAATCGGGTGGTGGGTTCTCTAGTTCTGTCATTGCAGCGCCCACTTCAATTTTGATGCGTTCAGCCGTTCTTTCCCCTATCAAAATATTGTGCTGGCGACGCATGTAATCTTCAATATCAGCAGTGAAGTCATCACCAGCCACCCGTACAGATTGGTCGCACACGATACCGCCCAGGGCAATTACTGCAATCTCGCTGGTACCGCCGCCTATGTCGATAATCATGTTACCCATTGGCTCTTCGACGTCAATGCCAATACCAATAGCTGCTGCCATGGGTTCCTGTATCAGGTAAACCTCTTTACCTCCTGCATGCTCGGCAGAGTCACGCACCGCGCGTTTCTCTACTTCAGTTATACCTGAGGGAATGCAGATTACCATTTTTAATGATGGGTTAAACATACCGCTCTTGCCCTTGTTCACCATCTTGATAAATTCCTTTATCATGGCTTCAGCAGCCTGAAAGTCGGCAATCACGCCATCTCTCAGTGGGCGAATGGTTTTTATGTTCTCATGGGTTTTTCCATGCATTTGCATGGCTTTTTTTCCAACGGCAATTACTTTCTCTGTGCGCCTATCAATAGCCACGATAGATGGTTCATCAACAACTACTTTATCATTGTTGATGACAAGGGTGTTGGCGGTGCCTAAGTCAATCGCAATTTCCTGGGTAAAAAAATCAAAAAATCCCATAGGTTATTAGTGTTTAAAATGCCTAGTGCCAGTCATTACCATTGCTATGCCTACATTGTCGCAATAGTCGATAGAGTCTTGGTCTTTCACAGAGCCTCCGGGCTGTATTACGGCAGTGATGCCTGCTTGGTTTGCTATCTCAACACAATCAGGAAAGGGGAAGAAAGCATCTGATGCCATCACAGCTCCATTAAGGTCAAAGCCAAAGGCCTCTGCTTTAATGATGGCTTGCCTCAATGCATCAACGCGTGAAGTCTGACCAACCCCACTAGCACACAGCTGTCCATTCTTTGCAAGAACAATAGTATTTGACTTAGTGTGTTTCACAATTTTATTCGCAAAAAGAAGGTCTTTCACTTCATTTTCAGTTGGTGATTTTTTAGTCACCGTTTTCAAATCTTTTTTAGTTTCCGCTTTAAGGTCTTTGTCTTGCTCTACAACACCGTTGAGCAGCGTTCGGAATTGCGAGGTGGGAAGTTCGCAGGGTTTCTGAACGAGTATAATACGGTTCTTTTTGCTCTTTAGTATGTCTAGCGCTTCAGAATTATATGCTGGAGCGATAACTACTTCACAAAACAGTTTGTTTATCTCTTCTGCGGTTTCTTTGTCAATCTCACGATTGGTGATTAAAATACCACCAAAGGCTGAAACTGGGTCGCCAGCAAGAGCATCTTTCCAAGCATCAACTAGTTTCTCTCTGCTAGCTATGCCGCAGGCATTGTTGTGTTTCAAGATAGCGAAAGTGCATTCCTCAAATTCAGCTATCAAGCTTACTGCTGCATCTACGTCCAACAGGTTATTGTAAGATAGTTCTTTGCCGTGTAGTTTATCAAATAGCGTATCTAAATCACCATGGAAAATACCTTTTTGGTGTGGATTCTCACCATATCGAAGCACCTGACTTTTTTGGATGCTCTGCTTAAAGGCTTTGGCTTCACCATTGGCGAAGTAGTTGAATATATGCGTGTCGTAATGAGAAGAAGTATTGAAGGCATTTACTGCATGGTTTCTGCGGTCTGAAAGGTCAGTAAACCCATTCTTATCATTTAATAAATCCAGTAGCTCTGGGTATTCGTTTCTTGAAGAAACGATGAGCACATCCCTAAAATTTTTAGCAGCAGCCCTGATGAGTGAAATACCACCTATGTCAATCTTTTCGATGATATCTGTTTCAGAAGCACCTGAAGCAACAGTTTCTTCAAAAGGGTATAAGTCAACAATTACTAGGTCAATTTGCGGTATCTCGTATTCCTCGAGTTGGAGCAAGTCTGATTCCAATTCTCTTCTGCCTAAGATGCCACCAAAAACCTTTGGGTGAAGTGTTTTAACCCTTCCACCCAAGATAGATGGGTAAGAAGTTAATCCCTCCACGGTTTCAACGGGTACACCCTGCTCCTCTATGAAGTTTTGTGTTCCTCCGGTAGAATAGATGGTTACTCCCAGCTCGTGAAGTTTTTTCACGATAGGCGCCAGATTGTCTTTATAAAAAACAGAAATTAATGCGTTGTTAATCTTTTTTAACTCACTCATCAGATACCCGAAAATTTAGCCTTTTTTAGTGCGATTATCTTAAAACCCTTGCCTTGATTATTAGCTTGATTTTATGAAGTTTCAAAGGTAAAATTTATTCTTGGTTTACGGCACTTTCCAAAAAAAACATAAAAGGTTTCTCCGCTGGGGAAATTTATCTGATTTTTGCCCAAAGAATAAAGAAAAGCGATGCTTTTTATAAGGCTGTTTAAGGAAAGTATTTTGATGGCGGTGAATGCCTTGGTGGTTAACAAACTGCGAACCACCTTGTCATTGCTGGGTATTACCATTGGTATTTTGGCCATTATTTCTGTTTTTACAGTGGTTGACTCTATGGAACGCAATGTGAAAAACAGCGTCCAGTCACTGGGGGATAACGTCATATACATCCAAAAGTGGCCGTGGACTTTTGGCCCTGGTTATCCCTGGTGGAAGTATTTTATGCGTCCTGTGCCAACAGTAAAAGAGATGGAGGATGTGAGGAAAAGAAGCCAAACGGCCGAGTCCGTGGTTTTTATGGTGTCTAGAAATAGTACTGTTGAGTATCAGAGCAGTAGTTTGGAAAATGTGTCTGTTGTAGGTGTTTCAGAAGGGTATGACAGGTTAAAAGATTTTGGGCTGGAGCAAGGCAGATATATTACTCCTTTTGAGTTTGCAGGAGGTAAAAATGTAGCTGTGATAGGTTATACAGTAGCAGCGGGGTTATTTCCCAATGGGCGGGCTATTGGTAAGGAGATAAAGATAAAAGGCCGCAAGGTGAAGGTGATTGGGGTTTTTACCAAAGAAGGTGATAGCATGTTTGGTAACAGTTCAGATACTCAAGTGGTTCTTCCTGTAGAGTATAGCAGAAACCTGATGGATATCAGAAAGGAGCGATTTAACCCTTTTATTATGGTTGAAGCAAGAGAGGGCGTGAGCAATCAACAGTTGATGGATGAGTTGACTGGAATCATGCGTTCTATCCGCAGGCTGCCGCCAAGAGCAGATGATAATTTTGCATTGAACGAGATAAGTCTTTTGTCCGCTAATCTTGAGAGTCTGTTTGGTATCATGGATATAGGCGGGTGGTTCATAGGTATATTCGCGATATTGGTAGGAGGTTTTGGGATAGCCAACATCATGTTTGTATCGGTGAAGGAGAGAACCAATATCATCGGCATACAGAAAGCATTAGGAGCGAAGAACTATTTCATTCTGCTTCAGTTTTTGTTTGAGGCCGTGTTTCTTTGCATCATTGGTGGCTCCGCTGGATTAATCATCGTATATGTAGGCAGCATTGCAGCCAGCTATCAGTTTGAGATGGATTTGGCCCTTACCATTGCCAATATACTGATGGGCTTGGCTATTTCAGTGGGTATTGGTTTGATAGCAGGTATTATCCCTGCCTGGATTGCCTCAAGGCTCAACCCAGTTGATGCAATAAGGTCTTAAACCAGCATTTTACCAGACATTTCTTCTGGTATGTCAATTCCAAGTATGGTTAAGATGGTAGGTGCGATGTCCGCTAGCCTTCCGTTTTTTATTTGTTGATAATCGCTATCTATCAATACACAAGGTACGGGGTTAGTGCTATGGGCCGTATTAGGACTGCCATCTTTGTTGATTACAAAGTCAGCATTACCGTGGTCAGCAATTATGATAAATGAATAGCCTTTTGCAAGTCCTGCTTCAACAACGGCTTGTGCGCATGAGTCAGTAGTTTCAACTGCTTTTACAATTGCTTCATAAACACCCGTATGGCCTACCATATCAGGGTTAGCGAAATTGAGGCAAATAAAATCAGGGGCTGAAGCATTGATATCATTGATAATGGCATCTCTTACTTCGGGAGCGCTCATTTCTGGTTTTAAGTCGTAGGTGGCTACTTTGGGTGAAGGTACCAATATCCTGTTCTCATGTTGGAAAGGTTCTTCACGACCACCTGAAAAGAAGAAAGTAACATGGGGATATTTTTCGGTCTCAGCAATTCTAACTTGTGTTTTGCCTGCCTTTGCCAATACTTCACCAATAGTGTTATGCAGGTTGTCTTTCTCGAAAATAACCTTCACTCCCTGGAATGAGTCATCATACTTTGACATGGTTACGTAGTGCAAAGCCAGGGTATGCATGCCATGGTCGGGTATGTCTTTTTGAGTGAGAGCCATGGTAATCTCCCTACATCTGTCTGTGCGGAAATTGAAACTGATGACTACATCGCCTTCATTGATTGTGGCGACAGGCTTATCGTTTTTAGTAATCACTATCGGCTTGATAAACTCATCGGTTACACCATCGGCATAGGAGGCTTTTATTCCTTCAAGGGCACTCTTAAATGGAGTCCCTTTCCCTTCAACCAGTAGGTCATACGCTAATTTGATGCGTTCCCAGCGTTTGTCCCTATCCATGGCATAATAGCGCCCAACAACTGAGGCGATTGTACCCGCCGAATTTTTCAAATGGCTTTCTAGTTTCTCAATGTAGCCTGCGCCGCTATGGGGGTCTGTGTCTCGGCCATCCATGAAAGCGTGGATGAAAACATCTTCCACGCCCCTTTCTTTGGCTATATCGCAAAGGGCATGTAAATGCTCTTGGGAAGAATGTACGCCTCCATCAGACACTAAACCAAAGAGGTGTAATGCCCCTCCCGTGTTCTCTACTTTATTCAAGGCTTCCACTAAAACTGGGTTCCTGGCAAGGCTGCCATCTTGGGCTGCACGGTTAATCTTTACCAAATCTTGATAAACCACCCTGCCAGCACCAATATTTAGGTGACCTACTTCTGAATTGCCCATTTGTCCGTGGGGTAGGCCAACGTCTTCACCACTGGTTTTGAGCCAGCTGTGCGGGTAATTGGCAATCAAGTTATCGTAAAAAGGAGTGTTGGCATTGGCAATGGCATCACTCTTGGTGCCGTCGCCTTTTCCCCAACCGTCGAGTATTATCAGCGCTAGCTTTTTGTTCTGTGTCAAAGCATTTGATTAAGTGCGCTGCAAAATTACGAAATTGAGGAAACAAAAAGGGAGCCAAAGAGCTCCCTTTTAAATTTGTTTGTAGTGAATTATCTGACCAATCTCTTGACCTGAACTTGGTTGCCAACTAATAATTGGGCAACGTATATGCCTTGGGATAGGGCAGACAAATTAATGTTTTGTCTAATAGACCTGGTTGTTCCAAAATCTTGCTCAGATATAACACGACCTTGCATGTCTACTATACGAAGGCTCACTCTCTCAGCCATGTCAGCATTATATTTCATCATAAAATCACCATTACTGCTGGTATTGTATATCTCAAACTCACGGATGGTAGCCTCCGTTGGTTGTGTATTGGTTACGATTGCAAATACTTCCTGTGTATAAGTAGTATCGAAGCAATCATTGGCACCGGTTAATGTAACCTGGTAGGTGCCTGGTTGAGAGTAAGTATGAATTGGATTAACGTCTGTACTAAAGTTGCCATCACCAAAATCCCATATATAATTGTCTGACCTTTGAGAAGTATTTTCAAATTCATAAGTCAAACCGCCTTGAGGAATAGTGTTGAACTGAACTATTTGCAACCATGAGTCGCCACAAAAACTATGGGATTGGATAAGTACGCCTGAGTCATATAGCCTATCACCAACGTCTGCAATTGCCACTTTAAAGTGGTAGGTTTCACCAGCAACTACTGGATGTTCAAGATGCATGGGTACTGTGTAAGCATCATATTGAACTGCGACACCGCTATCGTTCTCTACATAATATTGACAATTTTCGCATGGACCTGTTGAAGGGTAGCTTTGAGTATTACCATTGTTGATGTTATTTATTGCTATGGGAATGCTGCTCCCAGGGATAATAGCTGTGTTAACTCCGCTGTTTGAATATGGTCCTGTGATACCTGGGCCGCTAACAAAAAAACCAAATACATCATTGAATTGAGTATTCACATATTCGGGATACTCTTCAGAACCAAAAATGAAATCGGCAACAAATATGGTATCACCTTGAGGGATGAAATCAAATTCAATCATTGCGATATCATAAGTAGCTCCTGATGATAATGAAGACAAGTCAGTATCACCTCCTAAACCGTTATTTGTGGTCTCATTCTCTGTATTGTTTGGTCCCACAAAATTATTAGCACGCCCTGTGGTTAGTAAAACGCCATAATCCAGCCCTAATGTACCAGATGAGTCAATCACAATGCCTGTAGCTCTTGGTGTTCCGGTGTATGAAATATTTGTTACTTCAACACAACCGCCCACCATTAAGGCCTGGATGAGGGCTTGTATTTCGGCTTGGCTGCTTAGTTCGGTAACATGCACATTACTCGTTCTAAATATGTGATTGTTTGATTCAACACCCACCCTGTTTGAGTTTTCTAGGTCAGTAACTACGTTTTGTGCAAAGGCTAGGGTTGAAACCAGCGCTAGTAGAAGGGTAAAAATTCTTTTCATTGTAATCATTGTTTTAACTATTACCCGAATACGCAAAATTTGGTACTAGGGTTCCATAATTATTGAGTTAAAATAAACTTTAATTATCGAATAATACCTGACAGCTTGTCAGTTATTCTCAATTAATTGAGTACTTTTGTAATCCTTTTTAAAAAAGAGGCGAAGCAATGGAACTGACAAATGAATCAAAAGTAATTGACGAGGCAAGGCAGGGGGAGGCAACTGTAGTCACTGGTGAGAATAGTTCTGGCCGCAAGCTGTACATTGAGAGCTACGGCTGCCAGATGAATTTTTCTGATAGTGAGATAGTAGCTTCAGTGCTTACCGATAATGGTTTTAGCACCACCAAGCAGATGGAAGAAGCTGATGTGATTTTTATCAATACTTGTGCTATTAGGGATAATGCGGAACAGCGTATTCGTGGTAGGTTGAAGGAGTTTCGTGCGGCTAAGGGAAAGAATAAAGACTTGATTGTAGGGGTGCTAGGTTGTATGGCTGAAAGGTTGAAAACCAAGCTGCTCGAAGAAGAAAAGATAGTTGATATTGTAGTAGGCCCTGATGCCTATCGCGACTTGCCCAACCTAGTTGCTGAAGCTGAAACAGGGCAAAAGGCAGTGAATGTTCAGTTGAGTAAAGAAGAGACCTATGCTGACATCAATCCTGTAAGGTTGAATAGTAATGGAATCACTGCTTTTATTTCTATAACCCGTGGTTGCGATAATATGTGTTCTTTCTGCGTAGTGCCTTTTACCCGCGGTAGGGAGCGCAGCCGCAAGCCAGAGTCTATTGTCGCCGAGGCTCAGGAATTATTCGACAATGGATACCGAGAGGTGACCCTACTGGGGCAAAATGTTGACTCGTATCTATGGACGGGTGGTGGACTGAAAAAAGAGAACCCAAGCAAAGAGGAATTAGAGAACGCTACAAATTTTGCACAGTTATTGGAGAAGGTAGCATTGGTTAGTCCTGACTTGAGAGTGAGGTTTTCTACTTCTCACCCGAAGGATATGACTGACGATGTACTTTACACCATGGCTAAATATGAGAACATTTGCAACTATATTCACCTGCCAGTGCAGTCGGGTAATAGCCGCGTGCTGGAGATGATGAACAGGGGCTATAGTCGTGAATGGTATATGGATAGGATAGAGGCAATCAGGAGAATTATCCCTGGATGTGGTATTTCGACTGACATAATTACTGGCTTTTGTTCAGAGACTAATGAAGAGCATAAAGACACTATCAGTTTAATGGAATGGGTGGGGTATGATTTTGCCTACATGTTCAAGTATTCTGAAAGGCCAAAGACACTAGCTCAAAGGAAGTACGAGGATGATATACCTGAAGAAGTGAAGGGTGAAAGGTTGAAAGAGGTAATTGACTTGCAAATGAAACTTTCTGATGTGAGCAATAAGAAGGATGTTGGGCATACATTTAAAGTGTTGGTAGAAGGTACATCCAAGAGATCGGACGAGCATGTGTTTGGCAGGAATAGTCAAAATAAGGTGATAGTTTTTCCAAAGGAGAACTATAAGCCAGGGGATTATGTTAATGTTTTAGTGCAGGATTGTACGCCAGCCACCTTATTAGGTAAGGCTGTTTAGGATTTTAAACGAAAAAGAATGTCAGCTACAATTGACGGAATAAAACAGCGGTTTGGCATTATTGGCCATTCACAATTATTGAATAGGGCTATCGATACCGCCATGCAGGTTGCCCCAACTGATATCACGGTTTTAGTGACTGGGGAGAGTGGTACGGGTAAGGAGTCGTTCCCAAAGATTATCCACTCCATGAGCAGCCGCAAGCATGCGCCATATTTCGCTATTAACTGTGGCGCTATACCTGAAGGGACTATCGACTCTGAGTTGTTTGGCCATGAGAAAGGGTCATTTACTGGCGCGCATGAGGCTAGAAAGGGTTATTTTGAGGTAGCAGATAAGGGAACCATATTTTTAGATGAAGTGGCTGAATTGCCGCTTTCAACTCAAGTTAGGTTATTAAGGGTACTAGAGACAGGCGAGTTTATTCGTGTGGGTTCATCAAAGCCATTAAAGACTGATGTGAGGATAGTAGCTGCAACTAATGTTAATATCCCAGAAGCGATTGAGAAAGGCAAGTTTAGGGAAGATTTATATTATCGTTTGAATACAGTGCCTGTTACCGTGCCAGCGTTGAGAGATAGGAAAGAAGATATACATCTGTTATTCAGGAAGTTTGCTGCTGATTTTGCGGAGAAATACAGGATGCCTTCGGTAAGGTTGACAGATGATGCTGTTAACGTGTTAGAGAACTATCGCTGGCCAGGCAATATCAGGCAACTCAAGAACGTTACTGAGCAGATATCAATTATCGAGAGCCAAAGGGAGATTGATGCTGATACCTTGAGAAGGTATATACCAGATGATGGGCAAAAACAACTGCCAGTGGTGTTTGAGGGGGGTAAGGAGTCTGCTGAGTTTTCAGAAAGGGAATTGTTGTACAAGGTTCTTTTTGATATGAAAAAGGACATCAATGATATGAAGAAATTGGTGTTGGATTTGATTTCGAGTGAGGAGAGTAACCTGCAAGTGAGTGAGAATAATGCCCAGTTGATTAAAAAGTTGTACCAGGAAGTAGAGCCTTTGAGTGGTTCATCACATGAAATACATATACAGAGAAAGAGTGAACATCATGATTTTCAAGAGCCAGAGGAAGTAATAGAAGAAACCCTTTCACTGCAAGACACCGAGAAGGAAATGATAAGAAAGGCTTTAGAGAAGCATAATGGGCGTAGAAAACAAGCGGCTGAAGAATTGGGCATCTCAGAAAGAACGCTTTACAGGAAGATAAATGAGTATGACATCAAGAAGTAGTCCCTGAAAGGGTTCGCAGTCCTTTTAGGGTTATATTTTAATAGTTAAATGCCCAAAATTAATATACCCTCACTTCCAGATAAACCTAGTTTGAATAGCCGTAATGAAGCCAGGGAGTTATTTGATGATACGGAAAACTTTATCTTTAGCCACCAGCAATTTGCGAGCGGACTCATAGAAGAACTTGAGTTGTAAAGAATGTTTTTGAGAGGAGATACTATAACAACTAATGCAACCCTGAAAGGGCTTTCCGCCCTTTCAGGGTTAAGATTTCTTCTACTATTTGTCACTTTAGTACTAAACTCTTGTGTTATTGGTAATTCGGGTTATAGTTTCACTGGTGCCGATATAGGTAATGCCGAAACTATTTCAATTCAAATGTTTCCTAATTATGCTGCTTTGGCGGGCCCCACTTTGAGTCAAAACTTTACAGAAGCATTACGGGATAAATTTATCTCTCAGACCAACCTGAACTTGATTGAAAAAAATGGAGACCTGAGGATTGAGGGGCAAATAACTGGGTATGATGTTCGTCCGATGGCAATACAGGGCAATGAAACAGCCGCATTGAACAGGTTAACAATTGCCATAAGCGTGCAATACGTCAACACACTTGAAGAAACCAAAAGTTTTGAAACATCCTTTTCCCGTTTTGCTGAGTTTGAGAGTACAGTGAGCTTATCCACTGTTCAGGAACAGTTGGAGACAGAAATCATTGAGCAACTGGTACAGGACATTTTCAACAAGTCAGTAATTAATTGGTAATGAATAAGGACCAATTTTCGGTATATCTTAAAGACCCTCAAAAGCTAGATAGCAAGAGTTTACCGGACCTTCAAGAATTGGTGAAGGAGTTTCCGTATTTTCAGGCGGCACATATGTTGCTGGCCAAAAATTACCATAATGAGAATAGCTTTCGCTACGATGCTCAATTGAAACTCGCGGCAATATATGCCAATGATAGGGTAGCATTGTATAGGCTCATTAACAATATAAAGGATGATGCCTTGATACCTGAGGGTTTGATAGGTGAGCCTATTTTAGAATCACTTATAGTTGATGAAATAGAGAAAAGGGAACCAATAAAAACTTCCCAACCACAGAAGAAAAAGGAAGAAAGGAAACCAGCAAAGAGGGTTGAAGCCAAGAAAGTAGAACCTGCGCCAAAGCCTGAAAAGCAAGAGGAGAAGAAAGAGGAATTTGCCGTGGGTGAGAAGCACAGCTTTAGTGAATGGTTGAAATACACTAAAGCACAATCGCTATCAAAAGCCAAGGAAGAAAAGGCAAAACCAACCGAAGAGAGGAAAAAGAAGTTCTACTCAGCGAGCAAAATGGCCAGGCAAAGCGTGCAAGAAGACGATAACCTGGTAACAGAAACTTTAGCGAAGATTTATGCCTTGCAGG
This sequence comes from Flavobacteriales bacterium, assembly GCA_028281825.1. Taxonomy (GTDB): domain Bacteria; phylum Bacteroidota; class Bacteroidia; order JANQJC01; family JANQJC01; genus JANQJC01. The sequence goes on from JANQJC010000099.1 coordinate 34,320, forward strand.
GGAATACCGAAAAAGCCATAAAAGCCTATGAAAAGTTGAGCTTGAAATATCCCGAAAAAAGCAGTTACTTTGCAGCCCGAATAAAAAAGCTAGAAGAATCTAAAGACTAACGATATGTATTATTTGATTTCAATTTTAATCATCATCACCTGCATACTTTTAACGCTGATTGTGGTGATACAAAACTCAAAAGGTGGTGGCTTAGCTGCTGACTTCTCCTCTTCAGGCCAGGCGATGGGAGTAAGAAAGACCAATGATATCCTTGAGAAAGGTACTTGGTTGCTAGCTGGTGTCCTTTTGTTCTTGAGCCTTGCTTCAAATATTTTTATTGACCGTGGAGAAGTTGTTGAGCAAGCAGATACTGAACTGAATGAGCAACTAGAGAATGGGGTAGGTAATGCTGTTCCGGTTGATAATTTTGGAGGCGGGGAGCAACTGCCTGCTGGCGGTGGTGAAGGAGAGCAAAACCCTTAGTAAGAATTAAAGAAAATGTCAGGCTGTCAGTAGTACTGACATTTGTATCATCCCCAAACCTTAAAAACTGCAATTTTGTCCCGGTTTTTTTAATAGAAGCCGTTTAACTGCAACTGGCATAAAATCTGCAAAAAGACCAATGCAAAATAACCTTTAAAATAATTGTCAAACCCTTAATTATTAGAAAAATGTCAGAATTGAAGATCAAACCTTTGGCAGACAGGATACTTATAGAAGCTAATCCCGCCGAAGAGAAAACAGCTTCAGGTATTATTATTCCTGATACTGCAAAAGAAAAGCCGCAAAGAGGTAAAGTGGTTGCAGTAGGTACAGGTAAGAAAGACGAACCATTAACTGTAAAAGTTGGTGACGAAGTACTTTATGGAAAATATGCTGGAACTGAGCTTACAGTTGATGGCAAAGAATACCTTATCATGCGTGAAGCAGATGTTTTCGCGATTGTTTAATCTAAGTTTTAACCTTTATAACCAAAAAAATTTAAAAAAATGGCAAAAGATATCACATTTAACCTTGAAGCAAGGGATGCCTTGAAAAAAGGTGTAGATGCATTGGCTAATGCGGTAAAAGTTACATTAGGGCCTAAAGGCCGTAACGTAATTATCGATAAAAAATTTGGTGCACCACAAATCACTAAAGATGGTGTGAGTGTAGCTAAAGAAATTGAGTTGAGTGACCCAGTTGAAAACATGGGCGCACAAATGGTGAAAGAAGTAGCCAGCAAAACTGCTGATGTGGCAGGTGATGGTACTACGACTGCAACCGTATTGGCTCAAGCTATTGTAACCGCAGGCTTGAAAAACGTGGCTGCTGGTGCCAATCCGATGGATTTGAAAAGGGGTATAGACAAAGCTGTGAATGCTGTTGTTACTGCATTGCAAAACATGTCTCAGTCAGTTGGTGATGATACCCAAAAGATTGAGCAGGTGGCCACTATTTCTGCCAATAACGATAACACTATTGGCAAGCTGATAGCTGAAGCGATGGAGAAAGTGAAGAAAGAAGGTGTTATCACCGTTGAGGAAGCAAAAGGCACTGAAACTACTGTTGAAGTGGTAGAAGGTATGCAGTTTGACAGGGGATATATCTCTCCATACTTCGTTACAGATGCTGAGAAGATGCAAACTGTATTGGAAAACCCTTACATTCTTATCTACGACAAGAAGGTGAGTACTATGAAGGATTTATTGCCAATTCTTGAGAAATCAGCCCAAACTGGCCGCCCATTATTGATTATAGCTGAAGATGTAGAAAGTGAGGCATTGGCTACCCTAGTGGTAAACAAAATTCGCGGTGCACTGAAAATCGCTGCTGTTAAAGCTCCAGGTTTTGGTGACAGGAGAAAAGCTATGCTGGAAGACATCGCTATCCTTACTGGTGGTACAGTTATCTCAGAAGAGAGAGGCTACAAACTAGAGGCCGCTACTTTGGATGACTTAGGCACCGCTGAGAAAATCACTATTGATAAAGACAATACTACCATCGTTAACGGTGCTGGTGAAACCGATAACATCAAGGCACGCGTGAACCAAATTAAAGCTCAAATTGAAACGACTACTTCTGATTATGACAGGGAGAAGTTGCAAGAGCGTTTGGCTAAACTAGCTGGTGGTGTTGCTGTGCTTTACGTTGGTGCTGCTACTGAGGTAGAGATGAAAGAGAAGAAAGACCGTGTAGATGATGCATTACATGCTACAAGAGCTGCTGTAGAAGAAGGTATTGTGCCTGGTGGCGGTGTGTCTTACATCCGTGCTATTGAAGGTTTAGATAACCTTGAAGGTGATAATGCTGACGAAACAACTGGTGTTGCAATCGTTAGGAGGGCCTTAGAGGAGCCGTTGCGTCAGATAGTTGCTAATGCAGGTGGTGAGGGTTCAGTAGTTGTTCAAAAAGTATTGGAAGGCAAAGATGACTTTGGTTTCAATGCGAGGACTGAGCAATATGAGAACCTATTTGCTGCAGGTGTTATTGACCCAACTAAGGTATCTCGTGTAGCCCTTGAGAATGCTGCTTCAATTGCAGGTATGTTGCTAACTACTGAGTGTGTATTAGCTGACGAGCCTGAGGCAGAAGGCGCTGGAATGCCTGCCGGCATGCCAGGCGGAATGCCAGGTGGTATGGGTGGAATGATGTAATATTAATTCTTAATCAATCATGTAAAAGCCCCGCTGGAAACAGCGGGGCTTTTATTTTTACCTTGTCTTAATTATTTAATGTAATGCAAGTTAGGCTATTTGTTACGACATTCACAATTTCTTCATACTTGGCAGGAACCAGAGCACGAGCAGAATTTTATCTTTAGGGCGCATAAATGGGGAATAGGAAAAAAATATTGGTTTGTCCGCTGGATTGGGGTTTAGGACATGCAACCAGGTGTGTGCCTATTATTAATGAGATACTGGTGCAAGGGGCTGAAGTGGTTATTGCAGCTGACGGAAGGCCCTTAGAGTTATTAAGGCAAGAATTTCCACAGTTGGATTCAATCACCTTTCATGGATATGCGATAGAATACCCAAGTGGAGATGGGATGATACTGAAAATGGCACTTTCTATTCCTAAGATTTTAAGCAGGATAAATAAAGAAGGAAAGGAGCTACAAGCCATTGTGCAACAGCATAAAATAGATGCGGTGATATCTGATAACCGATATGGTTTATGGAAGGTGAATGTGCCCAACGTGCTTATCATCCATCAGTTGATGGTGAAATCGCCTTTTGCGGAGAGCTTGTTAAATAAGATTACACGCAGTTATGTAAGTAAATTTACCCAGTGTTGGGTGCCTGATTATGCGGGGGAGAATAACTTGTCGGGAGACCTATCACATAAGTTTGAATTTCCTGATAATGTGAAGTTTGTAGGTGCCTTATCGCGTTTTGAGTCTCCGGTTAAGGAAACGGAAAAGAAATATGACCTGTTGGCCCTTATTTCAGGGCCTGAGCCACAGCGAACCATGTTTGAGCAAGTGGTATTGGAGCAGTTAAAAGATATGGAGGGTAAGTTTATCATTGTATCAGGTAGGCCCGGGGAGGCCTCTCTAAGCCTTCCCAAAGGGGGGACTTCCATTGAATATCATGCCCATCTGGGAGCTAAAGAATTGAGGGAGAAAATACTGGAAGCCAAAGTGGTACTTAGTCGCCCGGGCTACTCAACTATTATGGATTTAGCAGCTTTGGGCAGTAAAGCCATATTTGTGCCAACCCCAGGGCAAACGGAGCAAGAATACTTGGCTCATCTTTATACTAATAGGGGATTGCATTACTCTATGCCTCAGAAGCAATTGAATATTGAACATGCCCTAAAGCAAAACCAAAGGTTTAGTGGCTTTGATGCCTATTCAAGTGGTGAAGAATTGAAGAAAGTGGTGGGGGAATTTTTGGCACTGACTTCGACTAAGGAGCTATCAGATGAAGCAGTAACCTAATCCTTATTCTCTTTCACACTTTTCTCTAAAGTAAATGAGAAGGTGGTACCTACGTCGACTGTACTACGCACGTTGATGGTTTGTTCGTGACCCTCAATAATGTGTTTGACGATGGCCAGGCCAAGGCCTGTTCCTCCCTGGTCACGGGCGCGGCTTTTATCCACCCGATAGAAACGCTCAAACAAGCGTGGTAAGTGCTCTTCAGCTATACCTGGGCCATTGTCTGCCACTTCGATTAGTATGTTGTCTTCCATATCGAAAAAGCGAACTTCTATCTTGCTGTTCTCTTTGCCGTATTTAATAGCATTATCAATCAGGTTGATGAATACTTGCTTGATTTTATCCTTATCAGCTTTAACATAAATAGGCCGTTCATACTTTTTGCCAAACACAATTTTGATATCGTTTTTCTTGGCTTTTATTTCCATCATTTCCATGATTTCTTTGGCCAGGTCTACAATATTCACACGCTTGATATCCAGCTTAAGTGTGCCAGCCTCAAGACGCGTAATGGTATCCAGGTCTTCCACTATAGATATTAAGCGTTCAACACTTTTGTCGGTGCGCAAAAGGTATTTGTGGTTGATGTCGGGGTCTTCTAAGCCGCCATCAAGCAGGGTGTGCAAATAGCCCTGAATATTAAAAATGGGTGTTTTTAATTCATGAGATATATTACCAATAAACTCGCGGCGATATTGCTCTTGAGCTTTGTAACGGTCCAATTCTTCTTTCCGGTCTTTTGCCCATGACTCTACATCTTTTTGTACCCGGTCAAGGATGTTTTCGTTGTCTTTAAATTCACTTCTTCGCTTAGAGCCCTTTTGCGCCTGGATAGTCTTGTATACTACTATTATTTTCTCGTAAATGAAGTTGTTGATAACATATATCACCACAAAGAATGAAATGAAAAAGCAAAATATTGCAAGTAGTAATATTTGCATCAAGCGCATTTGATGGTAAAAAGCCAAATCACCTGCTACAACTACTAGTGTAATTATTACGGTAAGTAGGCCTGCTGTATAAAGCGAGAGTGCTCTGGGTGAAGCGTTTTTCATTACTACTGCATTAAACTTCAAATTTGTAGCCGACTCCCTTTAAGGTCTTGATGCGCTTTTTACCGATTTTTTCACGTAATCTTCTGATGTGAACATCAATGGTTCTATCACCAACAACTACATCGTTACCCCATACCTGGCTTAGTATCTCTTCACGGGTAAATACTTTGCCAGGCCGAGAAGTGAGGTAGGAAAGCAATTCGAATTCTTTTTTGGGTAATGATATGGCCTTACCATCTTTGGTTACAGAGTAGGAATTTTGGTCTATTACAAGGCCATCAATCTGAGCGACAGACCTTTTATCTCCCTGTGCTGAGCGCTTAAGGAGTGCTTTTATCCTACTTAATAGAACACGTGGTTTAATTGGTTTAGTAATGTAGTCATCGGCACCAGACTCAAAACCTGCAATTTGAGAGTAGTCTTCACTACGGGCTGTCAGAAAAGCAATAATAGTATCTCCGAGTCCTGGGATTTCCCTAATCTCGCGGCAGGTTTCTATGCCATCAGAGCCAGGCATCATCACATCGAGTAATATAAGGTCTGGTTTTTCTTTTTTAGCTATATCAACGGCTTCTTCGCCAGAGCTAGCAGTGAGCACTGCATAGTTTTCTTTCTTCAGGTTGTATTCCATAAACTCCAGGATGTCTTGCTCATCGTCAACCAGAAGTATTTTGTGTTTTTTAGCCATCTGTTTATTCTTCGTCAGTAATGCTCAAAACTACCTTTTCTATAACAGAATCAGTAACATCACTGGCAGTAAATAGAAATCTGCCTATTCTAATTTCCTCATTTTTTTCAGGTATGCTCTCGTGTTCTTCAATAATCAAGCCCCCTAAAGTTTCAAAATTCTCAGACACTGGTAGCCCTAAGTTGTATTTATCGTTAAGGTAGTCAATCTCCAGGCGGGCAGAGAAAATATATTCAGTATCACTGATTTTCTTTTCAATCAATTCTTCCACATCATGTTCATCATGTATCTCGCCAAATATTTCCTCTACTACATCTTCAATGGTCACAATACCCGATGTGCCACCAAACTCATCCACAACTACAGCAATGCTTCTATGCTTTTGCAGGAATAACTTCAGTAAGTTATGGGCTAACATACTTTCAGGGATGTTATCAATGGGGCGCATGACTGATTTGACGCTTTTTGGTTTTTTGAACATTTCAAAGGAATGCACATAACCGATGATGTCATCAATCGTTTCTCTATAAATCAGGATTTTTGAGAGACCGGTGTCTATGAACATTTCTTTCAACCCATCCACAGTGATAGAGGCTTCTGCTGCTATTATCTCTGTGCGCGGGACCATGCACTCACGTATCTTTATTTCAGAAAAAGCCAGTGCGTTTTTGAAGATTTTAATCTCGTTGTCTACATACTCCTGAGGGTTATGATTTGCCGTGGCTTCTTGTATGTAATTGTCTAAATCTACTTTGCCAAAATCGGGTTTCTCTTTGGTGATTTCAATTTTGGCTACCTTACTGATTAAGAATTCAGAAATTTTTGAGATAACTACTGAAACAGGGTATAGTAAGGTATAAACTATGTACACAGGCAAGGCAAATATCACCAACATTTTGTTGGGGTTGATGCGGAATAAGGTTTTCGGCAAAAACTCAGCGGTGAGTAATATGAGCAAGGTTGATACCAGCGTTTGCAGTAGTAATATAGCCAAACTATTGGTGACGTGAAGGTACTGTGAAATGAGTGGCTCTAGCACCAAGGCCATCATAATACCATAGACCACCAAGGCAATATTATTACCCACCAAAAGGGTGCTGATAAAATGCCCGGGGTTGGCAGTAAACTTGGTCAATAGCCGGGATGGGAAACGGTCTTTTTTGCTCTCCAACTCAATTAAGAATTTGTTGGAAGACACAAATGCTATCTCCATGCCAGAGAAAAAGGCAGAGAAAATGAGACAAATAAGTATGATGAGTCCTGTTGACATTTAGTGTTTGAGGTTATTTCCCTTTAAGGTCATTATCATCATGTTTGATGCGTTGCCTTCTGCGGATGGTATACATCACTGCTGCAACGAAAGTAAAAATAAAGAAATACCATGAATTCTCCAGCCCTAGCACTTTGGACTGGTATACGGCTATTATCAAAGCGAGTATGGCAATTACCAACCATGCCAACTCAAGGATTCGGAACATATTCTTCATCTTTTATCTTAATTATGCCACTAATGTTAGTGATTTTATATTTACTAAAGTCCTGATTGGCTTCTAAGCCATATCCGTGAATGATTTCATCTTCGGTTGTAATCTTTACAAATTCACTGGTGGGTATGTGGATTGTTTCTTTGCCTTCTTCCCAAATGAGTAGTTCGGTATTGAGCTTATCGCCCTTCTCATTAATTACGACTACATCATTACGGGCTTCCATCACCTTTTCATTTTCATAGCTGATGGCATAGTTGGCGGTAAGCTCAGATGATATTGAGCCATCACCATTGTAAAATTCAATGTGAATGCCTTCTTTCATTTCAATGTAAGGCCTTTCACCTACATAATGCTCCATGAGTGGGCCGTTGAGCTTGGCCTGCACCAAGCCCGAATCGCTGTAAATTATCTCAATATCATGGGCTGTTTCAATCGGAAATTCTTCTTTTTGGGTCACTAGCTTTACCTTATCCAAATCATTCTCGCAGGCTGCAAATAGCAGTATAGTAAATACCAAAAAAGGCGAATAGTATCGCCTCTTTTGAAAAATATGTTTGGATAAAAAGTTTTTGGGTATCAAAACCTGACTTTTGTAGTTTCGCCTATCCAACAACCCACTGATACGCTTTCCCCTTCTTTTACGTTATGGAAAAAGCACTCCTGTTTTGGTGGGTATTGAGCCCTACACTTACCAATTTTTGAGTTGGCGTCTTCAGCAACTGAGGGGTCAACTGATTTGGCTTGGATATACTTGTCTTCAGCGGCCCAGATACCATACTTCTTGCTACAGGGATTGTCTCCGCATGAGCCAGAAGTATAGAAATAAAGGTCGCCAATCAATAGATAGGGCTTACCCCATCCAGAGCGAGTAGCAATCGCTTTTTGCGCATAAGTACGGGCATCGGCATAAGCTTTTTTCTTGGCGTAATATACCTGTGCCAATTCGTAGTACAATTGAGCCTTTTCTTCATCATTGGTTTGAAGTTTAATGGCTTCATTGTAATACTTGATACATTCGTCAATGTTTTCAGCTTTAAGCTCCTTGCGGGCAATAGCAGCGGCAGCTTCAGCAGATGGCTCAAGAGCGTATAGCTTTTTCGCTACATCGCCGTACATTGGCTCGTCCTGGCAGCTTTTGATTTCCATCAGGCGAAGGGTTTTTTTCATCAACTCACCATCGCTTGGGTTCTCTTTAATTCTCTTGCCGAAGATTTTTACAATAACCTCACAAGTGGCGAACGGAATGAAGGTATTCTCAATGTTGGTTTTAGCAGCCTCGTAGTACTTCTTGTACTTTTCCTCTACTGTATTTAATCTATGGTCTATAATTGGAGTCAGTACATCATAGGCATCAAAAATCTCAGTAGTATCCAGTGAGCCGTTCTTTACTTTATCGCGCACTGAAAAGAAATAGTAGTTGATAGGATTGGCAGTTGCATCATTACCATCTAGCTCAATAGACTTTTTCAAGGCTTCATGGGCGATATCCAACTTGTCGTTTTTGTAAGCGTCCACACCTTTGTCACCATAAATACCGCCATCTTCGCCAAAGTTGGCAATCCAGGTATCGTAGTTCCACATCAGTGAGTCAATCAAAGCGGCTTTAGCGGCATCATCTTTAGCGTTTTTTATCCTGTGCTCAAGAATGTTTGCACCGTGCTTGTATAAGAACTTGGTGAGCTTAGGGCATATCTCCACTGTTTTTTTCCAATAAGGATACGCATCATCATAGTCCTTTTGCTCATAATACTCTTTATATAGTGAGTAATTCTTTTTACATTCTTCAGGATCAGAGCCATAATCAAAACCCTGAGCATCTGCTTTAAGGGCGGCTGATAAACCTAAAAGGAAGAAACCCACAAAAACAAATAATACATTCTTCTTCATAACTTTTAATTTGTCAATCGTACTTACGTTGGTTAAACCATTTATCGTTAAGCGTAAATCCTATACGGATGTTGGCGTAACTTTCTTTAATTAAATTATTCTCTGTTGTGCCTCTTTGGCCTAGCTCGACCGCAATATTAATAATTGATTGCGTAAGTCTTGTGCCGACCTGCACACGAGGCAGCGGTAACCCAAGACCAAAAGTTATGCCATAATCATTAAGCTGGGTGCCGCGAAGCTGTAAATAAGTGCTTGAATAGTAGCCACCAATGCGGTAGGCCACACGTTTAAGATATCCTTTGCGGGAGATTAAGTTTTTGTTAGGTGTAAACTCAAAACCAGCGGCACCTTTCCAACTATTGGCGAGGTTGTCAGTTACACCAAAGGCCTGATAGTCAGCCCAATCTTGTGTTTTATAGTCAGCGCCAAAGAGCCATTTATCGCCATTCCTGATAGAGATGCCACCACCCCATGACATCGGTATAGTTACATCACCATCGACATTCTTGTTGTAAAAGGCAGTGTCTTGTATAAACTCCGTGCCATTATCATTTTGGAAGTAGCGCTCAGCCAAGCTGGTGTAAGACCCCTTAATGCCATTGGCAGGTGAGAACACCAAGCCCAAACCAATGAAGTATTTCTTTTTGATTTGGAATTGATATTGCAGACCAAAATCAAGGTTAATATCACCCAAGTTGGTGGTATTGGTGTAGCGCAAGCTCAATGCGTTGGTGGTATCAGGTTCTACCCTGCGCACATTGTGCAAGGCTCCGAATAGATAAGAAGCATTGAAGCCAATGGATAACATGCCCGCCGAATCGGTTTCAAAGAGAGTTTTGGCGGCGCCAAGAAAGAATTGGTTAAGTCCGCCGCTACCTTCATATTGGTAGTTGAATGTGCCTACATCAGTATATTTTACTGTGTCGGCTAATTGATAGCCGACACTGCTGTAGTGTCTTAAGCCTAGGCTAAGGCCAGCGTTTATCTTTTTCATCGGGAAAGCCAAAGCAAAGTAGCTGAAATTGGTATTTCTCTTTTTTACCGAAGTGGCACTGTTTTCCTGAGTGATAAAGTTGGTTTTTACGCCAGCCTCAAAAGCCGTAAATTCAATAGCGCTGTATGAGGCGGGATTTGAGAAGTTGATATAGCTGGGTGATGAAGTGTCACCAATGGCAAGGCCTATGCCGCCCATTGCGGCGTTTCTGCCAAACTCGTTTACCTGCAAGTCACCGAGGCCGTATCGAGAGTAGGGGGAATTGGTTCCTGAGGTTTGAGCCTGCACGCTGATAGCCCAAAACACAAGCAAAAAGAATGCCGCCAGGATGGCCCTGTATCTACCGTGCATTATAGTTTAGAATTTCGTTTAGTCCTTTCAGGGTTAAAAAAGGGTCTGCAAAGATGAGATTTTTTAGCTCTTTTTCAAAAAAAGGCAAGTCCCCACCTGTGATAACGGTTTTTAAGTTGGGATAATCTTGTTTAACTGAGGTAATCATTCCCTTCACTTCTTGTGTCAATCCATGCTGCACGCCCAGCATTATCGCCTCATTTGTGTTTTTACCCAATACCCTGCTGCTTTCACCACGCGATACTAACGGCAGTTGGTCAGTAAAATTGTTTAGTGCGCGAAAACGCATAGTGAGGCCGGGAGAAATGTTGCCGCCGAGGTATTCACCTGATGCAGTTATCAAGTCATAAGTGATGCAGGAACCGGCATCTATAACCAATACATCTTGGTTGGGGAAGTGTTTCCATACGCCAACTACATCTGCTATGCGGTCATTGCCCAAAGTTTGCGGTGTTTCACAAAGCACCTTGATGGGCAGTTTGGTCTCATAGTTGAGCCTGATGAAGTGGTCAAAATTGGTGCGGCAAAATTTGTTTACTTGTTCATCCTGCCTTACTACCGAAGAGATAATCAGGCTATTGATATCGGGATAATTTTCTTTGAGTTTTTCAAGCTCACCCACTACCAATCGCTCGCGCTGGTGATGTTCCAAAAGTTCATCACCATTGAAAACGGCTATTTTGGTAGAAGTGTTGCCTGTATCGATAACGAGGTTCATGGGGTGCAAAAGTAGTAAACCGCAGGTTGTAAAGTAGTTTTAGGGGAAGATTTTATTTTGGGAAAATCAAAATATTTTTACCTTTGCACCCCTCTTTTCAGGGGTAGTGAAAGGAGCGAGTTCATAAAATGTTGGTGCCATAGCTCAGTTGGTAGAGCAAAGGACTGAAAATCCTTGTGCCGCTGGTTCGATTCCAGCTGGCACCACCAAGAACCAGTAAGGCGGTTGCGAAATTTTCGCAACCGCTTTTTTTGTTGGGTACAACAAATTGAACTTTTCCTGCTTTGCGTGCAGTTTTAGTTAAAGAAGTGCTAACAGTCAATCAAAGTGCGGATTTAAGGTTCCTTATCAACTTTTGATGGGTCGCTGGGCTAACTGTACCTAGTTTTCCTTCTATAAGGTTTAGCGAAAAAGTTCCTAAGAAGCCAAGCCGTATGAGTGATGGAAACGGGAGTCCCATTCTGTCAAAATCTGGATGAGTCTTATCAATTAAAATATCAAACCCTTTGACTTCCCGTTCTAAATTTGAACTAACTCCACACACTAAGAAATCATCAAATGGAGGCAATCTCTTTAGAATTACTCCTGGGCGGAATTTGTGCTTTTGATCTTTCTGAGGAAAGGCAATTCTGATTACATCACCTTCTTTCATGGTTTAAAGTATGGATTTTTTTCTACCAACACTAAGCTTGAAATATCTGGTTCATTGTCAGAAAACGCTTTTTCGAATGCATTGGATGAAAGTTGCAACCAACTTGAATGTTCTTTTTCCAATAAGCTATTTAACCCTTTCCTTAACATCCACTCCATGTAGATACAATAGTCACTACTAACGCTGTCTGAAAATGTTAAGAGTTCTTGTATCTTTTTTTGGTTGGGATGCAGATCACCCTCCTCGATCATTAAGTATACAAGCATCAGAAATGATATATTTAATGAGTTGATAAATACTTTGAATACCATTTCACTTACACCCCTGGGAAGTAATTGTATGAATATTAGGAATTGCTCATAGTTTAATCCAGACTTTTTGGAGAAATACTCATCGTAATTCGTAGAATCAAGCTTATTAACTTCAAGAGTTTCGACTAATTTTCTATTCCATACAAAAGCATTGTTTAAGTTGATCGCCAGTTTTTTTAAGATTGGGTTGATTAAGTCTTCTTTTTTCTTAGAAGTATTTTTTTTTGAAGGCTCGAAGAGCTTCATGGTTTCATCAGGTATTTCAGAAATACTGCGGCCTTCTTTCGATAGCCGCTCAAGTCCTAATAGCCTTATAGAGAATAAGAAAGGGAACAATTTTTCTACTCTACTTTCAAGTGTGTATTTTACTTTGAAGATTCTTTGAATCTGGTCTTCTAGTTTCTCAAGTTCTGATACCAATTCATGATTAAACTCATGTTTATGTTCCCTTAAAAAAGGGAGAATAAATTCATCGTAACCAGATGTTTGTGGAGTAGTCACAATAACAAATTTAGGGAAACTATATGCTCAGAAAAGTAACGTTTTTTTGATAAAAATATTGCCAAACATAAGTAAAAGTTTTAATCCATATCTGGAGTTTTGACGTGTAAAGAGGGTTTGAGATGAAGCGTGATTTCATTTATTAATAGCTCTTGTGTAATTGAGAATAGGCATAAAAGAACTATAACTTAGTCTAATGATAGGAAATAACAGAAATATAATTTGGGAAAAGAGGGATAGTTGGTGGTAGCCTCTATATTTGGGGCATATATCCCGCTTATGAAGAGATTAGTTTTACTTTTTGTTTGCTATACCACTATAGCCTATGGGCAGGTTTTACCCAAAATGCACTCCCACAATGATTACCACCAGGATGCGCCTTTTTGGGCAGCCTACAATACCGGAGCGCAGTCAATAGAGATTGATGTGATACTGAAGGATAATGAACTTTATGTAGCGCATGATAGGGTGGATATTGAAAAGGACAGGACTATTGAGCGCCTTTACATCCAACCGCTTGAGCAGTTACAGGCGAAGGGGGAGTATATCCATACCGTGACCTTTTTGGTAGATTTTAAAACGGCAGCCAAGCCAACGATGAAACGCTTGCTGGAGATTACTGCTAAATACCCGGCCATATTTAATGATAAGCCCAATGGGGTGAGGTTGATTATTTCGGGCAATAGGCCTAAACAAGAGAAATATGCTGAGCATCCTGCTTATATATTGTTTGATGGACGCAAGCCTGAAGAGATGGATAAGGCGGGCAGTGAGAAGATAGGCTTGATTAGCCGGAACTTTTCTGATTTCAGCAAGTGGCGCGGAGAGGGCAAACTACCAGAAAAGGATTCTCTCAAACTAGCCGCTTTTGTAAATGATTGTCACCAACGCAAGGCTGAAGTGCGGTTTTGGAATACCCCTGATGTGGTTTCGGTGTATCACAGTTTAATACGGCTAGATGTGGATTACATCAATACAGATAAACCCTCTGAGTTGGCTCGTTTTCTGGAAACATACAAGATTGAGGAGGAGTAATTTTATCCGTGCTAGTTTGTTAAGGTTGGCTTGCGCTAGGTAGAAAATGGAAAATCTATTAGATTTATCCCGCTTATGAATACGATAGCTGCCATCAACTGTGCAGAATAGTATGGAGCTTGTTAATGATATTTTTGCAATAAAGGGCAATATTTCTGGTGTCAGTGGGTAGTTATGCTTGAATAATAAGAACTAATAATTAGCCTGAAAGCTATCTATTAAAGAACTTATATGAAGCTGAGAAAGACAGAGAGAATTATCATATATAGTTTTATAGGCCTTATAGTTACTTTGGTGTTATACATGAGCGCAAGATTGTGGCTCTTGGGTGAGCCAGACCCTCTACTACTCCCTGGTTGGCATACTATTATATATCCACCTGATGTTAGTTTCACAATTATTGCCTTGATAGCCCTTGTTCCCTGCTTTCTCAGCTACTTTACATTAAAAGGGTTATCAAAGATTTGGTTGGTTTTGAGGAAGCAAAAGATTCTATTGCTTTGACTTGGATTGTAGATGAAGTTACAATATGGTCATTTGACTGAGTCTTTAACGTTTTCGCGTGTTCAATGTTGTTATTAGTGTGTACAAAACTATTTATTTGCAAAGTAAACAAAGTTTTGTCGAAACCCTCGAGGGACTCACGGAAAATCTTGAGTGTGAAATAACATCGTGTATTTAGGTTTTTGGAGGTGTGAATTTTGTAAATCGGTAATACTGCTATCTTTGTGCTACCTAATTACACACTGAAACCTAAAATGAAAAAAATATTGCCCCTTGTAACCCTTGCTGTGTTTGCTTTTGCTTCGTGCAAGCAGTGCAGTGAATGTACATTGACCAGTGCTATTGTAAAGGACGATTTTGGTAATAAGTATTACCTATGGACTGATGGTACTGTGCGTAGCTTACCTGAGGGTCATCCTGCTGACTCCATTGCTACTAAGTTTGGTATAACTTGCAGTAACGACCTGGAAGACTGTATTGATGGGCAATACAGGGAGTATTGTGGTACTGATGAGAGTAATGTGAAACAGCAGCCTTATTTGGTGTCGGGCCTTACTGATACTGACTCACTCTTTACCGCTGAATATACATACGAGTGTAAGTAAACTGTTCGATGGCTCTGGAAACTAGGAACCCTCGCTCACTGGTATTCTTTTACCTTATTGTTTTTTATGTTTTGGTTCAATTTAGTTGGTGGGCTTATATGCTCATTAACCTAAATGAGGAGATATATCAACACAAGCTGGAGGTGGCTGTGCAGGCGTACGGCGGTACGCCCGAGTATGCTATCCAGAAAGGGGAACTGGATAAGAAAATCAAGCTTCGCCTTTGGATGGTGGTTGGTGAAGGGAGTGTCTTCTTTGTGTTGCTGCTATTCGGTATTTTAAAAACCCGGCAGAGCTTCAAGAAAGAAGTGTTATTAGCCAACCAGCAGAAAAATTTCTTGTTGTCTATTACTCATGAGTTGAAGTCGCCTATTGCTTCGGTAAAGCTTTATCTTCAAACCCTTGGTAAGAGAAAGTTAGATGAAGACAAGCAGCGTGAAATACTGACTAAAGCATTGGCCGAAACCGACCGATTGCATAGCCTGGTGGAGAATTTGCTTTTAGCCACTAAGGTGGATAGGGGCGATTACGAACCGTACTTTGAAGAGATTGATTTTACGAGGCTGGTACAAAGCGCAGTTGAGAAGTTGAGGGCAGAGTTGGGAACAAAGGCTAAGATAGAAAGCGAACTGGTTGAGGGTGTATTAGTGAATGGTGATAGGTTGGCCTTGCAGTCTATTCTGCATAACCTGGTGGAGAATGCAGCCAAGTATGGTGGTGAAGGGGTGTTGGTTTCCGTTTCGCTATTAAAGTATGAAAATGAGGTTTTACTTAAAGTGGCAGATAATGGGCCTGGTATTCAAGATGGTGAAAAGGAGAAGGTTTTTTCTAAGTTTTATAGAGTAGGCAATGAGGAAACCCGAAAAACAAAAGGTACTGGCTTGGGTTTATACATAGTGAAAAGTTTAGTTGAAAAACACAATGGAGAAATCGTAGTGAAAGATAATGAACCAAAGGGTGCAATGTTTGAAGTGAAGTTAAGGCTTGGCTAATGTTAATGCTAGGTTGTCATAGGTTAACTTCTGGGTATTTGCAAGTTTAAATTTGGGAGTTAAAAAAGTATTTCCTTTTATTTGTTGCCCCAAATCATTTTGGGGACCCGCCCGAAAAAAATGTTTTGGTGTTAAAAGATTATGGCAAAGAACCTTGTAATTGTAGAGTCACCAGCGAAAGCGAAAACCATAGAGGGATACTTGGGTAAGGACTATTTGGTGAAGTCTAGTTTGGGGCATATTCGCGACCTGGCGGGTAAAGACCTTTCCGTTGATACTGAGAACAACTATGAGCCCAATTATGTGGTTCCGCCAGATAAGAAAGCGGTAGTTACTGAACTTAAGAAACTAGCAAAAGATGCCGAAATGGTGTGGCTGGCAACGGATGAGGACCGCGAAGGAGAAGCTATATCATGGCACCTATACGAAGCCTTGAAGCTGGAGGAACAAAAGACCAAGAGAATCGTTTTTCACGAGATTACCAAGTCGGCAATTTTAAATGCGATAGAGAATCCACGAAACATCAACATTGACCTGGTGAATGCGCAGCAAGCCCGCCGAGTATTGGATAGGTTAGTAGGATTTGAATTGTCGCCTATACTTTGGAAAAAAGTAAAGCCATCACTATCGGCTGGGAGGGTGCAGTCCGTTGCGGTAAGGTTGATAGTTGAGAGAGAAAAAGAGATTGGGGAATTTAAAACCCAATCATCATACAGAGTAATAGCTTTTTTCAATCAGGAAATTGATGGCAAAACTTATCAGGTAAAAGCTGAGTTGCCCAAAAGATTTGCTACAAAAGAAGAAGCAAAGGCTTTTCTTGAGCAGTGCAAATCATCAACTTTTACAGTAAGCAATTTGGAGCAAAAGCCCGCAAAAAAATCGCCAGCCGCTCCATTTACTACCTCTACCTTGCAGCAGGAAGCCAGCCGTAAATTAGGTTTCTCGGTTGCCAGAACGATGATGGTAGCCCAGAAACTTTATGAATCTGGTAAAATCACTTATATGAGGACAGACTCTGTAAACCTTTCTGATTTGGCTTTAGGTACTGCCAAGGCTGAGATAGTGAAAAGTTATGGTGAGGAATATTCCAAGACAAGGCAATACAGTTCTAAAACCAAGAATGCACAGGAGGCCCACGAAGCCATACGTCCTACTTACATTGAAAATCACAGTGTGGATGGCGACAATGGTGAGCAAAGGCTTTATGATTTGATTTGGAAAAGAACCATCGCCTCACAGATGGCCGATGCACAATTGGAGAAAACTACGGCTACCATTAGTATAAGTGGAAGTGATGAAACCCTGGTTGCAAAGGGAGAGGTGATTACCTTTGATGGTTTCTTGAAAGTGTATATGGAATCAGTAGATGACGAGCAGCAGGATGAAACTCAAAAAGGAATGCTACCTCCATTAAAGACAGGAATGGAGTTGAACTTGGATAGTCTTTCTGCAACTGAGCGTTTTTCGCAGCATCCACCGAGATATACAGAGGCCAGTTTGGTTAAGAAAATGGAGGAGTTGGGTATAGGCAGGCCTTCGACCTACGCGCCAACTATCTCTACTGTACAAAAAAGGGGCTACGTTGAAAAAACGGATAGGGAAGGTAGTGAGAGAGAGTATGCACTGCTAGAACTAAAGGGAGGAGAAATTAAAGATTCCATGCAAACAGAAAATCATGGAGCTGAGAAAGGTAAATTGTTCCCAACGGATATAGGTATCGTGGTGAATGATTTTTTGATTGAGCATTTCCCTAATATTATGGACTATCACTTTACTGCAGAGGTAGAGGAGAAATTTGATGAGATAGCCAATGGAATGGTAGAATGGGTGAGTATGATTGATGGTTTTTACAAGCCCTTTCACGAAACTGTAGATAAAACAGCCGAAACATCATCTAAAGCAACTGGTCAGCGCTTATTAGGTACAGACCCCGAGAGTGGTCGTAACGTGTATGTTAAGATTGGACGCTACGGCCCCATGGTGCAAATAGGTGACGCTGAAGAAGAAGAAAAGCCCAAGTTTGCATCTTTGCTTAAAGACCAAAGGTTGGATAGCGTGACACTTGAAGATGCAATGGAACTGTTTAAGTTGCCGAGAACTGTGGGTGAATACGAGGGTAAAGAGGTAGTTGCCGCAATCGGGCGCTATGGCCCCTATGTGAGATTTGATTCTAAATTCTATTCCTTGGATAAGGAAGATGACCCGGTAACCGTTTCGCTTGACAGGGCCATCGAGATAATCAAGGCCAAGCAAAGTGCTGAGGCAAATAGGGTGATTAAAGAGTTTGCTGAGAATGAAGATATTAAAGTGTTGCGCGGTAGGTATGGTCCTTACATATCAGCTGGCAAAAAGAATGTGAGAATACCAAAAGATAAAGACCCTGAGTCACTCACATTGCAAGAATGTTTAGATTTGGCAGAGAAAGCGCCAGAGAAAAAATCAAGGCGAGGATTTAAGAAATAGATACAACTAATGGAGCTATCCATTTTTCTAGAGCCACCCAGCCCCACCATTATGGAAATGGCGGCTACATTGCCTGATAATACCTTAGGCCGAAAAATCAAGTTTATAGAAAGAGGTAGTGAAGAAGCCGAGTTGAATCAGATAGATATCGCCATTATCGGTGTTAAGGAAGAGCGCGGTGCTATAAACAATAAAGGCTGTAGCGAAGGGCCTGATAAAATCCGTAAAAAACTCTATCCTCTTTTTGCTGGTGGTTATGCGCCTAAGATAGCCGACTTTGGTAATGTAGGCGCAGGCAACTCTATTAATGACACCTACTTTGCAGTGAACACTGTAATGACAGAATTACTCAAGAAAAAGGTAGTTATCATAGTATTGGGTGGTAGCCAGGATATTACCTATGCAACTTACAGGGCATATGAGGGCTTGGAGCGCACCGTTAATATAGTTTCTGTTGACCCAATGATTGATATTGGGGCTATTAATGAAGACGTTACCTCAAAAAATTATTTGGGAAATATCATTCTGCATCAACCCAATTACCTATTCAATTATTCTAACCTGGGTTACCAGACCTACTTTACTGACCAGAATAATATTGAGTTAATGGAAAAACTCTTTTTCGATACTTATAGGTTGGGGCAAGTTAAGTCGGATATGGAAGAGGTGGAGCCGGTAGTGCGCAATGCTGATATTCTCACCTTTGATGTGGGGGCCATCAGATATTCGGATGCGCCGGGTAACAGAAATTCATCCCCAAATGGGTTTAATGGTGAAGAGGCGTGCAAAATTGCACGATACGCGGGGCTAAGCGACAAGCTAAGCTGTGTTGGTTTTTATGAGTTAAATCCTTTGTCGGATAAGGATGAGCAAACGGCATTTTTGGTAGCGGAAATGGTGTGGTATTTCATTGAAGGGTATTATGGCAGAAAGAAGGATTACCCTGTGGGAACCAAGAATGGATATACTAAATATCATGTGAGCTTGGAGGATGGTAAATATGATTTGGTGTTTTACAAAAGCGACAAAAGCGGTCGCTGGTGGATGGAAGTGCCTTACCCTCCAAGTAAAAAATCAAAGTACGAAAGGCATCATATGGTGCCTTGCTCTTATGCAGACTATCAAACAGCTTGCGATAATGAAATGCCAGACCGTTGGTGGCAGGCTTTTCAAAAGCTGAGCTAATCAAGTTCATTCATTACACATTAAAGTTTGATGAAAATTTAGCAGCGTGAATTTTAGCAAGTGAATCATTTTACAGTATTGCACTACAATTACATATATAGCCAAGTTTTAAAGGGACAAGAGAGAAAAGTGCCGACATAAGAAATGAGAGGTAAAAGTGTTGGTCGTGGTTATTTTGTTGTTGGTCGTAGAAAAAATAAGATTGGTGTGAGAATAATTTTATACATTTGGTAGTGAAATTAGCATGGGAGTAAAGCCAGGCTTTAAAAAAGTTCTTATCAACACATATTTGTTAAAAAATTTGCCTGAGAACTTTTTTTTTGCTTATTTTAGCCCCTTGTTGAATTAAAATTCTAGAAAAACCAATTTCAGCAAAATTTTATTAGAAAGACTATGAAAAGGATTTTTACAACAGTTGTACTGTCATTAATTGTTTACGCAGCTAGCGCACAACAGGATCCTCAGTGGAGCCAGAACATGTTTAATAAGTTGGCTGTTAACCCAGGATACGCTGGTAGCAACAATGGTATTTGTGGTGTATTGCTTGGCAGGCATCAGTGGATGGGCTTTGATGGTAAGCCTGAAACTTATCTATTAAGTGTGGAAGGAACCGTTGACGCTATTAAAGGTGGTGTAGGCCTTACCGTTATGCAAGATAAACTGGGTGTTCAAAGTAATTTGGCAGCTAAATTGGCTTATGCTTACAGAATGGATCTTGGTTCAGGTAAATTGGGTATTGGTATTGATGTGGGTATCACCAGCCAATCCATCGATGGTTCTGAGCTTACTCCAGTTGAAGCTAACGATCCTAATATTCCAATAGCTAAAGAAAGTGCTATTGCTCCAGATCTTGGTTTTGGTGTATACTATAATACTGATAAACTTTATTTTGGTATCGCGGGTACTCACCTTATCGGTGGTAAGCTAGACCTTTCTGGTGTTGAGTACAACATCGCTCGTCACTACTATGCTTTAGCAGGTTATGACTACGAGATTAACCCTAACTTTACTTTGAGGCCTTCTGTTTTCATCAAAACTGATGCAGCTTCTACTCAGTTAGATGTTAACGTAAACTTATTGTATAAGAAAACTGTTTGGGGCGGAGTGTCTTACAGGTTAGATGACGCGGTTGTAGCTATGGCTGGTGTTCAGTTTGGTGAGTTTAGAGTGGGATACGCTTATGACATCAACACTTCAGCGCTTAACAACTACAACAGTGGTACTCATGAAATCATGTTAGGATACTGCTTCAAGCTTGATAAACCAACCAATAATCAGCGATATAAGAACGTAAGGTATCTGTAATTGCAACAGTGCCTTTTGTAACCTTTTAATACTTGTTCCGTTTTAGACCAACGTTTTTGAAAGAGATTATAAACAGGCTAAGTAATTTTAAAAGGCACAATAATATAGGATTGGGCACGTTTAATGCTAACCAAGACTATAGAAAAGATTATTGTTCACCAAACGGTTTGACCATGAAAAGGATTCTGTTTTTTATTACTATTGCTGCGCTCGCCAGCGGCTGTAGGTATGACAACGGGCAGCTTATGGGTGTCCAGGGTAGGGAAGATTGGTATCAGGAAGATCCTTACGGTATGCTTAATATACCAATGGGTAGTTTCCAAATGGGCGCCAGCGACCAAGATGTGCCATATGCGATGACAAATCCATCAAGGACTGTGTCTGTACAGTCTTTCTACATGGATGAAACTGAAATCACCAACAACGAGTACCGTCAGTTTGTTTTCTGGGTTCGCGATTCATTGGCTCACTGGTTAATCGGTGAAGACCACATTCTGGAAGAAGGTGAATACGGTGAAAGGATTGACTGGGATGCCAGGATTTACTGGGATGATGAAGAGTACATGGAAATACTCGAGGAATTGTACTATCCTGAGCATGAGCGCTTCTACAAAAGAAGGGAAATTGATACTCGTAAACTTAACTTTGAGTATTACTGGATAGACTACAGGGAGGCTGCACGTAAAGAAAACCGTGAGCAAGGGATGAAAGACCGCTCTGTATTTATCAAGAAAGACATTATTAATGTATATCCTGATACACTGGCTTGGGTGCATGATTTCACCTACTCGTTCAATGAGCCAATGACTCAAAACTACTTCTGGCATCCAGCTTATGATGAATACCCTGTAGTGGGTGTTACCTGGAAGCAAGCTCGTGCCTTTAGTATCTGGAGAACACAACTACTATGCTTATTCAAGTCTGACTACGGTGAGACTTTTGTAAACGACTTTAGGTTACCAACAGAAACTGAGTGGGAATATGCAGCTCGTGGTGGCCTTGATTTATCACCATATCCATGGGGCGGTCCATACATCCGTAACAGCCGTGGTTGTTTCCTTGGAAACTTTAAGCCAATGCGTGGTAGCTACGTTGATGATGGTGGCTTCCATACGGTAAAGGCTACTTCATACGCTCCAAACGATTACGGTTTGTATTGTATGGCTGGTAACGCTGCTGAGTGGACAAGCAATGCTTTTGATGAGTCTGCTTACAATTTTACACATGATTTAAACACTGACTATGTGTATGATGCCAAAGATTCTGACCCGCCTGCCTTGAAGCGTAAAGTTATCAGGGGTGGTTCATGGAAGGATATAGGCTACTATATGCAAACAGGAACACGAACTTATGAATACCAGGACACTGCTAAGTGCTACATCGGTTTCCGTAATGTGATGACATTCCTTGGTAGAGATAAGAGCGACTTCTAAATATTTTTAATTCACTGAGTATTAACTAAATCTAATCAAACCTAGAAAAAACAACTGAAAGATTATGAAAGGGAAAAAGTGGAAATCATTTATGGCCAAGTTGTATGGCTGGGGGGCATCAATCGTAATTATCGGCGCTCTATTTAAAATCCAGCACTGGCCATTTGCGGGGATATTATTGACAGTGGGGTTGACAACAGAGGCAATTATCTTCTTCTTTTCAGCATTTGAACCACCACACGAAGAACCAGATTGGAGCTTGGTATACCCTGAGCTAGCTGGTATGCACGGAGAAGAAAAACCTAAAAAAGACAAAAAAGACGACGGAAGTACACCAACTCAACAATTGGATAAAATGCTTGAAGAAGCTAAGATTGGTCCTGAACTGTTAGAGAGCTTGGGTACTGGCCTAAGGTCATTAAGTGATAGCGCTACTAAATTAAATGACATTTCTGATGCTTCAGTAGCAACTAACGAGTATGTTGATAAAGTAAAAGGTGCTTCTAGCAACGTCAGTCAACTATCTGATGCTTATGCCAGGGCAGCTGAATCACTGGGTAACTTGAACGTAAGTTCTGAAGATGGTGAAACATACGGCGAGCAATTGAAGCAAATTTCACAAAGGCTTTCTCAGCTAAACTCTACTTACCAATTACAAGCGCAAGGTTCAGAAGAGTTTACTGCAGCTCAAAACAAACTGTATTCAGGTATCACTGAATTGATGGAGAACTTGAACTCATCACTTGAGGATACTAAGAAGTACAAGGAAGAAGTTGCACAATTGGCAGAGAACTTAAATGCCTTGAATACTGTGTATGGAAACATGCTTTCAGCTATGAGCGGAAAAGGTGGCGCCGTTTAATTCATTGCGAAATCGCAATAATAATTAATGTGTTACTTTTTTTCGTTTCTACATTATATAACTAATAACTTAACCTATTAAAGATTAAATAGAAAAAAATGGCTGGAGGAAAGGAAACCCCGAGACAGAAGATGATCGGGATGATGTACTTGGTTTTAACGGCTCTCCTCGCCCTTAACGTTTCTAAGGATATCCTGGATGCGTTTGTTAGGGTTAATAAGGGGCTTGAAGCTACCAATGCCAGTTTTACAGGGCAAAATGAAAAACTGTATGCTGAGTTTGAGGTACAAAAAGCGTTAAACACGGAAAAAGTCGGGCCGTATTACGATGCGGCAGCCGAGGCTAAGAGGCTTACACAAGATTTGTATGATTATATACACTCTGTGAAAAAGCAAATTGTGGAGGAAGTAGACCAATTACAAGGACAAGACGCGGAAATTGAGAAAAGGCTTGATAACGTGTCTCTAATTGAAAAGAAGGATGATTACGATATACCTACTCACATTATGCTTGGAGATGGTTCTACAAATATTGACAAGTTTAGGGCAGCTGAGCTAAAAGGTAAATTGATTGATTTTAGAACTAGTATGTTAGGTCTTCTTGACCGCCCTGGTTTAAGCGTCGCCAATAAACAAGCAGTTCTTGAATCTTTAGATGATTTGGGTATCCATACTGATGACCCAAAACCTGAGGAATTGAGCGAGGATGAGCAAAAAGACCCTAATGCTAAGAAGTGGGAAACAAGAAATTTTTACCATAACGTAGCAATAGCGTCAATTACCATTCTTACTAATATGCAGAATGACATCCGTAATGCTGAATCAAGGATTGTGAATACATTGCTTGGTCAAATTAGTGCTCAAGACTATAAATTTGACACACTTGCAGCAAAAGTAATTGCTCCAACAAGTTATGTCTTATTGGGTGAAGAGTATACTGCTGACATTTTTGTGGCGGCTTTTAGTACTACCCAAGACCCTGAGGTAAAACTTGGTGCTGTAGACACAACGGGAGGTAAGGTAGAATTGCAAGGAGAGGGAGATACTACTGGTGTTATAGTAGAGAAAGGAGTTGGTACATATACTAAAAGAGCTTCGTCGGAAGGATTGAAGACTTACAGCGGTGTTATTGAAGTAAAAAATCCTAGCGGTACCATTAGTAAATATCCGTTCTTTAGTGAATATATGGTGGCTAAACCAACCGCGGTTGTATCACCAGATAAAATGAACGTATTCTACATTGGTGTTGACAATCCAGTTTCAGTTTCTGCACCTGGTGTAGCTATGGAAGACTTGAGTGTTTCTATCAGCACAGGTTCTATTACTGCTACTAGCAAATCACAAGGTAAGTACGTTGTGAAAGTGAGTGGTGGTGGTGAGGCTGTAGTAAGTGTATCCACAAAAACGCCAGAGGGTGGCAGTAAATCTCTTGGAAAGTCTGATTTCCGTATAAAGAGGGTGCCTGACCCAGTTGCTTATATCGCAGGGCAAAAAGATGGTCTGATTAATTCAGGAAAACTTATTGCTGCCGGAGCCGTAATACCTAAGATGGAAAACTTTGACTTTGACCTAACCTTTAGAGTAACTGCGTTCGAATTGTCAATGAACGTAGGGGGTGACTTCGTTACCATGCAAACAACTGGTAATAGGTTGTCGCCTGAAATGGCAAACCGTATCCAGAGTGCCAAAAGGAATACCAAGGTGTATATCGAAGAGATAAAAGCCGTTGGTCCTGACGGTGTGCCACGTAAGCTAGCCCCAATCAACTTGAAGCTAAACTAAAAACTTTGAGATATGAAAAGGTTTCTGAAAGCACTACTTATTATTTTAATCATCGGCTTTGCTGCTGGTGAGGAAGCAATTGGTCAAAACGTATTAGACGGTGTTTATGTAAAAGAACACTATCCAACACGCAGAGTAGTTCCCTATGCGCATCTTCGCGAAGCAGATGTGATGTGGAGCAAAAGGATATGGAGAAAGCTTGACCTTCGTGAGAAGATCAATCACCCGCTTTACTTTCCGGTTGAAAGGATAAAAGATAGAAGAAGCCTGGCTCAGGTTATTATTGAAGCTGTGAGAGAAGGTAGTCTTACTGCCTATGACGGTTTTGATGATGAGTTTACCATGACGCTTACAAAAGCTGAGATTGAGAATAAACTGGTTAAGGTGGATACATTTTACGTTGAAAATCCAGAGCCTCCATACAACCTTGAGATGAAAGTATCAAGAAATGAGCTGAGGCCTGACATCATTAAGGAGTTTAGGATCAAGGAAGACTGGTTCTTTGATAAGCAAAGGTCAGTAATGGATGTGCGTATTATTGGTATACAGCCAGTTAAGGAGAATATTGACCCTACTACAGGTGAAGTAAGGGGTACTGAGCCTATGTTTTGGATTTATTTCCCTGAGGCAAGAAATATTTTTGCCAGTGCGGAGGTTTTTAACCGCACTAATGATGCAGAGCGCAGGACAATGGAAGATATTTTCTGGAAGAGAATGTTTGGTAGTTATGTCTACAAAGAGAATAACGTTTATGACAGACGTATAAATGAATATAAAACGGGAATAGACGCCCTCTTAGAGGCTGAAAAGATAAAAGAGGAGATATTTACCATTGAACACGATTTATGGGAGTATTAAGCCTTATTTGGGCTAAAAAATAATCAAGCAAAAGGGTTCACTTAACGAAAAGTGAGCCCTTTTTGTATTTTTAATGACTTTGTGGGGAAATTTTAACCTCATTTTAATTGTGTATATATAAAAAAAGTCTTAAATTTCGTGTCTGAAATTGCCTCTAAAAGTATTTGGATATGAAAAAAGTATTACTCCTTTCTACAATTGCTGCTTCAGCATGCGTAGCGCCTTTGGGCACGTCTGCTCAATTAAATAATGAAGGTACCCTTACACTTCAGTCAGGGGCAACGGTTTATATCGAAGGTAACCTTGAGAACGAAGGTGGAGCTACTATAGATAGTGATGGAACTATTTATTTGAAAGGTGCGTGGACTAATGCAGGAACTCAGGATGTAGATGGTACCGTTGTGTTTGAGGGTACTAATGCCCAAACAATTACAGGTTCAACTAGTTTTTACAATGCCCAGATTGATAATTCAGGTGGTGGTGTAAACGTGGGTGGCAGTATGAACTACTTAAGGGGTGTAATGGATTTAATTACCGGTAACTTTAACACTAACAACAACTTTACACTATCGTCATCAGCCTCTGGTACAGGTCAAATTTCAGGTATAGGTAGCGGCTCAATGACTAATATACTAATAGCTGAGAGGTATATACCTGCTACATACACTGGTATCATTCCTGATTATTCTTCAGGTTATCACTATTTATCATCACCAGTTACTAATGCTGACTTCTCTGATTACTCGGATGATGTTGTGCCATTTATACTTTATGACTGGCCAGGTGGTGGTACTGGTGGTTCATACGGTACATTCTATGAGTATCATGAGCCAACTACCACAGCAAATGCGGGTCCTGCTCCTGAGTACTTTGGTAAGTGGGATGCTCCTTCTTCTATCCAAATTGGTAGGGGTTATTCAGCTCACATTCGTCAATTGAATCCATACGTGATGGAAGTTGACGGTAACTATAATCATGCCGCAAGTCCTTCTATTAGTTTAACTTACACATCTGGTGTCCCCAATGTAGGATGGAACCTGGTAGGTAATCCATATCCATCTGGTTTGGATTGGGATGCGCCAAGTGGCTGGACTAAGGTTAACCTTAATAATGCAATATACTCTTGGAAGCCATCTACGCTTAATTATGCTAGCTATGTGAATGGAATTGGAGCTAATGGAGGTTCAAGATATATAGCGCCACAGCAAGGCTTTATGGTACGTGCAAATGCAGGAGGCCCTTCTCTAGGGTTTTCTAATGCAGCTAGAACGGTTGCTCCGGCCACTTTCTTCAAAAATAATGAGGACATAAGTTTAATCCGTCTTGAATTAAGCACTGAAGCTGGTGACAGAGTTAATGAAACAGTAATCAGGGTTGAGGCGGAAGCAACTGAAGAGTACGATGATAATTTTGATGCTTACAAGTTGATGAGTTCAAATGAGTATCAACCTGATATCTATTCAATCACCAAAGGTGCTGATTATTCAATAAACGCGCTTCCATTATTAGATGAAGGGGTTGTTGTGCCACTAGGAGTTAAGATTGGCCTTGACGGAACATACAGGTTTACAGCTACTGCTGTAGCCAACCTGCCTGCGAATACATCAGTTGTATTTGTTGATAAAGATGCTGCATATGAGCAAGATTTGAGAGTTAACCCGGTTTTTATTACTGCACTTGAGCCTGGTCATTATAAA
Source organism: Flavobacteriales bacterium (assembly GCA_028281825.1). Taxonomy (GTDB): domain Bacteria; phylum Bacteroidota; class Bacteroidia; order JANQJC01; family JANQJC01; genus JANQJC01. The sequence goes on from JANQJC010000099.1 coordinate 61,597, forward strand.
GACAGGTTTTTCCTTAACCTGAATGTAAGCGTTGAAGAAGACTTGGCTGGTTCAAATGATTTCTACGTGTATAGCGAAGACGGTAACGTTGTAGTGCAATGGCAGTCACCACTTGATAATAATGGTGAAGTGGCCATATTTGATGCTATTGGTAAAGAGTTAACAAGACACTTGGTTTTCCAGGGCATGAATAGAATAAGCATGCCATTAAACAGCGCAACAGGTTATTATTACGTGAGAGTAATTAATAACGACAATATTAATACTAAGCCAGTTTTCGTTAGGTAAAATAACCGAAATAAGACTTTAATTAAGGCGAGCAAAATAAAATAGCTCGCCTTTTTTGTTTCCTTTCCCTTAGTTTTTTTCTTCATGCATACATATTTGCAACAAGTAAGCTTAGTGTGGGTAATGCCTAATTGCACGCTCAAACGGATGACTTAGAGCAATCCCACAGAGTTTATAGGGTATTTAAGCCTTTTGTGCTTCTCAGTTTACGTTCTCTTGAGGTTGCTGGGTAAGAGCTAAGCATTTACCCTCAATAAGCTGACTCCGTCTCAGCTTGATGGTCCTTTTTCTATAGGTGTCAATAAGGTATTATTCTATTTCGTTTGTTTAGTGTTAGTTTATTTATAAATGCTACCAAATAATCGAATAAACATTCATTTTTTCATCAAAAATAGTAAAGTGACGAACTTTTAATAACAAAGAATATTTTATTGAGTTTAATCTCAATAATATTCTAATTTTGGGTATTAAATATTCTCTTTAATTAAATAGATCATTTTTTGGATTAAGTAATCAAATTCAGTTGGTCATGTCACTATTATTATTGAAATAATGTAACCTTATAATATCAAATAACCTTTACTTTAATAAAAACACAATACATATATAAATTAACAATGATATATAATAATTAATAAAAATGCATTTCGCTAAAAATATAATCTATTGATTATCAGTGCGGAATATCAAATACTCCAAATATAGAAACTTAAAAAAATAAGAAAAATGGTACCATTAAAATATAGTCTCAAACTATTTTTGAAATAGAAGAAACGGACAATGGTTCATTTTTTAAGAGCGGGTTAATTTTATTTTTCTTATAACATAATGTATAAATTATGAAAACATTAAATACTTTTAGATTAATGTTTTTAGCAATCGTTGGAGGTTGCTTAATGACTACTTCGGTATCAGCTCAGAATGTTGGTGTAGGTAGTTCTACTCCAAGTGAGAAGTTGGATGTTAACGGCGCAATCAGGGTGGGCAATACAGCAGGTAATAATGCTGGTAGCATCAGATACGTTTCTGGAACTCAGAAATTTCAAATTAATGTAGGTGGTTCCTGGTACGATATCGCAACTGGAAACTTGGCTTACATCAATAACTTCAATTACGATGCCATGACAAACAGGTTAAGTATCACTGAGGGTTCTACTGTTCACACAGTTGATTTGAGTGATTTGCAAGACAATACTGATAACCAAGTGTTGACATTGAGTGCAAACGTCCTATCAATTGAAGATGGTAATAGTGTAAACCTAGCGGGATATCTGGATAATACGGATAACCAAACGATAAGCTATAATGCAACTACTAATGTGATTACACTTCAAAATGGTGGAACAGTGGACCTAAGTGATTTGCAGGACAATACAGATGACCAAAACATTTCTCTAAGTGGTAATAACCTATCAATAGAGAATGGAAACAGTGTGAGTTTAGCTGCTTATTTAGATAACACCGACAATCAAACGTTAGGATACAATGCTGGTACCAACACTTTAACTCTTTCAAATGGTGGCTCGGTTGACCTAAGTGATTTGGAAGACAATACAGACGACCAAACGCTATCAATCAGCGCTAATAGGCTATACATAGAGAGTGGTAATAACGTAGACCTGAATCCTTATTTGGACAACACCGATAACCAAACGTTGAGCTACAATGCAGGAACCAATGTGATAACCCTGACCAATGGCGGCTCTATTAACTTGAGTGACCTTCAGGATAACACAGATGACCAGACCCTACAGGAAGTTTATGATGTGAACGGAAATAGTGTGCAACTAAATCCTACTATTGGTGATATCAGGTTTTACAAAACAGGAACTGAAATATTAACCTTAAGTCAAGGAACCGGTGCATTAGGTATCGGCACATCGTCTCCTACAGCTAAGCTTCAGGTCGAAGAGACCTACACAGGTACGCTTGCTGAGATGGGTAGGTTTGTGCACAACCGTTCTGATATAACTGATGCTGATGAGGGCGGTTATATCTCTATGAAGGTAGTAGATAGCAATAATGGTGGGGCAAACTTTGACCACGCCAGGATTTCATGGAGAAACAATGGCACTGGTGCTGATGAAAATGAAGGTGAACTTGGATTTTGGACGGCTACTAATGGAGCGACTTCTCAAAAGGCAGTTATTAATAACACTGGTAACTTGGGTATTGGTACAGCAACTCCAGCTTCAAAACTACATGTGCAAGGTGGTGCCAGGATTTCAAATTTGTCAGGTTCAGGTACTAGATTAGTACAAACAGACAGCAACGGTACTTTATCTATAAGTTCTATGAACCCAACGGTTACCCCACAGGGCGCTGGTACTGCTAATTACCTTGCAAGGTGGACAGGGTCAACGGGTTTAGGCATTGGTGCTACCTATGATAATGGAAACAATGTAGGTATTGGAACAACTATTCCTAACCAAAAACTACATGTTGAGGGTAATCTGCAATTAGCCGATGGGGGTTCATTCATTGAAGATGATGCAGTCCCAATGGGTGATAACGACGACTGGATTCAATTGAATGGTCACATTCAGTTAGCACCTGATAATGACCTTAGTGGAGTTAGAATTAAGGAAAATGATAGTGGTGCATATTTCGGTTTGACCCAAAAGAACGGGTATAGCTACTTGAGTGATAATGATGTTTCTTCTAATTACTTCTTAAGAGGTAACGGTGCTAACGTGTATACTAGAGGAGACATTATAGTACATGGTAGTGATGTATATGATGACAGTGGTAATCTTCGTTTGAATGGCGAAGACAACCTATACTTGAGCATGGACTACAACAATAATGACACCGATAATAGGGCTATAATGTTTGGTAAGAATGATGAGGGTGGTGATGGCAACTGGATAGAATTGATGAGATTGAATGAAAATGGTAACTTGGGTATTGGTACTTCAACAGTCAGCAACTATGTAGATGTTGAGGTTGGGGCAGCCCGCAGTGGTACACATGCAACGGGAATGGGGCTTTATATTACAGCCAACATGGGAGCAAATAGCTCTGGTGTTGAGTTTCGTCATGCGAATGGTACACAAGGTATTGGCTTTGGTTACAATACTATTTATGCAACTGGCTCAAACGCAGCCCAAGATCTTTCTATAGCTTCCTTGGGTACTGGTGTATTGACTTTCCAGACTAACAGTGCTGAGAGGGTTAGAATACAATCTAACGGTTATGTCGGTATCGGAACTACCAGTGCATCACAAATGCTTGATGTAAATGGTGGAATAAGAATTCGTGGCGGTAGCCCTGGTGCCGGAAAAGTATTGGTTTCAGATGCAGGTGGTACAGGTGCCTGGACCACTTTGAATGGCTCTGGATTGGGTGATAATTTAGGTAATCACACTGCGACCACCAATCTTAACATGAACAATAGGGAGGTTGATAATATAAACTACCTTGATATAAGAGCAGGAAATGGTTATGGTGTGCGCTTTTGGAGCAGTAATACTTATAAGATTAGTATGGGTAATGCGGCTGAATACAAATATGGAACTGTTACTGATTATAGTATCAAAACAAGCATGAGCAATACTGCAGGCCGTGGTTGGACCTGGGGTGTTAATGGCACAGTTCCAACAACTGCGATAGACATTAGCGGTAATATAACTATGGCTGGTGACCTGAATGTAGTTGGTGCTGATATTTCCATTGCCAATAAGCATGCATTTAGGGGTAATGATTCCTGGTTGAGATTAAATCAGGACAATGCCTTTACGAGTGGCACATACACTCCATACTTGATGAGAGCCGATGGAGGCTACCAGGTTGACGGTGGTACCGTTATTGACAATGCTGGGCGTTACCATTACTCATACGGTACGCAGGTAAATAAATGGGGTGCAGTAAACACTAGTGGATTTGGTGTTGATGCAAGAAATAGTGGTGATTGGGATTTATTGGTATATGAGGATTTAATTTATGGGCCAAGGATAACATTGGGATATGGCTATACTAATGGATATATTACTACCTATGATGCAAATGAGAACTTATACATTGACCCAAATGGTTCTGGTAATATTTACTTGCATCCAAACACTAGTGGTAATGTGTGCATCGGAACAACTACAGTATCTCAAAAGCTAACAGTTGCAGGTAGGATAAAATCGACAGGTATCAATGAGACTTCAGATATCAGGTTGAAAAAGAACATTGAATCAATTGATGGTAACGAGGCATTGCACAAAATTTTGGAGATGCGTGGTGTAACTTATGACTGGAGAAGTGATGAGTATCCTGAGAAGGGCTTAGTAGGAGGCATGCAATATGGTTTGATAGCCCAAGAGCTTGAACAGATTATCCCCGAGCTTGTTGATACAGATGAAGAAGGATGGAAATCTATTGACTACAGCCATATTGTACCTGTTTTGATAGAGGCGTTGCAAGCTCAAAATGAATTGATTGATAAGCAGAGTGTTATGATGAATAAACTTCAGGACGAGATGAATCAGATAAAGGCTGAGAAAGCAGATGATGAAGAAAAATTCGTCGAATTATTGCATAGATTCGTCGAAATCGAAAGAGAATTTGAGCTAAAAAAATCTACTGTTAAAAAGTAAAGTACTATTATTATAGTAATAATACACCAACATTTGCATAACATAGTGAAATTTTTAGATAAAATAGTGAGTGTAGGGGTCGCTAGAGATGTAGTTAAATCAATATTGGCGTTGGTAATATTGTCGATGTTTTCTGTGGCAGTTATAGCGCAAACAAATATTGCCACTTCAGCTACTGCAACTCATAGTAGTGGTGGCTCTGGTACTTATGGACCACAGCTATACAATAACAATAGTATTCCAGGATGTACAGCAACAGGAGCCAACCAATGGGGTTGGGTTCGCACTGGCGGTTGGATACTTTTTACGTGGAGCTCGACTCAAACAGTAACCGGTTTGCGTTTCTTTAAAGCCAACCGACCAATGAGGACATGTACAATACAGTACTGGAATGGTTCAAGTTATGTAAACATAATGAACTATAACAACAGCACTACTTGTGATCATTCAGTGAGTTTTGGTGCTGTGAGCACTACCAGAATAAGGTTATTAAATGTTGGGGGTAGCAGTAATCCTAACCATAGGGAGATATATGTATACGGTGCAACTTGCACAAACGGAAAGGTAGGTGGTACTTATACCCCGACATGTAGCTATCAAACGATTAGTGTAGGTAGTGGTGAGCGTAGGGATTTTAATGTTGTAAGTGGCCGTCCTTATAGGTTCCAATTACAGTCTTGTCCAAACTGGACATGGCAATTGACAGGACGGAATACGTCAAATACCCAGTTGTTTCAGTCTACTGGTACTTGTACACGTACAGTTGATTGGACAGCAACTTATACTGGGGTGTTAAGATTGAACATTAATAGAAGTAACTGTCAATTGTATCAAGGGAATAACTCTGCGACACTAAGATATAGGCAGAATCCTCCTGCCAGTGGTTCTACTACTACTTGGATTGGAGGAACGTCAGGTACAAACAACTGGCATGTGGATAACAATTGGAGTAGGTGTAAGCCCAATATCAATATCCATGCAAATATTCCTAATACGGGACAACAGCCTGGCATTACTTCATCGGGGGCTGCAAAAACGCTCACGATTGCCACTGGGCGAGTCTTAACGGTGGGATGTAGCAACTGTCTGGAAATCGGGAACCCTTAGCTTAGCTATTTCATGGGAGGAATCCGTCTAGTCGGTTCCCAATCTTTTCTTTTCACTAATAAATAGGTTATCTGGCTGTAGAAAAGCATAAAGCCAGGATGATACTTAACTTCAGTTATTTCAAGACCTAGTTTTTCAAACAAAGATTTCCATTCTCTGTCAGTTTTATTGGTGTGAGGATGGGATGCAAACTCCCAATTCACAAGGCTGTCTGTGAACCATGTGATGTATTTCTGAAAGAGGGTAGAGTATACATCTTCCATAATGATTAGTTTATCACTTACACGCATAGCCTCTTTTATCATTAATTTAGGTTCTGGAGTGTGATGAAGCATGGTAATCATTTGCGAAATATGGAAAGCCCCATCATTAAATGGCAAGATATTGCCATCATAGAGCTGAGGTGTGATTGAAGGGAAAATGCTTTTGTTTTCAATGTCAACAGTTTGTACATTATAGTCTCCATCTTTTAGAAGCATACTAAGGGCACCATTTCCACTACCTATTTCTAGGATTGAATCATCATGTCTATATAAGTCTTGCAAGCGGTCTAATTTTATGCGTGCCTTTCTTATGGCAAACTGTTTTTTCCACTTATCAAGAAATCCAAACTCATAAAAAGCGCAGGCATAAACAGGTAGATATTCTATTACAACTACCCACCATTTTTCATCAATCATCCCGTCGCGGTAGGTGTGGTAAGATAATGGTATCAAAAAAGCCCATAGCAATGGCCAGCGATAACCACTTAGTATGGCAAATGGAATAAAAGCAACAACATACCAGGGATTTATTGTTGTAGCTACAGCAAAATACACGGAATAGGCCATTAGCATCATTTTTGGCAGGGTAGCCATTCTTGGTTTGTTTTCTTTCCAAGCAAGAAATAGGATGGATAGAAACACCAGGGTAGGCAGTGCTTTGCCCAGATACGGTATGATATTAAAGTCCACAAATAGATAGCCTGCATTGCGCAGCATCATATAAAGGCTGCCGTTAAACTCGAAGTTTACGAAGTATAGTTTAAAGCTTTGAAAGAAGTTTAAGAACAAATTGTGCTCATAAAACGGCAAGAATAAAGCAGCGTTGATAACTAGCATTAGGCTTCCATATACTATTGCCTTCATTAATCCCAACCTCCTGATAAAAAAAGGTAGAAACATGAGTGGGAGCAACTTAGCAGCTACTGCAAAACCAAAAAATGCTGATGATGTTAACCATCTGTTTCTGGCAAGATACAAGAGGGCAGTCATCAGGAAAAAAATCATGAAAGCCTCGAAGTGTATGTTACCCATAAACTCAACTATGGGCAGCGGGCATAAAGCATAAATTGCCACCAGATTTTTATCAAGCCTTAGTCTTTCAAGAAGCTTGGGTAATGTTAATAAGGTTCCTGTTTCAGCAAGCAGTAAACTTGCTTTCATTACAACGACACTCCCCCATAATTCATTAGGAGAAACCAAGGCAGAGAGGTAAAAAACAGTTTGTAGTAGTGGTGGATATATGGTGTAGTAATTGGGTGAGTTAAGCAATGGGAATAGAGAATCATCTGGGTCTACCTTGCCTTGAATGGGCAATTCAGAGGGTAACCACATAAAAGGATTTTCTCCATGAAGTAGTACCCTTCCATCCCAAATAAAACGGTAGAAATCATCGGATAGGGCTGGGATGCTAAAAAGCAAGATTGCTCTGAAAAGAATACCCACAACCAGGTGTTCCTTTACACTCAATGTATTTCTACCAAATGAGGCAACGTAGAGAAAACCAATAAAGAGGGTTCCATAAAGGACAATCAATTGCCAAAAATCATCTCTAATAGTGTGATAACCCAAGATGTAATAAAGGATAGCGGAAACCGCTAGTATGGCTATACTTAATTGCCTATTTTTCATGCTGGCCTAAGTACCCTGGTATGTGCTAATGAGTAGTAAAAAATGGTTCCGAAACCGAAGGTGAGCATAGCAAAGAAGCCTGCCATTGCATAGAACCCCCAGTCAAGGGCTAATGCTAATCCAACGAGTGAGTAAAGGGATAAAAAACCTTCTAGGTAGGCATATCCATTCAACTTACCTTTGAGGTATTTATTGGTACTCCAATCTCCTGAGGCATCGATAATATTGAATTTGGGAGTACGCACGAAGGGTGTTTTTCGTCCAAGGTAACCTTCCATAACAGCTACCGCATTGTGCAGCGAAATACCGATTGACATAGACAAAAAGATGGGAAACTGACGAATAAACATATAGGTGGTCCCCCAGGCATTCTTGTACCTGTATGCCGACGCATTCCAATAGAAATAGGATAGAATACCTGCACTGATAAAAAAGATACCATGATAGTCCAGGTATTCACAGTAAGGTGTTTTAGCAATAATGTAGAGTATTGGCAGGCTCAAGATTGCCGTACCAAAAACGCAAATAAACACTCCTGTATTCAGCAAGTGGGCTACAGCATGGGTTTTTCTAAACCAGGAAATATTAGACTTAAACACCCCCATCATGTTTTTACGGGCATTTTCGGCGGCGCCTTTATTCCACCTATACTGCTGAGAACGTAAGGCATCCATTGTTGCGGGTATTTCGGCTGGGGTACTTACATCTTCCCTATATAATAGTTTCCAACCTTTTAGTTGCGCGCGATAACTTAGGTCCAAATCCTCCGTTAGGGTGTCATGTTGCCAACCACCGGCATCTATAATGCATGATTTGCGCCAAATACCTGCTGTGCCATTAAAGTTGAGGAAAACACTCATTGCATCCCGGCCTTTTTGCTCCACCGTAAAATGACCATCCAATCCAAAAGCCTGCATGCGAGTGAGCATGGAGTAATTCAAGTTGATGTGCCCCCATTTGGATTGTACCATACCGATTTTCTCACCCTGGAAATGAGGGAGTAGCTTTTTCAGAAAGTCAGGGTTGGGCAAAAAATCGGCATCAAAAATGGCGAAGAACTCTCCTTTGGCAATGCTTAGCCCATAGGCTAGTGCTCCCGCCTTATAGCCAATGCGATTATCGCGTCTGATATGTTCAATTGGAATTCCTTTTTCTTGAAGTTCTTTTACCTTCTTTGCGATGATTTCAATGGTCTCATCTGTAGAGTCGTCCAGTATTTGTATCTCCAGTTTATCCTTTGGGTAATCCAATTTAGAGACAGACTCAAGTAATCTTTCCACTACATAAAGTTCATTATAAATGGGTAGTTGAACCGTAACGAAAGGGTAGTTCTTTATTGTAGGAGCTTCTTTTTCCGGCTCGTGTTCTCTATGAAACTTTCTGTAAGACCATATCAGTTGAGCCTGCATGATGCTGTAAGCCAATATCAAGATGAGGCAAAACGTATATAATATGATAACTGCTATTTCCACTATGCGTATTTAAAAATAGTGAACAGTATTTTGTACCCTGCTAATATAGAGCCTTTCACCGTTCCTGATATTTTTGACTCACCAATTCTTTTGCGATAGCTCACGGGTACTTCACAGGTTTTCAGTTTATGTTTGCTTGCTTTTACCTGCATTTCTACGGTCCAGCCATAGGTTTGGTCTTTCATGTCCATTTCCAGGAGCTTATTAAACTTAATGGCGCGGAAAGGGCCTAAGTCAGTGTATCGCACCCGATAAAACAACCTTAGTAACCTTGTTGCCAACCAGTTGCCAAACATTTGTTGTGGGGTGAGTGAGCCTTTTTCTCTTTCCCCTAAAACACGAGAACCAATCACCATATCATGGTCGCCCTCAATGATGGGTTTTACAACATCTTTTATTTCGGTTGGGTAGTCAGAATAATCAGCATCAAGAAATACAACTATGTCTGGTTGCTCTTGCCTTTGCGTCAAGTAATCAATGCCTTTGAGGCAGGCAAAGCCATACCCTTGTTGGGTTTCAGATAATACGGTTGCGCCATTAGACCTTGCTACTTCGGCTGTTTGGTCAGTGGAATTATTGTCTACAACAACAACTTCTTGCACTAAATCCATTGGGATATCCCTTAGAACATTGGCAATAGAAGCAGCCTCATTAAAAGCTGGAATTATAACAGAGATGCTCGGTTTCATGCGCTAGGTCGATGCAAAAATACGGGATAATTTTTACCGGACAGCGTCAGGAGTTGGACAAGTTGTTTTTAGTATAATCTATTGAATGAAGGGTTATCGTAGAACATATTTAAACAATGTATTAGAATTTCAATGTAAAATAAATAATATTTTATTGTAAATAATATCAATGTTTGTAATAACAAATAAAAAAATAGTAATTTGGAAGTGGAAACTTAAGAAGGAGATTCTGAAGTGGTAGAAGGGTCATCGCAATTAGCAAACCAATTAATACTTTATAATTATGAAAACACTAAAGAAACTAGGACTTATTATACTGCTATGTTTTGCAGGAAACAATTTGTTTGCCCAATGGTCGGGTGGAACAAATGAAGTTATAACAAGTGGTAATGTTGGAATTTCTTCTGCTTCACCAGCACATCCATTGGATGTTGTTGGAGAAATTAATACTTCTACCTATTATAGTATTGGAAGTAATAAGATTTTATCAAATGAAGGAACTAATAACCTGTTTGTGGGAGTTGGGGCTTGCCCTTCAGGTATTAATGGAGCAGTAAGGCAAACACATTTGGGGGTAAATGCTGGCACGTCCACTACAACGGCCGATGATAACACTTGGATTGGGTACAATTCTGGAACCTCTGGTACCACTGGACTAAGAAATGTAGGGGTAGGGAGTACATCTGGAGAGGACTTGACAAGTGGGCAAGACAATGTAGTAGTGGGATACAATGCTGGTGGAAGTATTACAACAGGTGTGGAGAATACTTTGATTGGTGCATATGCTGGTGCTAACTCTCTTGCTTCTAATGAAGAGAATACTTTTGTTGGATTTGAATCGGGGTTAGGGGCCACTGGAAGCAATAATACTTTCATTGGTGCCGTGAGCGGTAAGGTAAATACGGCAAATCATAATTCATTTTTTGGGAATTATTCAGGTTTGAGCAATACTTCGGGAACCTTTAATGTATTCTTTGGGTCATCTGCTGGTAGGTTAAATACTACTGGTGGGGGGAATACTTTTGTAGGTTCACTTGCTGGCAGGGAGAATACAATTGGAGAGAATAATACGTTTGTTGGCTACGAGGCAGGTAATGAGCATGTAAGTGCTGATGGGAATACTTATGTTGGCCACACCTCTGGAGAGAAGCATATTTCCGGGAGCAATATCACGGCTTTGGGGTATAGAGCTGCACGTAACAACAATGGTAGTGGAACAGTAGCAATTGGCTATAACGCTGGTCAATGGGCAAAAGGGGATGATAATGTATTCATAGGAAAAAGTGCAGGACCTCAATCAGATGGAAGTTCAATTACCAATGCAATTGCTATTGGGTCTAATACCAGTGTTTTGAACGATGATAAGATGATACTTGGAGATAATGACATTAATGTTGGGATTGGTCTTTCTGGTGTTACTTCTCCACCTGCTAACAAATTAGAGATTAATGCAATTGCTGGTAATGGAACTACTGATGTTGATGCTGCCACAGGCAATGGTGCAAGTGGTTTGCGTTTCAGGGATTTAACAGCTAGCTCAACCCCAACAAGCAGCCCTCCCACTAATAATGTGTTGAGTGTTAATTCTAACGGCGATGTTATATTGATATCAGCAACTGGAGTAACCGGCCCAACTGGCCCAACCGGTCCTTCAGGTGGTCCGGCAGGTCCTACGGGTGCTGATGGTGCAGATGGAGTAACCGGCCCAACTGGTCCAACAGGTCCTTCAGGTGGTCCAGTAGGTCCTACGGGTCCGGCAGGTCCATCGGGATCAGGAACTGTTTCGGCTTGCGGTGCTCAAGGTCCCGCAGTAGTAAATTATGTTACGAAATGGATAGATGTAACTGCAGGTGCAGAGGTGATATGCAATAGCATAATTTACGATACTGGAACTAACGTGGGGATAAGTACTACTACTCCTGGTCAAAAGCTTCATGTGAATGGCATTGTGAGGGTAGGTGCTGTTGATACGGACAATGCCGCTCAAGTTGTAGGTAGAGATTCGGATGGTGACTTGGTTGCGGTTAACTTAGGAAACAGCCTTACCTTATCGGATGGTACATTAGATGTATCAGGAAGTGGTTTTGAAGCCTGGCTACTTGACGGTAATACTGGGACAACTGCTGGTGCCGATTACTTGGGTACAACGGATGCTGAAGACTTAATTATTAAAACCAACGGTACATCGCGTATTTATGTGATAGGTGAAACTACCCATAGAGGGAATGTTGGGGTAAACACAAGTACGCCAACAGCTAAACTGCATGTTTATCTAGCAGATAACGTGAGTGAAAATACTTCGATTTATGGTTATGTCACAAATGCCAGTAACGATAATATAGCTGTAAAAGGCTTGGCTGATAGTGATGGAGATTATAACTACGGTGGGCATTTTGAAGCAGCAACAAGTTCTGGTCTATCCACTGTTAACTATGGTGTTACTGCTTCAGCATCGGGTGCGACTACCAATTATGGTGGATCCTTTACTGTAAATGATGGTAGTTCAACGACTAATTATGGTGTGTATGGAACGGCAACTGGTGCGGCAACAACCAACTATGGAGTTTATGGGTGTGCTACTGGCGCGACGACTAACTGGGCTGCGTACTTTTGTGGTAATGGATATTTAGGAGCTTCAGCTTGGACTTATCTGTCCGATTCAAAGCTTAAAAAAGAAGTGAAAGATATTGAAGGAGGCTTAGAGACTATTCTTAAGATTCAGCCTAAAGAGTACTATTATAACCGCGAAAAGTTTCCCTCAATGAACCTATCAGAAGATAAAAGCTTTGGTGTGATGGCGCAGGACTTAGAAAAGGTTTTACCAGAATTGGTTAGAGATGTAATACACCCTGCAGAATATGATAGTGAAGGTGAGTTAGTTTCTAAGGAAGTTGAATTTAAGGGGGTTATGTATACCAGCCTTATTCCATTTACTATTCAGGCTATAAAAGAGCAACAGGCTATAATTGATGAGCTTAAAGAAGAGATTGAAAGTTTGAAAAATAACTCCGGAGTATCGATACCTGACGATGCTGGTTCTGTTTCTAGTGCTACTGAATTGACATCAATGGCAAGGGATATGGCAGTGCTATCTCAAAATGCGCCCAATCCATTTACAGAGAAGGCAACAATTCGCTTTTATATTCCCCAGGGTATGAAGGGTGTTTCACTGAAGGTCTTTGACCAAACTGGTGCTGTACATCGTTTGTTTTCTATCACTGGCGAAGGTCCGGGAAGTGTTGATATTGAAGGTAGTACATTGGCAGCAGGTCAGTATTACTATTCATTAATGGTAAATGGCAGTGTTGTAGATACCAAAACTATGGTTTTGACTAAGTAAAAATAAATAGACTGACCATCTGACGAAAGGTGAATGGGCTGATATAAGGGGGATAATTCAAGACCTTTAATTGGCCCATTCATCATTTTTAATTGCCTATATCCTCATTCCAGAGGTTCGGTTTTTCTTCAATGAATTTCTTCATCAGGCTGATGCACTCTTCGTTATTAAGGACTTCAAATTCTACACCATGGCTCGCCAGTAATTCTTCAGCTCCCTTGAAGGTTTGATTCTCACCTATGTAAACTTTCTTGATGCCGTATAGCAATATGGTGCCAGTGCACATGTGGCAGGGTGATAAGGTAGTGTACAGTTCACAATCTTTGAAAACGGGAGCATATTCACGGCCGGCATTTTCAAAGGCATCCATTTCTCCATGAAGAATTACACTGCCTTTTTGTATCCGCTGGTTGTGGCCTTTCCCAATGATTTTACCCTTGTATGTAATTACTGCACCTATAGGAATTCCACCTTGGCCCAAGCTAATCTTGGCCTGGTTAATAGCCTCGTTTAAGAAAGCTGGATTCATAGGCTTTATTTATTGCTGGTGGCTAACTGTTTTTCTCTTTCCATCAATTCATCCATTGCTTTTTCCATTCGCTCAATTCTCAACTTTTTGTTGATTACGTGTGGTGGTGCAGCTCGTTCGGTGCAATCAGAAAGTGGGCATCGCTCACAGCTTTGGTTTACTTCTCTGGCGGCGATGTTGGGGTCATCCCAAAATATCACCTTTTTCCTAAAATCGTTATTGATAAGAAAGCCAAGCGTTAATGAAAACCTGAAATCAGGGTCGCGCTTGGAGCGGCGTGCAAATGAGATACAGAAATATTCGTTTTTAGAGTCAATGTATTGTGAACGCTGTGCATGTATAATAGTGCCTTTATAAGCGTTGTTCTTTTCCAGTTCCTCCATTTCATTAAAAATGGTGAGAGCCGACCACCTGCGGCAATAGTGTTCCAGCATGGCATTGCCATGTGGGTTGTGTTGCTGACTCAAGTGCAATTCCTTGGTCATGTCAAACAATTTTTGCCCTTTGTTGTGGTTGATGCGGATGAAAAACAGGCTGTTTAAGCCAAAAAACTTAGGCACGATATTCATCAGCCGGTGCACAAACATTTCAGCTGATGAATTGTACTTACTTATTATCTCTGCAAGAGCCTTTGGATTCCATTTTTTAAGGCTAAAGAATCTTTCAAGGTCGGTTGCCAATTCATTTTTAGGAATGAGCAATGCACCAGAAAAATAACTGGCCTTCATGTTATTCAATACTTGCTCAAATGATTTTGCTTTTGACCAAGGTGTGGTTACCGCACGTTCTTTCAATTGCAGGAATTGGTATCCTATCTCTTTTCCGTATAAAAAAGCCTTCTGGTTATCAGCCAATTGCTCATTCACCAAAATCTTTTTGGCATCTTCTATAAAAACTGAGCGCACATCAGATAGTGCAGGATATTCGCTTGGCTCTGTCTCGTCCACTTCATACCCAAACCGATTAACTAATAGTTGTTTTAAGTACTCGGAATTATCCAGTTGCTTGATGTCAATATCGTATTCCTTAATGAAGTCTTCTACGGCTTTCTCCAGGTCTTCAAAATGATCTTCGTGCAGTTCTTGATAGGAGCGAAGGGATGCAAAGTAAAACTGTTCCTCATTCAAGTCATATTTTCGGGCAAGCTCAATCAAGGTGCTGATGAATGCATTTACCTTGGCTGGAGCAATGCTCATGATTTCAATGAGCTTATTCCTTTCTATTCCAAACAAGTCTAGGGGGATTTCTCTCAGTACTGGGGAGTTAAGCAGTTGAGTTACTGGCGCCAGTGATTTGTTTACCTTGAGTGAGACTAACTTATCATAATCTACATCCAAGGCAACGGCCAAAGCGGCAATCTTATCTTCCTTTGGGTATTTCTTGCCTTTCTCGATTTCATTCAGGTAGGAAACACTCATCCCCGTTGATGCGGACAGCTCAACCAGTGAGAGGCCTTTTTGGGCTCGTAACTGCTTGAGTTTGAGTCCAAAAATCAATCTTATATTTTCCCTATCTATTTTCAAAGCGAGTTTTTTGGAAGTCTATCTACCAACTTTCAAAATTAAAACAAAATAGTTTGCGAAATTACATTTTTAATGAATTTTTTCTTTTAGCGAAATTTCGCTTGTTTTTATGAATTCGCTTTTTTACCTTTGCACGAGAATTAAAAACCAAACCATATATACAATTCATGGAAACTAACGAAATGCAAGTGATGGAAGGTGTTGAGATTAAAGGAGCTTTGGCACCAGGATACGATGAGATACTAACCCCAGAGGCTATTGAGTTTATAGTTAAGCTGCAAAGGAATTTTAACCAACGCAGGAAAGAGCTTTTAGCAAAAAGACAAGAAAGGCAAGCGGAAATAGATGGTGGGAAGATACCTGGATTTTTACCCGAAACTAAAGAGATAAGAGAAGGTGACTGGACTGTTGCTCCTGTACCTGCTGATATTCAGGATAGAAGAGTAGAGATTACTGGTCCCGTTGATAGGAAAATGATTATCAATGCCTTGAATTCTGGTGCAAAAGTTTTCATGGCTGACTTTGAGGATAGTAACTCACCATCATGGACAAACAATCTGGATGGACAAATTAACTTGAGGGATGCCAACTTGAGGACTATCACTTTTGAAAATCCAGCTAACGGTAAGAAATATGCATTGAAAGATGAAGTGGCTGTGCTATTTGTTAGGCCTCGCGGCTGGCACTTAGTAGAAAAAGGCATGTATGTAGACGGTGAGCCAATGAGTGGTTCGATATTCGATTTTGGCCTTTATTTCTTCCATAACGTTAAGACTCTTTTGGCGAATGGTTCAGGCCCTTATTTCTATCTTCCAAAAATGGAAAGCCACTTAGAGGCTCGCCTTTGGAATGATGTGTTTGTAATGGCTCAGAATGAATTGGGAATTCCACAAGGTACGGTAAAAGGTACTGTACTTATCGAGACTATTCTTGCCTCATTCGAATTGCATGAGATATTGTGGGAACTCAGAGAACACTCAGCCGGTTTGAATTGTGGACGCTGGGACTACATCTTCTCTTATATCAAAAGGTTCAGGAACAAACCTGAGTTTGTAGTTCCTGATAGGGACCAGGTAACCATGACTACTCCATTTATGGAAGCTTATTCACTAGAGGTAATCAAGACTTGCCACAAACGCGGTATACATGCAATGGGTGGCATGGCTGCTTTTATTCCAATCAAAGGTGATGAAGCTGCTAACGAAGCTGCCATTGGTAAAGTAAAAGCCGATAAGGAGAGGGAAGCCAAAAACGGTCACGATGGTACTTGGGTAGCACACCCGGGCTTGGTTCAGGTGGCTATGGATGTGTTTAATGAGTACATGCCAACACCCAACCAGATAGACAAGAAACGCGAGGATGTGAATATCACCGAAGCTGATTTGATTGCTATCCCAACAGGTACTATTACCGAAGCTGGCTTGAGAAAGAATATCAATGTTGGTATCCTTTATATAGAATCATGGTTGAATGGAAATGGTGCTGCTGCGCTTTACAACCTGATGGAGGATGCTGCTACTGCAGAGATATCAAGAACTCAAGTATGGCAATGGATTAATCATGGTGCAAAATTGACAGACGGCCGCACAGTGACTTATGAATTATATAAAGAGCTATTGCCAGAAGAACTTGACAAAATAAAGGAATACGTTGGGGAGGATAGATACAACGGAGGTAAGTTTGAACTAGCTACCCAATTGTTTGATACCCTTGTGCAAAAAGGAGACTACAAAGAGTTCTTAACACTTGGAGCATACGAATATATTTAAGCTATTAGCCTTTGGCTCTTAGCAATTAGAAAAGTAAAATTCAAAATCTAATAATTGCAATCTCAAATCTAATAATCAAATAAAATGACAAAACAGGAGAGAATTGACGCCCTTGCAGCTGATTGGGCATCAAACCCAAGATGGGAAGGTATCACTAGGCCATATAGCGCTGAAGAAGTGATTAACGTTAGTGGTTCGGTTCAAATTGAATACACTTTAGCCCGCAATGGTGCTACTAAGCTTTGGAATCACCTTAAAACTCGTGATTGGACTGCTGGTCTTGGTGCCTTGACTGGTAACCAGGCTGTTCAGGAAGTGCAAGCTGGTTTGCCTGCTATCTATTTATCAGGATGGCAGGTAGCTGCCGATGCTAACTTGGCCGGCGAGATGTACCCAGACCAAAGCCTTTATCCTGCTAACTCCGTGCCTATGGTAGTTAAAAGGATTAATAATGCTTTGATGAGAAGAGACCAAATCCAATACTTAAACAATGATGGTGACATCGATTGGATGGTTCCTATTGTTGCTGATGCTGAAGCTGGTTTTGGTGGTAACCTTAACGCTTTTGAATTGATGAAAGGTCTTATCGAAGCTGGTGCTGCTGGTGCTCATTTTGAAGATCAACTTTCTTCTGCTAAAAAATGTGGTCACTTGGGTGGTAAAGTATTGGTTCCAACTCAAGAGGCTATTAACAAACTAGTAGCTGCAAGGCTTGCTGCTGATGCTTGCGGTGTGCCAACCGTATTGGTTGCACGTACTGATGCTGATGCTGCTAACTTGATTACTTCTGATATAGATCCGAGAGACCATAAATTTATTACTGGTGAAAGAACCAGCGAAGGTTTCTACAACGTGAAGAATGGTATTGCCCAGGGTATTGACAGAGGTCTTTCTTACGCTCCATATGCAGATCTTATCTGGATGGAGACATCAAACCCAGACTTAGGTTATGCAAAAGAGTTTGCTGATGCTATCCACGAGAAATTCCCAGGTAAAATGTTGGCTTACAACTGTTCTCCATCATTCAACTGGGCTGCTCACTTGAGCGTGCCTGAGATGGAGGTTTTCCGAGAGAAACTAGCCGAAATGGGATATAGGTTCCAATTCATCACTTTGGCTGGTTTCCACGCATTGAATACTTCAATGTTTGAGTTATCAAGGGCATACAAAGAAAGAGGTATGGCTGGATATTCAGAATTGCAAGAGCGTGAGTTTGCATTGCAAAAAGATGGTTTCAAAGCTGTTAAGCACCAAACCTTTGTTGGTACTGCATACTTTGATGCTGTTCAAAATACAGTTCAGCAAGGTCAGTCATCAACTACTGCGATGGCTGGTTCAACTGAAACTGAACAATTTCACAAATAATTCGCACTTAACTTGATGCAGAAGCCCCGGCCTATTTTTGGTCGGGGCTTTTTTAAAAGTTGGTAGGAAGAAGTTTAATGCAATGGTACTGATAAGGAAATATTTTCATCACCATTTTGATAGGGTAAATAGGTAATAATGCATTGAAACATTTCATCAGTTGTTCTCATATCTCTATCCACTGGCTCATATATTGCCCTTGGTGGGTTGTATGGGTTATTGGGGTTCTCAGCCCTGTTGTCATAAAGCCCTTCAGCCCTTATCACTGAATTAGCAGGTATTTTCACCATTTTTGGAAAGGTATAGAAGTACTGCCAACGAAAGTCCCACTTGTTTATCCTTATAAGTGGAATAGTATCACCGTCAGGCTGAACAGCATATGCTTTAAAGGTCTTTCCAATCAAGTGCATGTGAGGGTTGATGGTTAGGATGGAGATATCTATTGGTACCTTAAATTCAGTATATACGTCTAGAACTTCTTCAGGCTTTATCACCAATGGTGGTACTATTTCAGATATACCCAAAGTGCCCAGTATCATTTCTCTCAAAGGGCGTTTAGGAGGTTCTTTGGCAAAAAAGATGTTGAAACTGGACTGGTCATATTCACTTACGGGAGTTGGGCCATAATGCATATTTTTCATTAATAACGCTCCTTTTCTTGACATGTAATATCCTCCAATACCGTCGGGATACAAGGCAGGTGAAACACCGGGTAAATAATTGCTTACGGAAGGTGTGAGGGTGGGGTAAGTGCCATCGTCATTAGCTAGTTCCATTAGCTTAAAGGTGTTCATATTGCTTTCATCTACATCAGGCACTACGTGTG
The DNA here is from genome assembly GCA_028281825.1 of Flavobacteriales bacterium. Taxonomy (GTDB): domain Bacteria; phylum Bacteroidota; class Bacteroidia; order JANQJC01; family JANQJC01; genus JANQJC01. Next base: position 80,980 of record JANQJC010000099.1, read on the forward strand.
CACCGGTATGTACATCACTCTTGGCTCCTGGCGCATAGTTAATCAGGTGGCCATTCATGTGATGCACCAGTTGCCTATTGCCGGGTACAAATTCTATCACTCTAATAAAAGTGTCATTCGGTATTTCGAATGGTACCTTAATCACCATGAAGTGGTCGGTGTTGTCCCCTTCAATCAATACCGAGTCTTTCATAGGCAGCACCAAGTCTGGTTCTCCAATCATTGATCCTGTTGGATAATGTGGAGGAGAGGGAGCTGCACCAGATCCTTCCGGCGTGCCTTTATCCACCCATGTACCTATTGTTGCTATTTCTTCATCTGTCAAAAAACGCTCACCAATGAAAGTGCTATAGGTAGGGTCGGCAGGCCAGGGAGGCATTAGTTTAGTTTCAGTTACCAGTTTTACGGTTTTACCTCTTTTGGCAACGTCCTTATATGTGATAAGTGGAAAAGGCCCTCCACCATCTTTTCTGTGACACGGCATACAATTAGTATGCACTATAGGTGCTATGTGTTCATTGAAGTTTACATTTTCAGGGATGTCAAACGAGGGTGTGTCGCTATCATTATTGCATGCCAGAGTAAGCATGGTCAAAGCTGCGAATATCCATAAAACTATTCTATCAAGCATCCTACAGCCTCAGTTTTATCAGGGTCAATGGTTTTGTCATCCAAAAATGCAATCACAGCATTTTTCAGGTAATCAATGTTAGCTTTTTTCTTTTTTGTGCCCAAGGTGCCCACCCAGTCATCTATTCTTCCCTGATATTCAATATCTCCTTTATTATTAATGAGGTAAACCTCTGGCGTAACGGTGGCTTCTAACGAGTTAACCAACCTATTCTCTTCATCCATAAGCATGGTGAATTGAAGGTCATACTTATTTGTGTATGCTCTAATTTCATTCTTGGTATACCATTTACCGGGGAAAATACCCAAAAACAAAACATCTTGATTTTTGTATTCCTGATGCATTTCTCGCATGCTTAGAGAATAGTTTTGACACAGCGGGCATTCAGGTGAAAGAAAATAAACAATAGTGGCTTCATAATTCCTTATAGTATCCATTTTGAGGCTATTGCCCTGAAGTGTCGGTAATTGGATATTCATCAGGGGCTCTCTGCTGCCGCATGCAGATAGACTTACAACTAGTATGCCGATAAAAGCAATCCACTTCATGACTTCAAAGTTATGAATATTAGGGGTAGAAGTATCCCAAGCAGGAGAGCGTTATATCCCTAAGCAAATAATAACGTGTTTCTCTTGCTGGGGTAGCGATAATTTGTATTTTTAGACCCCCAATAAAATCACACCTATGCATATAGCTGTAGCAGGAAATATCGGTTCAGGAAAGACGACGCTTACCACAAAACTTGCAAAACATTATGGCTGGGAGGCTCATTATGAAGATGCAGATACCAATCCATACCTTAATGACTTTTATGAGGATATGCAGCGTTGGTCTTTTAACCTCCAGATATTTTTTGTGAACAGTAGGTTTCACCAAATACAGGAGATTAGGCAAGGTTCAAAAACTGTAATACAGGACAGGACTATATATGAGGATGCCTATATTTTTGCACCCAATCTACATGCCATGGGCCTGATGACTACGCGCGATTATGAGAACTATGTTTCCCTTTTTCGACTGATGTCACAATTCATTCAGGCGCCCGACTTATTGATTTATTTGCGTGGCTCAGTACCAACGCTGGTTAAACAGATACAGAAAAGGGGAAGGGATTACGAGGAGTCGATAAGACTGGATTACCTTAAGAGATTGAATGATAGATATGAGTCATGGATATCAACCTATGAAGAGGGTAAGTTGCTGATAGTGGATGTGGATGATAATAACTTTGAAGACAATGACGAAGACCTGGGTAAGGTGATACAGATGATTGATGCCGAGATAAATGGTTTGTTTTAAGCCATACCTGAAGTAAAAAGTGCTGGCTTGAACTGATGGTTGCAAAGGCCAAGCTTTGCGTTTATGAAGTATATCAAACAGCTAGATGGACTGAGAGCCATAGCCGTTATGTTGGTTGTATTTGGCCACTCAGCTATACGGTTTGATGTTGGTTTTTTGCAAAGGTTTCCAAAAGGCACACTGGGGGTTAATATTTTTTTTGTGCTTAGTGGCTTTCTAATCACCAGGATATTACTTGAGAACAAGGAAAAGATTATAAGGACTGGAAGCAATAAGTTAAGCCTTATTAAGAACTTTATCCTCAGGCGCTCACTGCGGATATTCCCAATTTACTATATCACGATAACTGTTCTTTTTGTTTGGGACAGGTATTCCTTTATTGGGTTGACTGATTATGAGCTTTACTATTATACCTATACTTCAAACATACTTTACTTTATAAACGGGGAATGGGATGGCCCAATTTCACATTTGTGGACTCTTGCAGTTGAAGAGCAGTTTTACCTGGTTTGGCCTTGGGTAATACTCTTTGCCAATAGGCGCACCCTCTTGTGGTTGATACCTGTATTTATCGGAGTTGGTACTTTTTCTGGGTACTTCTTTACAAACCAGGCATTCGCCTCACTATTGCCAACATCGTGCCTGGATGCATTTGGTTTGGGTGCCTTGCTTTCGTGGATTTGTGTTTACCAACCCAACTGGGGTAGTAAGTTTATTAGGTATAGTGGCATGGCAAGCCTGTTGGCCTTTGGTGTTATGTTAGTACACTTACTTGGCGTGATAGATAATGTTTATGACTATGTCAACCGGAGGACGGTGCATTCTATCATTGCGGTATGGGTTATTGCCGTGATTGTTTTAGGTAATTTACCCAAAACCATTGATGCTATTTTTTCAAATAAAGCACTGGTTTTTATTGGCAAGATAAGTTATGGTGTTTATCTGTTTCACAATTTAACGCGATTCACGATAATACATATTTTTGGGGAACATGCATTTGATTTTGCTCCCGAGCAATGGCGTGATTTAACTGAGTTTATAATAGAGACGGGAGTTCTTATACTGCTATCCTGGTTGTCATGGACTTTTATCGAGAACCCAATAAATAAGTTAAAGCGCTTTTTTAAGTATTCAGGGTAGAACCTTATTCAGGCCTATAAGCAAAGAACTTTATTTTGGATTCATCATTGCCTAGCTTCATTTTTAGGATGTAAATGCCTGTTTTTAATTCTGCAGCATTGATGAGCATATTGATGTTTCCTTCTTGTGTTGAAGTAGGTAACGATTTAACTACTCTTCCCATTATATCATAAATGTCAATGGTAAGGTCAGTCGGGCTGTCAAGGTAAAGGTGTAAGTAATTGGCCCCAGTGGTTTCGTCATTGTAAACATAACTAGTAACTCCCTGCCCGTAGGTGGCATCCCATTGTGCTGCTGCCTGAACTGCAGTAAGGGCATTTACCCTGCCATAACCCAATTCTTTTGACCAATAATCCAGCGTGTCCATTGCGTATTGATAGCCCCCAACTGTGTCAGCTGTTGTAGAGAGAATTCTTCGTGCTTCATCTACGGGTATTTTAGGGTTGGTAGAGAGTATAAGTGCCATAACGGCTGCTGCATTAGGGCAAGCTGATGAAGTGCCATTAAAGGTATAGTAGTATTCACCAACTCTAAATCCATCACTACCCGTCATGTCAGTTGCTGGTATTTTAACCCCAGGAGCCGAAACATCTACACCGTGACCCCAGTTACCAGCCCACCAACTTTCATTGTCGCATGAAGTATCTGTTTTTGCTTCATCGCACATGCTGGTGGCATTTACGCCAATGGTAAAAGGGCTTCTTGCTGGCCAAATAGGGATGGTGTCTGTTAGGCCGTCATTGCCAGTAGAGAATAAGTAAGGGGTTCCTAATCCACTTCTTCCATTATAGATGGCATTATAAATTGCATCATCTACCAATGCCATATCTTCCCTGTCAGGGTCAATAAAGTCTAATATATAGTCAGGGATACCCCAGGAGTTGCTGGCTACATCGGCCTCACCAACGGCTGAAGCCCAGCTAATCCCATCAGCAAACCACTCACCTGTAGACCAGGGTTGTGGATCGCCACCAGGCCCTAAAGTGATATAATGAAATACCCTCACTGGTATTATTTTACACATTGGGGCCACTCCGGATATCCCGATACCATTATCAGAAACGGCGGCTACAATACCTGCGCAGCAAGTACCATGGCCATCTTCATCAAAGTTGGGGTTAGGGAAACCTCTCAAGCCCTCGCCCAATGCATCATAACCAGGCAGCATGTTGTCTACCAAATCTTCATGGAGTGTATCAACCCCAGAGTCAAGAATAGCGACTTTGATATTGGGAGAACCTTTGGTAGTGTTCCATGCATCCAGTACACTCATGTCCGCACCTTCCACACCGTACCACGGCGGTACAGTTGCGGTATTCAAGATATTCCATTGTCTTATGAATAGCGGGTCATTAGGCTCGGGTGCTGCTACATCATTGGTAACAGCAACTGTGAAGAAGTAATTAGGTTCTGCGTATTCAAAAAGGCCTGTTTTTTCCAATGCAATGGCCAGTTCCCTGGTGTCAGTGTCATTTCGGTTTACTTTCAGCTTGTATACATTACTCAGATAGTTTGTTTCACCGAGTATTGATGTATGGTTGGCACGGGCAAGTTTTTTTAGTTCATTCAAACTATTTTGACCCTTCACCTTAACGAAAAGTTCATCAGTATACGTCACCATTTGACCCTTTGGATTAGAATAAGTTGGGGCAACATACTCGACGTCTTCTTGTGAGATAAGTTGTTGTTTTACTTCTGTGAAACTGGAAGTAAGAGGCAATATTACTACGTTAGGGTTTTTAATATGATAGCTCTTATCATATTGGTGTAAGCCTGTAATGTTGCTCAGAGTGTTGGTGATTACTTCTTCGCCAGTGCCAGGTGTAAACTTAATCAATATATGGGTATTGGTTACCTGCTGCGCGGCAAGGCTTAGTGTAAAAACTGATAGTATGGTAAGGAGTAGAAGTCTTATCTTCATAGGCCAACTTATGGATGCTTTATTTCTTGTAAAGGTAGCTATTTGTTGCAATTTAGGGTTGGATATGTGTAAAAAGAAAAGGGGCTAATTAGCCCCTTTTTCTTTGAATGTATTTGTTAAGATTATGGTTGACTGCCCTTTGCTACCTCTTTTTCAGTAGTAACAGTTTTAATTACTTCAGTGCCGTTTTCAGCAACTTCAGTAGTGGTGTTTTCTTCCACAACCATTTCTTCTTCAATATCAGTGCCGTAAGTAGCAGCAGCTGTTTCAGTTGTCTCTTCTGTTGTGATAATATATCCTTGCTCAATGCTTGCATCATTTGAGCCCCTGCTGTCAGCAATGTCAAGTGCGATACTTGGTGCGATAACCAATGCAACTACTGACATCAACTTCAATAGAATGTTCAATGAAGGGCCTGAAGTATCTTTGAATGGGTCACCAACAGTATCACCTACTACGGCAGCCTTGTGAGGCTCAGAACCCTTGTAGTATTTCTCACCATTGATTTCAACGCCTTCTTCAAACATTTTCTTAGCGTTGTCCCAGGCACCACCAGCATTTGATTGGAAGATAGCCATCAACACACCAGCAACAGTAACACCAGCGAGTGTGCCACCTAGCATTTCAGCGCCACCAACAAAACCAATAAGCACTGGAACTACGATTGCCAATACGCCTGGCATAATCATTTCTTTAATAGAAGCTTTAGTTGAAATCTCCACACATTTGTCGTATTCAGCCACTCCATCAGCAGCATCAAATGTAGCCTGGTCTTCGGTACTCCACTCGCTTTGTTCTTTGCCTTCGTTTTTCTTCATCACATCCAAAGCAGCTTTCAAAGCAGGAAGGTCTCTAAATTGCCTTCTTACCTCTTCAATCATTGCCATAGCAGCACGGCCCACAGCGTTCATTGACATTGCAGAGAACACAAAAGGAAGCATACCGCCAATGAACAGACCAGCCATGATAGTAGGCTTAGAAATATCAATACCCTTTACATTGGCTTGCTGCATGAAAGCAGAGAAAAGAGCCAATGCAGTTAATGCAGCAGAGCCTATAGCAAAACCTTTACCGATAGCAGCAGTAGTGTTACCCACGGCATCCAACTTGTCAGTTCTTTGTCTTACTTCTTTTGGCAGTTCGCTCATCTCAGCGATACCACCAGCGTTATCAGATATAGGGCCGTAAGCATCAACAGCTAACTGGATACCAGTGTTTGCCAACATACCCACAGCAGCGATTGCGATACCGTAAAGGCCTGCAAAGTGGAATGACACCAAAATAGCGGCAGCAATCAAGATGATTGGAATAGCTGTTGACATCATACCTACACCCAAACCAGCGATAATATTGGTAGCTGAACCAGTTAATGATTGCTTAGCAATATTGGCTACAGGAGGTGTACCAGTGCCAGTATAGTACTCAGTAATTTTACCGATACCCAAACCTGCTAATAGACCAGCGATAGTTGCATAGAAAACACCATCTGAAGTGTACTCCACGCCGTTGAAAGTCCAGCTGGCAGGTAGCATTTTATGGATGATTAGAAAAGATACGCCAAGCATTACAAACGCAGAACCAAATTCGCCGATGTTTAGTGCTGTTTGTGGATTGCCGCCTTCTTTAACTTTCACAAAGAAAGTACCTAAAATAGAAATGACAATACCAACACCTGCTAAAACCATTGGCAGCAACACAGCACCAAGGCCATTAAAGTTGTCGGCAAATTCAGGAAGGGCAACAAATGCTGCGCCCAATACCATTGTACCTATAATAGAACCCACATAAGACTCAAAGAGGTCAGCGCCCATACCAGCCACGTCACCAACGTTGTCACCAACGTTATCAGCGATGGTTGCGGGGTTTAGTGGATGGTCTTCAGGAATACCGGCTTCTACTTTACCTACAAGGTCAGCACCTACGTCAGCAGCTTTGGTGTAAATACCACCACCCACACGAGCGAAAAGTGCAATAGAAGAAGCGCCCAAAGAGAAACCAGCAAGTACATTTAGTACCTTTATGATATCCCAGCCATCCATAAAGTTATTGTATACGATAAATAGTGAACTCAAACCCAGTACACCAAGGCCAACAACACCCATACCCATTACTGAACCACCAGTAAAGGCTACTTCAAGTGCTTTGCCTAGTGAAGTACGAGCAGCGTTAGTTGTGCGAACGTTTGCCTTAGTAGCTACTTTCATACCCAAATAACCAGCTAGTGCCGAGCAAAGGGCACCTACCACAAACGATAGAGCTACAAGGCCGTTTGAGTTTTCTTCAGCATTACCTTTGAAGAAAAGAAGAACAGCTACAGTAACTACAAAGATTGAAAGTATCCTGTACTCTGCTTTAAGAAAAGCCATTGCACCAACTGCAATGTTCTTAGCTATCCTTGACATTTTTTCATCGCCTTCGGGTTGCTTATTTACCCAAGCGCTTTTCCAAGCCACAAACAGAAGTGCAATTACACCGAAGATTGGCAACAAATAAATAATGTTTGACATTTTATAAACAGTTTTTGGTTTTAATTTCTTTTAAGTCCGTAAAAATTAGCCGGCAAAGGTATCGTTTTAATGAATAATTACAAATTCAAAATCATATGAATTAGTGAAAATGAAATTTTAGAGTTGTGATAGTGTATTTCATGTAGTTTTAATGGGTAGGAGCCGGCTCCCATATATTATTAATGATATTTTTGCCTAGGCTAAATAGAACCGAAAGGCCGTTAGCCAACCAAAGCTTAAAATGAAAAGAGAAATCTCTATTAATGTGAGACTATTACTGGGTATTGCAGCACTTATTATTGGCGTGCTATATGGTTGCCAATTGACTGATAGAGATGCTGAGTGCCTGCATACCGATTTCAATAGTGAAGGTGTAGATATTAAGGAATTGGAGTACAATGACTTGCCCTATGTGCGGGGCTCAAAGATGAAGGCGGTGAAGGAGTTTTATGATGAGGACTCTATTCCAATCCACGATTTTAAAGGGCAAAAAAATTACCACCCTGTGTTTCTAGCCCAATATGGTCTGCATACAATGGATGTATACAGGACTACCAGAGACAACCAGTACCTGGATGCTCTGGTGAAGTTATGCCATAAGGTAGAAAGTATAGCCCTGAAAAAGGATTCAGTTATTTATTTCCCCTATGAGTTTGACTTTCCACTGCATAGCAATCAAATGGATGTGATGAAAGCACCCTGGTATTCAGGAATGGCTCAGGGGCAGTTGTTATCATTATTTTGTAGGATGTATGAGGAAACTAATAATGAATTTTATTTAAACGTTTCAGAAAGGATATTCAATTCTTTCACGCAACTAAGAGGCGATGGACATGAGCCTTGGGTGTCTTGTGTAACCAAAGATGGAGACTTGTGGCTGGAAGAGTATCCTGTTAACTTGCCTAATTTTACTCTCAATGGGCACATTTTCGCTATATACGGGTTGTATGATTACTTCAGGTTAACCAATCGACCAGAAGTATTGCCTTATCTAAAAGCCAGTATATTGACAGTAAAGAATAATATTCACTTGTTTAGAAATGAAGGGGATATAAGCAGTTATTGTTTAAAGCATAAGGTCAAAAGTATGAGTTATCATGGGGTGCACATTGAGCAATTGCACCAACTCTACCTATATACTGGTGATGAGTACTTCGAGGAGATGTCTCTAGCCTTTGCTAAGGATACCAAGGGAGTGGAGGAGGATTAAGGCTACTCCTGATTTACACTTCTTGCAGCTTTTTTTGCTTCAATAGATGCTTTGATATCATCCAAGCTACCTTTTGGTATGGCGCTGATGAGCCTTTGGGTGTATTCCGTTTGCGGGTTGCTGTAGATATCGTCTGCATCACCCATTTCTTCAATTTTTCCTTTGTTCATCACCACCATTCGGTCACTCATAAATTTCACAACCGATAAGTCGTGCGAGATAAAGATGTAAGTGAAGTCAAAGTCTCTTTTTAGCTCATTCAACAGATTAAGAACCTGTGCCTGAACAGATACATCCAATGCAGAAACGGACTCATCACAAATGATGAATTGCGGTCTCAATGCCAATGCACGGGCAATGCATACCCTTTGGCGCTGCCCACCCGAAAACTCATGAGGGTAACGGTTGTAATGAACTTTCATCAGGCCTACTCTTTCCAATAGCTCCATCACTTTTTCTTTGCGCTCTGCATCATTGCTGTACATTTTGTGTACACGCATCGGTTCAATGATAGCCTCACCGATGGTGATGCGTGGATTGAGTGATGAGTAGGGGTCCTGGAAGATGATTTGTATGTCTTTTCGTATTTCCCTTAATTCTTTACCGCTGTAATGGGCGATATCCTTGCCTTTGAAAAGTACCTGACCGCCAGTAGGCTCAATCAGTCGCAATACAGTGCGGCCAAGGGTGGTTTTGCCACAACCTGACTCGCCTACAAGCCCAAGTGTCTCTCCTGGATAAACATCAAAGCTTACATCATCAACAGCTTTTACGTAGTCTTTCGCTCCACCAAAGAAACCTTTATTAATAGGAAAGTAAGTCTTTAAGTTCTTTATCTCAAGGATGGGTTTTTTCTTGTAAAGTTCTTCATGGCTGGCTTGCCTTTCCTCTGGTGTTTCTGAAGCCCTTTCGGTAGCTTCTTCTACACTCAGGTCTTTCTCTATGATGGTGCCGTCGTTCTCAACGTCCATAAAGTCGTTGATGGTAGGTAGCCACTTTAGTCTTCTATCCAAAGGTGGGCGGCAAGCCAAAAGGCCTTTGGTGTATGGGTGCTGTGGGTTACTGAATATATCCCATACATTGCCTTGCTCCACAATATTGCCCTTGTACATCACTACTACCTTGTCAGCCAATTCGGCAATAACCCCTAAGTCATGCGTGATGAACATGATACCCATATCGTGTTCCATTTGTAGCTTGAGCATGAGCTCAAGGATGGTTTTTTGAACGGTAACGTCCAAGGCAGTGGTGGGTTCATCAGCTATAAGGATAGATGGGTTGCATGACATGGCCATGGCTATCATCACCCTTTGCTTTTGCCCGCCTGATATTTGGTGCGGATAGGTATCGAAAATGCTTTCAGGCCGGGGGAGCTGCACCTCTTTGAAAAGCTGTATGGTTTTTTCTTTCGCTTCTTGTTTTGATACTTTTTGGTGGAGCATGATGGCTTCCATTACCTGGTCACCGCAGGTGAACACAGGGTTGAGTGAAGTCATAGGCTCCTGGAAAATCATGGCAATCTCATTACCACGGATGGCACGCATTTCTTTCTCAGAAATTTTAGCCAGGTCGACTGTCTCACCCGTTTTTTTGTGGTAAATCATTTCACCACCAGCGATTATGCCCGGAGGGCTGGGTATCAGGCGCATGGCCGAAAGTGAAGTAACTGACTTGCCTGAGCCAGACTCACCTACTATACCTATAGTTTCACCGCGGTTGAGTGTGAAGCTGGTACCATTCACGGCGGTTACCAGTTCATCTTCGGTCTTAAATTGGGTAACGAGATTTTTTACCTCTAATAATGCTTGCTTCTCCAAAGTATTCTCTTGATATGCTTTTAGTAATCGACGTTAAATATAGTTAAAGACAGCTTTCCTGATTTATATTCACTGCTTTCGTCTACCAGTTCGTATGAAATATTGTCTCCGTCATCTAACCTTGTGTTCCAAACCAGGTAGTCTTCATCTTGGGTGCTGGGACCATATTTGCGGCTGAAAAGGTCTACAAGGCCCTCATAAATATGTTGGCAATCGCCTTCATTTTCAAGGTAAATGTCCACTTGGATTTCGTATAGTTTTTCGTCTTCAAAATTATAGGCCAGGGTAAATGAATTGGCATTTTTGGTATTACCTTTTTTTTTCATTGGGATGTCGTAATACAGGTAGGTATTACTTCGGCTATGGTCGGCCAGCTTGGTTGAATTCTCCATGCTTAAGACTTTTTCGGGACTGTCGTCAATATTAATCCCCCTAAAATGCCCTTCTTCGGTTTTGATGATTTCTTCCAACTCGATTTGTTTGCTGCAAGCTGCAAGCATCACTATGAAAACCGCTATAAATCCCAATAAAAGGTACTTGTTCATCCTCTCCCTTTCCCGTTTTTTAAAGGTGCGCTAATATAAAGATAATGAAGGAGTTAACGTGATATTGTAAAGGCTTGAGCTTAATTTCTTGCAGTTAGGATGAACAAGCGAGGTGGAATTGGGGTTAATTGCTTGAAAAAGCCCTTAATAAATCGCATCTTTACCAGCTTCTTTTCAAAACAATCAACTATGAACGGAGGAAAATTAATAGCTGAAGTATTGGTGAAGCAAGGTGTAAATCACCTCTTTACCTTGAGCGGCGGTCATATAGCACCCATATTTGTTGAAGCGAAAAAGGCGGGGATACGCATTATTGATGTGCGCCATGAGGTAAACACAGTATTTGCGGCTGATGCAGTAGCCAGGCTGTCAGGCGTGCCAGGCGTGGCAACCGTGACGGCAGGTCCGGGTGTAACTAATACCATCACCGCTATTAAAAATGCCCAAATGGCGCAATCGCCCTTGATACTGCTGGGTGGTGCGGCGGCCACTATACTCAAAGGCCGTGGTTCATTGCAGGATATCGACCAAATTTCTGTAGTTAAATCAATTGTGAAGTGGGCAGTGAGTGTTCAAACTTTGAGGGATATGGTTCCCGCTTTGGAAAAGGCTTTTAGGATTGCACAGGAGGGTGTGCCAGGGCCAGTTTTCGTGGAATGCCCGATTGATTTGCTTTACGAAGAAGAAATGGTGCGCGGGTGGTATACTCAAGGTTTTGATAAGCCAGCCCGTAATCTTACGGAAAAAGCTACCAGGTGGTACATCAATCGTCACCTGAATAATGTTTTTAAGGACAAGGACAAACACAGGGCAAGTCAGCCAGATAAGGAGGCTCCATATCCTAAGCACACAGCTTCACAGGTGAGCAAGGCTGCTGAGCAATTGAAGAAATCGAAAAAACCGTTGATGTTGATTGGCAGCCAAACGTTGCTTAATCCCGCAAAACTGGAAGCCTTAATTGAAGCGATTGAAAATATTGGTGTACCTGTTTACTTATCTGGTATGGCACGTGGATTATTAGGGAAAGGGCATCCATTGCAGATGAGGCACAAGAGACGCATGGCGCTGAAAGATGCCGACTTGGTAATGCTTTCAGGGGTGCCATGTGATTTCAGGTTGGATTACGGTAGGCATATCAGGGGCGGTGCCATGCATATATCAGTAAATAGGAGCCGGGAGGACTTGGTACTGAATAAAAAACCCAAATTGGGCGTATTAGCCGACCCTTGTGATTTTTTAATTGCCCTTGGGCAGGAAATGAAGAATCAGGCGGCTGACGTATATGATGAGTGGAAGCACGCCTTAGGCGCCCGAGATATGGAGCGTGAAGAGGATATCGATATTCAAGCCACAGAGGAATTTGAAACAGGTATTAATCCATTGACGCTTTTCAGGGAGTTGGACCCCATGCTGGATGACAATAGTGTTTTAGTGGCTGATGGCGGTGACTTTGTGGGAACAGCAGCTTATACTTTAAAACCACGTGGCCCACTCACATGGCTTGACCCCGGTGTATTCGGTACCTTGGGTGTTGGTGGTGGTTTTGCGATGGGTGCCAAATTAGTTAAGCCCGACTCGGAGGTGTGGATTATTTGGGGAGATGGCTCGAGTGCATATAGTATAGCTGAGTTTGATACTTATACCCGCCTGGGAATACCCGTTATTGGGTTGATAGGTAATGATGCCAGTTGGGCGCAAATAGCGCGCGACCAGGTTGACTTTTTAGGTGATGATGTGGCATCGGTACTGGCGTACAGTGATTATGATGTAGTTGCTAAAGGCTATGGTGCCGATGGTATGAGGGTTGAAAATATGCGTGAGTTTAGAGAGGCTGTGGCAAAAGCCAAGCAGAGCGTGAAGAATGGTAAGTCTTTCCTTATCAATGCCATCATTGGTAAGAGTGACTTTAGGAAAGGGTCAATATCAGTTTAAGAACTAAAGAGTAACCACAGAGGACTCAGAGGTATGCACAGAGGACACAAAGCATAGTTTCAATGAAAGACAATGAGCTTACTAGTAAAGTTTTGGGTTTAGCGTTTGAAGTTCATACCGCTCTAGGACCAGGATTGCTGGAGAATGCATATAAAGAATGTCTTTTTTATAAGATTAATGAATCTGGCTTGTACGTGAAAAAGGAAAAGCCAATGCCGTTGGTTTTTGAGAATGTTAAGCTTGAATGTGGTTACAGGATAGATTTACTTGTGGAGAATAGATTAGTTTTAGAACTTAAGAGTGAAGAGGTGCTTAATGATGTTCATCTAGCGCAGACTTTAACTTATCTAAAGCTTGGAAATTATAGGTTAGGGTTATTAATTAATTTTAACGTTGCCAGGCTGAAAGAGGGTATAAAAAGAGTAATAAATGACCACTCTGTGAGCTCTGTGTAGTACTCAGTGTTCTCTGCGGTTAATAAATTGAAAACTAAAAAATTAAATTTGTGATATGAGCAACTTAGGACTTGTGAATAAAGGAAATACAGCATTTGTAATTATTGATGTGCAGGAAAGATTGATGCCTGTGATTGATGCCGAAGATGTAGTGTTGGAAAATGCCAATCGCCTGATTGAGGGCAGCCAAATATTAGGTGTTCCCCTATTGGTGACGGAGCAATACCCTAAAGGCCTTGGGCACACCAGCGCAGAAGTAAACTTACCTGAGGGGCAAGAAGTAGTAGAAAAGGCGTGCTTTAGTTGTGTTGGTTCTGACGAGTTTAACCAAAAGCTAAATGCGCTTAACGTGGAGAACCTGGTGATAGCAGGAGTAGAGGCACATATATGTGTGTTGAAGACCGCTTTGGATGCGCTGGGAGCGGGTTACAAAGTGCATGTAGTGGCTGATGCAGTTTCTTCAAGAAAACAATACAGCAAAGATATAGCACTTGAAAGAATGCGCCAATCAGGTGCTTTTGTGGTGACCACTGAAATGATATTATTCCAGCTAATGGATGCGGCTGGTAGCGATGAATTCAAACAAATTAGTAAACTAATCAAGTAAGCATATGAGCGAGTACACCAGGCTTTTTGATATCCTGCACTATCAGCAGGCTGCACACCCTTTAAAAGCGGCATTGGCCGAGAAAAAAGATGGGAAATGGCGTGAGTATTCAACCGCCGAGTGCATTGAAATGATTAATAAAGTGAGCAAGGCACTCATAAAATTGGGTATCAAAAAAGGAGACACTATTGCCCTGATAAGTAATAATCGCCCTCAATGGAATTTTATTGACCAGGGAACGCAACAACTGGGAGCCATTACAGTGGCTATCTATCCCAACATCACTGAAGGGGAGTATAAATTCATCTTTAATGATGCGGAAGTGAAGTATTGCTTTATATCAGATGCTGACCTTTATAGTAAGATATCCAATATAAAAAGTGATGTCCCCAGTTTGCAGGAAATATACACGTTTGACCCAGTGGATGGGGCTAAGAATTGGGAAACGCTTCTAGAGGATGTGAGAGAGGAAGACCAAAAGCAAATTGATGAACACAAGGCGCAGGTGACTGCTGATGATTTGGCAACCCTTATTTACACTTCAGGAACTACTGGTAACCCTAAAGGTGTGATGCTATCACATAGTAACATTACCAGTAATATTAAAGCTTCACTGGAATGCTTGCCATTGGCTACAGGCAAGCGTGCTTTAAGCTTTTTGCCACTCTGCCACAGTTTTGAGCGAATGGTATCTTATACCTATATGGCTGTTAGTATGAATATCTATTATGCCGAAAGCTTGGAGACCATTGCCGATAACCTGAAAGAGGTGAAGCCGAACTTTTTTACAACCGTACCCAGGTTGCTGGAGAAAGTATATGAAAAGATTATGGCGAAAGGCCATGAGTTGACGGGCTTTAAGAAGACGCTTTTCTTTTGGGCGGTTGATATTGGCATGCAATATGAGATTGGGAAGAGCAAAGGCTTTATGTATGACTTGAAGCTGGGTATTGCCCGCAAGCTGATATTCAGCAAATGGAAAGAAGCCCTGGGCGGCGAGATAGAAGGTATTGTGACTGGTGCGGCAGCCCTGAATGCAAAAATAGGAACCCTATTTACTGCTGCGGGTATCCCAATTATGGAAGGTTACGGATTGACTGAAACCTCTCCAGTACTGACGGCCAATAGGCTAGAGGAAGAGGATAGAAAGTTGGGTACGATTGGTATTCCAATACCTGGTGTTGAGATTAAATTGGGTGAGGATAATGAGATATTGGCCAAGGGGCCGAACATTATGCAGGGCTATTATAAGCGCCCTGACCTGACTGCTGAAGTAATAGATAAAGATGGATGGTTCCATACCGGTGATGTAGGTCAATGGGACGGTAAATTCCTTAAGATAGTAGACAGGAAGAAGGAGCTATTTAAAACTTCAGGTGGCAAGTATGTTGCACCACAACAGGTGGAGGGTAAGATGAAGGAGTCTCCGTTCATTGAGCAAATCATGTCGATAGGGGATAATCGCAAGTTTGTGTCAGCCCTGATAGTGCCTTCGTTCCTGAACCTTGAAGAATGGGCTAAGAAGAATGGAATTGAATACACTACCAATGAGGAAATGGTGAAGCACGCGAAGGTGATTGAGCTATTTCAGGCAGAAGTGGATAAGGCCAACCAGGAAATCAACCATGTGGAGCAGGTGAAGGAGTTCAGGCTATTGCCATTAGAGTGGGGGGTTGAGACTGGTGAGTTGACACCGACCATGAAGGTGAAGCGCAAGAACATCCTGGAGAAGTTTAGCCCCGTGGTTGAGGAGATGTATCAGGGGTAGGGATGCATCTGCCTGCCTATTAACAAAACAAGCCAAATAATGCCAATGCCCCGTTTCTCGTGGGGTGGATTGATAGCCAGTAAGCCAATATTGTATTTATACGCTACTAGTCTGTATGTTTATTACGTATGGATGATGTTTGAAATTGGGTGTACATTGACTGAGTAAAAAATGCCCAAAAACGCGTTCATCAACACCCCCGAAGGACTCACGGAAAATCTTGAGTCGCGTATAACATCGTCTGTTTTTAAGCTTTTTTATTTCAGTTGTTGGAGTTGCACAGTGCTATAAAAATGTGTTATGCCCCACTGTATTCTACGAAGTTTCTTTCGGTTTCGTAGAGAACTATTTTGAGTAGAAGTTTTTTGTCAATTTTCTCACGAAGTATATTCCAAATTACAACTGCAATGTTCTCTGCGGTGGGTATTAGGCCTTTGAATTCAGGTACGTCAAGATTGAGGTTTTTGTGGTCGAGTTTTTCTTCCACATGCTGTTTGATGATATCGCTCAGGTCCTTAAGATTGATAACGAAACCAGTCTCAGGGTTGATTTCCCCTGTAACGCTTACTACGAGGTTATAGTTGTGGCCATGGTAATTAGGATAGCTGCACTTTCCAAAAACTTTAAGGTTTTGAGCATCATCCCAATCTTCACGGTAGAGACGATGGGCTGAATTGAAGTGTGCTTTTCTTGAAACTGTAATCATTACTTGTTTTTGATGCCTTTTAGATACATCATAACCATGTTATTGTTTTCTTGTTCAATTCCCTTGTTGGCAATTTCCTTAACTTCTTGCTTCAACTTCTCATACTGCTCGATTTCTGCACTAGAAACCTGAAGTTCTTGCAGGTTCTTGATTTTTTCGTCGGCCATGCTAACCAGGCTGCTCATACCTTGCACCCCGCTCAACCTTATGAACCAGGTATTCTCATCTACAGACATTTGCTCCAGCAGTGGCAGTCCTTCAAGGATAATATTGACTGGTTGCTTTTTTAAGTAATCGGTGTACTGACTCACAAAGCCGTATTTTGAACCAAAATCAGATACTTTAGGATAAGCTCTTTGGAAAAAGGCTAAGTCGCTTTGGTCGCCACTTTCAGCTATAATATTAGCAATGGCATACAACAATGAACTGCGGGCATCGCGCTCTGCTTTTCTTGCGCTTAATAGTCCTTTTTCTTTGTCTAACTTGTTGATGGCTTTAAGGCTTGCACCAACCACACTAAATGCTTTATCGTTAATGCCTGCTTCATACAATGATATAAGAGATTTGTCGTTGCCAAAGTTGAGTGATAGTGAGCTAACGGCCGCTGCCCTTACTGCAGCTTCCTTATCAGTTTTGGCAAGCGAAACCAGTTTTTCCTTAACAGCATCAATATCATTTTTTGAAAGGCTATTGATTGTGCTAATGGCTTTTGTTCTTATGGCTTTATATGGGTCATCCAAAGCACTGATGATAGTATTTACAGCAACAGGTGATGAAGAAAAGTCGGCTAATGCCTCAATTGCTTCATACCTATCCAAATATAATGGAGCATTCTTGTACTGGAAAATATAGTTTTCCATACTCTTGTTGTCTTTCTTCACACATAAGAGCATTTTTTCAGCGTCTACGTTTACAAGGTCTGGTTTATCAGATAGTGCAAAAACAAATGTGTCTGCTGTATGCTCCACCATAATGTCCACCCTTTCTTTTTTGCCATTAGCATAAACATCCATTTTCATAGGCAACCTATACAGTGGGTTTTCATCAAGGTCTTGGTTTTGCCTGATGATTACCTGTCCCAAATTGTCCTTGTATTCATAGGTGATTTCTAACTCAGGATGTCCTTTGTCCAAAAACCATTGATTAAAGAACCAGTTAAGATCTTCGCCAGTTACGTCCTCAAATGCTATCCTCAATTCATGTATTTCTACATCGGTATATTTGTGGCGCTCCAGATAAAGGTTGAAAGCGGTAAAAAAGGCATCATCACCCACATATTTGCGAAGCATGTGCAGAATACGGCCACCTTTTGAGTAGGAGTGTGTGTCAAACATATCCTCTTTGTCTTCATAGTGAAAACGTATAAGGTCTTTCTTGTCTTTGCCACCTTGCTGTAGGTATTCTTTCAAGTCACTTTGTAAGTGTTCATCAGCCGACTCCCGACCGTATTTATACTCTCTCCATAGATACTCACCATAAGTGGCAAATGACTCATTGAGTGGAAGGTTTGACCATGACTCACAGGTTACTAAATCACCAAACCAATGGTGGAAAAGCTCATGAGATATGATATCTTCATACGTCTCATCCAAAAGCTCCCTATCTGTACGTTGTACAAACTCACCGTGTATAGTAGCAGAGGTGTTTTCCATTGCTCCTGATACATAATCGCGAACAACTACCTGAGAGTATTTTTCCCATTGGTATTCTACTCCCAATACATCCGAATAGAAGGTCAACATTTCAGGAGTATTGCCAAATATCTGCTTGGCATAGGGTTCATACTCGTGTTCTACATAGTAGCTTACTTCTTTGCCTTTCCAATCTTCCTTTACAACAGCAAAATCACCAATAGCCATCATAAACAAATAGGGGGCATGTGGTAGAGTTTGTTTCCAGTAGTCTGTTCTTGTGCCATCCTCATTCTCAGTTGAAGAAATCAAAAGTCCATTGGAAAGGGTCTTAAACTTCTTATCTACGGTGATGTATATTTCTTCAGTACATCTTTCATTTGGAGCATCTATAGTTGGGAACCAACATGAACTGGCTTCGGTTTCTCCTTGTGTCCATATTTGTTGTGGTTTATTGGCTTCTTCATTTAATGGGTTGATGAAATAAAGCCCCTTGTCTGAAGTGATTGCCATACTGCCACCTTCTGGTAGTTCCTCAGGTTTTGCTGTATATTCAATGTAAATATCAAAAGTGTCTTCACGGGTTAATATCTTACCCAAGGCAATATCCAACTCCATGCCATCATATCTGTAATCAAGCTCCTGTGGTGTATCTGCGCCAAGTAGCGCAATTTTTTGGATATCAAAACCTTTTGCATCTAAAACCAGGCCTCCTGTTGGGTAAAAATAGGGCTTAAGGGTAAGGGTGGCTTTTCCATTCAGTCTTTGCTTTTCCCAGTCAAAGGCAACCTCAAGTTTGGTGTGCAATAAATCATGATAGCGGGTATATGAAGCCTGGTAGGGACCATCTTCTTCTTCAATATCTTCAGCATATCCCCAGTCGGCAGTTTCTTCATCCACATATACAACTCCGGTGTTTTGTGTTGTGTTTTCACTAGTCTTGCAGGCGGTAAGTAGTGTAGAAGTTAGTGCAAGTGCTATAAAAAGCAAGTTTATATTTTTCAATGTCATCTTTGTAAGTGCGTCCGTAATAAGTGGCAAAGGTCAATAAATTTCGACTATTATCAAACCAATTGGGTATGTCCAATTCCTAATAAACGTTAATTCTATTAAATTTGGCACCAATGAAAGAGGAATACAAAGCCAAGATAGCTAATGGCGAGGAATTAGCCATTGTTTTCGATAATGCCAAGAGGACTTCAGGAGAAGTAAATGGTGAAGCATTTGAATGGGATATTATACCTATTGGTAATCGCACCTATCATATTATCCAGGATGGGAAGTCATACACAGCCGAAGTGCTAAACGCAGACCACAAGGCCAAGGTTTTAACCATCCGTGTGAATAGCACCAAGTATGAAGTATCAGTTAAAGACCGCTTTGATATACTGCTGGCTAAAATGGGCATGGATAAGCTGGCAGAAGATAAGGTGCTCGACATAAAAGCCCCAATGCCGGGGATGGTATTGGATATATTGGTGGAGGTAGGACAAGAGATAAAGAAAGGCGACCCAATAGTAGTGCTCGAGGCGATGAAAATGGAAAACGTACTTAAATCACCGAGTGATAGTAAAGTAAAATCCATCAATGCTGAAAAAGGTAAAGCGGTAGAGAAAAACCAGGTATTGGTTGTTTTTGAGTGATAACTTGTATTGTCTATTTTCCTATTAATGATTAAGCATTTTTTCATACTATTTTTCTTTACCGTGGTAGTGTGGCTGGCAGTTACAGGACAAGGTTTTTTTGATGCAACCACCAGAATAGGGTCCTTTCAGAGCAATTACAGTTCGTGCTTGCATATTGATAGCGAGTGCAATGTTTATGTGGCAGGATATGAAGGAGATGCTAATCAAGGTTCTATGGGTATGTATATATCCAAAATAGACCCTCATGGCAATTTACTGTGGCGTTACAATCCAGGGTTCAGTACTTTGGGAGCAACTTATGCTGAACCACAAGTGTTGAAAGTAGACGCGCAAGGTTATGTTTACCTATTCATTGAGTTGGATGGTGCATTAATATTCCCAAATGTTACTATCACTTCTGATGCTCATTACAAAACTATCTTAGTGAAACTGGATAGCAGTGAAGTACTATGGTGGAAGCGTTTGCCGCAAGGTTCTCAACAAAACCCAGAACACTGCCTTGAGGTGGATGACGATGGCAACTCATATATATTGAGCAACTTTAGCGGAACTGAAATCTTTGGTGATGACACCCTTGTTTCTAATGGAGGGCTGGACGTTTTTATCACCAAGATATCCCCCAGCGGTAACTTTATTTGGTCACGCAACTATGGAACAACAAGCACGTTTAGAAATGAAGTTCCTTTAGGTTTGGATTTAGATAATTCCCAGAGGGTATTTGCACTTCACGGATTGTCATACATGACAAGCGATGGCCATGGAGATAGCTATATTATTGTACATGATACGGCGGGCAATTTTATCAGTCACACACAAGTTTTAGGGTTAGACAATAACATGATTACCAGTGCTATAGACTATTCAGTTTCCCAATCAGGTATTTCTCACATATTACTTGAGCTAGAAGGTCCCTCAGCTTTGATTAAAGACCATCAAATTGTTTTGAATGACGGAGGAGTAGTTTTGGTAAGATATGATGCAAGTATGAATTTTTTGGATGAGTTGGTATTACTTGATGATGCCGATGCAAATGACTTTATGCCAGAAGATATGGAAGTATCCATTGATAACGATATCTATATTGGTGGGAAGTCGTGGCAATCGTTTACTGTAAATAGTGATACTATTGATTATGGCTTCTTTACATTAGGGTATGACCAACAATTGAATTTGTTTTTTGCCCAGGATTATGCCAATAATCAGTATAGTTCTGTCCATAGTCGTATTCATGATTTGGAAACACATAATGGTCAGTTGTACTTTGCTTGTTCAGTTGATGGTTTGTCGATGAATTTCCCAAATTTAACAGCAAGTACTGTAAATAATGACGGGTTTGTTTGCAGGATAAATATTGATATACCTGAAACATTTTACAGTCCTATCGCTATTTGTGAAGGCGATAGCACTTTAATTTTTGGGCAATATGAGTATCAAGCGGGTACTTTTGGGTCCTACATTGCTGATAATAATGGGTGTGTTACGGAATTCTTAGGGCAGGAATTAATTGTGGATGCCTCAAACACAGATACATCAATTTTTTTATTCAATGATACTCTCTTTGCAACACAGCAGGGAGTAAACTATCAATGGGTAGACTGTAATAATAGTTACCAGGATATAGCTGGAGCAAACGATAGATTTTATTTTCCATCAGTGAATGGATATTATGCTGTGATATTATTTGATACTGCCTGTTTTGACACTTCATCGTGTCTGGAATATACTACCGCTGAATTGAGTGATGTAAACCAGGTTAAGTTTCAAGCTTTTCCCAATCCAACAAACGGAATAGTGAATATTCAATTTGAATCCACAATTAAGTCTTTGTCAGTGCGTGTGAGTAATACACTTGGCAAGGAGGCAAAATCTATGAACTTCAATTCTTGCCAGTATATGGAGTTGGAACTCAATGGCAAGCCTGGGCTATATTTCATTAACCTATTCTCTGCCAGGGAGAGAATAGGCGTAATTAAGGTTCTAAAAGTTAATTAACAGTTATTAAACCAATGAAATATCAAACTGTACAAGGTCAATAAAGTCTTGCACCCTTTCATCCACTTCGTCCTGGCTCAAGCCAATTAATCTTTCCATACCAAATTTCTCTACACAAAACGAAGCCATCGCTGACCCAAAAATGATAGCTCTTTTCATATTGTCAAAAGAGATATCCTGTGTTTTGGCAAGGTAACCTATAAAACCACCAGCAAAACTGTCTCCAGCACCAGTTGGGTCAAACACGTCTTCCAAAGGAAGAGCAGGAGCGAAGAATACGCTTTTGTTATCAAACAATAAAGCGCCATGTTCACCTTTCTTGATGATAAGGTACTTCAAACCCATATCTAGTATTTTTTGCGCTGCTTTCACCAATGAATACTCACCAGAGAGTTGACGGGCTTCCATATCATTAATAGTCAGTACATCAACCTTGGCTATCGCCTTCTTAAGGTCTTCAAGTGCGATATCCATCCAAAAGTTCATCGTATCTAAAACGACCAATTTAGGCCTTTCAGGAATTTGACCCATTGCGGCCATTTGTATTTCAGGGCTAAGATTGCCTAACATTAGGAAGTCACAGGCTTTAAACTTTTCAGGAACAACTGGATTGAAAGTTTCTAAAACATTCAGTTCGGTAGCAAGCGTGTCACGTGTGTTCATATCATTGTGATATCTTCCTGACCAGAAGAAAGATTTCTCACCTTGTCTAATTTCGAGCCCTTCGGTATCAATTCCATGGTTATTCAACATCTTGATTGATTCATCAGGAAAATCATCCCCAACTACAGAAACAAGACCAAGGTTTTTAGTGAAATAAGAGGCTGCAAGACTAGCATAAGTGGCAGCTCCTCCAATTATTTTATCTGTTTTTCCAAAGGGGGTTTCAATAGCATCAAAAGCAACGGTTCCAACGGTTAGTAGGCTCATAATAGTCTTAAAATTTTTTGTGCAAATATATTGGATATATCTCAGCTTTGTAGTAATATTGCACTCCTTTTTCGGGGAACACTGAAAATAGGGAATAAATTCCTCCTTAGCTCAGCTGGTTAGAGCATCTGACTGTTAATCAGAGGGTCCTAGGTTCAAGTCCTAGAGGGGGAGCCAGAAATAGCAAGGGATACAGAAATGTGTCCCTTTTCTGTTTTTAGAATTTGCACGTATTTTGCACGTGGAATTAATTGTTTTTCACCTTGTTTAGTGTTTCGCGGGTATGTTATTAGAGATTTTTTTTCAATTTTAAAGTTAACTTCCAGGGTAATTAGAGTTTAAAGATATTGATGAAATTTTGTAAGTAGAAATTAGGATGAGGAAAATCGATATTCTAAGGGATCTTATAGAATAACAGCAACAAGGATGACGATAACAATGTTTTTGCTTTTTGGTATAAATACATATTAGTTAAGTCTATTCAGTAGTTAGGTTGATGTCTTATCATTTTTACCACTCTCATCCAAGCCAATGTTTGTATTATCGGAGGGTAAAGCACTAGCATCATCACCATTACAAATTGTAGTATTTCCATTACTATCCCAAACACATTCAAAATGCCTTAATAAGACTTTGCCTGTGTCTGAACTAGTAGAAATCTTTATATATTCTCTTTCAGAAGTATTTTTTGGTTGAGCATCTCTATACAATTGGAGAAACCCTAAGTTGATGTAGTCATCGGTCCTTACTGAACTTATTCTTGGAACACTCTGACATGTGCGATATTGAAAATTTTTGCGAGTATTTTCATCCCATTCTAAGACAGTTTCTCTAATATCCTTCGTACAGCGCCGTAACTGCTCTCTATAATCTTCAGCATTTTTTGGAGCTGGATATGCTACTGTCTGTAAAGCATCTTCTATAGTAATAGTATCAGCATTTTCACACAAAGTGATAAGCCTAACTTTAACGCCACTTTCACAAGCAATTCTAAGCTGTTCCATTATTGAAAACGCTGAGATTAGTTTGGATCGACCAGTTAATATTTCTATACAAGAAGTGCTACGATCAATGTTCTCGATTAAGAATTCCTGACAAAAAAAACCTTTTTGTAGTGCCACCATTTTACTTTCGTCACCAAGACCAGAAGCTGAAAGTGTTCTCCTAATCCCTTGAATTGAACCTAATCTTTGATTAAGTTCCATCAATAATTGTGTAGTTTTAAGTTCGGGGGTCTTAATCTGAGAAAGAAATACTATCATTTTAGTATAATCAGATTCGATATTGTCAACACCTAACAACTTTTGTGTAACCTTACTGGTTTCGCTCTGCGCACTTTCAACACTTCGAACTTTTTGTAAAGTATAGAGCCCTATAACAACCCCTGCAGTAGAAGCAATAATTCCTAGACTACCCATTATTAAATCAATCATAGCTGTGTAAATTAATGGAGGCATAACTTATTACTAGTAACCAAGTTTTCTATCGTAGAGATGGGAAACCTTTTCACCAGCATCAAACTTCTGAATGTTTTGGGCGATTATTTTTGGCCCCATCTCTGGAGAAATATAGGCTGCTGAATGACAGGTGATGTATATCTTTTCTATGTCCCAAAACTTTGAACTTGATGGCAATGGCTCCTGCCTAAATCCATCCAAAAAAGCTGCCGACAAATGATTTTCCTCTATTAAATCAATTAAGTCTTCATCAACAAGATGCCCCCCTCTACCAAGATTGATTAAACATCCACCAGATTTAATTTTACTTAGGTTTTGCTTGTTAAGTATATTTTCCGTTTTCACTGTTAATGGAAGCACGCATATAAGTACATCAGAGGTCTCTATGAAGTTTTCAAGCATGTCATCCCCATGATAATAATCATAATGGACCCCCTCTCTTTCTTTTGAAGCCCAAATGGAAATTTTGTATCCAAGAAAATCTAGTGCTTTCGCGATAGCTTTCCCCATACCACCAAACCCCATAATTCCTACACTTACTTCTGATGCAATGTCGACGGGAAATCTAACCCACTGTTTTTCGTTATTATTCTGCAAAATTTGAGGGAGTTGACGATGCCAAGCCAGCACACAAAGAGTGGCAAATTCTCGCATTCTTTGAATTAGATCTGATGAAACTGTCCTAATTACTGGGATATCACTTCTTAAGTCCTGTAAATTTTCAATATGATCCACCCCAGAACCGATTGAAACAGCAGCCTTGATGTTTGGAAAGGTATTTATCCAAAGTGCATCTGGACACCAACCAATAATATATTCTACATTTTCTTTTTTGTATTCATCATCCCACCTTTTTACCACAAAATCTGGCAACAGGGTGCTCATATTTTTAACCCAATCATCCACAAGATGGGCTCCACATTTTATTACTATGTTTCTTTCTTTGCTCATAACTATTTATTTAAACGTTACCAAATATAATGTCGTCTATCCGAGGGTCTCTTTCTTCGGCAACATCCACATAGTAATTAAGAGGACAAATTACTTTTAATCCACTTTCTATGGGTTCTGCCCTGTGCCAACATTCTCTTCCTTTCATTACTAGCATTGAGCCAGCTTTTGGGTTGACAAAAACACGTTTTTTATCATTCAGCCTTTCAATTTCTGTTCTTCCTGAAAGAGTATTATCAGTGAGATACAGAATAACGGTAAGCCCATTTGTGTCATAGTGCCACCCTTGTTCATCACCTTTGCTTTTGTATACTTTAGCATAATAAGCAGAGCGATCATATGGAGAGGTTATAATGTTTTGATTGGTAACTAAAGTCAAAAGTTCAACTAAACTATGGTAGTAAGTATGGATTTCTTTTATCACTTTGTCCAATTGAAACCTATCAAGAGCCGCATATTTCAAACTTCCCTTACCAGCTGCAACTTTCCTTTTGTTTTCAGGCACATAAACCTCCTTTAAATCAATACTGTTTAAAATTTGACCTCTCCACTTTACTGGGTTAGGAACCTGGTTGTCAATTAGAGTGTATCCTTCTTCTATAAATTGGTGACGGTATGGAGTTATATTATCTGGATATTTCATTACAAATTTCTTAGGTCATAATTCTTGATAACTCATTATGGCTCCCTATTTAAGTGTCATTTTTGACATTTCTTTTCCTAATGCAGGGCCCTTTGAGAAATAAAGCTCCTTTTTGCCAGGTATAATAAAGAAGCTAGCACAAGTCATTGATATCTCATCTCTTTTCTTTTTGTTTACAAAATTTGATTGGGACATATTTTCGGTAAAGGTTTTCGGGGAAGTAAAATCATCACTAATTTTTTCCATCTCATCATATCTCGCTTCGCTCCCACTTAAATAAGGATAATTAGAATTATCATCTAAGAGCGGGGCTAACTGATAATGATTAGTCATTACATGCTTTTTTGAAAGCGTTTTGTAAATTATCTTTTGGCCATTAGTTTCAATGGAGCAGCCTTTTCCTTGACTATCAAGGAGAAGATAAGAATGCCCAGAACAAAAGCTAGTTCTTTTCGCGAAGTTCAAAAAATGGTCGATACTTTTACTCATGCTCATAATGGCATTTGCTGATATGTAGTTGATGCCGTTGAATATGGTATCTCTAGGAGTTAGATTAGTAATAGAGAAAGCGATACCATAATTGTTAACTCCTTGTTGAGCAGGCCAACCTGCGGTTGTTAGTGCAAGTGTTTTTACATCAGAGTTAGAAGGTGTTCTTTTAAGAAGAATTAAACCCTCTATGGCAGAGGGGTGACTATCCCATGTCCCAGCCATATATCCGCCAATTGGATTGATTGCAATTGAACATTCGCTTACGTCAACTGAACTGCCCGAACCTAGTACATCTAATAAATCGGTATAACCTCCAGCTTGAATTAACTCAAAAGGATTAATGCCAACAGCGAAAGCCGTTGCTGCAACTTCTTTCTCTAAAATTGGATTTACTTTCTTAAAATATTGATAATGCGCTTGACTAACTTCATCTAGTCGTTCATGCGTCAACCCAGAAATATGTTTGAATAATATTGACCGACGTTCTTCCAATAAGAATAAGATTTTCTTTTTGAAATGCTCCCCATGAGCATGCCCCATCACTTCAG
>JANQJC010000123.1 GCA_028281825.1 Flavobacteriales bacterium
ATGAAAGTGGAAATAGCCAACATCAAAAAGATAAAAGCGGGAAAAATGCAAGCCATGGCATTCTTATAACCGAATGCCACAAACTCGAGTAAAAAGGCTTCAATTTTTGAATGACTTTCTTTAGGGTTAAATTGCAAAAAAGTGAGTAGTTTTTCTCTCATTAATTCACTGGTTACCCCAACCCTAACGATAAAAAATCTCGTGCATTATGCCAGTTAACCTTTTTTAAGATTAGTTCAAAAGAATTATCTTTGATAGATTTAAAAAAGCAAGAGTATAATCTAACGAAACAAAATTACCAAATGTCTTCATGTATAAGCGCTTTGGGGAGGGTAATGGCCATTTTGGCCTTTATTTTTGTTTCAATCACAGCCTTCTCTCAAGAATGTGGGATTATTTTCGTTACCCCAAATGGTGCAACCAGTGGCATTGCAGGTACCAGAGCTAACCCGGCTAATCTTACCTACGGCTTATCCCTTGTAACAGCCAATGATAATGTGCTCTGGTTGGCAATGGGTACATATCCGGTTACTCAAACTTTGCAAATACCTTCTGACGTTACTATTGAGGGTGGTTTTGACCCAGGCAACCAGTGGATAAAAAGTAATACTACTGCTACCATACTTGCCAAAGACGCCAGTAACGTGATACCACCCCCAGCTAATGCCTTGGTAGGTTTGGCGGGTTTAAACGCAAGCAACTTTAGACTGCAAGACTTAACTATAACGGTGCCCGATGCCACAACACCCCAAGGCTCTGTTTATGGCATATATCTGAGCGGGTGCTCCGATTATGATATTGTAAGATGTGAAGTAACCACAGGTGATGGAGCTCCAGGAGCAGCAGGCCAGCCTGGAGTTGCTGGTCAACCAGGCTCGCCAGGAGCCCCGGGAAATCCAGCCGGTAATGAGCAAAACGTGCCACAGGGTGGCGCTGGCGGTACAGGAGGAAATAATGGAGGTAATGGTGGTTCAGGAGGTAAGCACTCAACCTATTGGGCGCCAGCCTATGGGCAAGATGGGTTACCTGCAAGTTGTGGTGGCACAGGTGGTACTCCAGGAAATGGCCCTGATTGTGGGTGTGGTCTTTTTGGCACAAGTAATAACAACAGTTGTAACGGTGCTTCGCCAACTGCTGGTACGGCTGGTGGCAACGGAACAGCTGGTGTAGCTGGTGTTATTGGGCCGCAAGGCTCCTTTTCAGGTGGATATTTTATTCCGGGTGGTGCAGGAGGTAATGGAACTGCTGGTGGTGATGGTTGCGGCGGCGGCGGTGGTGGCGGTGGTGGTGGTCGTCAACAAGATGGGCCAGATGATGTAGGAGGGAGCGGCGGCGGTGGTGGCGGTGGCGGCTACGGTGGCGGCGGCGGTACTGGTGGTACTGGCGGGGGTGGTTCGTTTGCTGTGTTTCTGGGTAATAAAGGTGCAGGTGGTAATATAGGTGATTGTTTCCTTAACCCTGGAGCAGGCGGACTTGGCGGTGCAGGCGGTGTAGGTGGAGCCGGAGGTACTGGTGGTGTAGGTGGTGCAGGCGGTAACGGCTTTTGTGGAGGTATGAGCAATGGTGCAGCAGGCGGTGCAGGCGGCGCAGGTGGAACTGGTGGTGCAGGCGGTGCAGGTGCCGATGGTATTAGTGCAGCACTGCAAGAAAATGGTGGTACACCAGTTTCCAGTTCAAATATTACTTCAGTTCCTGGCAATCCACCAGAGATATCAGTCCAAAATGGGGGTTGTACTAATGCCAGTATTATTTTTACAGCTACTACAGGAGGAGCGTGGAATTTTGGTACAGGTGCCACTCCTGCGACAGGAAACGGCACGGGACCAATTGCAGTTTCTTATCCAACCACGGGTAGGCGCACAATTACTTTTGGGGGTACAATTTTCACCGATTTTATAGGCATCTATAATGATGGTCCAACTTTACCGTCAATTACTCCTGATAATGGACAAGTGGACGTAGGTTGCCCTAATGACTATACAACAGCTCTTGTTGGAACAAATTATGATTGGACATTCGGGCCTAGTGCCCTTCCTCCAGCTGTTAGTGGGCCTAATGAGCAAACAGCTACTGATGTGGTATTCACTGCACCCGGCACTTACACCATTTATGTGAGAGTAATGACAGCTTGCTGTGGTGAAGTGCTTGATTCAACCACTGTAACTGTGGTGCAAAGCAACTTAAATGTGAACTTAATAGAAAGTGCTAACCCAATTTGTGCTGGAGATGCAGTTGACTTTACTGCTGATGGAAATTTTGCTGCATATGACTTCTTTGTGAACGGTAGTTCAGTACAAAGCGGTGTTTCTAACACCTATAGTGACTCTAACCTGCTAGATGGAGATGAGATATATGTAATTGCTTTTGCTGGTACTTGCTTCACAAATCCTAGTGATACAGTAGTAATGCAGGTTAATCCTATACCAACCGTTACTTTGGCTAGTTCAGATCCGGATAATGAGATTTGCGAAGGTGATGTAGTTACCTTTACTGCCAGCCCAGCAGGTTTAGCTGATTATGAATTTTTTGACGGTGGCACTTCTTTGCAATCTGGCGCAAGCGATACCTATACTACTACCGCCCTGGCTTCTGGCAACAGCATTACGGTTGTTGCTACTGATGGTGGATGTGCCAGCGCACCAAGCAATGCCATAGTTACTACGGTTAATCCCGCGCCAATGCCAACGCTGACGAGTTCCGACTCTGATAACGCGATTTGTGTGGGTGATAATATTACTTTCACAGCCACACCAGCTGGGCAGGCGAATTACGAGTTTTTCAAGGATGGCAGCTCAGTGCAAAATGGAGCAAATAATGCTTACAGCCCTGCTAACCTTGCTTCTGGAACCAGTATATGGGTTATCACTACCAGCGCTCAAGGTTGTGTAAGCCCAAATAGTGATACCATAACCACAACCGTTAACGCAATACCGACTGTTACCTTGACTAGCTCAGATTCAGATAATGAAATTTGTGCTGGTGAGTCTATAACTTTCACAGCAACACCAACTGGTTATAGCAATTACGAGTTTTTTGATAACTCAAGTTCTGTGCAATCAAGTGCTTCTAACACGTGGACGACAACGGCGCTACAGTCTGGGAATAGTGTAACTGTGGTACCAACCGACGTGGGTTGTGTAGGGCAGGCTAGTTCAGCTATTGTGACAACGGTAATCACTTCACCTACAGTAAATGCCGGTAATGACATTGATAATTGTGTTGATGATGCAGATGTGATACTGGCTGGTTTTACACCAAGTGGTGGCGTATGGGCTGGCACTGGCATTGTAGCTCCAACTGGTACATTCTCACCAAGTAATGCAGGTGCAGGTTCACACGAATTGTATTACTCTGCTTCAAATGCAAACTGTACGACGGTAGATACCATTATTGCTGTTGTAAATCCACTACCCAATATTGACGCGGGAGACAATCGTACCATATGTGATGGTGATGAAATACAATTAGATGCTGGCGGGGCAGTATCCTATTCCTGGTCACCAACAACGGCCCTGTCTAACCCAGCTATAGGTAACCCTTATGCCACTCCTGACACAACTACCGTATACACTGTTACAGGCACTGATACTAATGGATGTGCTAACTCTGATGATGTAATTATTACTGTTGAGCCTGTGCCTGTAGTTGACTTTATTACCCAACCCATATGTTGTGAAGGAGATACGATGTTCTTCACCAACTTGACTACACCAACAACTGGAGTGACCTATTATTGGGAGTTTGATGATGACTCTACTTCAGTAGATACTATGCCCACCCATTTGTATGAAACGCAAGGTGTTTATGACGTAACGCTTACGGTCACCTGGGGTAACTGTTCTTCTTCAGTGACTGTTCCATCAACGGTATTCCCGAGGCCTACGGCGAGCTTTTATGCTCTGCCCGAGATAACAAGTTTCTTAGACCCAGAGGTGGTATTTTCAAACACTTCTATTGACTCAGAAGAGTGGTTCTGGGACTTCGCGGATTCGACATATTCAATTGAGGAGAACCCCATTCATTTTTATCAGGATACAGGCATCCATAACGTGATGCTGGTCGCCACCAACCAGTATGGTTGCACTGATACTGCTTTTGGAGAAGTGAACATTAAGCCTTACACGACTTTATATGTTCCATCGGCATTTTCACCTAATGGTGACGATATTAACGATGTATTCTATGCCTATGGTGAAGACATTTTTAGTTTCGAAATGAGAATATTCAACCGCTGGGGTGAACAAATCTTCTTCAGTCAGGATATTAATGAAGGATGGGATGGAAGGGACTTGGATATCCTGCAAAATGTTGCCCAGGGAGTGTACACTTATCGCATAATAGTTGAAGATTTCCACTTTAGGAAACACTCATATGCGGGTAAGATAGTTTTATACCGATAAGCAACTTACAAATGCAGGTGATACACATACGATGTATCACTTATTTTGTATCCCATACTTTCATAAAGCTTGCAAGCGGCTTCATTTTTTTTTTGAGTAGCAATTTCTGAAGTTTTCACTCCTTTTTCGTAGTACCAGGCCTCTAGTGCTTGCAGCATTTTTTTGCCTATACCCTGTCCTCGAAATGATTCTGCTACTGCGAAAAGCCCCACTTTTCCATTGGTATCGTTTTCAATCCTGATAGTTACCAATCCAGCTATTGAGTCACCAACTTTATAAATGAATACCACATCGTCAAACTCACCGTCCAAGGAACGCTTTAACCACTGAGTGTATAGCTCCTCATATTTCGGTTGGAGCTTTTTGTCTTCGTTGAATCGAGATTTCCATCCACTTTGTAAGGCCAGTCTTACTAATTCAGGAGTGGCTTTTGAACTATAAGCTAAAAGTTCAATTGGAGCTTCTGTTGCCTGAACATCTTTACTGAAAGTAACTTTAGTGTCTACCCATTCAAAACCACTTTTTTTTAACACAGACTGAAGGGTTTTGCTAAAAAAATAAACTAATTCATAGCCTTGTCTTTGTGCTTCTGAAGTGATAAAGTCAGCTGCTACTTCATTATCACCGATGGTAATTGCACCAGTTTTTTTGCCAAAAAATTGGGTGTCCCATTCAAGCGGTTCAATCTTCATGGTTCACTGTTTTTTCAACAATAAACACGGGGCGGTGCTTGGTTTGGTCAAAAATGCGGCCTACATATAACCCAACCATACCAATAGAGGTAATGATAATGCCAGATAAGAACCAAAGTGAAATAATAAGACTGGCATACCCCATTACTTCCATACCCTTTATAAAATAAAACACCAGGTTGTAAATAATAAATAGGATGGAGAGGATAGAAATTATTAATCCAAGCCTAACCACCAGCATCAAAGGTTTATTGGAGAAGGATAGAATAACGTTTAGCCCTAAACTTATCAATCGCCTCAAGTTGTAACTTGATTTTCCTTCGGCTCTTTCGCCATGCTTTACATTTTCATACCCTACGTTAAAACCCACCCATTGTACCATAGTAGGGATGTATTTTACATAGTCGCCCATCCTCAGTATGGCTTGCACTACTGACCTTCTGTAAATGCCAAAATTCCCAATTGATGCGTCCTGCTCAGTACCCGTAAGGCTCCCTAGTAAGTAATAGAACCACTTTGAGAACTGCCTCTTAAAGAAGTTATGCTTTTTTTCTTGCCTTTTTGCCAAAACTACATCGTAGCCTTTATTGGCTTTTGCATATAATTTTGGTATTTCATTAGGATTGTCTTGTAAGTCGCAATCCATAATTACTATCCAATTGCCCTTGGCATAATTAAAGCCGGCCGTGATGGCAGCATGTTGCCCGAAATTTCTGCTTAATTTAACTCCTATTACATGAGGGTACTTTTTCGCAGCCGTTTCAATATTCTCCCAGGCTTGGTCAGGGCTGTAATCTTCGACAAGAATAATCTCATATCCACCTTCTATGTTGGAAACAGCTGCTGTTACTTTTTCAGCCAGTTCGCCAATAAGTCCTGCAGCACCATACACAGGCACTACAATCGATATTTCAGGTTTAATAAATGGTGATTGGTCCACTAACTACAAAATTAAACTTTAATTGAGAAACACGAGAATTTCTTTATTAGAGCGAAAATTAAGCAGCGAAACGCTCTTTTATTTGGATTAGTTTCACAAAATTGTGCAATCTCCCGCCTCATATTTTAATTTAGCGGCTCAATCATAATAATACGACGCACAATGTCAGTATACAAAACCAAGATAAATACCAAGTCAGCCTCTTATAAAGAGAACTATGCGAAGATGAAAGAGTTGGCGGCTGAATTGGAGCAAAAACTAGAGGAAAGCCGCTCTCAGGGGGCTGATAAATATTTGGAGCGCACCAAGGCAGCAGGCAAAATGCTAGCTCGTGAAAGGATAGAAATGTTGCTTGACCAAGACTCACCCTTCATGGAATTGTTGCCAATGGCAGGATATGGTATGGATGGCTTTGGCCCTGGGGGTACTATAGTAGTGGGCATAGGATACGTGAGCGGCCGCATGGTAATGATTAATGGAAATGTGGGTACTATTAAAGGTGGAGCGATTGATTACGCCACACTTCAAAAAGCAGCAAGGCTTAATGAGATTGCCTTAGAGAATGATTTGCCTTGCATCAATTTAGTCGAATCGGCGGGAGCTAATTTACCTGACCAGGCCAAAATATTTAACTATGGTGGGGCCAACTTTAGGAACATAACCCAACGCTCTCAAAAAGGCTTACCTACTATCTCAATAGTATTTGGCAGTAGCACAGCTGGTGGAGCGTACATCCCAGGGATGAGTGATTATATAATCATGGTGAAGGAACAAGCCCAGGTATTTTTAGCTGGCCCACCATTGGTAAAAATGGCTACTAACGAAGTTACTGACGAAGAGACATTGGGCGGAGCCAAAATGCACAGCAGTATTTCAGGAGTGAGTGACTATATGGCCGAAGATGAAATGGATGGCATTAGGATAGCCCGCGAAATAATGGCTAATCTGAACGAGCCCTATATGAAGAAGGAAGCCGAAGTAAAAGACCCTATATATGATAAGGAGGAGTTATTGGGTGTGGTTTCGGCTGATGTGAAAATCCCATTTGACCAACGTGAGTTAATAGCCCGTATAGTGGATGGTTCGGAGTTTTCAGAGTTTAAATCTTCATACGGCACCACTCTTATAACTGGTTATGCCCACATCAGTGGATATAGAATTGGTATCATTGCCAATAACGGTGTCCTGTTCTCCGAGGCCGCTAATAAAGGGGCACACTTCATTCAACTGTGTAATCAGAATAATACTCCCTTACTTTTCTTGCAGAATATTACAGGTTTTATGGTGGGCAAGAAATATGAACAAGAAGGTATTATCAAGCACGGTGCTAAAATGGTGAATGCCGTTAGTAATAGTACTGTTCCTGCGATTACCATTATCACAGGGGCGAGCTACGGTGCTGGTAACTATGCTATGTGTGGCAGGGCATATAATCCTCGTTTTTTGTTCACTTATCCTAACTCAAAGATTGCGGTAATGGGCCCAGACCAATTGGCTGGTGTAATGCAGATTATTGGGCGCGCTGCTGCTGAGAAGTCAGGGCAGGAATATAATGAGGAGCAAGGGGCTCAAATGGCGCAATATATGGTGAAAGAGGCCGAAAAGCAAAGCAATGCCTGGTATGCTACTGGTCAGCTTTGGGATGATGGTGTGATTGACCCAAGGGATACGCGCAACTATTTGAAGATGTGTTTGGACGTAATCCATAATGCACCCTATAAGGGGGCTGATGGATATGGTGTTTTCAGGATGTGATGCCACTGTTGATTTAAAAGAGTTGAGAACGAATTTTAAATATAGAGTGGTTCTTCATGCCGAGATACAAGACATTAATCCATTTATGGATTATTATATATTGTAAATCGGTATAATTTTATTGACAGTAAAACAAGAAAACTTTGAGAACGATAAACAAAATATTGGTAGCCAATCGCGGTGAGATAGCAGTAAGAGTAATGCGTACTTGCCGTGAAATGGGTATCACCACAGTAGCGGTTTTTTCTGAAGCTGATGCTGATGCACTATTTGTGAAGCACGCCGATGAAGCTTACTTATTAGAAGGCGTTCAAGCTGCTGACACTTATTTGAATCAGGATAAGATATTAGGGCTGGTTAAAAAATCAGGTGCTGATGCGATACATCCTGGCTATGGTTTTTTGTCTGAGAATGCCGGTTTTGCCAAAAAGTGCGAAGATGAAGGTATCATATTTATTGGGCCCAAAAGTGAAGTGATTGGTGAAATGGGTAGCAAGGTGAATGCCAAGAAGCTGGCGGTAAAAGCAAAGGTACCTGTTATCCCTGGCTTTGATGGTAAGCAGGATGCTGCTACTTTTGAGAAAGAAGCAGATAAAATTGGTTACCCCGTATTGCTGAAGGCATCCGCAGGTGGTGGGGGCAAGGGCATGCGTATTGTGAATAATAAAAAGGAATTGAAGGATGCTTTTGAGAGTGCCAGAAATGAGGCAGAAAAGAGTTTCGGTGATGGCAAGCTCCTTTTAGAAAAGTATTTTCCTTCAGCAAAACATATTGAAATACAGATATTTGGCGATGAGCATGGCAATTATATTCATTTGTTTGAGAGAGAATGTTCTGTGCAACGCAGGTATCAGAAGATAATTGAAGAAAGCCCATCGCCAAGTGTGGATAGCGTATTAAGGAAAAAGATGG
This sequence comes from Flavobacteriales bacterium, assembly GCA_028281825.1. GTDB lineage: Bacteria > Bacteroidota > Bacteroidia > JANQJC01 > JANQJC01 > JANQJC01. Next base: position 8,700 of record JANQJC010000123.1, read on the forward strand.
GTGGGGCTGCAACTTCATTGGCTCAGTCCATCAGCTACACCAATGCTGGCACAGTGGAGTTTATTTTAGATAAGGACAAAAACTTCTATTTCTTAGAGGTAAATACCCGTTTGCAAGTGGAGCATCCAGTAACGGAAGAAGTGACCGGTACAGACCTAGTGAAGTTACAGATAGAGATTGCAAGAGGACACCAAATAAGACAAGAAGTGCTCGACACCAAGCAATGTGGTCATGCTATCGAGTGCCGCATTTATGCTGAAGACCCAGAGAATAATTTCTTCCCTTCAACGGGAACATTATTGGGTTATGAAGAAGCCTGGATGTGGGATTTACGCCACGATAGCGGCGTAGAGCAAGGCTCGAAGATTGATGTCCATTATGACCCTATGATTTCCAAGATTGTATCAAAAGGCGAGAACAGGGAAGAAGCCATTCAAAAAATGATTTATGGCCTTTATAACAGTGCTTTTTTGGGGCTCACTACCAATAAGGAGTTTTTAGTGGATATATTGAGGCATGAAGCCTTTGTAGATGGTAGTTTTGATACCAAGTTTATAGAAACATATTTTCCCAATTGGAAGAAAGAATACAAGGAAGAAGCTATTTATCAGTCGTTGATAGTAGCTACACTTTTCAAATGGAGCCAGAGAAAAGCAAGTTCAGCCTATTCTACGGTACTTAATGGTTGGCGAAATAGTTTTTACGCATTTCAGCAGCAGGATTTTTCTTTCAGAGGTGAAAATTACAAAGTAGAGTACAAGCACCTTGGAGATACTAACTTTGTAGTGAAGATAGGCGATAGAGAGGTGGATGTAGCCTTTATCTCTTCTGAGAGTGGAGTTTTGGAATGCGTTATTGACGGGCATAGAAAAACCTATTTGGTATGCGAGAGCGATAAGGAGGTGTTTATATTAAACTCAGGGCAGGGAACTTTCCCTTTGACCAAAATACCTAGGTTTATTGACCCAAGTGAGGCAGCACTAGAAGGTGGTTATGCTGCGCCAATGCCAGGGGAAATATTAAAGGTATTGGTAAAAGCTGGAGATAAAGTAAAAAGCGGAGATAGGCTAATTACCATGAACTCGATGAAGATGGAGACCAGTATTGAAGCACATAGCGATGGTGAGATTGAAGAAGTGATGGTGGAAGAAAAGTCTTTTGTGGAAGCTGATACTATCTTATTAAAGATGAAGGCTTGAGATACTTGCTTACCTTTGCATCAAAATAAAGCGCACTAATAAAGCGTTACTCGCACGTGGTACGACTAATCACAGCATTTCTTTTATTACTTGGTTCATTGGCTAGTTGTGCCCAGGGTGTCGATTCTGTTCAGGTTAGCTCTCAAGTAAAAGGTGAAAAGGTAATAGTAAAGAATGACTCATCAAGTACGAGGAAACCCCATTCCCCTAAATTGGCAACTATAATGTCGGCTGTTGTGCCTGGTGCCGGGCAGGTGTACAATAGGAAATGGTGGAAACTCCCAATCATATATGGTGGCTTTGCAGGCTTGGGATATGCAATTGTCTTCAATAGCAATGAGCTTAAAGCGTATAAAGATGCTTACCTCATAAGGATTGATGACGACTCTACCAATGTAGACCAATTTGATGGCATATATACCGATGCTAACCTGTTAGAACTTCAGGAATTTCACAGAAGAAACAGAGATTTTGCAATTGTTGGAGCATTTGTGTTGTACGCATTAAATATTATTGACGCGAATGTGGATGCCCATTTGTTTGATTTCGACGTGAGTGAAGACTTATCAATGAAGGTGGAGCCGAAAACAATGGGCTTGGGATTTAATTCAAATCCGATTATTGGCGTAGGTATTTCCCTTCGACTAAAATAAAAACTATCTTTATCGGCACAAACAAAACCATTTTGAACCAATGAAAATAGCATTACTTGGCTACGGTAAAATGGGCAAGGAGGTAGAGAAAATTGCTCTTTCTCGCGGGCACGAAATTATCCTTAGGCTCGACTCAGAGGATGATTGGGATAAGCAAAGAGAAATGCTGGCTGAAGCAGATGTTGCTGTTGACTTTAGTGTGCCAGAGAGCGCCATGACCAATATCTTCCATTGTTTTGATTTTAACCTACCAGTAGTAGTAGGCACCACAGGTTGGCTAGGGCAATTAGAACATGTAAAACAAGTATGCGAAGAGCATAACCAAGCCCTTTTTTATGCTTCTAACTTTAGTGTGGGTGTCAACTTGTTTTTTGAATTGAACAGAAGGTTGGCGCAACTGATGAATAACTATGATGAGTATAGCGTGTCCATTGAAGAAACGCATCATATTCATAAATTGGATAAGCCTAGCGGAACTGCCATTACTTTGGCAGACTCTATATTGTCGCTACTTGATAGGAAAGACAAATGGGTAAGCGAAAAACCTGAAAACGATTTTGAGTTGGGTGTAATATCACATAGAGAAGAAGATGTGCCCGGTACTCATATAGTGAGCTATACATCTGATATAGATGATATTGAAATTAAGCACATAGCCAAAAGCAGGAGAGGATTTGCACTTGGTGCAATGATGGCGGCTGAATGGCTTCCGAGAAAGCGTGGAATATTTACTATGGCTGACCTGCTTAAGTTTTAAGAATGTTAAAAAAACCTAAAAACCTTGAGGTAATACAATTTTTAACCGACCGTTGCATTTTATTGGCACACCGGATTAAAAATTCAATTCTCACCAATCCATGAAGAAATACTACACGCGCCTTAAAAAGAGGCAAAAAATTTGGTTTTGGCTAATGACCGGCCTTAACCTGCTAATGCTTTTGTCACTACTTATTGGAGGCGTTTCAGGGTTTTTACAGGCAATAATTCTCTCTGTGATAATACAAGGGCTTATCTTGCTCTTCTATTTTACCATAGACCCCTCAAAGAAGAAAACCAAACTAAGGGAGTGGACCGATGCTATTGTGTTTGCTGTTGTCGCAGCAACTTTAATTAGGATGTTTCTAATTGAGGCATACACTATTCCAACATCTTCTATGGAGAAATCGCTCTTGATTGGTGATTTCTTGTTCGTTAGCAAGGTGAGTTATGGGGCTAGGGTTCCCAACACCCCGCTGGCATTCCCTTTTACCCATCACAGTTTTCCTGAAAAACTGATTGGTAATATACCGTTTCCATTTGTGGGTGGAAAGCAGTCGTATTTGGAATGGATTAAGTGGCCTTATAAAAGGTTGGCTGGTTTTGGAAGCATCAAGAATAATGATGTAGTTGTTTTCAATTATCCCATGGAAGATTTTCGTCCAGTGGATAAAAGGGAGAATTATATCAAAAGGTGTGTTGGTACACCAGGAGACACACTTGAGGTAGTTGATAGGGTGCTGCATATTAATGGTAAACCAAATGAGGAGCCAGAGAAAATGCAATTTAACTACAATGTGAAAACTGATGGGGGTAGTATCAACCCAAAAGTGCTGGATAAATTGGATATCACTGAAGGGGGTAGGGTTTCAAGTGCGGGTGACTACAATTTGAGGATGACTAGCGAAGCTGCCGATAAAGTAAAGAAGTTTCCAAATGTAGAGCATGTGGATGTGGCGTCAATGCCGAGAGGTGTGTATGCGGATTATATTTTCCCAAAAAACAAAGACTTTCCCTGGAATGTGGACAACTATGGCCCAATTTATATCCCTAAGGAAGGGATGACCATAGAGTTGACAGTGGACAATTTACCCCTGTACGAGCGCCTTATAACCGTGTATGAAGAAAATGAATTGAAAGTAACTGGTAATACCATCTACATTAATGGGGAAGAAACCAGCCAGTATACCTTTGATATGGATTACTACTTTATGATGGGAGATAACAGGCATAACTCAGCCGACTCACGTTTTTGGGGCTTTGTACCAGAGGATCATATTGTAGGTAAAGCCGTATTCATCTGGTTCTCTGTAGATAGAAATGGTGGTGGAATCCGTTGGAGTAGAATTTTCAGATTTATTCACTAGAAAGCAGCCCAATCAGGCTTTTTTATCGGTAAAAGCCCAATTTATAACGTTGGATTAAAGTTCTGATTTGCAAATAACGATTAGGCGGGATATATTCGCATTCTCTTAATCAAGCAATAAACCACCTAACCGTTTTTCCATGAAAAGGTATTTTTTCACTTCGCTATCCAGTGTTTTCCTACTTGTTTTATTCATCTCTTCTACTGCAATAGCTCAGGAGTTTTTAGGTTATTCAGCATCTAATTATGCCGGTGTTAACTCAGTTTTTTTACAGCCAGCCGCCGTTGTGGACAGCAGGTTTATAGTTGACCTGAACCTTATTGGTGGTAGTACTACCTTAAGCAACAACTATGTAAGGGTTAATGTGAAGGAATTAATTAGGGAAGGTTACCCCGAACTTGATTCAAACTATACATTTCAGGACTATAGGTTTGATAATGTATTTGAGAGAACCAGTAACAAAAACAAGAACGTTTATCTGGCGCAAAATGTCATGGGGCCATCCTTAATGGTTACCATTAATAAGAAGAATGCCTTTGCGATTACTACACGAGCTAGGGCAGTGCTCAATGTGGATAACTTTTTGAAGGATTTTATTGAATTAGGTCTGTCTGAATTCACAGACTCTACCTTACTTAATCAAGAGTTGAGATTAAACTCATCTCGTATCTCAACCATGGCGTGGGCCGAAATAGGAGGTACTTATGGTAGGGTTATTTTTAACAAGGACAAGCATTTCCTAAAAGCAGGTATTACATTAAAGTATTTGATGGGTGCTGCATCTTTTTACCTGTACAATGAGGATGTAGCAGTCACCTTTTTTGCTGGAGACTCACTATCCCTTTATGATCCCACCGTATCTGCCAATGATGCTGTGTTCAGAACTGGTGTGTCAGAGGGCATTGACTTTGATGAAGATATAGATGTAAGTCAATTCATTTCTGAGATACCCGGCAGGGGTATAGGCCTTGATATTGGTGCTGTATATGAGTATCGCCCAGACTATGCTGACTACATGATAGGTGAAGATGAAATGCGGTACAAAAATAAATACATGGTGAGGGCCGAAGTTTCTATTGTAGATATAGGTAGCATCAAGTTTGATAAACACCCTGAGTTCTATGATTTCGGTTTGAACTGGCAGAATTATAATTTATCAAATATAAGTGTGGATGAAGAAGGACACTGGTTGGATAGTTTGGGTGTTACCAGGTTAAGTGATGATGAAAGAACCTACAGGATGACACTTCCTACCAGCTACTATGCAGCTGTTGATTATCGCCCTTTTAAAAAAGTGGATTTCTATCTAAATGCCAGTGCTTTTATGGCAACTCGCAACTACAATAACGTTAATAAGATTAGGGATATCTCAAGGTTTACCTTTACACCAAGGTATGAGAAATGGTGGTTCGGTCTTGGCTTACCAATATCATACAATAGCTTTGGCTACGCCACTTTTGGAACTTACTTGCAGCTAGGGCCATTCTTTGTTGGTTCTGCTGATGTTTGGAATTACTTCCTTTCAGATAAAGTGCAGGGCTTTAACATGTATGGTGGCGTAAGGATACCAATACCATACGGCAAGAAAAGAAGCAAAAAAGATACTGATGAAGACGGTGTGATTGATAAGATAGACAGGTGTGTGGAAGAACCAGGGCCTGTGGAAAACGATGGTTGCCCATGGCCTGACACAGACAATGATGGCTTAACCGACAATATTGATGAATGTAAGGATGTACCTGGCCCAGAAGAGAATAAAGGTTGTCCGTGGCCTGATACAGATGGTGATGGTGTTACGGACAATATTGACGAATGTATTGACGAAGAAGGCCCAGAAGAGAATAGTGGCTGCCCATGGCCAGATACTGACGGTGATGGCTTGACTGATAATGTTGACTTATGCCCAGATAGCGTCGGTCCGGAAGAGAACGATGGTTGCCCATGGCCAGATACTGATGGTGATGGACTATTGGATAAGGATGATGATTGTCCTGAAACTGCTGGGCCAGAAGAAAACAAAGGATGCCCATACGGCGACACTGATGGTGATGGTGTATTGGATAATGATGATAAGTGTCCCCAAACCTTTGGTGTGGCTGAGAATGATGGTTGCCCAGTGTTGAAACAAGAGGAAGAAGCCATTGTGAAGCGTGCATTCAATAACCTGGAATTTGACTCTGGTAAGGATGTGATTAGAGCGTCTTCATTCTCATCGCTTAACGAACTGGCAGATCTATTGAAGCAAAACGAATCATGGAAGCTGAAGCTCGCTGGTCATACCGATAACGTGGGTAATGATGAAGCTAACATGAGGCTATCTAAAGAGAGGGCTACGGCAGTTAAAACGCTATTGGTTGCAAGGGGCGTAAGCGAAGATAGAATAACGGTTGAGTTTTACGGCGAGACTAGGCCAATAGCCAATAATGAATACGCAGAAGGCCGTCAGAAGAATAGAAGGGTAGAGATGACCATTGAGTTTGATTAATACCTAATCAGCGGAAGGAAAAAGGCGGGCTAAATTTTAGCCCGCCTTTTTAAATTTCTTTTTGACGTGAATGAGGCTTATTCTTCTGTCTCTTCAACAACAACAGCTTTTTCTTTCAAGTAATCAGCAGCCTGGCGTAATGATACTTTTTGGTTATAATTAAAGGCGGTCACAAAGGCATCCTCATATCCTTCTTCCATCAAAGCTTCTTTATAGATATTGGCCTTTTCATAATCTTTAAACCTACCAACAGTTAAAATTGTTAAATCACCTTGGCGGTGTTCTTCAATACCATCAATTTGTAAATACATTTCGCTTATATAGTCTGGTACTTGGTCACGGAAAGCACCAATCTGGACTTTATAATCAATCTTGCCGCGAATTTCAAAATGGATAGGTTCGTGGTCTACAGCAGTTACTTCCGTTGTGAAACGAGTATCATCTTTTTTATTGATATCTACCACAAAAGCATCATTGTAGCCAGCAGCTTGTACTTGTTCCAATAGCCTGATGGCTTGAGAGCGTAAGACAAAATTACCTATTACATAGCGAAATACTCCATTTTCATCTACAAAAGCTTCAACATTTTTAAGCCCTCTAAATTCACGGGTATATTTCGGCTGAATGTAAGCCCCTACCTGGACTCCCCAAAGTGTGTACTCTGAGGTAAACTCAACGTGGGCGGTATCCACATGATGATTGGTACTTATCAACCTTTCTCTAAACTCTGGCTTTATCTCTTTCCTAGCCTGGCAGTCAGCCACTTTTTTTCGGGCATCGTCCAAGTAAAAAACATCCTCAGTAAAGTACTCTTCCTCAAACCTTTGATAGGCTGATTGGGCTTTATCACAATCTCTGTTAATGCAATGAGCAAGGGTTAGGTAGTAGTAAACATACTGTGCTGCACCTATTCCAGGGTTGTCATATATGAGGCGAAACTGATTATCTGCCTTTTCAAGATGAGTAATTGCTTTGTTAATGTTTTCACCTGCTTTTACATAACACACGCCAAGCAAGTAATTAATATTAGCTTCATTGGGGTCTTGTTCATTAAGCTCCTCTAAGATTCTTACAGCCTCTTTTTGCCTTTGATTGGCCAGGTGTATTTTCGCATCTTCATAGCGGTCCATGAATTCGCGATAGTCTTCGTGGGTAAATTTGTCTTGAGCTTTAGAAACTAGTGGTAGCAATACTAAAATGATTGCTATAGAGTATACAATACGCATGGCAGAATAAGCTTTTTTTCAAACTTAGGCGAATATTGTATGTGCTTTGCTGTATGTTTTGAGTACTTATTAACTGGCACCTGTTGATGAAGCAGAATGTTTACTTATCGCAATACTCTTTGTATAGCATCATATAATCCATGATTACTTTTCTGGCATCGGCGCGCATGTTGACTTTCTTAATGAAGTTGTTTTCTACTTTTTCTACCTCTCTCCAACATATGCACCAATCATTATCAAGATTATATTGCGCCGATACCAATGCTGTTATCATTTGGGCAGTATAATCATCCGGGTAGTATTTCTTCAGCTTTTGTAGAATTAGGTATGGTTCTTTAACATCAAAGTAGTCATCCATACACATCAAATAGGCATAACAGAAATAGATGTCCCTACAAGATTGATTGGTAGTATCTGCAGCATGTTTAGGCATCACTGTCATTACATATTCCATGAAGGTTTTTGCCTTTTCATGAAACTTGGTATCCCATGAGATAGCGTTAATAACAGCTGCTTTATGGTCTAGCCGCACTCTTTTCGATGTCAGGTACTTGGCTATCTTGGTATCAATGTTTTTAATCTCCAATGCATATTTCACCATCTTCAAGTCTTTGTATGCTGAATAGAAAGTAGTGGATGTAATTGGGGAATCTGCATATCCTTTTGTAGACATAATAAATGCCAACATTATATAAAATAGACTTAGATATTTCATGGCTTTAAACTATGCATTCTCTGCAATTGATTGGGTATTATATTCCACAAATGTCTATCATTTGCCACACTAAAAATTGCTTTAAAAAAGAATATGACTTTATTATTAGTTGAAAATCAATTACTTAGGAGATAAAAGGAGTCGTGGCATAACATTTGACTATTAATAGATATAGTTTAACTAATAAAATCAAATAAATCATGAGCGCAATAGCAGATAAAATTAAAGGAAACTGGAACCAAATTAAAGGCAAAGTAAAGGCCAAGTATGGTGAATTGACTGATGACGACCTTGCATACGTGGAAGGTAAAGAGGAAGAATTACTGGGTCGCATCCAAGAACGTACAGGTAAAGCCAAGAGTGAAATCAAAGATTTCATTGATAGCCTATAATGTAGTATAAGCTTTTAGTTTATTGAATATGGCTTTATAGCTTTATGTTATAGAATTATAGAGAAGCCAGGTTCTGAGGGGTTTAATCCTTGGAAACCTGGCTTTCTTGATTCTTAGTATGCATTGATGTCTCCCTTGCCCTGTCTCACTATTACAGGTTCATCACCTGTGCAATCAATTACGGTAGAAGGCTCATTGCCACCAAACCCACCGTCAATCACGATATCAACCAATTTCCTATACTTCTCATGTATTAATTCAGGATTAGTGGTGTAATCAATTACTTCATCTTCATCATGAATTGAAGTTGTCATAATTGGGTTGCCTAAAAGCCTCACAATCTCTCTTGGGATAGTATTGTCAGGTATCCTGATACCCACCGTTTTCTTTTTGGATTTGAATATTTTAGGAATGCTTGTTTTAGCATCAAGAATAAAAGTAAAGGGACCGGGCAAGGCCTTTCTGAGCAGTTTAAAAGTATTGTTATCCACCTTGCAATAATCAGACAGGTGGCTCATATCGTAAAAGATAAGAGAGAAGTTGCTCTCGCCAGGTTTGTTGCCAGATATCCGCGTTATTCTGTCAATGGCCTTGCTGCTATTGATATCACAACCAAGTGCATAAACGGTATCTGTGGGATAAATAACCACTCCGCCATTTTTCAGGCAATCTACAACTTCCCGTAGTTTTTTTTCGGACGGGTTTTCAGGGTATATTTTGAGTAAAATGCTCAATTATGAATTAGCTTTTTTGTGGTCTGCGAGAAACTTATCAAGGCCAATATCAGTCAATGGGTGTTTCAATAATTTCATAATCGGGTCTAACGGGCATGTCACTACATCAGCACCTACTTCAGCACATTGTATGATGTGTAATGGGTGCCTTACTGATGCTGCTAATACTTGGGTATCATAAGCGTAATTGTCATATATCAGCCTGATTTGCTCAATCAGTTGCATCCCTTCTTGTGAAATGTCATCTAACCTGCCAATGAATGGGCTAACATAAGTAGCACCTGCTTTAGCTGCCAATAAGGCTTGACCAGGTGAGAAAACCAAAGTACAGTTTGTTTTGATACCCTTGTTTGAGAAATATCTTAAGGCTTTTACACCATCTCTTATCATAGGCACTTTCACCACTATCTGAGGATGAAGTGCAGCAAGTTTTTCGCCTTCAGCCACTATACCGTCAAAATCGGTTGAGATAACTTCAGCACTTACATCACCATCCACTATTTCACATATTTTAAGGTAATGGTCTATCACGTTTTGTTCTCCTGATATACCTTCCTTAGCCATTAGTGATGGGTTGGTGGTTACACCGTCTAATACGCCCAGTTCCTGAGCTTCTTGTATATGAGCTAAATTGGCCGTGTCGATAAAAAATTTCATGTGTTGCTACTTTGGTTTGTTGATGCAAAAGTAAAAGCTAAAGGGCATGGATAGAAATTAATTTATCCACATTTTTTACCCAATGTTGGTAAAAGCCCTGATAGCTTAGGAAATATATTGTTACAAGTGGGTGTGCAAAAAAGGGCAAGCTACTTATATCGCACCGCTACAACCGCCTACCCTTGCTCCCTTCCAGGCCTGGGGGAATTCAGCAGGAGCTGGTCGTACAAGACTTGCCCGGCACAAAGGTACGTCTAAAATTCTCTTTGCAAAATAATTCTTTCAAAATGCTACTTTTGTAGCTCAATCAATAGATATGAATATAGTTAAAACAGTAGCAGGATATGGCATAGCTGGCGCGTTAGCTTCCTTTGTTATATTTGTTGCTCTATACTTTTCGGGTATTCCACCATTTGGTAATTGGAGTTGGTTGATGGTAGTAATACCACCCATTATAATACCCTTGGGAGCCCAAAAAGTGAGGCAAATGGAGGGAGGCTATATCACTTATTGGGGTGCCCTAAAAGCCTGCCTGATGGTGGTGTTGCTATACTCACTGGCATATAGCATGATGACTTTTCTCTTCGTGGTATTGATTGATACTGATGGCTTTGTGGTCAAATCTCAGGTTGATGCAGCTTACGAAGGTATAGATGCAATGCGGGGGTTTTTCTCTGAAGAACAAATTGATGAGATGATTGACAGTGTAGAAGAAATAAGTATTGGTAAACTGGTTTCTGGTGATTTCCTGACCAAGCTCGTTTCTTGGGGGCTGATATCTCTAATTATCGCCGCATTTATCAGAAGAAAAGATGAATCTTTTGAAAGTGAATTTAAAGATGCTTAAGAAGCCCTGATGGACATTTCAATAGTTATCCCACTTTTTAACGAAGAAGAATCTCTTCCTGAATTGTCTGCTTGGATAAAGCGCGCTTTGGAAGGCTATACTTTTGAAGTAATTTTTGTGGACGATGGTAGTAAAGATTCTTCCTGGAAAGTAATTGAAGCTATTATAGCTGAAGATAACCGTTTTAAGGCCATCAAATTCAGGAGAAATTATGGTAAGTCTGCCGCTCTCAATACAGGCTTCCAAGCTATAAGTGGCGATGTAGTGATTACTATGGACGCAGATTTACAGGATAGCCCTGATGAAGTTCCTGGGCTATACAAGATGATAACTGAAGAAGGGTATGATTTGGTGTCAGGTTGGAAGAAGAAAAGGTATGACCCAATCACTAAAACCATCCCTACTAAGCTCTTTAATTGGGCTACAAGGAAAGTTTCTGGCATATATCTGCATGATTTTAATTGTGGTTTAAAGGCTTATCG
>JANQJC010000032.1 GCA_028281825.1 Flavobacteriales bacterium
CGATTAACGTGATTTGATGAGTCCAACTCAGAAAACCGTTAATCGGTAACAGCGCAATATATTTCATAAGCCAATAGACCAACGCCAATGGCTACAGCAGCTCCAGTACCCACTGCGGCAGCACCAACGAGAAGTCGACAGCCAACTTTGAGAGCTGCGCCCCAAAATCCACCACCATTAATCTCTTTCTGCTGTTTCTGAGTTAACTCTACTAAACCACTATTTGATATATGAATATTTGATGTATGCATAATTTTTAGATTTTTAAATACAGATTAATATATTGTTTAGAACTATCAGGCCTATGAAAAAACCAAGTACTAGTCCATATTTGATTATACTCTTACTGCTCGGAATCATTCACAGGTGCAATCCTTGTCACTCAAGATTTTATTCAATACGATACCACCTATGGCAACACCGGCAGTAAAACCTGCTGCAGCTACTTTCACCAGAGGTATGGCAGCGAACCATACCAATCCTCCCTCTAGCCGTTGCATTTCTTTAGCGTTTAATTCCTGAACTTGGATTTCATCAGTTTTAATCAGATCTAAATTTTTCATATTTAATAAATTTTAATTCAACACTTTACTTTTTAATAGTTTTGCGCGCTTAACTATTATTTACCTAAAAAAATTAAATGCGAGTCTCAAATTCTGACACTGACTAAAATTTATTTGAGGTTTTTTTAAAATACCTCCATGTATTTCCTTACCATCTATCTCTTTGATTTTGGCATTACTAAAAAAGCCAAAGTAAAACTCAACCGGATACTCATATTCATAACTTTGCCTGCTAATATTAAAAACAATCGGTGCTCCAAAAGACTTCATCGTTTCAATTACCCTATGTACCGAAGATTTAGAAACTCCCAATTTGTCCGCTAATTCTTCTGGGCTTCCCGTGCCTCTTCTTCTAATTAAAAGATGGACGCGCTCAATCAATTCCTTTTTCTCAAATATGGTTCTCATCATGTTCTAGTTTAAGCCGACTCTCTCTTTGTTAAAACTGGCATTTGGGCTTGCCACAATTCGTGATACTTTCCTTCTTGTTCATATAATTGATAATGGTTTCCCTCTTCAATGACCTCTCCAGCTTCCAAAACCACAATTTTATCTGCGTTCAGTACGGTACTTAGTCTATGAGCAATTACAATAATGGTCTTACCCTCATCACGTAAGGCCTGTATGGTTTTTTGAATGTACTCCTCAGAAGCCGTGTCTAATGAAGAAGTGGCTTCATCTAAAATCAGTACTTCTGGGTCTTTATACAATGCCCTAGCTATGGCAATCCGCTGCTTTTGACCTCCAGATAGGGTAGCTCCATTTTCACCCAAATAGGTTTCAAAGCCATTAGGCAAGGCCTCTATAAACTCTAGAATACCAATAGACTGACAAATCTCCAGTACCTTTTCCATGTCTGGGTTTAGCTCACCCACAGCGATGTTATCAACTACATTTCCTGCAAACAGGTCAATTTTCTGAGGTACTGCCCCCACCAGATTACGCAGGCTCGAGTGTTCAATGTATTTAAGGTCCAACCCACCTATACTAATACTACCACCATTAAGGGGATACATGTTTTGCAATAGAGAGGCTAAAGTTGACTTTCCTGAGCCACTCTCTCCTACGATAGACGTCATTTTACCAATTGGTATGGTCAAATTGAAGTCTTTAAAAACCTCTGTCCTGCTACCATACCTGAATTGGACATGGCTAAACCTGATATCCCCAATTTTCTGTCTTTTGAGCTTCACTTTATTTTCATCCTCCTCTCTCTCTAAGTCCATGATTTCAAATAAACGATCTGCTGCTATCAAGGCATTTTGAATGGTTTTATTGGCACCTATCAACGAAGCCACCGGACCGGTGAAGTAGCCTATAATCGCATAAAAAGAGAGTAGTTCGCCAGGCGTAATGGAACGATCGATTACAAAATAGGAACCTGACCAAAGTAAAATAATGGTAAAGGCTCGTGAAACTAAAGTAGAGCTAGTTCCGGTGAAAAGACTATTCAAAGCCGAAGTGTATCCAGATTTCAATAGGTCTATAAAGCGTACTTCAGTCTTGATATTGGCAAAATTCTCTAGCCCAAATCGCTTGATGGTCCCTACCGAATTGAGGCTTTCTACCAACTGACTTTCCAAATCAGCGGATTTTTCCATCACTTTTCGTTCTACCTTCTTATTAAACCGATTAGTTATCAAATAAATAATCAAGTACAATGGGATGATTGCCAGCATAATCATGGCAAGTTTCCAGTAGTATGAAAACATCAAGCCGAAGGAGAAAATAACAATCAGAATATTCACAGTGAGAGTCAATGAAACTTCATTGATAAAGGCCCTGATCTTGACCGCGTCACCTATGCGAGAAACAATTTCTCCTACCCGCATGGTATCGAAGAACTGCTGTGGTAATTTTAATAAATGCTTGTAATATCCAAGAATGAGACGAGCATCAATCTGCTGTCCTGTTCTTACAAGAAAGAGATCTTTGAATACACCAATGACAACTTGCAAAATCAGCAATACGACCATGGCTACACCCAACAGATTCAGAAGATTTTTATTTCCATCTACCAATACATAATCGGTGAGCTTTTGAATGTATATGGAGGTTGATAATCCTAGTAATGTGTACACAACGGCTCCTATAAAAGCCTGAAACAAGACTCCCTTGTGTGGCTTTAAGAGAAACCACATCCTTTTATATATAGAAACTTTTTCATTGCCAGCCACAAAGATATCTTCCCTGGGCATTAACAAAATCAGTACCCCTGTCCATTCCTCCTTAAACTTGTCCAGCGATACTTTTGATAGCTCCCCCGTGGCTGGGTCCATCAACTCTACATATTTTTTTGTGACTTTATAGATGACTACATAATGATGTAGCGCCTCTTTCACTATGACATGAGCAATGGCTGGAAGAGGTATCTGAGTGAGGCTTTCAAGCTCACCACGTACACCCTTGGCCTCAAAACCCAATTTTTCTGCTGCCTGTATTAAGCCAAGCACATTGGTACCTCTTTTATCCGTACCTGCCATTTGCCTAATCTTGGAAATTGGCAATTGTTTTTGATAGTGGGCGCTAATTGAAGCTAAACAGGCAGCACCACAATCAGTAATGTCGTGTTGTTTAATTTTGATAGAACTCATGGTTAGTTTAATTTGAAGCGATTTGCGACTGGTTCTGAGAAGGATTCAACCAATCGTCTACTTTGTCATAAAGAAGGTCGAACAAAGTTCGTTCTGTAATATGGAAACGTGCACTCAGTGATAAACCTGGTTTTAATTCTGCTCTGAAGCTGTTTTTAAGTTCCAGGTGTCGCTCATTTAATGAGCATTTTATTCTAAATAAAGGTTGGTCATTAACAATTTCGAGGTCTTTACTAATGTCAATGATCGTACCAGTAGCCAAACCCCAATTGTTATAATTGTAAGCATCAATTTGATAACTAACCTGGGCACCAGATTCAATGAGTCCTATGTCAGCTGGAGATACAAATGTCTCGACAATAATGTCACTGTTGGGAGATATCTCTGCCAGTCTTTGGCCAGCTGTGATAAACCCTCCACGCTCAATGCCTTGAACGTTGAAAAGCGTACCTGAAACAGGGGAAACAATTACATACTCATTTAATCGTCTTTGCAAGGAGGTCCACCTGTTCTCTAAGTCTAACAACTTGAGCCATTCAGTCTTGCGTTCATTGTCCCAGGTAAATTTTTGATCTCGATAGTGCTGCTCAGACTCATTGAGTACCAACTCATATGCTGACGAGGCTTCTTCAAATTCAGCTTGGGCAATTACCTTTTCCTTATAGAGCGCTTGCTGTCGCTCAAAAACCACCTTCAACTGCTTCTTACGAATGTTTATTTCTCTCTGTTTCTGTTCAAAACTCAGGTAGCTCGCACGATTCGTAGGTAATTTCAGCTTGTCTTTATTGACCAATTGACCCGACAACATATAATCCAAATCTGAAATGTTATCCGCTACTATCGTAATTTGAGCTTTTACCTTATCCAATTCTTCTTCAACAGGGCTGCTGTCAGAAATCACAAGCGTATCTCCTTTTTTTACTGAAAGGTTATTTTTAAGTACATGGTCAGAGATGATCCCCGAAACGGCACCAACAATCTCCTTTCTTTCTTCTTCTGGCCTAATCCCACCGCGTGCTGAGACATATATCTCTGTTTTGATAAAAAAAAGGGAAGTAAATCCACCAATAACCATAAGTAGTATAATGGCAAAGATCAACCTACTACGCACCTGATTTCTATAGACAAAGGTTTGACTGGTATTGTCTATTATTTCTTTTGGAAAAATCATTGAAACGACCTCTAAATTTTACTCACTCTAACAATAATATGACTATTTTATAATGAATTAGATATTCTATTAATAGTAGTATTACTACTAAACTTCGAGTAAATCAAAAGGTTTCAAAAAAAAGAATTATCTGACAAACTCATTGAAAGAGTCAATAAAAATATATTATTAACTAATAAAATCAGTAGTGCCAACTAAGAATCAAAATGGCCTTAGATGTATTTTAATCATCCAAAACGATCAAAAAGCATATGAGATGGCGGCCGACTTCACCGTCTTCGATAAAGACATCATGACCATTCCCGAGATGGAGATTCTGGATACTAAGGTGGAGATGACGATTGTGGGAGGTAAGGTGTTGTATCAGGCTGGGAAATAGTCTAATTCAGTTTTTCAGGGCATGTCTTGAAAAAGAAAGGGGTGAAACTTATTAAGACAGTCTTCTTAACGATGGCATAGTTATGGACCAGTTTTAGTGGCCCTGCCGAGCCTATCGATGGGCTAGCGAATATCAGAACTGTCCCAAAGGGCACTCCAATGATATCTCTTTACGACAATATTAAGTTTAGATATCCAGAGCTTAGTAACAGTTGGTATAACATCGGAATCCATAACAAAATTACCCTAAACCGCTCTTAATCAATTCAACTGATAAAATCGGAATAACTGAGTCTTTCTAACATTTTCTTTGAAATGGCTATCAAAAGGATAACAACTGTTGTAATGCCTGACAGGTACCCCATTTTAAATGCTAAACTTAGACTTAAATCATCCAAAACAGCTATTAAATCAAACAATTCATTTCTAAATGAAATCAAGACTGTTACTGTATACAACAGTATAATGTATTTGATTTTTGCTTTCATTTCCCTTTGTGCATAAGGTCACTAAAAATCGTTTAACCTCATTCAATGATGATTGGCTTACTCTATCAGACCATCATGTTAGTTCAATCTACTAAAGACATAAGCCTTTTCAAGCAAAAATTAGGGAAATGATCATTCGAATTCACTGAAAAAGCCAACCCACCCGCCTGGGCGAAGAGTCTTGATAATGGATATGTACTGTTAGCTAATCTTCCTTGGATGGGAACGTGTCCTTAAACTCCAACAAATAAAAAAGCCTCGCAAGCGAGGCTTTTCAATTTCAACCCATTCAAACCCGGAGGTATTTTGAACCTCCATCAATAGACAGGATTTGGGCTATCCCTTGTCCCGCAACAGTCCACTGTTATCCTGAACTTTCGAACGAGGTCCCGAGTACTCGGGATGAGGCCTTGTTTTGGGTGAGACTCACCCGGCATATTAGTTTAACTTGTAAAGTTCAAAAACTTGTCCAAGCTCAAACGGGTATTTCTTCGTTCCTGATAGTATACAAACTTACACCACTTAAGGTTTCGGAGAAATAAAAATCCTTCACTTTTTCGACAGAGGTTACCAAATGTTGTTTATCCACGTCTAACTAGCAAAGAATCAAGAGTGACCCTGGGAATGATCCAGGAAATGGCCCAAAATTTTAATTCACGCCATTTTATTCATTCTTTTGTTATTGACTGACCCATTAACCCAAGCTACTATTTGAGCCTCTCGCCTACTTCAGACAAAATACTTTCCCGCGATTTCCTGCTGCATTTTACATCCTACTTCCTGATGTCGAATGCCTTTTATTTTCTGCTGCCCACCCTGCCGGTCTATGCAGTGAATGCGCTGGATGCTACCGACAACCAGGTGGGTTATATCATGGGGGTCTACGCCATTGCCGCACTGATCATCAGACCCTTTTGCGGCTATGTGCTCGATGCCTATGGCAGGCGATCGGTCTATCTTTGGGCACTGGGCTTTTTCGCCCTACTGCTGGGGCTCTACCATTTTACCTACACTTTCGTCATTCTCCTGCTGATCCGTATCTTCCACGGCTTCGCCTGGGGCGTCATCACCACTGGTGGCAGTACCATCGCAGCCGACATCATCCCAGAAAAGAAACGGGCCGAAGGCATAGGTTACTTTGGCCTGGCCATGACCTTCTCCATGGCCATTGCCCCCTACTTTGGTGGTGTGATTATGGGCGATGACAACTTCTTCAACCTTTTTACCATTTCCTTTGCCTTCGGTGTGGCCGCGCTCATCCTGGCACTGGTGGTAAAGGTACCCAACATCAAAACCGGGGATACGGAGCTCAATCTTAAAAAGATGTTCGATGGCCGGGTTACCCGCATTGCCATTGTTATGTTTACCGGGGCTTTCCCCTATGCAGGCATCATCGCCTTCATCATGGTCTTTGCCGAAGAGGTAGGCATTCCTTCTGTCAGGGCCGGCTTTTTCAATGTAGACCCGGAAGCTTTCTTCATCTTCTTTGCGGCTGGCGTGGCCATTGTGAGACTGCTCGTAGGCAAGATCATGGACCGCAAAGGCCCTTCGGGAATTGTTTTTGTAGGACTCACAGTCACCATGGCCGGGCTCATCTTGCTTCGCTATACGGATACCTTCTGGATGTTTATGGCCTGCGGTGTACTCGTAGGTATGGGCAATGGGCTCATCATGCCCACGGTACAAACCATGGCCATTAACATGGTGCCACTGGAGTGCAGGGGTGCCGCCAATGCCACCTTCTTTTCAGCCATCGACCTGGGCATTGGGGCCGGGGCCATTGCCCTGGGCTACATCGCAGAAAATTTGGGCTACCGCATGATGTTTTTCATTTGCGGCTTGATACTTTTGTTCCCGCTGATCTACTACTTCCTGTTTGTGCGAAACCATTACTACAGGCATGTAGCCCAGCTGCAAAAGGAACAAGCCCATGCCTAAAAAGATCTTTTTCACACCCGGTCCCTCGGCCCTTTATTTCACGGTTGAAGAACACCTCAAAAAAGCCCTGAAAGAACAGGTAGCCGAGATCAACCACCGCAGTGCGCAAGCCGAAGGTTACTT
>JANQJC010000019.1 GCA_028281825.1 Flavobacteriales bacterium
AGTAAACTCAGGGGTGTTGTAATAGGGCAATGTATCCACCTTTTTAGCACTTTGGCTGCATGCCGCGCTAAATATCATTAAGAATAGTCCAACCCTTAATCGCTTATTCCTTCGAAACGATGCTATCATTCTCGCCCCAAACTGTTGTGCAATTTTTAACCCCTGCAAGTCCATATTTCCTCCCGTTTTTCATTTCATAATTAGCCAATAATCTTCCATCCGCTTTCCACATCTGCTGCATCCCATGCTCATGCCCATCTTTGTATTGCATCCGCCTATACATTTGCCCATTCTCATACCACTCTACCACCTCTCCCTCATATACATCATCCTTATACTGATACTCAAAACGCTTTACACCGTTAGGCCACCATCCTTCATGCAGCCCATTTCTCCTTCCTTCTACATAACATCTGCGCTCCATCATCTGGCCATCGTCATACCACTTCTCCACTATCTCCACTTCCTTATTGCAACCAATAAGAACAAGAGCAAGGACAAAAGCACTACTGAGCCACCGTACCAACTGTTCCAAAAAAGCCATCGCCATTCAAATAAGGTGCTGCATCAGTAATGTGATAGTGATAAATCCCATCAGGGTAATCACTGGTAGCATGAGTATGCCCATGATAGGCATCCAAATCGTTATTGCTCACTTGTTTGCCATCCTCCATAGGGCCATATACAGGAAAACCATCCAATAAAAAACCCAATAACTGGTCTTTACCATTGGCAGCAGTTAAATAAACTGGCTCTATGTGGTAATGATACATATTATTCCCAGCTGGATGTCCATTGTATTGGTCAAAGCTCACTATCTCATTATCTAGAGTAGTTCTGCCAGCAGCATACTGGTTAAAGAAAGGTACTCCATTCAATGATATACCCATAGGCCCCATCGGGGTAGAGCTTTTATTGCTGGCCTCAGTAGGATTAAGTGGTATTCTGAATATCAAACTCTGCGGGCCAATACTATTCGGGTTTTGGTGGAAACCATTACCACTATACGATTCATATTTATCACCCCATTGTGTTCCGTAAAAGTATGGGCTGTTATGGTCTGGGACTCCATTAGTTTTTATCACCACATAGCTTCCATCCAGGTATATGTCACTAGCACCATAAATCTTTTTATAAACCTCGGGCACATCTTCAGCCACATACTGTTCCTGGCTTTCAGTCAACTCTTCACTCTTGTCGCATGAGGCCATTGACAAAAGCCCCATAATAGGTATAACAGCTCCTATCACCCCTATCTTTATATATCTAATCAACTTCATTACTATCTATTTTTAAAATTCACCTCACTAAATTACCAACCCTTATACGCTATACCGTTACACAATTATGCCAATGATGTGTAATATTCCTGACTTACATACTTCATTCATATAATTTGCAATTAGTTTACACAGTAAAGCATATCTGTTTATATTTTTACGGGCTAAACGATGTACAAAAGCGAACAAATAACTATCAGCAGCATCTTTACCGATGTTGAAGACTTGCCCCGGCATACGCTTAATATTTTCTATTCAGCATTCTACTTTGCCCTCACTTTTGTTTTTCTCACCTATTTGAGTTACGCAGTAGTTGCCATTAATGCTAGTATTCTAGGTTATGCACCCTACCTTACTTTTAATGGCGTGGATAATCTGGCACAAACCACAGGATGGAGCATCAAACGTATCGCTTTCGTTTATCTTTCAGCCCCGCTTTCAGGATTAGCAATCAGCGTGTTATCGTATTATTGGTATGTAGGCACTAACCATAAGAAATCGCACTTACAGCAACTCTTTTTCTGGTTGTCTCTAAATGGCTTTGTGCTGTTTTATTCCTATTTGCTCACAGGCCTCTTATCCGTTGGTGAATACTCTTCAAGGTATTTCACTGGTTTTGTGGCTTTCTTATCTTGGCTCGAATGGGGAAATGCAGCCATTTATGGCACTTTAGTGGCTCTGCTTATCATTTCAGTTTTCTATGCAAACCGATATGCTTGGCCTATTTTAAAAAGTAGCTACTCCACCAGGTTGCTGAAAAGAGCTAATGGAAGAGTGATTGTCTTTTGTAATCTTGTAGTATTGCCCTTTATGATTGGCGCATGTATAGTATTCGCAGCTACTTTTCCGATGGACTTCATGTACCAGATAGTGCGACTATTTAGCTATGGTATCGTTTTCCTAATTATGATGTGGGGAATAAGTAACAGAAGAAAAAAAGTGGGGAGAATTAAAAAGGGAGGCATTAAATATCTACCACCCTATCTATTGCTTGTTTTCATCTGTGCCCTCATCGCCCTCGGCAGATTGGTTCTCAATTACGAGCTCAGGTTCTGATGGAGATACATTCTCATCATTTTGTTTTTCTTGAAGAAAAAACTTCCGCTGGAAAAGCAGTATCATAACCACTCCAATAGTGATGGAAGCATCAGCAATATTAAACACTGGCCTGAAGAACATAAAGTGGTCATTAGCCCATGGGAAGTTTAAATACAGAAACATTGGCATCCATCCAGGTTTGTCTAGAGGCCTTTCAGGAAACCATTCGGGTATATGGGTATCAACCACAGGAAAGTAAAGCATGTCTACCACTCTGCCATGCAAAAAACTCGCATATCCCCCTTCGGGAGATAAGAATTGGGCCACTTCACCATAGCTTTCAGTGAATATTAAACCATACAGCATACTATCGATAATATTGCCAATGGCCCCAGCCAGTACAAGGGATATACTCACTATCATCACAGTATTGGCATTCTTTTTTATGATACTATACAAATACCAACCAATCAGCGAAACAGCTGCTATCCTGAAAAGACTGAGAATGAGTTTACCGTACTCTCCCTGCAATACCATGCCAAAGGCCATTCCAGGGTTTTCCGTGAAATGTATGATAAACCAGTCCCCTAAGATACTGTATTCCTGACCCAACATCATATGGGTTTTTACCCATATTTTAACAAATTGGTCAATAAAAAGTACGATGAATATGACTATAAGCGCCCTTTTCAAAACTTAGATTAACTGGCTGATAAAAAGCGGATTATGATATGATGTAAAGGAACACCATAACCCTTGTTTTATTATTTTAAGCTAGTGCTTTAAAGCCTAGGCACGCTATTGCGCCCTCTTAGCTTCAATGCTTAGGGTAGCGTGAGGCACAATACGTAGCCTTTCTTTCGGTATCAACTTACCAGTAACCCTACAAATGCCATAAGTACCATTCTCAATCCTTATCAAGGCATTTTCAAGGCTTTCAATAAACTTTTGCTGCCTGCCGGCTAATTGGTTAATCTCTTCTTTTGAAAGCACATCAGAACCATCTTCCATCAACTTGAAAGTAGGTGAAGTGTCATCAGTACCATGGTCATCTTTGTGAGATATCTGGTCTTTCAAAAGTTCAAGATCAGTGCGGGCCTCGGTCAATTTATTATTAATCAACTCCTTGAATTCCTCTAGTTCGGTGGCTGAGTATCTTGTTCTCTCTTTTTGCTCTTCTTTTTTCTTTGCCATAGCGAATCAATTTTTGTTAATCCTGTCTATTAAAATATATGTTGAAATGTTTGTGTCTATCTCCACTTCAACCCCTCCACCATTCTCTATACTGTCAACAATCTCAAGGGTTTCAGCAAGGGTTTCTGAACAAATATAATTTTTATTGTTTACGATTGCACTTTCTATACCATCGTGCTTCTGTATTTTCAGCTCTATCCTGTCCGTAACTTCGTAATCACGCTCTTTGCGAAGGTTTTGTATCCTGCTCACAAATTCACGAGCTATACCTTCTTCCCTAAGTTCGGTAGTGACAGTAATGTCCAAGGCTACCGTCACATTGCCTTCATTGGCTACCAACCAGCCCGGTATGTCCTCTGAGCTTATCTCCACGTCTTCCAACTCTATACGTATAGCCTCTCCATTAGCGTCCAATTCATAAAAGCCATCCTTCTCTATCTGGGTTATTTCCTCCTGCCCAAATTGCCCTACAGCCGCTGAAATCGCCTTCATATGCTTACCATACTTAGGCCCTAACTTCTTGAAATCAGGCTTTATTTTTTTTACCAGCACTCCAGTAGTTTCCGTCAAAAACTCCAACTCCTTCACGTTCACCTCACTCAAAATCAGGTCAGTTACACTCTCCAACCTTCTTTTGAAGGTATCGTCCAATACTGGAACCAGTATCTTGTTCAATGGCTGACGCACCCTAATTTTTTGCGCCTGGCGTAATGACAATACAAGGGAAGAAACTTTCTGGGCCAACAGCATTCTTTCTTCAAGGTCTTTATCCACCATTTCTGCCTTGTACTCAGGGAAGTCAGATAAATGAACTGAATCTACCCCAACTCTACCTGTTGTTGCATTCAAATCACTGAATAACCTCTCCGCAAAAAATGGTGCAATAGGGCTTGACAATTGCGCCACAACTTCAAGGCAACGATATAGAGTCTGATAAGCCGATATTTTATCCTGTGTGTAGGTTCCTTTCCAAAAACGTCTCCTGCTCAATCTAACATACCAATTACTCAAATGCTCATCCAAAAAGTGCTGAACCGCCCTGCCAGCTTTTGTGGGCTCATAGTCATTATAGGCTTCATCCACCTCTTTGATTAGTGAATTTAGCATAGACAATATCCACCTGTCTAATTCCGGCCTTTCATTGATAGGCACTTCTTCTTCCTCATAGGTAAAGCCGTCAATATTGGCATATAGCGCGAAGAAAGAATAAGTATTGTAAAGCGTTCCGAAGAATTTACGGCGTATCTCGTCAATACCTTCTTCATCAAAGCGTAGGTTATCCCAGGGCTGTGCATTGGTTATCATATACCAACGTGTAGCGTCTGGACCATATTTCTCTATTGTCTCAAATGGGTCAACTGCATTGCCCAATCGCTTCGACATCTTATTGCCATTCTTATCCAGCACCAACCCGTTAGACACCACATTCTTGTAGGCAACTGAATCGAACAGCATCACTGCAATGGCATGAAGGGTAAAAAACCAGCCCCTTGTTTGGTCAACACCTTCAGCAATAAAATCTGCAGGGTAGTTGGCCTTAAGCTCTTCTTTATTCTCAAACGGATAATGAGACTGCGCATACGGCATTGAACCTGAATCAAACCAAACATCAATCAAGTCTGGCTCGCGATACATCTTCTTACCCGATGGCGATACCAACACAATATCATCTACATAAGGGCGATGTAAATCAAACTTTTCGTAATTCTCTTTTGAGAGGTCTACCGTATCAAAATCTGCTAATGGATTATTGTCCATCACACCAGCTTCCACCGCCTTTTCAATGGCTTCTTTCAGTTCGGCTGCTGAACCAATACAAGTTCTTTCCTCACCATCTTCAGTACTCCAAATTGGGATAGGAATACCCCAAAAGCGCGAGCGAGAAAGGTTCCAGTCTACCAAATTCTCCAGCCAGTTGGCAAAGCGACCAGTACCTGTAGAAGCTGGTTTCCAATTGATGGTTTCGTTCAACTCCAATAGCCTTTGCTTGGCTGCCGTGGTTTTCACAAACCATGAATCAAGTGGATAGTATAATACGGGCTTATCGGTTCTCCAGCAATGTGGATAACTGTGATTGTAGCTTTCTTTCTTAAAGAGCTTGCCTTCTTCCTGCAGCTTCAGCACAATGCGCTCATCAACGCTCAGGTACTCCTTCAACTCTTTTATCTTACCATTGGCCTCTAGTATTCCCTTTTGTTTTTGGAATTCAGCTTCTTTCTCCTCATCAGACAAGTAGGCCTCTTTAACATACTCGCCACCATAAAGAAAAATACCATCCTTCACATCTTCTGTAAAACGGCCACGCTTATCCACCAAGGTGAGTGAACCCACCCCATTTTGCTTGGCTGTTCTAAAGTCATCAGCACCAAAGCTAGGTGCCAGGTGCACGATACCTGTACCATCCTCTGTAGTGACGAAGTCTCCTACCAATACCTTAAAGGCATCGCCATCTTCTGGCTGCGCAAATGGCAATAGCTGCTCATACCTGATGCCAGCCAAATCACTACCCTTAAACTCAGCAACTACTTCAAAAGGTGCATTTTTGTCTCCTTCCTTGTAGTCTTCCAACTTCAATTCAGCATTCTTCTCAGGGAAATGAGCGTTCAGCAAGTTCTTAGCCAACACCACCGTGATAGGTTGGTAGGTATATAAATTGTAGGTCTTTACTAAAACGTAATCGATATTCTTGCCCACCGCCAATGCCGTATTCGAAGGCAACGTCCACGGAGTGGTCGTCCAGGCAATAAAGTATGCTTGCCCCCAATCGCTGCTGAATGGCAAGTCTTGTCTATCAGCAATTTTGAATTGAGCAACCGCAGTTCTATCCTTCACATCCCTATAGGCCCCCGGCTGGTTTAATTCATGGGTGCTTAGTCCAGTACCTGCAGCTGGTGAGTAGGGTTGAATGGTATAACCCTTATACAGTAAGCCCTTCTCAAAAAGCTGGTTCAGCAGGTACCAAACACTCTCGATATATTTGTTCTCATAGGTGATGTATGGATGTTCCATATCCACCCAGTAGCCCATTTTACGCGTAAGGTCGTTCCAAACACCAGTGTATTTCATCACTGCCTCTCGACAGGCAGCATTGTATTCTTCAACAGTCACTGTTTTACCGATGTCCTCTTTAGTGATGCCCATTTCTTTCTCTACACCCAACTCCACTGGCAAGCCGTGGGTATCCCAACCAGCCTTACGCTTTACCTGGTATCCCTTGAGGGTCTTATAGCGACAGAAAATATCCTTGATAGTCCTTGCCATCACGTGATGAATACCCGGCTGGCCATTAGCTGATGGTGGCCCTTCATAAAACACGAAATTCTCCTTGCCTTCACGCGTCTCCACACTCCTCTCGAAAGTGTTCTCTTTTTCCCACACTTCTAGTATATCCTTTCCTATCTGTGAAAGGTCAAGCTGCTTATATTCAGGGTATTTTTTACTCATCTATCACCAATTTTGGCAAAAGGAGTGCAAAGCTAATAAATTTGGTGGAAAATTCTTTACCGAATATGCTTTGTATGTAAGCGTATATCGCGATATTTAACTTTGCCACTAATAACACCATTCTTAAGCGTTGAAGCCATCCTTTCATAAATCACCATATTGGACTATCCTTTTTATAGCATTAACAACCCCAATAACAGGATTCGGACAGGATACAATATCAGTTTATTTTGAGTTTGGAAGTGCCAAAATTTCTAATAAACAACAAGTTGAACTTGACTTTATCCGCATCAATTACGATATATCGTCGCTTGATTCGATTTTATACCTGGGCATGGCAGACTCAGTTGGAAACTTCAAAACCAACCTTCGCCTTTCAGAAAAAAGAGCCAGAAATATCGCCAGGTATTGCGAAAAGCTAATTCCTAAAACTATACCTTCAAAAGTGGTTGCCCTTGGTGAGAAGATTGAAGGGAAAGAAAAGGAAAGCCGGAGAGTTGATATCATATTTTACTACAAAGGGACTAACGAAGCCCAGGGGCTAGCAATTGGTAACCTCGATTCTTCTATTACTGATAATCCAATACCGTTATGCTACTATATAGATTACTCTCTTTTACATAGAAGTCATGTGAGAACCATCACTAAAGGCAAGAAAAGATTAGTGATGATAGAGGCGCTTGAACCGCAAAAGAAAAACGGCAAAACACACTATTCGGGAAGCATCGATAAGTCAGGGATTTTAAAACTGAAAAAAGTCAGGTGGAAGAACAGGGTAACGGGTAGTTTTTGGTGGCTCAAGCAAAGGCCTGTTGCCTTGATACCTGAAAAAAACTTCGACCAGTTCAGGATATTTACCATTGACACCTTGCCTTGCGATACCTGCAATGAAGACTTCGCCAATACGTCTAAAATTACTAACCAGGAACCTTGCCTGCAAGTTGACCGATTTTTAATGAGGAATTTACAATGCAAAACTAATTGGTTCAAGAGCTCTGAATTTAAAATTCGTGTACCTAAGGAATATGTAGACATTAAGGATAAATACTACATTGGTTGTGGACATTCAACAAGATTGCATTGGGAAACAAAAAAATGGGGCAAAAGGAAGAATTACTACTTTACTAAGCTACCAATTGTTTTCCTAAACATGAACTACATAGCCAACATAACCCGGGATATGGAGTGCTGCAAAACCGACCCAGAGCCGTCAGACTGTAACAAGGGAATGATAGGTGTATTACCATGGTTTTGTATACCTAGAAATCAAGATTACCGATTTGTAGCAAGAGCAGGGGTCTTTTACCCACAAAAAACTTTCTTGCCTTTTCTTGGATTGGGAATTAGCAAGGCACAGTTGATAACAGAAGAACATCTGTTTATTGGAGTTGACCTTCAGAATAACCTTTTTGCGTCACTAGAGTTTGATTTGTACCTGCTTTCTTTTCCTTGGCAAATGTTGAGCCCGTTTAGCAACTGGCAAACACCTGGACCGCAATTAGCATTCTCAAATTATGCTGAAGTATATGTCGGCTCAGAATTGAGGGGGCATTTAAACCTTAATAGTAGCAATAACCTTTATCATACTGCCCACATAGGGTTATGCCATACAAATGCTAAACCAAAGGCTATACTTAACAGAATCTATTTGCAATCCGGTATCGGATTTGATTATTTAGACAGCAATCCTTTTAAATCTTTTGGAGTTGCCCAATTTGGGATTGACCTTAGTATTGCTAGTTTCAATTAATCATATGGCCAACTGCTAATGGCTAAGACCCAAGACCTAAACAGTAGCTATCACCTTCAATTCAATGGCAATAGGCGTTGGCAGTTTATTGATTTCAATCGTGGTGCGGCAAGGTTGGTTATCCTTAAAATACTCTGCATATATACGATTGTAGGTTTTAAAATCATCATCCATATTGGTGAGGAAAACCGTCACGTCCACAATCTTATCCCAGGATGAGCCCGCATCCTCCAATATGTACTTGATATTATTGAACACAGAATGGCATTGCTTCTCAATATCGTATGAGATTATTTTACCGCTCTCATCCAGTTTTACCCCTGGTATTTTCCTGGTTCCTCTTTCTCTTGGCCCAACACCTGATAGGAATAAAAGATTACCCACTTTGCGGGCATGGGGATAAAGACCTACTGGTTCAGGGGCACGGGATGAGTTCAACAATTCTTCTGCCATTTATGTTATTATTTTGAGTCAAATATACCAAACGTATGGTTTATCGATTAAGGAAAATAATTCATCTAAAAAGGCAAATTTTTATACATTAGTTGCGTTAAATTTGATGTAGATGTCGAAGGTATTAGTAATAGGAGCCTCTGGGCAGATTGGTACTGAGTTGGTAGAGAAACTTCGTGAGTTTCATGGGGCTAATAATGTGGTAGCTGCCGATATTAAAACAGCAGCCTACGAAGTGGTGAATGGCGGTCCTTTTGAGCAATTGGATGTTTTGGATACTCAAAAGCTTTACTCTATCATCCATAAATATCACATTGACGAAGTTTACCTTTTGGCTGCAATGCTCTCTGCCAAGTCTGAAGAAAAATTGCTTTCAGCCTGGCGCCTAAACATGGATGGCTTAATGAATATATTAGAGATAGCCCGTGGCAAATACATCTCAAAAGTTTTTTGGCCTAGTTCTATTGCCGTGTTCGGCCCAACTACTCCAAAAGAAAACACCCCGCAGCATGCCGTTACCGAGCCTAATACTATTTATGGTATTAGTAAATTAGCTGGTGAAAGGTGGTGTGAATATTATCACCAAAAATTTGGTGTAGATGTGCGTAGCTTGCGCTACCCAGGCTTGATTGGTTATCGCTCAGAACCAGGCGGCGGCACAACAGACTATGCTGTACAGATATTTCATGATGCCATACACAAAGGTGAATTTGAGTGCTTCCTGGAGCCTGATACCGTTCTACCTATGATGTATATGCCAGATGCCCTTAGGGCTACCTTGGATATCATGCACGCCCCAGCTGAGAAAATAAAATTGCGTTCAAGCTATAACTTATCCGCTTTCAGTTTCTCACCTGCACAATTGGCCAGGGAAATAAAGCAACACGTTCCTGAATTTAAAATCACTTATAACCCCGACCACAGACAGAAAATCGCTGAAAGCTGGCCTTCGTCCATAGACAGTTCAGTAGCTTCTCAAGATTGGGGATGGCAGCCGCAATATGACCTCAAAGCAATGACAGGTGATATGTTTGCTCATTTAAAAGTGGGACAGGAAGGTTAGCAGCTGGTCGAACCAAAGCGTTCAACTTCCCATGTTATTCGTCGATTCATCTAGCTGATAACCGCCTTCGTCTAATTTCCTCAACATTCGCTTTTTTCTCCCGTAATCATGCATGAATTAAAAGGAGAAATCGGCTATGATGAACAAATTGATTACACTTTTACTGTTCTTCTGCTTTCAGATAGGATACGCGCAGTCGTCCACTGACGATATCAATAAGAAGGATGCCAATAACATGAAACAGGGTCATTGGATTATTTACAATGAAAATGGTAAATATCCTGGTTATGATGACGGACAAAAAGTTGAAGAAGGTGATTACCTGAACAACAAAAAAGTTGGTATTTGGATTAAGTATTATCCAAATGGCAACATCAACCATGAAATTACAATGGCCAATAATATCCCTAATGGTTATGCCAAGTTTTATTATAAGAATGGCAAGATTCAAGAAGAAGGCATGTGGCAAAACAACAAATGGGTTGGTGAATACAAGTATTACCATGAAAATGGTGAAGTCTTCTACAAATGGAATTACAATTCTTCAGGTAAAAGGGAAGGCCACCAAGAATATCATCACGACAATGGTAACATGATGATTGAAGGCGCCTGGAAGAATGGTAAAGAGTCAGGTGTTATTAAGGAATACTACGAAGATGGTTCGTTGAAAGTGGAGAAAAACTTTAACGAGGGTAAGATAGACCCAACGGCTACCAAGACTTACCAGATTGGTAAAATTTATCATCCTGATGCCAAAAAGCCAGAGCAAAAGGCAGCTGCAACTGTAGTTGTTAAAGAAGCCTCGAGCAATGAAACAGCCAGTATAACTGCTACACCAGTGGTTAAAACAGAAGCTAAAAGCAGCAAGCCTGGATACTTAGAAGATGGTCACCATACTACTTACAACTCAAAAGGTAAAAAACTGAAAGAGGGTGAGTTCAAAAATGGCAAACTGATTGACGGCAAAGAATTTCAATACTCCGATAGCGGTCAGCTTGAAAAGACATTTAACGTAAAGAATGGTGTAAGAACCGAAGAATAGATAATATCTCTGCTTTCTTTTAAAAAGTCCCACAATTGTGGGACTTTTTTGTTGGTAATAAGTGAAACAATAGGTTTACAGAATGCCGAAAAAATCGCAACTTTGGCGGCATGAACAAGGATTTATACATTCATAACACTATAAGCCGCAAAAAAGAGCTTTTTGAACCCTTGAACCCACCATTTGTTGGAATGTACGTTTGCGGCCCTACAGTATATGGCGAAGCGCATCTGGGCCATGCCCGCCCATATGTTACTTTTGATGTATTGTATCGCTACCTTCAGTTCTTGGGCTACAAAGTACGTTATGTGCGCAACATCACAGATGTGGGCCACTTGGTAGGTGATGGTGATTCAGGTGATGATAAAATAGCCAAAAAAGCCCGTTTGGAACAAATTGAGCCGATGGAAGTGGTCCATCGCTATGCCAATAGCTTCCATCACAATATGAACCAATTGAACACCCTTTCGCCAAGTATTGAACCGACAGCTTCTGGCCATATTGTCGAGCAGATAGAAACCATCAAGCAAATACTGGAAAATGGTTATGCTTATGAATCCGATGGCTCTGTGTATTTCGACGTATTGAAATACAATGAAACCTATGACTATGGTAAGTTATCAGGTCGCAAAGTAGATGAATTGATTTCTAACACTCGCGAGCTGGATGGCCAGGAAGGAAAAAAAAATAGCGTTGATTTTGCCTTATGGAAAAAAGCTGAACCTGAGCACATCATGCGTTGGCCCTCACCATGGAGCGATGGTTTCCCAGGCTGGCACTTAGAGTGCTCGGTGATGAGCACTAAATACCTGGGCGAGCATTTTGACATCCACGGCGGTGGAATGGATTTGCTATTCCCTCACCATGAGTGCGAGATTGCCCAATCAAATGCTGCCAATGCCAGCGACCCCGCCAAATATTGGATGCACAACAACATGATTACCATCCACGGGCAAAAGATGGGTAAATCCTTGGGGAACTTTATTACCCTCAATGAGCTTTTCAGTGGTGATAATAAGCAGCTAGAACAGCCTTATAGCCCTATGACCGTGCGTTTCTTTATATTGCAAGCGCACTATCGCAGCACACTCGACTTTTCTAATGAAGGACTGCAAGCATCTGAGAAAGGGTTGAAAAAGTTGCTTAATACAACTAAAACGCTTCAGGGTTTGACTTACTCTGGGCAATTTGAAGAAGATGTCGCCAAGACCGAAGAGAAGGTGAACAAATTGATGGCGGATTGCCATGAGCAGATTAATGATGACTTAAATACAGCGCAGGTGATTGCGTCGCTATTTGAGTTAGGTAGTGTTGCCAACTCAGTACACGACAAGAAAATGCCAATAAATGCGTTAAAGCCAGAGACTCTTGAAAAATTGAAGGAGCATTTTAAAGTGTTTGTCAATGACATACTTGGTTTGCAGGAAGAAGGTGCTGATAGCGAAAAGAATGAGATAACCGAAAAGTTGGTTGACTTGGTATTGCAGTTCAGGCAACAGGCTAAAGAGCAGAAAAATTACGCTATGTCTGACCAAATTCGCGATGCATTAACCGCTATGAAAATTAAGGTAAAAGACTCAAAAGATGGTGTGGAGTGGAGCTATGAATAAACTTAGGATTATATACCCTTTTTTGTTGCTGATACTTCTTTTTGGATGTACTCCAGATGAAGAAAAAAAGCATACCAAAAAGGATAAACCAAAAATTCCAACGGTACCAACGCCAGACTTCAATGCAGACTCGGCTTATGCCTATATTCAGAAACAAGTGGATTTTGGCCCTCGCGTACCAGGAACTAAACCTCATAAAGAAACGCTGGACTGGTTGGTGGCAAAATTTAAAACCTACACTCCTGAAGTCATGGTACAAAAAGCAGAAGCCACTGTTTTTGACGGCACAAAAAAGCCCATCAGGAATATCATAGCTTCTTTCAATTTAGAGAAGAAAAGTCGCATTATGTTATCAGCCCATTGGGACACCCGCCCCTATGCCGACCAGGATAGTGAAAGAACTGGTGAACCCATTTTAGGTGCTAACGACGGCGGTAGTGGTGTGGGTGTATTGATTGAAGTAGCGCGTCAATTGAGTAAAAGTAATCCCAACGTGGGTGTGGATATCATACTTTTTGACTTAGAGGACTATGGTCAGCCCGAATCTGTGATGCAACAGCAAAAAGAGCATACCTACTGCCTGGGTTCTCAGCATTGGGCGCAAAACAAACACAAGGAGAATTATTTTCCGCGCTATGGCATTTTGCTGGATATGGTGGGCGGCAAAAATGCCCGCTTTACCATGGAAGGCACGTCTATGGAGTATGCCCCACAGATAGTGAAAAAGGTATGGGATATTGCCAACGCCATTGGCTACTCAGACCACTTTGTATATGAACGCACCAAGCCAATAACCGACGACCATTTATATGTGAATGTTTATGCGCATATACCTATGATTGATATTATTGAGCATGACCCAAAAACGAAATTCAACTTTCCAAAGTCATGGCACACCCATAATGACAACATGGATGTGATTGACAAAAACACATTGAAAGCAGTTGGGCAAACTTTGCTGGAAGTTATCTACACGGAGTATTAATCAATGATGAATTAATGATATCCAAAAAGAATGCTCGTGTTCTCCGTTTAGTTCTAAAAATATCCATCACACTTGCCGCTCTCTTTTTTGTCTTCAGAAAGATTGATTTTTCTCAATTTTTGGAGACGATAGCCACTATCAATATATGGTATTATTTGGCGGCGCTACTCACTTTTCACGTTTCCAAGATTATCTCATCTTTCAGGCTTAATCACTTTTATGAAAGCACCGGGCTAAAGTTAGATTGGAAAACCAACCTGAAGCTGTATTACGTAGGTATGTTCTATAACCTGTTCCTACCTGGAGCAGTAAGTGGTGATGCTTACAAAGTGTATATCCTAAAACAAGCTGGGGTTGAAGCAAAAACCAAAAAGCTCGTAAGTGCCACATTTTTGGATAGGGTAAGCGGAATGGCCTTTCTGGTGATATTAGCATTCATATTTCTTCTAAGCAGTTCTTTCGTACCTGATGCGCAACTTTTTTACGCTGTAATTGTTGGGCTGGCAATATTGGTATTGCCATGTTACTACCTTTTTGTTTATCTACTTTTCAGAAGTTTTACTACAAAGTATTGGATAACCAATGGTCTATCCCTGTTAGTGCAATTAGGCCAGGTAGGTGCTGCCTGGTTTTTGCTAATGGCGTTGTCTCAGCATACCCACCTTATGGATTACCTTACTATGTTCATGCTGTCATCTGTAGCTGTGTTTATACCGTTTACCATTGGTGGAGTCGGCGCACGAGAGACCGTCTTCTATTTTGGCTCTGAACATTTAGGTATTAATCAACCAGAAGCAATTGCATTTGCCTCCCTGTTTTTCAGTATCTCTGCACTTACTGCCCTAACAGGATTGGTGTTCACTTACTTTATTGATAAAGAAATTGCAGAAAAACAGGTTTCTTTGCCCAAAGAAAATAATAGGGAATGATTGCCTACCTGAAAAAAAATCCTTCAGCACTTTATATTGCCTGCGTACTTCTTTTTATTCCTGCATATTTCATCAACCTGGGCTTAATGCCCCTTCTAGCTGATGAAGGCACAAGGGCTATAGTAGCTATTGAAATGCTTTTTTCGGGCAACTATTGGGTACCTACCATCAATGGCGAATTCTATTATCGCAAGCCACCCGTTTTCAACTGGATAATAGTTACCCTCTTTAAACTCACTGGCAACTTTAGCGAGTTGATGATTCGCATTCCCTCGGTAGTTCCTCTATTCTTTTACGGACTCACTATCTACTTATGGGTCAAGAGATATTTGGGCAAAAAAACTGCATTTCTCTCTGCGGTAATGTTCGTCACTTGCGGCAGGATAATTATTTACGCTTCACTACTCGGGCATATCGATATTTTATACTCCTGGGTTACTTTCATGAGCTTTATCGCCATTTGGGAATATTACAAGAAAGAAAAATGGTTGCTACTTTTTGTGGTTTCTTATTTCCTTTCAGCTGCTGCCTTCTTAATGAAGGGGCTACCGACCATACTCTTTCAAGGCATCACATTAACCGTCTTTTTCCTCTATCAAAAACAGCTTAAAAAACTCTTCTCATGGCAACATTTGGCTGGGATTAGCATCTTCTTTTTATTAGTTGGTGGCTATTTCTGGAAATACAGTCAATACAATGAGCTCACTGGCTGGGTGGTTGAGTTGTGGGACCAATCTGGACAAAGGACACCATTGGACAAGAAATGGTATGAAAGTGTCTTGCACCTCTTCACTTTCCCGTTGGAACAACTTGGACACCTGGCGCCGTGGTCATTATTAGTTTTCTTCTGCTTTAGAAAAGGCTTCATAAAAGAGGTAAAAAGCCATCCTTTCTTACTCTTTCTCAGCGTTGTATTCATAGTTAATATTCCAGTATACTGGATATCACCAGGAGCCTTGCCACGCTACATGTTTATGCTCTATCCCCTGTTTTTTATTGTAGTTGCTTATGCCTACTCCGAAGGGCCAGACAAAACACCAGTTCTTCGCAAATGGATAGAAAACATCCTTTTGGGTGCCACAGTTATTGCTACGCTTGGGCTATGGGCAGTTCCATTTATGGATGTTGATGTGCCTTTTATGTTTCTTAAAACGGGCAGCTTATTTATTGCTTCCGCTGTTTGTATTTGGTTATATATCCAGTTAAAAGACTACCGCTTTTTAAGCTTAACCCTTATCATTCTCATCATGAGGATTGGCTTTAATTGGTTTATACTTCCCTATCGGCATCAAGTCAGCCCCGAGGTTTATCATAAGAGTGAAGCCATAAAAATAGCTCAAAAAACCATGGGCAGGGAGCTAACCAAACACCCAGGCACTCCAATCAATCACGTTTCGAGTTACTATATTGAAGCTGTGAGAGGTGATATCCTATTTAACTCAGGGGATTGGAAGGATTATAAGATACACCCATTAGGTAGTGAAGAAAACGACCAGTGCTTTATTAACGATAGTATGAAAATCAAGTACGAAAATATGACACTGTACTTGTACAATTGCCTGGAAGAAAACTAATGATACACGCTAATAATTAACCTTCTTCTGCCTCCCCTGTTTCTAAACTCACACAGGTAAATTCCTTGCCAGGTTCCCAAATTGAGGCGCCCATTAGTAATTGGTATGGTTACCGAACTACCCACCAGGCTTGACTTGATGTGTGCTGGCATATCGTCGCTACCTTCCATAGTATGACGATAATACGGTTCGTTCTCCCTTACCAGTTGATTAAAGCTACTTTCAAAATCAACCCTTACTGTGGGGTCAGCGTTTTCATTAATCGTTAACCCGGCAGAAGTATGCTGTATAAACACATTCAGCATACCTGTTTCAGGCAAAGGGCCAATTGCATCTTTTACCAAATGGGTGATTAAGTGAAAACCTCTATTAAACTCAGGAAGCGTAATCTCTTTTTGAATCACCATTTAAGGCAAGCTGTTCTTAAAGTCTTGATACTCCTGGTCAAAAATATTTGTCCCGCCGCAACCTAACTCAACACCCACATCTTGGATGTTTTGCACCCTATTACCTGGATCGGGGTGTGTGCTTAAGAACACCGGAGTGCCACTCGAGCCACCTGCATTAACCAAATTTTCAAAGAAATTAGCAGCCCCATCAGCTTGATAATCGGTTGGGCACAAATAAACCACTGAATACCTATCAGCTTCTGTTTCGTTAGCGCGGCTAAAAGCCAAAGTAGTAAGCCCGGAAGCTATCTCGGTTAGAGTGCCTTGATTACCTCCTAGCAATACATCCAATAACAGTTGTAAACCATAGGCTTTTGTCAACTGGTCTGTTGTGTGTCTTCTATCTGCATGTGCGATTTCGTGGCCTAATACTCCAGCCAGTTCATGTTCTGAGTCAAGAAATTTGATAAGTCCCGTATAAACATAAATGTAGCCACCTGGAGTACAAAACGCATTTAGGGTATTGTCGTCATGGATAATTCTTACCTCCCATACAAATTCATCTTTATAGTACACTTCCCCGGCATTCAATATTTTATTGCGGATATTATTCAAATAAGCATACGCGGCTGAATACTGTGATTCACTTAGAACGGGGTACTCCTGCGGGTTAGACAATATTTCTTGATTGACCTGCGCTCCCAGTTGTTTGTCATCTTCAACAGAGAAAATATTGATACTATTGTCGTCTGGGTTTCCACAGCCAAATAAAGTTATTACCATGCCACCCAATACTAAAAGGCTTTTGATTTTCATGTCGTCGGTTTATTTAAGCAATAAAACTAATACTTCTGAATTAAGAACTAAAATCTAGTGCTTATGTTTTGTGTTTTTCTACAAAAATTCATCTTCAGGAAATTAAGTCCCCATCAAGCCTTCAAAAGACCCTTAAATTCCTATTTTTACCTGCTACCAAAATTTATACCGACACATAACCATGAACAACCAAGATAACGACAAGCGGCTTTTTCTACTAGATGCATTTGCCTTGATTTACCGTGCCTACTTTGCTTTCGGCAACAACCAAAGGGTAAACTCAAAGGGCTTAAACACTTCTACTGTGTTTGGTTTTACCAACACCCTTTTGGATGTATTGAATAATGAAAAACCGACACATATTGCAGTTGTGTTTGATACGGCGGCACCTACCACACGTCATGAAGAGTATAGTGACTATAAGGCAGGCCGCGAAGCCATGCCAGAAGATATTGCAAAAGCTATTCCCTATGTAATGAAGTTGGTGGAAGGCTTTCGCATTCCCATTCTACTGTCTGATGGTTATGAAGCTGATGATATCATAGGCACACTAGCTAAGAAAGCAGAAAAGGCGGGTTACATCACCTATATGATGACTCCCGATAAGGATTTCGGCCAGTTGGTATCTGAGAATATTTTCATTTACAAACCTGCTAAATCAGGCAAACCAGCAGAAGTATTAGGTCCAAAAGAGGTTTGCCAACGCTGGACAATACAAAGACCCGAACAAGTCATTGACATTCTGGGCTTAATGGGTGATAAAGTAGATAACATCCCTGGTGTGCCTGGGGTCGGAGAAAAAACTGCCATGAAGCTCATTGGTGAATACGGCAGTATTGAAAACCTCCTTGAAAACACAGAGGATTTAAAAGGCAAGCTTAAGGAAAAGGTGGAAGACAATAAAGAACAAGCCCTACTCTCTAAAAAGCTGGCAACCATACTTCTTGATGCCCCTATTGAGTTTGAAGAAAACAAACTCATTATCGACCCAATGGATAAAGAGGCGCTGAAAGAACTATTTGCTGAATTGGAATTCAGGACCTTGGGCAAGCGTGTTTTTGGCGAAGAAGAAGCCAGTAAGCTAGTTGCCAAAGCAAAGCCTACAGGACAATATGATTTATTTGGCCACTCCAGTGACAACAGTGAAGAAGCCAGCGATGAGCCAGAGGTAGTTGCCATGAAAACCCTAGAGACAGCTGAACATGACTATAAACTGGTTGACAGCGAGAAAAAAAGAAAAGAGCTAGCTGCTGAGCTCACTAAGCACAAGAGCTTTTGCTTTGATACAGAAACCACAGGTATCAATCCTTTAGAGGCTGAACTGGTTGGTTTATCTTTCTCAATAAAAGGTGGAGAAGCCTACTATGTTCCAACTCCAGCCGACTTTGAAGCAGCGAAAAAGGTGTGTGACGATTTTAAAGTAGTATTAGAAACCCCCGAGATTGAAAAAGTAGCACAGAACATCAAATATGACATGCTTGTTTTGAAAAAGTATGGGGTTAATGTAAAGGGGCACCTTTTTGATACCATGATTGCCCACTACCTAATACAGCCTGACATGAAGCACAATATGGATGTGTTGGCTGAAACTTACCTGAACTATGCACCCGTATCTATTGAAACTCTAATTGGCAAGAAAGGCAAAAACCAATTGAGCATGCGTGATATACCGGTAGAAAAAGTGAAAGACTATGCAGCTGAAGATGCTGATATCACCCTACAACTAAAAGAGGTGTTTGCACCAATGCTTAAGAGCGACAATCTTCAAAAACTATATGAAGAGATAGAAATGCCTTTGGTTCCTGTGCTGGCCGACATGGAAAACGAAGGAATAAATCTTGACATCAAGGCATTGGAAAGTTTATCACAAGAGTTGCATGATGACTTGGTAAAAACCCAAGATAAAATTCATGAACTGGCAGGAACTGATTTTAATATCTCCTCACCCAAGCAGTTGGGAGAAATACTTTTTGACCAGCTAAAAATTGTGGAGAAGCCCAAGAAAACCAAAACTGGGCAATATGCCACCAATGAAGATGTACTATCTGGTCTGGTAGAAAAACACCCCATAGTTGGTAAAATACTTGACTTTAGGGAATTGCAGAAACTCAAAAGTACTTACGTTGATCCGCTTCCAACCCTGGTAAACAAATCCACTGGCAGGATACATACCTCTTACAACCAGGTGGTAGCTGCTACCGGCAGGCTGAGTTCTGACAGGCCTAATCTTCAAAATATCCCAATTAGAACTGAGCGCGGGCGTGAAGTAAGAAAAGCATTCGTGCCTAGAAATGACGATTACGTGCTACTTTCGGCTGACTACTCACAAATAGAGTTGCGCATCATTGCTGAGTTGTCAAAGGACAATGGCATGATTGAAGCTTTTACCAAAGGGATTGATATCCATTCAGCAACGGCTTCCAAGGTATTTGGTGTGGAGCTGGATACCGTTGATAGGGAAATGCGCAGTAAGGCAAAAGCTGTGAACTTTGGTATATCATATGGACAAACCGCTTTTGGATTATCACAAAGCCTGGGTATTTCGAGAACTGAAGCCAAGGAAATTATCGACAATTTCTTTATGCAATTTCCAGGCATCCGCAATTACATGGATGACAGCATTGAATTTGCAAAAAAGCATGGATATGTGGAAACCATCAAAGGCCGTCGCCGTTGGTTGAGAGACATCAATTCTCAAAATGCCGTTGTGAGAGGACATGCTGAACGTAACGCCATTAATGCACCTATCCAAGGTTCAGCTGCAGACATGATTAAGATTGCCATGATTAATGTCCACAGAGAGCTTGAAAAGCAAAATCTTAAATCAAAGATGCTGCTTCAGGTGCATGATGAATTGGTATTTGATGTACACAAAGATGAAGTGGATATGGTAAAACCTATTGTAGAAACAGGCATGAAAAACGCCATCCAAATGAAAGTGCCTGTGGACGTGGAAATGGATACTGGCAAAAACTGGCTGGAAGCACATTAATTCTTCCTTTAACTAAACCATACCTTGGAGCAGAAAAAGTATAGTTATCGATACTTGATGTTTATCGGTAATACCCTGATGCTCTCATTGTATTTGGGAGTTCCATTTCTTGCAGTTGTCCTTATGGAACTGGCTACTTTGTATGACGTTATACCAGGTGTTAAATTTCGGCAGCTTGTTCTCAAGGAATTTGTTATATTCTTAATTATTGTCATAACACTTGTAATATGGGTGTCCAACTGGTGGAAAAAATGGGCACTTTCTGTTGTAAAACCAACACACAAGGAAAGACTAAAAAGCAAAATAGAAGGTAAAGACTCACTGGTGATTAAGACCTGGGATAAATTGGATATCTATAAGAAGATATTGAGAGTAAGCCTTATCATTGCCCTATTCATAGGTGCTATAATAGGTGATAATTATTGGAAAAGAAAACAAAGGCTTTTGGAGTCCGACACTTCATACAGTGAAGCTCATATAACCGATGTAAAAAGACTTGCTCGCAATAAACGAGGACTTATCATGGCATATTATACTTATCAGTTGGACGGTGAATCTTTCAATGATTCTACCGTCATAAGTTCTGGGTGGGTCTTTAGTTTGGAAGACAAGAATGGATTTAACATAATAAGTGGCGATCGATTTGCCCTAAGATATTATACTCCTGATCATACCATTATCAAAAGGGTAGCCTTCCATAAACCGCTTGGTGACACTGAAATACGCTATCTTACCTTGACCAAAGAAGTGTGCTATAATCTTTATCCTAATACAGATATTGATTGTTTGGTTGACTCAATATATGCACATTTCGGAACAGATGGCATTGGGATACTTTATAACCATAAAACAGGCTATTGGGCCAATGAAAACTACAATCATATTAGGTTTAAAACTATGGCTCGCAAAGAGGATTTTAAGAAGCTAAAGAAAGCCTGCGCCAAATAAATTCCTTCATTCAAGGGCTGATAGCCCTATTTAGTCGGGTTTTATACTGTTATGGTCGATTACTCGTAACCTCAGGAAAACCATTTACCCATGTGTACCGTATAGTAAGCACCATACATTCTAAAAACCGATGATGACTTTGAGCAATAGAATAGTGAAGTTAATTTACCTGCTATTATACGTTGGACTAGCATGGATGCTGGTAATGATGATGTCATGCTCTAGTGAAGAACCCAGGACTGAGCAGGCTGCTGTAAGTACTGAAAGACATGATAATGCCAAGGCGGAAGAGATGATTGATAACCTACCATCTCCGATAGAAATGGCTATTTTAGTAAAACACGCAGGTGCCAAGTACAATGCTTCTCACTTGAATGACCTACAAGCTTTATCCAGGTATCAAACCAACGATAAAAAATCGTTGAACATTGGTGTATATAGCGCTGATGTAGGCTATACCAGTCTCTTTAGGCAGAAACAAGAAACCATGTTCTACTTGGAGAACTTGCGCAAACTCTCTGATGATATCGGTTTGACAGATGCTTTTGAACAATCCGTATTTGATAGAATTGAAGCTAATCTTGACAACCGCGATTCCTTACTTTCTATTATTTCAGAAGCTTACCAAATGGCCAATGTGTTTTTGAAGGATAATAACAGGTATAGTACAGCGGTATTAATGATTGCAGGTGCATGGACAGAAAGTTTATCCCTTGCTATTGACCTTTGTACTGAAGAAGGCGTGAATGACCAAATAGCATACAGAATAGCTGAGCAGCATGCTTCATTGAAGAAACTGATTAACTCAATGAGTGAATTTAGGGATAATCCAACCATTGACTCTCTTTACAATGAGTTTGTAGAACTCGAGAAGGTTTTTGCAGCCAAGCCAATAGCTACCATGGATAAGAACGAAAACATAACCGTAGATGAAAACCAATTGGCCCTGCTTACCGAGAAATCTTCAGAAATAAGAAGTTGGGTTATTAACTAAACAAAGGATTGTAACTCATACAGCTTCTTGTAGACACCATTCTTGGCTAAAAGCCCTAGATGGTTTCCCCTTTCAATTATCTCACCTTTCTGCATTACGACAATCTCGTC
This sequence comes from Flavobacteriales bacterium, assembly GCA_028281825.1. Taxonomy (GTDB): domain Bacteria; phylum Bacteroidota; class Bacteroidia; order JANQJC01; family JANQJC01; genus JANQJC01. The sequence goes on from JANQJC010000019.1 coordinate 22,612, forward strand.
TGCATATTGAATGGTCGACAATCGGTGTGCAATAACTATTGAAGTGCGGTTACGCATCAAATTGAAAAGAGCATCTTGTACCAGCCTTTCTGATTCAGTGTCTAACGCCGATGTTGCCTCATCCAGAATAAGCATTGGTGGATTCTTAAGCACCGCACGCGCTATGCTTAATCTCTGGCGCTGCCCACCTGAGAGCTTGCCTCCTGAGTCCCCAATATTGGTGTAATATCCTTCTGGCAACTCCGTTATAAAATCGTGTGCATTGGCAACTTTAGCCGCACTTATCACGGCTTCTTCGGTAGCGTTTTCCATACCAAAGGCGATGTTGCTGTACACCGTGCCATTAAACAAGATGGGGTTTTGTGTTACCACTCCCATTAATCCTCTTAAATCACTAATTACATAGTCTTTTAGGTCAACACCATCAATATACACTCCACCCTCGGTCACATCGTAAAATCTTGGCAACAAATCTGCCAAAGTCGTTTTTCCAGCCCCTGATTGCCCTACCAAGGCTATCGTCTTGCCCTTATTAATCTTAAGGTTAATGTTTTTAAGAATAGGGTCTTTATCATAGGAGAAATTGACCTCTTTATACTCAATTGCATCCTCAAACTTATTGATTCGCAATGCATTAGGTTTTTCCAATATTTTTTCTGGCTCCTCCAGTACTTCATTGATACGGTCCGCCGATGCCAAGCCTTTCTGGATGTTGTAATAAGCCGTTGTAAAACTCTTAGCCGGGCTTATTATTTGCGAAAACATAGCTATGTAGGCAAGAAAAATAGAAGCTGAGATTTGAGTATCGCCAGATAATAAGGTGAAACCAAAAATCTGGAGCCTTTGTCCTAATACTACATATCCCCCAAATAGTATCACTACCACTAATACAGTAACCCCCAATAGCTCACTCATAGGCGAAGCGAGTTCCCGCTTGCGATACATCCGGTTGTTAAGTTTATAATATACTTGATTATGCTCCCTAAACCTATCATGGCTGCTGGCAATGGCATTAAAGGCTTTTATCACCCGAAGGCCACTCAATGATTCCTCTATTATAGATAACAATTGTCCTAATTTTCCTTGCACCTTGTATGAGGTCCTTTTCAGGCTCTTGCCTATCTTACCAATGATATACCCGGAGACGGGAAGGAAAATAAGAACAAAAAGAGTTAATTCAGGGCTGAGAAAAACCATCATCCCTAAAAAGATAATGATGTTAATAGGGTCGCTCACCATAGTCTCCAATGAGCTCATAATCCATGTCTCAATTTCTTGTACATCAGAGGTCATTCTTGACATAATATCACCTTTCTTCTCCCTACTGTAGTATGAAAGTGGCAAAATCAATATCTTCTTATAAAGTGCATTTCTCAAGTCCCGCACCACACCATGACGAACAGGTGCCAGGAAGTATTTCGCCAAATACCTGAATAGGCTCTTGAAGAAAATCATCATCACCACCATAGCACAGATATAAAGTAATAGCTTCACCTTACCTTCAGCTATTACTTGTCCATTCTCATCCAACATCAACTGGCCAAACTCATAATACAAATATTCCTTCAGCGATTCTGCATTCATGCTAAATTCAGGTTGCTCAGTAACCACAGGCTGGTCTTTGAAGAGTAAGTCCAAAAACGGGATAAGCATTGCCAACGAAAAGAGTGAGAATATGGACGAAAGAAGGTTAAAAACCACATTGAGCGTAGCGTAGCCCCAATACTTAGTGAGAAATCGGTTTAACCAGTGTCTCTTTTTCATCAGGGCAAAGATAGTCGTTTTAAGGTCGGTAAGTAAAAGTAGGCATCAAAGCCTAACGATTGTTGCATGGGCATATTGTATATTTGCTGCATGGCATCTATAAGACAAGAAAAAATTGCCCGCCTACTTCAAAAAGAGCTAGGCACCATATTTCAACGTGAAAGCCGCACCTGGTTTGATGGGGCATTTATTACCGTTACTACAGTCAGGGTAAGCCCCGACCTATCTATCGCCCGTGTGTACCTAAGTATTTGGGGCGTTGACGATAAAGAGAAAACATTGGAAACCGTGCAAAACCAACATGGCAACATAAGGAGGCATTTAGGCAATAATGTGCGCCACCAACTACGCATCGTTCCTGAGTTTCATTTCTATATCGATGACTCATTGGATTATGCCGAGAATATCGAAAACCTGCTAAAAAAATAAATGGTTATTTGGTGCTGTTATTCCCTTATCTCTAATAACTATCTTAGTGTATGAATTTAGCGCTACACATAGCCAGGCGTTACCTACTCTCAAAAAAGTCGCACAATGCCATTAATATCATATCGGGGATATCTGTCTTTGGTATTATGGTGGTTTCAGCAGCGCTTATTGTGGTACTTTCAGTTTTCAATGGCTTTGAAAACCTGGTAGTATCGCTTTACAACTCATTTGACCCTGATATCAAGATAACTCCTTACGAAGGAAAGACCATTCCCTACAGTGCTTTCTCTAAGGAAGATATTATGAAAATAGAGGGTGTAGCCCACTATGTTGAATCAATTGAAGAAAACGCACTCTTAAAATACAAAGACAAACAGTATATCGCCACAGTAAAAGGGGTTGACAATGAATTCCTGGAAATGAGCGGGCTTGACTCAATGATGACTGAAGGCGAGTGCAAACTGGAAAGCCAGGGATTCAATAATGCCATTATTGGGCAAGGTGTCTCTTATTACCTCTCAACCAACATTGACGATATCATGTCTCCCCTCAATATTTATGTACCCAAACGAGGAAAAAAAATTGCACTTGACCCTTCCAAAGCATTCAAACAACAGGGTATTTTCATATCAGGTGTATTCTCCATCCAACAAGAGTTTGATGTAAAATATGTTTTGGTGCCAAAAGCTTTTGCCCGCGATTTACTGGACTATAAAGACGAAATAAGCGCCATAGAAATCGGGGTTGTGGATGATGAAGCCCTAACCTATGTTGAAGGACAACTAAAAGAACTACTCGGTGATGGTTTTGTAATTAAAGACCGTTTTGAACAACATGAGCTGCTCTACAAAATACTAAAGTCAGAAAAGTGGGCGGTTTATTTAATCCTAACCTTCATACTCATTATTGCCATCTTTAATGTGATTGGTTCGCTCACCATGCTTATTCTAGACAAGAAGGAGGACATTAACATATTGCGCAGTATGGGTGCTGAAACTAACTTGATTAGGCGCATCTTTATCACTGAAGGGTTGATGATAACTGCTTCAGGCGCATTAGCCGGAATGGCCCTTGGCTTTTTAGTTTGCCTTGCCCAGATTAAGTTGGGTTTGGTAAAGCTGCAAGGCAGTGGCTCATTCGTGATAGAAAACTACCCGGTACAAATGCAATTCCTTGATTTCGTTTACGTGTTCCTCACTGTGTTTGGTATTGGTATTTTGGCTTCTTTTATTCCCGTGAGGCAAATCGTTAAAAACACCAGCAATATCCGTGTTCAGGCTGAATAAATACTTGATTATTCTTCTTTGCATTTCTATCGGCATTCCCGCAATGGCGCAAGACAAAATTTGGAATGGCAAAAAAACCGAGCGATATGAAAGCGGTAAGAAAAAATCCAGAAGAATATACAAAAATGGGTTCCGCAATGGCATTTGGAAAACATGGAGCAAAGATGGTCAGCTAACTGAAAAGAAAGAATATAAAAAGGGTAAGTTAAATGGCTGGGTATATAAGTGGTCCGTTTCAGGCACCCTTTTGGAGAAATGCTACTATGTGAATAATAAAAAGAATGGCGAGTGTTATAACTATCATTATACTGGTGAGCCTGATTGGGAAAAGACTTTTGTAAATGATTCTATGACGACTTATATCCTTTTCCCAAAAAATGAGACCGCTCGCCAATGGATCATGTTTGAAATGGAAAGGGCCGAAATTGGAGATGGAGAGAAACTGCTTTTAGATACCTTTCTTGAAAAGGCTAAAGCTAACCCTGACTATCCCATTCGCATTCAAGGTTACTCCGATTTTGAAGAGAGTAGGACTATTTCTTTTGACCGCGCCAAAGCCGTTCATGACTATTTTATCAGTCAGGATATCCCTTCAGACAGGATGACCCTAATGGCTTATGAGGCTCATCGCCCCTTGCTTATCAAGCAAGAAGCAGTGCAAAACGAAAAGAACAATAACAAGCGCTGCGAAATATACCTGGTTTCCTCTTTGGAGTTTTAAGTACTTTAGTTGCTTAAAACCTTATTACTATGCTCTCCATCAAAAGACTATTAACAATATTGTTTGTAGTACTTGCTTCGCAGCTGTTTGCCCAAGATGACGTTGTACGATTAACAAGCGCCATGCTTGGCCCCACTCCTATTGCTGAAGATTTACATGAGTTGTGTGACAAAATTGGTGGGCGGGTTACAGGCACCGAACCTAATGAGAAAGCTGTGGAATGGGCTGTGAAGAAATTTCAGGAAGTGGGAGTGGATGTGAAGAAAGAAGCCTTTCAAATGCCCTCCTTTTGGAATGAGACATCAGCCAGGGCTGAGATAAGTGGTGAAATTAGCTTTAGCCCTAAAATTGTCTCAAGGGCCTTTTCAATTCCGACACCCAAAGAAGGCATAGAAGGGGAATTGATTAGCGTGGGTTATGGAAGTGAAGAAGACTTCAAAAAACTGGGAGAGAAAGCCAAAGGTAAATTTGTATTGGTGCAAACCAATGTTTTGGAGGACCTATCAGGCCTGTTCGGTGAGTACGATAATGCAGCTAAAATTGAAACCCGAGCCGAAATAGCCAAAGTGAAAGGCGTAGTATATATGTCTTCTAGGGAGAAAAAATTGCTTTTCAGGCACCTTGCCGCAAAAGCATACAACAATAAACTACTATTGGCAGTGATGGCCCGTGATGACGCCACTCGCTGCCAGCGCGTTCTGGATAGAAATGGCAAATTGAATATCAAGCTCAACCTTGATTTGCAAACGGGCGGCAGTTATACCAGCCATAATGTAATCGCCGAGATAAGGGGCTCAGAAAAACCAGATGAGATAGTGGTTGTAGGTGCCCACCTTGACTCCTGGGGGCTTGGCACTGGAGCTAATGATAACGGGTGTAATGTATCTATGATGATTGACCTGGCACGCCAAATGAAAAAACTAGGCATTCAACCCAAGCGTACTATTCGCTTTGCGTTGTGGAATGGCGAAGAGCAATGTATTTGTGGCTCCCAGGCATACACCCAACAGCATGAAGCTGAGCTGGACAAACATAGAATAGCTATTTCCATTGATATTGGTAGTGGAAATATAACGGGTTACCTATCGGGTGGAAGGCCTGAAGTAGCTACCTTGGCCGAAAACTCATTGAGAGCCGTTCCCGGTTTAGGGCCTTTTACTATTGCTGATGTACCTATTGTGGGCACGGACAACTACGACTTTATGGTGCAAGGTGTACCCAACCTCATTGGCGCACATGAAAACTATAATTACTGTTCCAACTATCACAGTGAGTCTGACACTTATGATAAAGTGAATCTGAACAATTTAAAGGCCAATGCTGCTATTGTGGCATCTACTATCATGTATTTCGCAAATGAGGACTATGAGCCAGCTAAACGCCAAAGCAGGGCTCAAATTCAGGAACTGATTGATGGTAGCAATTTAAAAGACCAGATGAAAGCCTTTCATTTTCTCAAACCTTGGGATGAAGGAACCAGGGGAAGAAAGCCTTAGTTAACATATACACCAGCACCAAACACAAAAAGGCCCGCTAATGCGGGCCTTTTCTATTTTTGAATTTTAACCATTATTCTCCCCTATAGATGTGTACCCAAGCTTTGTCTTGTAAGCCAGAAGCACGCACCTTCTTCATTTCATCTAAGGCAGGTTGTAAAGCATCGTACCTCAGAGAGTATACATAATGCCATTTACGCTTACCGTTGTACACAATGATAGCATCCACGTCTTTCTCTTTCCAAAGCTCGATAGCTCTCTCTGCCCTCTTTAATTCACGGAATGATTCAATCACCACGTAATAACCCGCCTCCAATTCGGTTTCTTCATAAACAACCTTGCCGTCAGCACCCGTCTTCTTGATAAGGCGCATTAGCATGTCCTTAATCTGGTTAGTGTCCAGACTTGGCTGTGATTGGTTTTCTCTCAATTCCTTAATTTGATTCTCAAGCTCTTGTATTCTACGCTCGTTTTCATCTATCTCATCCTGACGCTGACCATCACCTTCTTCGTTACTATCCATTCTAGTATCCAATGAATCCACATTATTCTCTAAACTATCTGTCTTCAACCATAGCTTATCTTGATTTTCACGAAGCTCTTCCAGTTCTTCTTCAAACTTCTTGTTGTTTGCTCCACCAAATCTAAACCCTACCATCACTTCATGAGTACCATTACTTTGGGCAGCTATTTCAGTATTTGACAACTCGTAAGCATAAGAAACACTAAACTGATCGGCCACCCTGAAACCAAGGGCTGGTATAATACCTACATCTGTGCGATAGGTACCACCTATCCATACAATATCCTTCCAGTTGATATAAAGATTACCGTCAATTTGCTGAGCGCCTCCAGGCAAGTACCTGAATAATGCTGATGGCTCTATCATCCAGGTACCATCTTTGATGTCAAAGTTATACCCTAAGTACCCCACTAGGTGACGCTTTAACTCAAAGTATCTGTCAGTCTCGTAGTCATTATAAGCCACTTTGGTTTCAAGCACCTGTGGAACCGAAACTCCTAAGTCAAGACCCTTTAATTTGTACTTTAAACCTGCATCAACATTAAAAGTAGTTCCATTGATATCGCCTGCACCAAGTATTATCTCACTCACGTCTTGCGCTACAATGTCAGAAACATTAATCCTATTATCAATAAAGCCAACTCCGGCACCAAGAGCCAGGTAGTGGTTACCATCTTTATTAAAGTTGAACCTTTGGGAATAGGCTACAGTTCCAGTAGTTCTTTGTAGAATGTGAGTCCTGTCAGTAGATAATGTACCACCAATGGCTTGGTTCCCGTTACCTATAGGGCTGTGCACACTTAATATGTTAGTTACGGGAGCGCCCTCAATGCCTACCCATTGCCTGCGGTGATTAAGAAATGCCGTAAACATATCTTGCTCGCCAGCAGCTGCAGGATTTAGCAAAAACTTGTTTTGGTAATACAACCCTGATATAGGCAATTGCTGACCATAGGCTTGCACACCAATCATAACTGCAAGTGCAGCGATAATACTCTTAAAACCTCTTTTCATTTGGACTTGTTTAAGTTTTAACATCTTTCTGTCGCTTCAGATGGTTTATATTTCTATTCGTTTAGTCTTAATAAGGTGATTGGACCTTTGTACACTTTCTCCGTGCCATCACATTTCACTACATAGTAGTAAGTACCTTCAGGCAATGGCTCACCATCCAATGTACCGTCCCATGGTGTTGTGTACCCTCTGCTTGCGTATACCTCATTACCCCAACGATTTACGATAACGATGTCGCAATCATCATAAAGCTCAAGGTTCTTTACATACCATAACTCATTCTGTCCGTTGCCGTTTGGTGTGATTACATTGGTAGCTTCAAAAGTGTAATCAGGATCAACCGTAACAGTAACACTTGCAGAACTCTCACAACCATATTCACTTGTACCTGTTACGGTATAAGTAGTTGTTTCAAGCGGTGTTGAAGTAATACTGCTGCCATGATGAGCATCAAGGTAACTGTGTGGATACCAATGGTAATGCTCAGCGCCTGTCGCCCAAAGAGGAACATCATACCCCAAGCTAACCGTTGTATCATTGCTGATTACAAGAGTAGGCAATGGGTAAACTGTAACTTCATTAACGTCGCTTCTTGAGCAGCCGTGGCTATCAGTTATCACTACTGTATAAAAACCTGCCGTATCAACAGTTATAGTAGCCGTAGTTTCACCTGAAGACCACAGTGCAGTTTCGTCATTAGCTAAATCAACAGAAAGATAAATACTATCTCCATCACAGAAAGCAAATTCATCAGTACTACTCTTAATGTCAGGATCAGGCAATTCCCATACATTTACAAATCCAGTAGCTGTGTCCATACAACCATCTATACTTGTAACTATTAGCTCTACGGGGTATGTTCCTGGAGCATCATAAGTATGCACAGGGTTGATGATACTCGCACCTTCTCCATCTCCAAAGTTCCAGAAGTAAGATGCCACTGCTGTGCCGTTGTTATTAGTCGTGTTAGTAAATACCGTCTCATCACCATAGCACACATCAGTACCTGTAAGGCCTGCAATTGGAGCCGCATAAATAGTAATGTCCCTGGTGTATGAACTCATACATCCGTAAGAGTTTGAGCCTGTTAACTCAACCGTGTAAGTGCCTGGCCCTGGGTAGGTGTGTACAGGATTTACGTCAGCTGATGTTTCACCATCACCAAAATCCCAAACGTAAGCTATCGTACCTACTTGGTTTATCGAGTTATTGATAAACACAACAGCTTTACCTTCACAAGCCGCGCCATCGTAATCAAAAAGTATAACTGGAAGTGGCGATACTGTTACAGTGTGTGTTACCGTATCCTTACAACCATTATCTGTAGTTACCTGCATACTAATGACGTAAGCACCCGGACTTGTAAACAAGTAAGGCACATAAGCACCAGTAGCATCATCAAACATACCATCATCATCCAAATCCCACTCATAAGACACAATGGACCCACTTGAAACCGTACCAGTTCCAATCAACTTGGTTGAGTCACCGATACAAACATCATTGTAAGTAAAGTCTGCTGTTGGATTAGGATGAACCGTTACTGAAGAACTGTGCTCTTTTACGCAACCGTTATCTGTTACCACTTGAATACTAACGGTATAAGTTCCAGCACCACCAAAATTATACGTCACCATAGCTCCTGAACCATCGTCGTATGAACCATCATTATCCAAGTCCCAACTTTGACTCGCAATACTTCCAGTTAGCACAGATGAAGTGCTTGTAAGTGTGGTAAGGTCACCAGCACATTCGCTTGTTGCTGTAAAACCAGCAATTGCTGCTGGGTGAACAGTTACGTTTTGGTAACCAATAGTAGTGTCACTCTGGTCAGTAATTACCTGTAGCCCCACCGTAAAGTTTCCATGCCCAAGGAGTGTGAAGCCAATATTCGCCCCACTACCATCTGTGAAAATACTATCGTTGTTGAAGTCCCAGTTCCATTCAATGATATTCCCACTGCCGGCAACTGAAGTACTGTTAAAAGTAGTTTGGTCTCCTTGACACTCAGTTGTAGCTGTGAAGCTCACGGTGCTGGTGCCTCCGCCGCCACCACCACCGCCTCCAGGCATTGCCTGAAGACTTGTGGGGCAACCAAAACTTATGATACCGGCTGCAATTGCCGCAAACATCATTTTACTTTTTTTGCTCTTCATCTTTTCGATTTTTTGTTCTCTTTTCTAGTATGGATTACTTCTCAATTATCAATCTCTCATGGTAAACTCCAGTATCAGTTAACACCTCTATCACATATACCCCTGTACTGAATTCACTCTTATCAAACCTTTTCAGGTATGATGAGCCAACAACATTGTCTGCTTCTTGGTGCAGCAATTTACCATCTATTGTAACAACTCTCACCTCAAATTTTCCAATGTTATCAACAGCCTGATATTCGATTGTGAATTCTCCGTGAGTTGGGTTAGGATAGATGTTTAAGAAACTACCATCCGCTTCCTCAATTCCGGTAACGTTGATAATCAAAGTTACAACCGCTGTATCACTTCCACAGTTATTGGTAGCTATCATATACACTGTATAAACACCACTCTCTGTGTAAGTATGAACAGGGTTTTCATCAGTTGAAGTGCCACCATCATCAAAGTTCCATGAGTATGATGTAGCATCAGTAGTTTGGTTGTTGAATGCCACCGTACCAGCGGCCGTTACCGTAGTAAAGGCAGCATCAGGTAATGGGTTATTAGCATCCAGCGTAACCGTTTCAACTACGGTACATCCTTTTTGGTCAGTGATAGTAATGGTATATGTACCAGAAGGTATATTACTAAAAGTACCAGATGATTGTGGTGTGCCACCATTCAGAGAGTACTCATAAGGTGTTGTACCACCACTACCTGCTACCGTAATGCTACCTGTTGCCTGGCCTTCACAGTTTGGATTGCTAGTATCCGTCACATCTAAAGCAAGTGGTGCCGGAGTATCAATATCCACTGTATCGCCAGCAGTGCAGCCGTTGGCGTCTTGCACACTCAACACATAGGTAGCGGCAGCCAAACCGTTAAAGGTAGACGATGACTGATAAGTAGCTCCTCCATCAATTGAGTATTGATATGGTGCAGTACCACCAGAGGCCAGTACGGTTAATATACCGTTAGCATCACCATGGCAATTGACAGGTGTTGCATTCACTGCATCAATAAACAATGGGTCAGTAGGCTCATTAACCGTAATTGTATCGGTATTGATACAGCCATTAGCATCCATCGTGTAGATTACATGTGTACCAACACCCAAGTCAGTAAGCACGTTGCTACCTTGGTAAGTAACACCATCGCTAGAGTATTGGTAAGCACCAGTACCGCCCGCGGCCGTTACCGTTGCAGAACCATTTGACTGACCTGTACATAGCACATTACTTACATCTACTGCGGTACTTATACCGGCACTTGGCTGAGTAATATCCACGCTTACTTCATCTGTACAGCCATTATCATCTCTCACCCTCACAGCATAAGTGCCAGCAGGAAGGTTAGAGAACACCGCTCCAGATTGGTAGTTAGCACCACCATCTATTGAGTATTCAATCGGAGCAGTGCCGCCGGTTGTTGATACTGCTATCTCTCCCGTGCTATCACCGAAGCATAATACTACCTCGAAGTCAACCGAGGCAACTAAGGCATCTGGCTCATCCACAGTCACTGTTTGACTTGCTTCACAACCATCGTCACCTATCACAGTAACCACATATGTACCACCACTCAAGCCACTAAACATGTTAGAGCTTTGAGGAGTTCCGTTATCCAGAGCGTATGAAAGTGGCGCAGTACCAAATGTCGCGTTAACAGTAAGTGAACCATTACCATTACCGTTACAGTCAACATCAACTATGTCAACAGTAAACTCAGGCGTTGGATTAACAACTACGTTAAAGCTACAAGTGTCTGCATTACCTGCTGTATCTGTAACTACGAAGGTTACAACTGTTGTTCCCACTGGGAATACAGAGTCACTGGCAAATCCTGCAATCTGCATTACTGTATCTACCATACAATTATCAGTACCAACAGGTGTAGCAAATGATACTACCGCACCATTAGTGTCTGTGCTGCAAAGCTCGATATCAGCTGGGCAAGTAATCATTGGGGCAACATCATCCACAACAGTAACATCAAAGCCACAAGTAGCAGTGTTACCTGATGAATCTGTTGCTGTATACATCACTGTTGTTGTTCCGATTGGGAAGAAGTCCCCGGGAACGTGAGTGGCAGTTAATGCCACTCCACTACAGTTATCACTAGCTATTGGCTGTGTCCAGCTCACATTATTACCACATGAGTTAGCATCAGAAGATACCGTCATGTCAGCAGGGCAACCGCCAATTAATGGGTCTTCTACGTCAAGAACAGTAACATCGAAACTACATGTTGACATGTTACCAGAAGTGTCCATCGCTGTGTAAGTAACCGTTGTTACACCCACCGGGAATAAGTCGCCTGGGCTATGTGTGCTATAAACCGTATCTACACCACAGTTATCAGATGCTACTGGAGGTGTCCAGCTTACAATTGCAAAACATACACCGCTTATTTGCTGGTCAACAGTAGTATCAGGGATACAAGCCCATATTGGGTCTTCCACATCATTTACTGTTATATTAAAGCTACATGTATCTGAATTTCCGAAAGCATCCACCACTACAAACTCATTGTAAGTTGTGCCCACGGGGAACACAGAGCCACTAGCCAAGCCAGCTGTTTGTGTAACAGATTGAGATGGATCATAGAAATTAAGTGTAAACTCATTAACCTGTCCTAAATCACCACCAGCATTATCAGAAACAAAGAGCGTCCAGGTGCCATTTGGATCTGAGCCATCATTCATTGCTGCCAAATCAGTCACTGCAGTATATGTACCCCCTAATGCAGGTAAGTTACTACATACACCTTCGGCTGGGTTACCGGTACCCACTTCAAAACAGGCATCTATATCATCTCCACTGCATCCAAACGCACTCGCCGGAAAACCTATTTGATTGATAAGTTCAACAGTAACACCGTTAGGTGATTGAAGACTAACTATCAAATCACCAGTCCATGTATGCGATAAATCCACACAAATGCTTTCAAACAGCACATCCACACCTAGTGTAGATGGAAGTCCACTCACATTAAATGGCAACGATACTCCAGATGGGTCACTATCAGGAATAGCAACGGAACCTGTCCAAGTTTCGCTTACTGTAACTCCTGGCAATGGGCAGTTGTCAGTAGCAATTATGTTGTAATCATATACTGCACCACAAACACCAGTATCGTTAGGCAATGTAGAGTCTCCAGGGCAAATAACCACCGGATCTTCCCCGTCTTCTACAAACACCATTATTGAGCAGGTATCAGCATTACCCGCTGAGTCAGTAGCATACCACTCAACCGTGGTTATACCCACCGGATAGCTGTCAGATGCATCACTTGTACCATTATAGCTATTGGTGATTATTACACCGGGGCAGTTATCGGTTGCTGTAGCTGCCGGAAGTGATACAAAACCTTCACATAAGGTTGAGTCTGATGTTCCAGCAAATAAATTGTTACCTCCAGTACAAATCTCAAGGTTCCAAGCATTTAATGTACCTAGATCCAAACCAGTGAAGTCATCAGTGATACGTAGTATCCAAGTACCAAACATATCTTCACCATTAAAGGCTGCTAATGCTTGCAATGGCTGATAAGCCAAATTATCATTGGCATCGCATGGCCATGTACCGTGAGTAAGGCCAGAGTCATCAAAGCCTATTAATAGTTCAGTTGTGGCTTGCTCGCATGGGTCTTGAACAAGGTCTATCACAGTTCCACTTGGGCTTTCTAGTTGAATATCCAAGTCACCTGTCCAGGTGTGTGTGATATCAAGGCCAAGTAGATTCACATCACTTATTATTCCATGTGAACCAATGTACAACTCAGATGTTACAGTGGTACTTTCCGCAAAAGGAAGGCCTGGGTCATCTATAGCTAAACCTACATCCGTACTAGGTGTAGTGTTACAACTTAAAGTGCTTGTTGGGCAGCTAATCACAGGAATGGCTGTATCAACTACTGTTACCATTACACTGCAAGTGTCTGAGTTACCGTGTAGGTCAGTAGTAACAAATGTTTCGGCTGTAGTACCTACCGGGAACGTAGAACCAGTTCCTAAACCAGCAATCTGGGTTGTAACAGATGCTGCGTTTACATCTATCAATAAATGAACGTTAGGGAAACCAATATCCACATAGTTGGTTGGTTCAATAGCACCACAATCTGCTGCTGCAATGTATGAAGCACCAGTTTGTCCTGCAGAGTTAGTTCCGATAAAGAATGAGTCGCCCAAAGTTTGGCCTTCTGGTGCAAACACCTCCACAACTAACTGTGAGCTTCCAGGTATAGTAGCTACAATAGGGAATTCATAAAGGGTTAAAGCAGTATCAGGAATTGTTAACGTGTTTGTAGCAACTAGTGTTAAGTTAGCATAAGCAAGAGGTCCTGACAGGGTGTATAGGTTCACCGTTATTGGTTGGCCGTTACCACTGTTAGAAACTGCACTTTCAATGCCGAATGTAACGCTATGCACAAAGAAGTCGTTGGTGTATCCCAGTGTTGCTAAGTCATACACCCTCAAGAAGCCATTATCAGCATGCAAACCGCCAGCATTACAAGTGATTGCATTAAACGGTTCAACATTAGGGTCAAGCGACTGAGTTAAGTTAACCGTATCACAAGCATCGATGCCAACAGGCTCAACGTAGTTAACTACTGCATCACATTGGCCTGCATCGTTAGGTTGAGTTACATCAATACAAGTCATCACTGGTGGCTCAACGTCGTTCACAGTTACATCAAAACTACATGTACTGGTGTTACCACTGGCGTCGGTAATTTCAAATGTATTAGTAGTAATGCCCACTGGGAATGTAGAACCGCTTGGCAAACCAGCAGTTTGCACTGCCATTGGGGTTCCAGTAGACAGAAGAAAGTTAATAGCCAAACTTTCTAATTGACCAGCATCAAAACCTTCATTATCAGACACGAAAATTGTCCATGTTCCGTTAGGGTCGGAGCCATCATCAAGTCCACTCAAATCAGCTACCGCAGTAAAGGTGCCACCCAAAGCTGGTAAATCACTACACACATCTTCAGCTGGATTACCAGTGCCTGGCTCGAAGCATGCGTCTATGTTGTCACCTCCGCAACCAAATGGGTCCGCAGGCACACCAGGACGGTTGATTAGTTCAATTACAGTACCATTTGGAGACTCTAGACTTACAATCAAGTCACCAATCCAAGTATGGGTTACATCCAAACAAACACTTCCCACATTCACATCAGTTCCCAATGCGGTTCCATTAATTCCACTTACAGTAAATGGAATGGAAAGACCCAAAGAGTCACCATCAGGTATTGGCGTGGGAGTATTGAATGTTGCTGTTTCAATAATTGGAAGTGGGCAATTGTCAGAAACAGCCATGTCAGCATAAGTAAATACTGTACCACATTGACCTGGGGTATTATCCAGTGCTGTGTCACCTGGACATACAATAACAGGGTCTTCGTCATCAGTAACTGTAACTACCATTTGGCAAGTACTGCTATTACCTGATGTATCAGTTGCTGTCCACGTAACTATTGTAGTACCTACGGGGTAGTTATCCGAAGCGTCGTTAGTATTATTGAAGTCATTGACCAATGTCAATGAACCACAGTTATCACTGACAGCCGGAGCAGGCATTGAGATAGCCGCCCCACATGCTCCAGAGTCTGTTGAGACAAACACTGTATTGTCACCACCAGTGCATATCTCGAGACTCCATCCGTTAAGCATACCAAAATCGAGCTGAGTGAAATTATCTGTTATGCTCAATATCCAAGTACCCATCATATCTTCAGCATCAAATGCAGACAATAGTCCATCTGGCTGATAAGCCAATCCATCTGTGGGAGGACAAGGATGTGAGCCATTAGTCAAGCCCTCATCATCAAAGCTCATTAGCATATTAGGGTCTGCGCCGCAACCTTGGTCAAATAAGGTTACTGTAGTTCCATTAGGACTGGTTAATTCTATTGTTAAGTCCTGTATCCAGGTGTGAGTAATATCTACACCCAATACATTAAGGTCTGTAATAGTACCTGAAGAGCCAATAGTAAGCGTTGAAGTAATTGTTTGCGAGTCACCAAAAGGCAGACCTGGATCATCAATCGCCTGACCAACATCAGTGCTTGCATCTGTATTACAAACCAATGGTGATGTAGTGCAGTCAAGGATAGGATCTTCATCATCAGTTACCGTTATTGTTTGTGTACAGAAATCAGTATTGCCAAACAAGTCTGTAACTGTCCAGGTAACAAATGTAACACCCACTGGGTAGGTATCACTTGCATCAGATGTGCCATTGTAATCATTTATAATAGTGGCATAACAGTCATCTGTATAGTCAACACCAAATACAGGCTCGGCTATAGTAACTGCTGCGCCACATTGACCTGCATCAGCAGTTTGGTTTACATCAGCGGGGCAATTAACTATAACTGGCCCTGAGTTATCATCAATAGAAATATCAATAATACCAAGCCCCTGGGCACCATTATATCCCGATACCCTAATGTAATAAGTGTTACTAGCTGTAGGAGTAAATGTTATTTCAGACTGAAGGCTACAGAAATCATCGTTACAGAAAAGAGCTGACTCAGAAACTGGGCAACCACCAGTTGCATCATAAATAGCCATCTTGGTATCATAGGCACTACCACAAAGACTTACTGTAACATCGCAAGAAGATTCAGGAGTAATTGAATACCAAATATCATTATCAAGGTGAGAATAGCTAAAGAAGGTACAACCCGTTGGCTCATCGGGGCCATCTGTAGTTGCACAAAGGTTATTAAACAAACCAGTATAAACAGTAGGCAATGCCACAGCGTTCGCACAATCGTCGTTGCCGTCGTCACATGAAACAAGCATGTCAAAATTACCCGCATCTGTGCCAAAACCTGTCACATACACATAGTAAGTCTGTCCGTTAACGGTTGAACATAAAGTAACTTGAGAAGCCAATCCACACTCATCATCATTGCTGTCTTCACAAACTACCGCACCGCAATTTCCACTGAAAACCCCCATTTTGGTGTCATAATCAGTATTATTTGAGCAAAGACTAAAAGTAACTCCATTACCTGTACCAACAAAAGAATACCAAACACCAGGAGCAGTACTTAAATCATCAATGCAAGTCGTAAGTGATGCATCAGCTGAAGCAGCAGCCGTGTTACCACTTACTACATCACCACAAGCAACTGGTATTGCATTGGCACAATCATCATTACTGGGGGGTGGCGTGCAAGTCACGGTTAAATCAAAATCACCCGTTGCACCCAAGAAACCGTGTATCAGGATATAATAATCCGTTCCACTACTGGCAACGAAACTTATTGTACTTGTATTACCTGTACAATTAATGTCGTCATCATTGCCATCCACACAAGTTAATGAACCACATGAGCCTGAATAAACAGAGATTTTTGTATCAAAGTTTGCCTGGTCACAAGTGGTGAGTGTTACAAGATTGTCATTGCCTGAAAAATAATACCAGACACCCTGACCACCATCATAAGTAGTTCCACAGTCAGCTACACCATCATCTGTAGATGCTGTTGTGGAGCCTGACACTGTTTGGCCACACGAGAGTGTTATCGCATTGGCACAATCATCATTAGCTGGTTGAGCGAAAGCTGCAACCCCTGCCAGCATTGAGGTCGCCAATGCCAGCATTTTACTGAATTTTCTAACAAAATTCGTGGTCTCGTTGGTCTTTTTCATATCTCCTCCTTGTAGTAGTTATAGTTTGGTTGGTTTAAAGTTGGTCAGATTAGTAATTGATGGAAAGCCCCTGTCAATCAACAGATATCTTCTCAGAGCGCCTTTATTAGCGCTTGTTATATTCTTCAGGATGGTCTTTCACCCAAGCCTCTTTGGCTTTGTCAATATCCTCTATGCCCTTGTAGTTGTAGTAAGGTGGTAATTTTTCACCCTGCATTTCTGCATACTTTTCAGGGTTGTCTTTTATCCAAGCTCTTTTAGCCTTATCAGAATCTTGGATGCCCTTATAGTTATGATAAGGCTGCCCTACAGTAGCATCATTACTAGTTGCTTTCTCAGTATCAGCATTTCTCAAAGAATTGTAGCGCTCAGCATCTGCTTTTTGATTTGCCTTGGTGTTAGCCTTGTCCTGCACTTTTGCATTCGGATTATTTACATCTTCAGCGGCATTATTTGCATCTTGTGCAAATACGCTTACGCTCGCCATGGCACATACCAATAGCATAGCAATAGTAGAAATCACTTTCATCTTGGATAGGTTTAATAAGTTAAAAAGAAAATAATAATTTGATGTGAGTCGTATATATTGATTCACAGTTGGTTAAGGTTTGGTTAATTAGTCGGTCAACGAAAATGTTGAGCTAAATGTAAACTATCTTTCGATAAAACACAACATTTCAATGACAAAAGTTGGGACTTATCTTGACAATTCCAAATGATTTGAAATTAAAATTTCTTTGCCCTAACAGTAAAATGCCCTTTTAATAATAGTTGCTTCGGGGAAACTTTAACGTGATTTTACCGTAAATCAGCCCTTTATGAAGTTAGCTGACGTTTTACTCATACTATTGTTTGCCAATTCGTCTACAGCCCAATTGCGCCTGGAGTATAAGATTGGCTACTCTGGAATGCCCGGGCAAGTGGAAGTGATACGCTTTGCGCCTGATGGCCAGCACTTTTACAGTGGTGACAATCGCGGCTACATTTTTGAGTGGGATTTAGGCCAAGAAAAGCCAGTTAGGGAATTCAAAAGCCTTTTTGGCAAGATAAGTAGCTTGCAGTTTAGCCCTGATGGGAGCATTTTAGCTAGTAGCGCCCCCGATGGTTCTATCTATTTATGGAGCTTAAAAACTGGGGAGTCGTTAAGGAGAATACGGGCACCAAGAAATCCTGAAATTGCATTGGCTGAGCAATTCTTTACAGCTATCTCTCCAGATAATTTATGCGTATACTTTGGTGGGCGAAATCGGTATATCTGCAAGGCTCCGATAAACAATAAAGAACGAGCAGAAATAGTCTACAAGAGTGATGAGTGGGACATAAAGGCTGGAATGTTTAATACAGATGGAGAACTGGTTTTCGCTGCTGGAAACAAAATACACTTCATGAAAGACGATAAAGTCATCAGAGAGATAGACTGTGTGGATTGCCAAACCAATGCCCTACATTATGACAAAAGCGGAAAGTATATACTTACCTGGTGTGAGGATGGAACCACAAGAGCATGGAATGCTGCAACAGGAAAGCAACTGTACATAAGTAAGCCAGGTGAAGGCGGGCCAAAAATCAGTAATCTTGATTTTAGCATGACCGAGAAATACACTGTAACTGGCTTCGGTAACTTTAATGTTTGGGATGTTAATCATACAGGTTTTCTCTTTGGGACTGGTGACCAGGTAATCAACTTTGAATTTGAAGATGAAAACCAGAGATGGCTGGCTTCTTCAGGTAATGGCAAGGATATACAGCTTTGGAGAATATATGACCCTAAACAAGAAACTGAAGAACCAGTATTGCCAGAAAACTTTGACCTATCATTTTTAGATGAACCATTGGAAGAAGAAAAAGAGGAAGAACCAAAGAAAGAAGAAGTGAAGCCAAAAGCTGAGATACAGCCTGCGGTGGCTAAAGAGACCCGACAAATAGAAGTTGAAGAGCTTGCGGTGGCTAAAATAAACAAGGCTAACCAAGAAGCCGAAAAGGTGAAAGCACCAAAAGTGATGGAGGCGAAGCCTGTGGTCGCTGATGAAAAAAGGCCTGAAAATAAAACTCAACCCAAAGCAGAAGCAGAAACAAAAAGCTATAAACTACCTGAAAAAATCAACGGCAGGCGGGTTTTACCCATTAAAGCTGAAAATAAACTGGCTTTTGCTGCTCCTAACCTCAATATTACTGTGTGGGATAATAAAATAATGGATGGGGATGTAATCTCACTCTACATTAATGATAGCCTTGTGCTTGAGAACTATAGCCTGGATACAATCCCGATGGAAATACCTGTGTATGTGGCTCAAGGTGAAAAGACCTATCTCACCTTGCATGCGCATAACCTGGGTACCGTTCCACCAAACACAGCAGATATTAAAATATCAGACGGCACCAAGGAATATCAAATCGAGTTAAAGTCTGATTTCCAAGGCTCTTCAGTTGCCGAGATTTTTGTAGAGTAATCTTTCTACCAATACAAGCCATAGATTTGAGTAAATTTGCGCCCAAGCAAAATGAAAAAGATACGCATCACCAAAGAATTTACTTTTGAGATGGCCCACGCCTTAAGGGGGCATGATGGCAAATGCGCCAACATCCACGGCCATTCGTACACCCTTTCGGTTACGTTGATTGGCGTTGCCATTAATGATGAAACCAATCCGAAAAATGGAATGGTGATGGACTTCGCTGATTTAAAGAAAATCATCAAAGAGCATATAGTAGACCTGTATGACCATGCACTTCTATTGCACGAAAAACACGACATTATCCCAAATGGAAGCTCACAAGCTGGTAAGGTGATAAGGGTCGACTACCAACCAACGTGCGAAAATATGGTGGTGAAGTTTGCCGAGCAAATCACACCTCACTTACCGCCTAACACCCAGCTATTTAGATTAGGTTTAAGGGAGACCAGCACTAGTTACGCTGAGTATTACCCAAGTGACAACTAGCTTTAAAAGCCTTCAATAAAGGCTATTTGTAATGCTTTTGTGATTACATTTGCGGGCGTTATGCAAAATTGGTCAACCGCAAAGAAAGTAGGGCTTTTATTTATCCTGCTCTTATTTCCGTCACTACTGTATATTTTTCTTATCACAGGCAAGCACAATTTCGCTCATCTGGCTCACGTGACCTATGTTGACGAAAGCGGAATACAACAGAACAGGCCCGCACCTCAGTTTAAGTTGGTTAATCAGAATGGTGATACCCTTACCAATGAAGACCTAAAAGGAAAGGTGTATGTAGCTGATTTCTTCTTTACTACCTGTCCCAGCATTTGTATTGATATGACTCAAAACATGAAGGAGTTGTATGGCAAATTTGGGGAACGCGAGGACTTTGCTATGCTCTCCATTAGCATTAACCCAGACACAGATAGCATACCAGTACTGAAGGATTATGCGACTGAAAGAGGTATAGATTATGACAACTGGAATTTTGTAACAGGGGAACAAGATGTAATCTTCGAGCTTGCTTATGGTTTTCTCTCCAATGCAGTAAAAGATGAAAATGAGCCTGGGGGGTATGCCCATTCTGGTCATTTTATTCTGGTAGATAAAGAAGGTAATATTCGCTCAAGAGAAGATGAGCAGGGAAATGTAATAGCAGCATATGATGGAACCAGCTATGCCGTTGTGAAAAGGGAGTTGATGGATGACATAAAAGTACTTTTTGCAGAGTACCAATTGGAGAAAAAGGATAGGAGCAAAAAATGAGTGATAAAAAGATATTCAGGGCAATTATTGTCCTTTCGGTTGTAGTATTTGGGGTGGTTGCGTTTTTGTATAGTTTGCCAAAGGCTACTGGCAACATGCCCGAATGGGCAAAATCATTACCACTAGTAAACGCAATAATCAATGGCACCTGCTCAATGCTTTTACTTGCCTCCCTCTACTCCATCAAGAGCAAGAACGTACAAACCCATAAGAGGCTGAATATTATCACTTTTGCTTTATCAGCCCTGTTCCTGGTGTCTTACATTATTTTTCACTCCTTCGGGGTGGAAACTTCTTTCCCTGAAGACAACCCCTTGAGGCCATTCTACCTGGTAATATTGCTTACGCACATTTTGTTGGCGGCTGTAGTATTGCCTTTGGTACTTATTACCTTCTACTTTGGGTTGACCCATAAGATAAAGCAGCACAGAAAAATAGCTCGCTGGACTTTCCCGGTATGGTTATACGTTACCGTATCAGGTGTGATAGTTTACCTGATGATTTCGCCTTACTACCAGTTTTGATTTAACTGCCGCTTATTGGAATAGGATGTTGCCTATCTTATAAAGTTCAGTCATTGGGTTAACGCACATCACTGCTATTTGTGCATCGTTGTTGATAATCTTCTCATGGTCTGCACCTAAGATAAATTCACCAACACCACCATCTGAACCTTCATCTGTCATTATCACGATAAGGCCTGCATCTACCTGAGCCGCATACTTGATAACGTTTTTAGCGAAGCCCTTTTCCATCTGACTGGTAACGAATTTCACCTCGTTTTTAGAGAAGTAGTTCTCTGCATGGGCTACGTTATTCTTAATTGCGTTTGCAATAAATTCATCTGAGTCATGAGCTGCCAAAATGTGCACCTCAGCACCATATTGGCGGGCCATAGATATGGTGTGTAATATCTTATGCTTATTCTCTTTATTCGCGTTTACTGGATAAACAATCTTCTTATATCCGTCAGGGTCAATGTTTTTCTTTTGCACTATGATAACCGGCACTGGAGAAGTAGTAATCACTTTTACTGCAAAGGCTCCTACCAGGTGCTGTACCCCTACTACACCATGTGTTCCCATCACCAATAACCTGGCCTGGGTTTCTTCAGCCACTTCACCAATAGTCGTGAATATACTCCCTTCACGATAGATGTAGTTGGCCTTGATGCCCTCATGCAAGCTAATATCATGGGCCTTTTTGCTCAATTGCTCTTCTATTGCCTGAATACTTTTGCCTTCCTTCTTTAGCTTGGATTTTGTTTCCTTATTTACCACGTGCACCAATGAAATCTCATCACCATTACTTTTGGCAATATTAATGGCATGGTTTACAGCACATTCAGCAACTTCTGTAAAGTCTGTTGGCACTAAAATCAACTTCTTCTTTTCGTTATTTTCCATAAAGTCAGGCGTTGTTTATGATTTGTAGAAGCCCAAAAATACATTTTAGGCTTAAATATCATATTAAGAATCGTAAGATTCTACAATTTTCCTTATCACTTCAATATGCTGTTGCTTTTTGGGTTCTCTTATCCTCTTGGCATATGGAGTGAAATATTGATGTTGGGTCAAGAATTTCAGTTGCAGCCTATTCCAATCCTGTTCTGTCTGAATCAAGTTGTTTTCCCTCAGTTCCCTGAAAAGCGTTGCCGCTATGTATTCAAAATCATCCCTACCCAGATAATCAAGGTCCGCATCACAAATGATTTGCTCCAATCTGTTCTTAGGTGTTTGAGGCACTTTAGTGGCCATTATCATCCCGCAGATACTCTCAAGATGTCCATCAGTATAACCATATTCGGGGAGTACTTCACGTGCAATATCGCAACCTACTTCTTCGTGGTTTTTGTATTGGCGAAGGAATCCACAATCGTGAAAAAGGGCTGCTGTTTTCAATAAATCTGCTTCTTCACCTTTTATCCCTTCAAATTCAATGATAAGTTTAGTGGCATTTAAAACATCTACCGTATGGTGAAACCCGTGGTAGTACAGGTCGCTGGATAACTCAAGATTTAATTTCTTTACTATGTATGATTTGGCTTTAGTATAATCCATTTATAAAGATTTGGCCGGTCAAAATATAAAATTTTACCCGCTGACCGCGTTAACTTAAGTTAACTCTTGGTATTTAATCGATAACTCGTTGTTTTTAACCCCCCAACGGTTGCCGAGAAGAATTACAGCCACTACAGCTTGTATAGCAACCAAAATTGTGCTATTGATGAGTGTCATATCAGGATATATCGGCCAAAAAGCTGGCACCACTGAATGGAGCCCGGCACCAGCTAAAATACCCGGCAGCAAACCGTATAGCACCACTAAGTAGAGCAAGGCTGTCATATCAGCTCTTTTCTTGTTGTCAGCCAAGTTCAAAAACAACAGTATGGCCACATCACGAGTCATGAAGAGTAACAAATTAAAAGGTATGAATGTAAAGTTGAGCGGCAGCGACTCCCTTTGTAGCCTTTCAATAATGCTTTGGCTCATTGGTGCGGATTGCATGTACACGAAAAGTGCAATCCCAACTACTACCGTCACCAAAAAGCTAACCAGCCAAAGAGGTATGTTGTGCAACACGTCATCATAATCCTTTTTTTTCCATCTATCCATTATCCTTCGGAAATTAATCATGTCTTTCGGCTCGCTAAACACCATGAAATAGGTAAGCGCCAGTGGTATCATCAAGGCAATATAACCACCTATAATTATTTGATGCTTAGTTTCTAAAAAGCCGATAGAAGATGCCATACCTGATTGGAAAAGCATCACACAGACCAGGAATGAAAGCCAAACCCAAGGTTTATTATCAAATTGCAATTCAGTACGCATGTTGCGATACAAGCCTACAATAGACCAAAAGGTATAGAGTAATAAAGTGATAACCGTAAAGTTGGCGATACTCATTTTGATACCAAACCATTTGAGTACATCAAAATTTTCAGCAAATAAGCCTATGGAGTTAGAAGCCATTGAGGTGGAGAACAGCAAAGCAACCACAAAATAAAAAGTGCTTTTTATCTTTGCTTTGCCTGCATTCTTCCTTATCCCAATGAGACTGAGGCCAATACATAGGGCATGACTAAATATACCCACTAATATGAGGTGCCCCATCAACTTCAGGCTCATGAAGGTGTTTGGCTCAAAGAGCGAACAAATCACATAAACCAGCACCGCGTATGCCGCTCCATACCAAGTGTAGGCGGTGCTACCAAACAGTTTACCTATAGCCATTTGCCAAGGGCCAATAGATGTCATACGCTGAAAAGACCAGGTTTCATCATTCACCTCACCAATCACCGCTTCTGAGGCTTGCCTATTGCCCCATATGTAAACTAAAACACCAAAAATGAGCAATGAAGGTCTCATCAAAGCTTCGGCCAACGAAGTATCATATCCCTTAAAGAAATAAGCAAAGATGTAAATCAGGGTAATAATAAAAGGCATTATCAAAAGGCGGTTGGGCTGCATTTCCAGCCACAGGTTCCTTTTTAATTCAGGGTTTGAGTTAAGTATGTTTGCCATGGCGAGATTATTTTAAGCTGTCCATATATTTTTCTCTCAAGCTATCTTTCTTGTGGTAAAATTCTGCCACTTTCAACCCTGAGTCGATTATCTTTTTGAGTAATTCATGTTGTTGGCGTTCATCTCCTTCAAAATCCAACATCACCAAGCCATCTCTTTTTTCAATTGGCATCTCACCAATCAGGCCTGGCAATATCTCCTCTACCCCAGCTGGTTGGTCAACCAAACGCATCACCAACCTTTTCTTCAACACGAAGGTTTCGGTAGTTTCTTTATTGCCCGCAAGGTGGCCTTGCCTTAAGGTCAATAAATTATTGGCGTATTCGTCCAACTCAGCAATAATGTGTGATGACACTAAAAGGGTCATTCCTTCCGCATTCAGTTCCAAAAACAATTTAGACAGTGAACTTCTTGCCTCTGGGTCAAGGCCTGATGCCGGCTCATCCAATATAATCACCTTAGGCTCATGAATGATGGTTTGCCCAATGGCCAATCTCTGCCTCATACCACGAGAAAGACTCTCCACCTTTGCTGTGCGCTTATCAGTAAGCCCAATTCTAAGTAGTGTCTTTTGTATTCTTTCTTCAATTTGGCTCTCAGGCACATCATGGGCCAAGCATGAATATTCTAATGATTTCTCTACGGTTAGACTATCGTATAAACCAAAAAAATCTGGTAAAAAGCCAATGATGCGATGGGCATCACGCGGGTTCTTCAATACATCAATTCCATTAACGCTTATCTCTCCAGAGAAAGGCTTGGTGAGCGCAGCCAAGCATTTGAGTAGGGTAGTTTTTCCGGCACCATTAGGACCTACAATAGCTGTGATACTTCTTTCGGGAATTTCAAATGAAACGCCGTCCAAAGCGCGGTGGCCCGGGTATTCATAGGTTAGGTTTTTTACAGATATCATCTAAAGGGAATTTTTCACAGGTAAACCTAAGAAAAATTA
>JANQJC010000055.1 GCA_028281825.1 Flavobacteriales bacterium
TTGCCTCCGCAGACATCTTGTTTCCCTGCACAATATAAAACTGGCAAGGTGAAGACTTCTTCTCGGGGTTAATATTATCTGGCAAGCGTGCTGCCGCCAATGCTCCATACTTGTGGTGGTATTTAGGCACGATTTCAGCTGGCAATTGCTTCATGCTTCCTTCATCAGCAACACTACCGCCTTGTATCATAAAGTTTTGAATCACATGGTGAAACTTGGAACCGTTGTACTTACCAGCCTTAGCCAAAGCCAAAAAATTATCGCGGTGTATAGGTGTCTCGTTATATAGCTTCAGCTTAATATCACCAAAACCTTCTACACTTATTAGTACGATAGGTTCTTTCATTTCTTTTTTATCCTGCGCTATTGCAGGCAAAGTCAAAATCGCCGCAAGCAAGATAACAGCTAGTTTCATCTTTTTCATTCTTTATTGTTTTTGTGTAAGTGTTTATTCTGTTTAGCAATACAATGGTACAAATAATGCGCCAAAAGGTTGCATGAAAAAAGCAGGAGCCCAACTTTCATACCCTACTTTACGTGCGTTACATTAGAAAAGTTGATAATTCCTTATCCCATGAAATCCCTTGCTTCCAAAAACTCATCTGTTTATCTAATCGTTTTTGCCGTCTTGCTTACTTTCTTTTCCGCTGTTTCCTGCAAAGAGAAAACAGAATGCAAGGCCACAATAATGGTTGTGCATGAAACAAGCAAAGCCGCCATTGTCAACGCAGAAGTTACCCCTTATTGCACTCAAAACACTTGTGTGATTGAAGAAACAGCTAAAACAGGCCTGGATGGAAAGGCTGATTTCAGTTTCGAAAAACCCGGCATCTTGCAAATTGAAGTCGTTTACGATGATTCAACCTACGATGGAAAGTACGTTGAATTAATCGCTGGTGAGACGGTAGAAGAAATCGTGGAACTGCCACTGTAGAGGCTTTGCTGGTAAATTAAATCACAGTAAGACGATATTATAGCTATTATTATCACAATAATTCGTAAATTCGTCCGTCATTAATACTACTATGAAAAGATTCGCTCCAGGTTTAATCATTGTGTTGTTTTTGGCTTTTATAGCCGTTTTCACAACACCATCATGTAATAAAAACAGGGAATGCAAAGTGGTTGTTAGAGTGATTGACGACTCGCTTGCTGAACCTATAGCAGGTGCTCTTTGCACTTTATATTGCTCACCCAATACCTGTATTATTGAAGAAGTTGAAAAAACTGGTGTTGATGGTGAAGCTGACTTTACATTCGCCAATCCTGCCATCCTTTTGGTAGAAGTTAGCTTAGGCGATACAGCTACCTACGATGGCAAGTATGTAGAATTAGAAGCTGGTGAAACTGTTGAGAAAATAGTAGAAATTCCGCTTTACTAGATAATTTCCGTTTCCTTCGCATAATCAATAATCGCTTCTTTTATCAACCTGTGTTGTTGTCCCGGTTTTAGTTGGGGGAGTTTTCCCGTTGATTTCCAATGAGGCCAACCGTCTTGGTCTAGCCCTTCCAATTCATAAAAACCATAGGTGCTAAGCAAACGACAAATGGCAATATGCATCACATCCAGTTTTTGGTCTTTGGTGAACTTGCGTCTACCTTGGCCCAATTCTTGCACCCCTATTAAAAATAGAATTGCCTCGTAGTCAATTTCTCCGCCAAATTGTTCTGCGAAGCGTTCAACAACGCGTTGCCACTCTTGCTCAAAACTATCGTTCATGCGGTAAAATTACATCAATTCACTAAAAGCTATATTTTTGCAATTCCTCTGAAATCTTAACGTTAAGATAAAGAGGGAATAAAGGGAAGATTTGAAAATGAAGTTTGTACGCTTTTTTGTTCTGACAGCATTAGCGCTGAGCCATCAACTATTGGCCAGTGGTCAATCGTATCAGCAAAAAGGCCCACCTCTCGAAATTGTTTTTATTCTCGACGTAAGTTCCAGTACCGGAGGCATACTAGAATCCATACAAGATAATTTTTGGGCTATCAATAACGAGATTGCCCGATTGAAACCAATAGCTGATTACAGAATTGGTATTGTTGGCATGGGCCGGCCAAGCTTCAAGCCCGATAATAATTATGTAGCTGTTATTGCAGACTTGACCGATGATGTGGACTACGCCGCTGGGGAGCTTTTCAAATTCAGGGACCTACGTGCAAAGGGAAAGGTAAATATTGGTGATGGTATACATACCGCCGTTAAAAGCATGAGTTGGTCTGACGACCCAAATGCAATCAAACTGGCTTTTTTGGTGGGTAATGGCGCTGTTGACAATGGGTATAGCATTCATAAAGCATGCGAGCAGTCGGTGGAAAATGGTATCACTGTCCATATGCTTTACCTGCAAACTTATGTTTCTGCAAGAGAACTTCCCGTTTGGAAAGAGTTGGCCGATACTTGTCACGGCAGTTTCAACTTGATAACCCTCCAACAAAAATCAAGGATTGTATTTGAGAAAAACTATGATAATGACCTGCTATTAGAGGCTATCAATATGATGAACTCCACTTATATGTACTATGGAAAGGATGGCAAAGAAAGAGCTAAAACACGTGATGAACTGGATTACAGGGCTTCTTTGGTAGATGACATGACGGTAGAAGCGCGTGGTTTTTTTAAAGCTACAGACCTTTACCAAGGCAAGAACGCCGACTGGGATTTGGTAGACCTTTCCATGAAAAAATCGATTGACTTCACCTCCATTAACCGTAATCATCTACCAGATGAAATAAAGGAAATGAGCCCCACCGAGCTGAAGCAATACATAGAAGAAAAGCGCTACGAGCGCCAGGAATATGTTACCATCATTAAGATGTTGACAACCAAAAGAGAAGAGTTCCTGAGGCAGAAAAGAGAGAAAATGCAAAAGTATCTCTTTGGCGACACCTTTTTTGGGGTAGTGAATAGAACTATCATCAACACGGCTCAGGAACGAGGTTATAAATTTGACTTGTAAGTCATGGGCACTATAGACATAGTGCTTGCTTCACTACTGGTTATTGCCCTAATATTGGGTCTTCGCAAAGGTTTTATCGTTCAACTTGCTTCGCTGCTGGCGTTAGTTTTGGGTATTTACGGCGCTACAAAATTCACAGGCTGGGTTTGTGATATTTTTATTGACCAAACTGATAGCACTATCCAAAATGAGAGCTACTTTCCGGTTGTCGTGTTTGTAGTGGTTTTCCTGCTAATAGTAGTGGCCATTCACCTTTTAGCCTGGCTAATTGAAAAAACCTTTAAGCTAATTGCGATGAACTGGGTCAACCGAATTGTGGGCGGTGTTTTCAGTATATTAAAATGGGCTGTAATTCTCAGCGTACTCATCAACGTAGGTGAAAAGTTTGGCTATTTTGCCAAAGGAGATTTTCCAGAAAAGTACGAGGAAGCAATTCTCTACCATCCAATAAAGGAAATGGCGGGTTTCGTCCTTCCACCCCTAGGGGCCTTTTATGATAGTAACTTCGGTCAAGACACCACCGAAGAAGTGGAAAGCTAATCCCTGATAGCCGCTACACCTGGCAGCACTTTACCTTCGATATACTCAAGCATTGCGCCACCACCAGTAGAAACATAGCTTACCTTATCAGCCAAGTCAAACTTATTAACAGCAGCAACTGAATCTCCACCACCCACTACTGAGAAAGCACCATTAGCGGTTGCATCAGCAACTGCCAAAGCGATAGCTTTAGTGCCTGTTTCGAAGCTCTCCATTTCAAATACACCCATTGGTCCATTCCAAAGTATTGACCTGCTATTGCCAATTACCTCACTGTACTCTTTCACAGCGTCAGGACCTATATCCAATCCCATCCAGCCGTCAGGTATCTCATTGGAGTTGGTTGTTTGAGTATTCGCTCCATTGTCAAACTTATCCGCAAGGATAGAGTCACTTGGCAAATATATTTTCACCCCTTTCTCTTCTGCTGCTTTTAAGGCATCTTTGGCAGTGCCTAAATAATCATCTTCAACTAGTGAACTACCTACATTCTCGCCTTGCGCTTTCAGGAAGGTATAAGTCATCCCGCCTCCAATAATTATATTATCTACCTTGTCCAGTAGATTGGTGATGATAGAAATTTTCGAAGAAACCTTAGCACCGCCCAATATGGCAGTAAATGGCTTTTCTCCTGTTTTCAATACTTTATCAATGCTCTCCAGTTCCTGCCCCAATAGGTAGCCAAACATCTTATTCTCTGGGAAAAACTTAGCCACTACTGTGGTTGAGGCATGAGCCCTATGCGCAGTGCCAAAAGCGTCATTCACATACACCTTCCCCAATCGGGCCAACTTGCTTGCAAACCCTTCATCACCGTTGGTTTCTTCGCTATGAAAACGCAAGTTCTCTAAAAGCAATACCTCTCCACCTTTTAATTCGGCTACGGCATTTTCAGCTACTTCACCTACGCAATCATTTACAAACTTGACCTCCTTACCCAACAACTCCCCCAACCTGCCTACCACATGCTTCAATGAGAATTTATCCTCTGGGCCACTCTTTGGCCTACCAAGGTGTGACATTAAGATTACAGCACCATTATCACTCAATATCTTATTGATAGTGGGTAGCGCCGCCCTTATTCGGGTATCATCAGTTACTTCAAAACTATCATCCAATGGTACGTTAAAATCAACCCTTATCAGGGCTTTTTTTCCTGCGAAGTCAAAACTCTCAATGCTCGTCATAGTGCTTTTTGAAATTTGCCGCAAAGATAGACTTCTCATCCACTTAGCTTGATTTTTTACCCTACTTTTAGCCCATGATTTTCATCACAGGTGGCACAGGACTGGTTGGTTCACATATTTTGTATGACTTGGCAAGCACCGATAGAAAAGTACGTGCATTAAAACGGGCTTCCAGTGATATGACTGTCATTCGCCGTATTTTCGGGCATTATTCGGATAACCCCGATGCCTTGCTTGATAAAATAGAATGGGTTGAAGGCGACATTTTAGATATTCATTCTCTTATTGAGGCCATGCAAGGAGTGGAGAAAGTTATCCACTCAGCCGCTTTTGTAACCATTGACCCTGCTGAACGCGACCTACTTTTTAAAATCAATGTAGAGGGCACCGCCAACTGCATCAACGCCGCTTTGGAAACTGGGGTGAAGCGCTTCTGCCAGGTGAGCTCGGTTTCAGCCATTGGCAGAAAGAAGTATCAGTTGAATATGGATGAAGATACCAAGTGGAGCGAAAGTGACAGAAACAGCGCCTATGGGCAAAGCAAAAACCTGGCAGAGAGAGAAGTGTGGCGAGGAAGTGTAGAAGGTTTGAGTACCATCATCGTTAATCCTGCAACCATCATAGGCCCCGGCGACTGGGAGCGCAGCAGCGGAAGGCTTATCAATAAAGTTTGGAACGGACTGGGTGTATACACAACTGGCTCTAATGGATTTGTAGATGTAAGAGATGTTTCCCATGCTACCATTCAATTAATGGACAGCGACATCAAAGGCGAGCGATTTATTATTTGCTCAGAAAACTTGCCGTTTAAAGATTTACTCACATGGATAGCCACTGACCTGGGCAAAAAGCCACCTTCCATCAAAGCAGGGCCTTTTTTGAGTGGCATTTATTGGAGAATGCAATGGTTATTAGGTAAACTGACTGGCACCAGCCCTCTGGTGAATAGAGATACCGCGCGCACAGCAACCAACATTAGCAACTACTCCAACGAGAAAATCAAGAAAGCCATCGGTTATGGGTTCATCCCTATGCGCCAATCAGTAAAAGATGCCTGCACCGCTTTTTTAAAGGATAAAAAACATTAACCGCAAAGAACACACAGAAGTCGCAGAGACCTCCGAGTTTTTATCATGATTCTTGAGATACCGGCTTTCCGCTAGCACTGCGTCCGGTTAAAGCCCTGTTCGCGGGCGCAGACTGCGATTTAATCGCTTTTTCTACTCACTCTCCTGCCCTACGACCCCACCAGCCTCACTCTCCATCTTAGTTAATCTTTGCAGCACTTCATCATAAATGGCATTAATCTCATCTGGGTCTTCGGCATAGTATTTCAAACTATTCTCATAAGCCTTGGCTGTTACGTTGTGCTTTTCTAACACAGCTTTATAGAACTCAGCATACTTTGGCAAGGTAGTATCCTTCTCCAACATTCTCATGTTATTGGAAGATTCCGCCAGGTACAAATCTACCATTAAGTCCTTGAGTTCTTTTTTAGATATGAGTCCTTCTGGCTGAGCGCCTTGTGGGTTCTCCTGCCAGCAGGAGGTTAAAGCCATTACTATTATTATCAGTATGAATTGTGCTATTCTATTCATCTATCAAATTGCAGGCGTTGGCCTTTTATTGATTCGTCAAACTTTCCGTTCTCATAAGCCAGATGCCCACTCACAAAAGTATGGGTAATGCCACTTTTGAATTCATGCCCTTCAAATGGCGACCAACCACACTTTGCAAGTATATTGCTCTTATCCACTTTCCAGGGCTTATCCAAGTCAACCAACACCAAATCAGCAAAATATCCTTCCCTAATGAAACCTCTTTCTCTCACTTGGAAGCAAATTGCAGGTGCATGGCTCATTTTCTCTACCATCCTCTCCAATGATATCTTGCCCCGCTGAACACAATCCAGCATGGCGGGCAAAGCATGTTGTACCAACGGCCCACCTGCCGGCGCTTTGAAATAAGTTTTGCTTTTCTCTTCCAAGGTATGCGGTGCGTGGTCGGTTGCTATGATATCCATCCTATCTTCCAAAAGTGCCTTCCATATTCCCTCTTGGTCTTCCTTGGTCTTTACTGCTGGGTTCCACTTGATAAAAGCGCCTTTCTCCTTGTAGAAACTGTCGTTAAACCACAAATGATGGATGCATACTTCAGCGGTTATTCTCTTGTCTTTGAGTGGAATGGAATTATCAAATAGATGTGTCTCCCTCTCGGTGGATATGTGTAGAATATGCAAACGGGTATTGTGCTTCTTAGCTAACTCCACCGCCATAGATGAAGATTTATAGCAGGCTTCTTCACTTCTTATCAGTGGATGGCATTCAATCGGCACTTCTTCCCCATATTTCTCTTTATAAATAAGAGTATTGGTTCTAATAGTTGCTTCGTCTTCGCAATGGGTAGCAATCAAAATAGGCGATTGCGAGAATATCCCTTCCAGTGTTTTTTCATTGTCCACCAACATATTGCCAGTAGAAGAACCCATAAATATTTTAACTCCGCAAACATTATTCACATCCGTTTTCAGCACTTCCTCAATATTGTTGTTAGAGGCTCCCATAAAAAAGGAGTAATTCGCCAATGAACGTTCTTTTCCAATATTGTATTTATCCTGTAATAGCTCTTGAGTAAGGGTGTTTGGAACTGTATTGGGCATTTCCATATATGAGGTGATACCACCTGCAACGGCCGCTTTTGCTTCTGTGTATATCTCAGCTTTGTGGGTCAGTCCCGGCTCCCTGAAATGCACCTGGTCATCTATTACACCTGGCAATAAGTATTGACCTTCTGCATTGATTTCTTTTGCGCCAGCTGCATCTATTGTGCCTCCAATTTTTGCAATACGGGCATCTTCTATCAGTAAATCCCCTTCTACAATTTGTCCTTCATTGACAATTTTTGCTCCTTTAATTAGATATTTCATGCTTATAACAATCCTTTTATCGAGTATGAGCGTAAAGTTAGCTAAAAGCACCCAGTTGCAGCATGCACTATTTAATATTTGCGTAACTTTGCGCTTCAGAAACCCTAATGAGTGACCAAATAAAACACGAGTGCGGGATAGCCGTTATCCGCCTGTTAAAGCCTCTGGATTTTTACTACAAAAAATACGGCACAGCTTTTTACGCCCAAAACAAATTATACCTGCTGATGGAAAAGCAGCACAATCGCGGCCAGGACGGCGCGGGTGTTGCTAACATTAAACTGGATGTTGAGCCGGGTAAGCGATACATTAGTCGCTATCGCTCAAACGATACACATCCTATTCAGGACTTGTTTGCCCGCATTAATGAGCGTTTCATTGCCTTACAAGAAAGTGACCCTGAGGCTCTGAAAAATCCAACGTGGCTTAAAGATAATTGTGCCTTTACAGGTGAGTTGTGGCTGGGGCATCTACGCTACGGCACTTTTGGCAAAAATAATATTGAGTATTGCCATCCATTTTTACGTCAAAACAATTGGATGACGCGCAACCTGGTTTTGGCGGGCAACTTCAACATGACCAACGTTGATGAGCTCTTTCAGCAGCTGATAGATCTTGGTCAGCACCCAAAAGAAAAGGCCGACACCGTGACTGTCCTCGAAAAAATAGGTCATTTTTTAGACGAAGAAAACGATAGGATTTACTACCAATACAAGGATAAAGGCTACAGCAAAAAAGAAGTAACCAGTGTAATAGCCGAGAAAATGGATGTGCAGAAAATTTTACAAGAGGCTGCCAAAAAATGGGATGGTGGTTATGCCATGGCTGGGCTATTTGGTCACGGTGATGCTTTTGTATTGCGCGACCCTAACGGCATCCGCCCTGCATATTACTACCAGGATGATGAAGTAGTGGTGGTGGCTTCTGAAAGACCTGCCATACAAACAGCCTTTAATGTTCCTTCCCAAAAATTGAAAGAGATTACTCCTGGCCATGCACTTATCATTCGCAAAAATGGCGAAGTAGGCGAATATATGGTGAGAGAACCACAAGAGCGCAAGTCCTGCTCTTTTGAAAGGATATACTTCTCGCGGGGCAGCGATAAGGAAATATACAAAGAAAGGAAGGAATTAGGAAGGCTGGTCATACCAAGCGTATTGGAACATATTGACCATGACCTGGAAAATACCGTATTTTCATTTATTCCAAACACTGCTGAAGTTGCTTTCTATGGCCTTATCAAAGGGCTAGAAGACTATCAAAACCAGGTTAAGGTGCAGCGCATTAAAGAGTTAAGGGAAAATCCCAATCCTGATGACTTGAGTAAAATACTTGATACCCGCTTTCGGGTTGAGAAAATTGCCATCAAAGATGTAAAGATGCGCACCTTTATTACTGAAGATACTGCCCGTGATGAAATGGTGGCCCACGTGTATGACGTTACCTACGGTGCAGTGAGAAAAGGTGTTGATAACCTTGTGGTGATTGACGACTCTATTGTTCGTGGTACAACCTTGAGGCAAAGTATCATAAAAATGCTGGACAGGTTAGGACCCAGAAGAATAATCGTTGTTTCATCAGCGCCACAAATTCGCTATCCCGATTGCTATGGTATTGATATGGCAAAATTGGGTGACTTTATTGCTTTTAGGGCGGCAATAGCCCTTTTGAAAGAAACCTATCAGGAGAATATCCTGGATGAAGTATATGAAAAAGCCAAAGCGCAAGTAGATTTACCTGATGAGCAGGTAGTCAACTGCGTGAAGGATATATACGCCCCATTTACTGATGAGCAGATTTCAGCTAAGATTGCTGAAATGCTGACCACTCCAGAGATAAAATCAGAAGTTCATATCATATATCAATCTTTAGATAATTTGCATGCAGCATGCCCTCATAATAAAGGAGATTGGTATTTTTCAGGCGATTATCCCACACCTGGCGGAAACAGGGTGGTGAATAGGTCATTTATCAATTTTGTGGAAGGTAAGAATGTAAGGGCTTACTAAACTTAATTTATATTGATATGCTTGGTTGCAGAAAAACAGCGATACTGGGTGTGGTGTTGGTGGTGTTGATGGATGTATTTGCTTTTGCGCAGGCAACTAAAAACCCGCTTGTTGACCAACTTCGCCATCCCGGCTTTTTTTATACCTATCCCCTCTTAGACTTTGACCTGAACAACTCTTTTACTTCACCAATAAAGGCTGACGTTGAAGCTTTTATTGAGGCTAAGAAGAAGGAAGGAGGTGTTGACAGGGTATCGGTTTATTTCAGGCAATTGAAAAATGGCTACTCATTCGGCATTAACGGAAAGGACAAATATAATCCGGCCAGCATGCTCAAGGTATCTAACATGATTTATGTGTTAAAAAAGGCAGATACTGATGCAACACTTCTTGGCAAAAAAGTTCTTTACGATGAGTATTATTCCATTCCAGATAATAGTAACCCCAACAGATACAGGCTGAAACTGGGGAAAGAGTACACCATTGCTGAGCTCATCAACGAGATGATTTTGTACTCAGATAATGAGGCTATGGAACTTCTGAAGGATTATTTCGGTGAGCAAAAAATGTGGAAGTCTGTTTTCAATGATTTGGAAATGCATTTCAACACACAGGCTGGAGTTGTCAATTTTATGTCTCCAGAAAGTTATTCGGTATTATTCCGCATACTTTACAACTGTACATACCTCTCCCGTGAGATGTCATTAAAGGCCCTTGATTTGCTTTGCAGGACAAGTTTTAAGGAAGGAATTGTGAAAGGGGTAAATGATGGCAACACCCCTGTAGCCAGTAAGTATGGGTATAGAAAACTCAAGGCCAATCAGCAACTGCATGAAAGTGGTATTGTGTACTACAAAGGCCAGCCTTATTATCTCAGTATAATGACCAAGGGCACGGATAAAGGCCAACTCAGCGATGTGGTGTCGGGTGTCGCAGGCATTGTGCATAGCGACTACGAAAAACACCTTGAGGCCATGGACAAGTACATCAAAAAGAAGCCTTATCCAGGCCAATATAGAATGACAAGAAATGAAGAATACAGGCTTATCAGCCCACTTCTCGATTGTCGTTTTTCAAGCCCTGAAATGGCTCCCCTTAAACAAAAGATTTCCACTTTTATAAATGGCCAAAAAGAAAAAGGAAACGCCACGGAGGTAACTGTTTATCTTAAATTACTTAATTCTGGTGAATGGTTAACGGTTAACCCAGATGCTGGTTACTCTGCCGCCTCCCTTATCAAAGTACCACACATGATTGGCCTGATGAGGCAAGCCCAGAGAAACCTGTCATCATTGTATCAAGAGTTGGAATTTAAAGAACATCATCTGGACGCTATTCCTGAAATTGTAGATGAAGAAATAGTAGTAGGCCAGAAATATTCCGTTCTTGATTTAATAAGAAGAATGATTGTGTACTCTGATAATCAAGCTGCTGGGCTTCTTTTTAGTTACGTGGCAGATGAAGAAAAAATTTGGGGGAGATTATTCTTTGAACTGGGCATGTCAGACCAAATGGAGGATTTGATGAACATCGAATATTCCATCAAGGTTGAACAAGTAGCCCTATTTTTTAATATTTTGTATAATTCTACCTACCTTAATCGCGACCTATCAGAGCTTTCATTAGAAATCCTGGCACATTCCAGGTTCAAAGATGGCATCAGGAAAGGAATTGGTGATAAAGGCATAATGGTAGCAAGTAAATTTGGGGAAAGAAAGTTTTATGACGTAGCCCAGCTTCATGATGTGGGCATCGTTTATTACGACGAGAATCCTTACCTATTGTGCATAATGACAAAAGGGGAAGACTACGAAAAGCTCAAACTTTCATTATCCGGAATATCTGAAATAGTCTTTCAGAATATCACGGCCCGATTTCCTGCTGCCGAATAAACACTTAAAAACTTAATGAGTAAAAAAAAGCAGAAAAAAGGGGGCAAAAGCAAAAAAGGAAGCGCCCTCCTAACTAATGTATTAGACGTATTTAGAAGTGACCCAAGACGCATATACAATTACAAACAGATAGCCAAAAAACTGGGTATATCCAACGCCCATGACAGAAAGGGTATCATCAATGGACTATTAAAACTTAAAGCCGATGGCTTGCTTACCGAGCCTGAAAGGGGGAAATACAGGCTAAAGGCACAATCGTCTTACGTGGTGGGTGTTGTAGACATGACCTCAATGGGTTCAGCCTATGTGATTTGCCCAGAACTAGATGAAGACGTTTATGTTGCTCCAAGATATGTGAGAAAAGCACTCAATGGAGATAAGGTAAGAATACACCTTCACGCAAGTAAAAAAGGGCAAAGGCTGATTGGCGAAATAGTTGAAGTGCTTGAAAGAGCACATAAGCAATACATCGGAACCATTCAAATTCATCAGAAGTTTGGATTTCTGGTGCCCGATGACAGTAAAATGCCCGTTGACCTTTACATTCCTTTTGAGTCACTAAACAGTGCAAAAGATGGAGAAAAAGTAATCGGTAGAATCACTGACTGGCCTTCGGGGGCAACAAACCCTTTTGGTGAGGTGACGGAAGTACTTGGATGGCCAGGCGATAATGATGTGGAGATGCATTCCATTTTGGCAGGTTTTGACTTTCCGCTATCCTTTCATCAAGCTACTGAACGAGAGGCAGAGAACATACCTACAGAAATAACTGAAGAAGAGATTATAAAACGTCGGGACTTCAGAAAGATAACCACCTTCACTATAGACCCGGTTGACGCAAAGGACTTCGACGACGCTCTTTCAATCAAAAAGCTGGACAATGGCAATTGGGAAGTTGGAGTACATATCGCCGATGTTTCTCATTACGTAAAGCCAGGCACCGCCCTGGATGATGAAGCTATAGAGAGGGCAACTTCTGTTTATTTGGTAGATAGGGTAATACCTATGCTTCCTGAAAAACTATCAAATATGGTATGCTCACTCAGGCCAAATGAGGAAAAACTATGTTTCTCGGCTGTATTTGAATTAACGGAGGAAGCGAATGTGGTTGACCAATGGTTTGGTAGAACTATTATCAATTCTGATAGGCGTTTTACTTATGAAGAAGCACAGCAAGCAATAGAAACTGGGGAAGGTGATTTTGCAGAGGAAGTACTTATCCTTGATGGATTAGCCAAAAAACTGAGAAAAGAGCGCTTCAAAAATGGCTCCATTGCTTTTGAAAAAGGGGAAGTTAGATTTCAGTTAGACGAAAAAGGGCACCCGATAGGGGTTTACTTTAAAGAAATGAAAGACTCCAACTACCTCATTGAAGACTTTATGCTATTGGCAAATAGAAAGGTGGCAGAGTTTATAGGTAGACCCAAGCCCAATGAAAAGGTAAAAACTTTTGTGTATAGGATACATGACGACCCCTCACCTGATAAGCTGCAATCTTTCAAGGGTTTCATTAAAAAGTTTGGTTATGATTTGAAGGCCGGTGCCAAAGGCCAGGAGTTGGCCAACTCGATGAATCAACTGCTTAAAGATGTTAAAGGCAAAGGAGAGCAAAACGTGATTGAACAGTTGGCGATACGGGCAA
The DNA here is from genome assembly GCA_028281825.1 of Flavobacteriales bacterium. Lineage (GTDB taxonomy): Bacteria > Bacteroidota > Bacteroidia > JANQJC01 > JANQJC01 > JANQJC01. Next base: position 13,157 of record JANQJC010000055.1, read on the forward strand.
TGGCAAAAGCCGTTTATTCAACCGACAATATTGGCCACTACGGTCTGGGGTTTGACTATTACACCCACTTTACTTCCCCTATCAGAAGGTATCCCGATGTGATGGTACATCGACTTTTAGCGCACTACCTTGCAGGAGGGCCATCGGCCAACCAAGAGGAGTATGAAGAATTGTGCGAGCACTCATCTGATATGGAGCGCAAAGCCACGGAAGCTGAAAGAGCATCTATAAAGTACAAACAAACCCAGTTTATGCAAGATAGAATCGGCAATGTTTATAAAGGGGTTATCTCTGGTGTTACTGAATGGGGTATTTATGTTGAGTTATTAGAAAACCATTGTGAGGGTATGATTCGCCTGAAAGATATAGACGATGATTTTTACGTGTTTGATGAAGACCAATTCTGCATTTATGGACAGATTTCAGGTGTTAAATACCAATTGGGTGATGAAGTAACCGTGCGTGTAAAAGCCGTGAACCTGGCAAAGAAACAAATAGATTTCACCATGGAGTTTGGGGATGAGGAATAGACTCCTGTCACTAATCTTTTTTACCTTTGTGTCACACTCTAAATAACCCAAAAATGTCAAAAAAACTAGCTATAGCAGCCGACCACGCAGGTGTAGAATTAAAAGAGATTATCAAAGACATGCTCATTGCTGAAGGGCATTCTGTAAAAGATTTTGGAACGAATACTACTGATAGTGTAGACTATCCAGACTACGTGCACCCTTTAGCAAAAGCTGTTGAAGCGGGTGAGTATGAATTGGGTATAATTATTTGTACTACTGGCAATGGTGTTAACATGACGGCTAACAAGTATAAAGGTATCCGTTCGGCACTTTGCTGGACAACCGAAATAGCCAAGCTCGCCAGAGAGCATAATAACGCTAATGTAATTGCCTTACCAGCCCGGTTTATGGAAGTTGAAGAAGCCAAAAAGGCTGTTGATACCTTTATCAATATGGCTTTTGAAGGTGGCAGACACCAGAGAAGAGTGGAAAAAATCTCAGCTTGCTAACAACTTGGCGAACAACTAAGCCTTATTTCTGTTTGCTGAATGCCTAATTTTTCCAGAAAGAGAAATGAAGAAAGACATAAAAATACCTGAAGTTCAGGATGTAGCGATGGCTGTGGTGCAAGAAACCAACGATCTGGGCAAAGATGTATGGAATGCCTATTTGCTTAACCTAAAAGATGTTGAAATATATGGGGTTCTGGTCACCTCAAAAGGCTATGGACAAAAGGATGGAGAGCATGTAAAGACATCTACCCTAAGGCATTTTTTGGACAGGATACCCTCAAAAAGCTATGCAAAAATTGAAGCCGTAATGGAAAACCTGTTTGGCCTGAATAACGAGTTTTGGGTAAGCTTTTATGTGAATGCCGTTATACACGATAAGAAATATATTTTCTTGCCTGAGACTATTAAAGACGATAACCTTATCAAGGTGCCAATCATCAACAAGCTGGGCGTGATGATAAAATAAGGCTGAGTGCCTGTTAACTTTTCCTATCTTGGCTTTACCACTCCAAAGGATTACAAATCCTTCGGTATCAACGATACCGCTTTTATTAACACCCTTGCATTGTTTATTTATGAAGTAAATTAAGGGTCAACCCCGAGGGATAAGTGTTGACATACTCTGTTGAGATAATAGGATTTGTAGAGGTGTTACGAGGGTCGCAGGTTTGCGCCCGCGAACGGGAATGCATTATTGTGAGGGTAATAACCCGTTGTAATCCCAAATTCTTATACTTATTACTTGACGAAAAAGTATACGAAAAGTAGGTGTAGGTTGACTATTTTCTATTGAGAACAGTCCCTGGAGCCCGTTTACCTTCTTTAACTATTTTTGAGACACCAAACAAAAATGCGACTAAGGCCAAAAGCCATGTGTTGGAATCAATAGGCGCACCAACAGTTGACCCGCCGCTTGGCGGGGGTGCCTGTGCTATGGATTCAGGCACAATGAAGGCTACTTGAAGCAAAACTAGTATCGAGATACATACTATTTTTCTCATTTCTTAATTGATTACAATTTTATCCGTTAATACTTGACCATCATTAACCATCCTTATTATATATGTTCCAGAGCTTAAGACTGGCAAGTCGATTGAAGTCAACCCGTTGGGCATTTTAGTCAAGCTATAAACATTTTGCCCCATAGTATTAAACACATCAAAATCTAGTTGTCCTTCAACATTAGTTTTAATGTATACCCTGCCATCATTATAGTACATACTACCTAAACCTTTTTCTTCACTCAGTCCAGTAGTCGCAGCATTGAAATGAAGATAAAATCTGGTTGAGTATTCCATTTCAAGAGCGTTAAAGGTATACTCGCCGTCACTTAAATTATGAAACACGTTTAATTGTGCATCTTCCAAAATTAGCTCTGCATTAGCGAGATTATGAGCACTGTCTAAGTTAAGGGTTATGGTAGTGTTTTCTCCTGAAGCCAGCCCCAATGGAACAACCTTGTTCTGAACCAGAGGGCCAAAACCCTGTATAGCCATTGCCTTTTCATCTATGAACGTATAAAGGCTTAGATATGAATTCCCTCTAATCTTCTCGGCATCGTATCCCCAATCTAAATCGTCAGATGCGCCTTCCATAAAGGTTATTAGTGTTTGATTATAATGATTGCCAGATGATGTTGCTGATAACCATGCTTTCACATTTTCACCTTGTGAGAAAAGCTGTCCATTACCAGATGCGGTTCGCAAGGAATTAGTAAAATTCACAGTGCCATTGGTTGCTGCTAATACCTTGAAGCCCTGGCATGACGCTATACTAGAAGTAGGGGTATTACCTCCACCCCCAGCAACTCCTCCGCTTCCTGGAGCAAAAGTCGCATAATCGCTGCTTGCATAGCCTGCGCCACCTGTATGGTCATCGTCCCACAAATAAATTGCTGGCTGTATAATTCCAGTATTTGCAAGTAAAAAGGACGTGGCCGAAATAGCGCTGGGATAAGGATTACCAATCAAATTATAAGACACATGAGGTGATGAATGGGTACTAACAGAGATACCTTGATTTCCATTATTCGGAGTTCCTACAAAAACAGTATTGGCCCCTCCCATTGCGGCATAACCCTTAGCTACTGTCATTGAACTATTAGAAGCATCTATCCAGCCAGGGTCAGCAGGATTGTCATCGCCTGGGTCGGCTGTACCTTGTGCAGGATTATAAGTAAATACCGTGTTACTTAGCAGGTTGGTATTGGCAGAAGATATAGGACTTGACCAAAAGTTAAAATCCGTTCCTGTAGAACCTGAACGATGTATACGAAAAGTACCAGAGCCTGTTAAACTACTACTACCCCCTTGCAAGAAACTCCCCCTATCAAGCAGCGTTACAGTGCCATCATTTGTGAGTGTGCCATTTAAAGTTAATGATGAGCCACTGCTCACAACAACATCTGCTCCTGTATTGATAGTTAAATCTTCTAAGCTAACATGACTGCTTATAGTGGGGTTGTTGGTTACATTCAGAATGGTTATATCGTCAGAACTAACAGGCACTGAGTTGTCGCTCCAGTTGCTTGCCGTATTCCAGTTGTTGTTTGTTGTTCCCAACCAAGTAGGATTGCAGTACTCTGTACACGAACCTAAAGTAGCTGGCCCACATACCCAATTAGAAATACATCCGTCCAAACTAGAACCCACCAAACTTCCATTATTACCATTTCCACTGGCATCAGTCACTGTATTTGCGCCTGGGTTGCCTCCTCCAGGATATCCCTGGTTAAGTTTATAATAAGCCACCAAGCTGGAAGGCGGTGATAATATTTGGCTATTCATGGTGTTTTGTATCTCTGCTTGTGTGCGAGCTGTATTCCAAACACGCACCTCATCAATTCTTCCTGAAAAATTGTGGCCACCGGCCCAACCTCCAATTCTAAAAATTGCGCTTGAAACGTCAATCGGTCCAGAGAAAGCAAGCGTTCCCGTTAATACTCCATTCACATATACCTTAATTTCATTACCATCAAATGTTCCCGCCACGTGGCTCCATTGATTAAGTGGCAAAACAGTACTTGACTGTATATGATGCCATGATCCTCCCGAACGTATATGCATATCAGGGCGACCATTTGATATTTGCATCGTATATGAATCATTATTAGGAATATCACCAAACTTTGCAATAGCTATTTTTATTGGAGCATGGGCAGTAGGATATAGCCAGGCTTCTAAGATAATAGCTGAAGTAATATTAAATACTGATGCATTGCTGAAGTTAACAATGTCATTACTTCCATCAAGGGCCAAAGCACCTGAGGTTTGGGATTTCACAACTAGACCAGGAAGCAGCAAGAAAACAAGGATAATTTTAATCTTTTTCATAAATGTAATGACCATAAATTGAAAAAATAAAAGTCTTAATATACAAAATTCATCGATTGAAAGAAATATGTTATAGGAAATTTTGAGAATTAAAGACTATCTGCTAACCGATTTAGACCAGGGGAATAGACTAGTCATTAGATTAACAACATGATAGTGAAAAACAACTTTGAAATTCTTGAATTTGAGCTTGCTTCGTGCCTTCTAGCAAGGACGAATAATGCGGCTATATGGTCAAGCGCCAATACCTTTCTTTTATAACGTTGTAGTGATGTATTTGATGACCTACCAAAACGAAACCCAGCGCTAAAACACTTATCTCAGTATTGAAGGTAATCCCAGTCCTTAGCAGTTCTTCTTCATTCAAGCTTTTGAAAAACAGGATGTTGGATTTGCGCACTAAACGGAATTCCTCTAGTATTTCATCCATTGGCCTGTGAACTGTTTTGGCGTTGTCTGCCAACAAGTTTTCCTCGTAGCCTGGCAAAATGGTTTTGTCATTTCTCGCAAAGCGCAAAGCCCTGTAGGCCTGGATACGTTCATTATCTATCACATGTTGGATGACCTCCTTCACTGTCCATTTGCCAGGAGCGTATCGTTGGTCGCCCAATTTTTGGAAAGTGTCTAATTCATCCTTACTTCCAAAGTCAGTGCATTTTTCCAGTACTTCAATCAAGTCTATATCTTCTACCTGATTGATATACCTATCGAAAAATTGAGGCATCACTGGGATTTGGGATTTTTTCATGATAGTTTAATAAGTGTGCATTTTACTATAAATTGTGTGTATGATGCAATTTGTTTACAAAGTAAACAAAGTTTTATCGATACCCTCGAGGGACTCACGGAAAATTTTGGGCTGTGAATAACATCGTCTGTTTTTAAGGGTGGTTTTATAGTTGAGGTTGTTGTTATAATTAGTAGTTTTAGGGCAGTATATGTATAGCGCAAAGAAAAAAGCGGATAGACATTAGTGGTGCCAGCGGGAAAAGCGATATACATTTCACTTATGATGCTTTAGATAACAAGGTAAGTATGCAAGTGGGTGATGTCCAGGTCCGGGTTATTGAGGCTCGCTTAACGTAACTAATCAAAAAAATATGAATAACTGGTTGATTACAAAACGCCGTGCATTTGCAGCACTTATCACATCAGGTATTGCATTGTTTTTGCTGGGAGGTATAGTTATAGTTGGTTGGCATACTCACAATAACTCCCTGGTTCAATTGTCATCCCATTTTGCTCCAATGCAGTACAATACTGCATTAGGATTTTTATTGTGTGGTATGGCATTGCTTTTCTCATTGCTCAAAAAGAAAAAAACAAGTGATGCTTTAAGTATAATGACAGGAGCAATTGCTTTACTGACGCTTTTTGAATACATTTTTGATGTTGATTTAAGCATTGACGAATTTTTTATAGAACACGAGGTAACTATAGCCACTTCACACCCGGGCCGCATGGCCCCTAATACTGCTCTTTGTTTTTTATTAGGTGCAATAGCTATGATTATACCACCTGATAATTTGGTCAAAATAAAAGGCAAAGCTTTTATTAGCGGTGTTGTAACAAGTCTGGGTTTGGCGGCATTAGTGGGTTATGCTATAAATATTGAATCTATTTATGGCTGGGGAAATCTAACCCACATGGCATTACATACTTCTTTTGGTTTTATATTAATGGGTATAAGCCTTACCTATTATTATATAGTAATGGCTAACGAAATGGCTCAAAAATTAAAATATCAATTTGATGATTGGTGGAATGGGTTCGCATTAATACTACTATTGTTTATTTTTTATTTGGATATTTCTATTCCTCGCGGAGTAGCGACTGGCATTTTGTATGTCTTGGTAGTTGCGATTGCCTGGTTTATTAAGTCTAATAAAAAAAAATCATTTTGGCTGGCATTCATCTCATCCTTTTGCATTATAGTAGGGTATTTTTCGTCTCCACATGGTAGTAGTGCGGGGTGGATGGTAATTGCTAACAGGTTGCTGTCGTTACTAACTATATGGATAGTGGCAGCACTTATCTTTCGGGTAAAGAAATATGAAGAAGAGTTAATAGATGCAAACAATGATTTAGAAATGCGGGTGAAGAAAAGAACCCGGAAACTCAAAGAAAGTGAAGGCCGGTTTCGGGCAGTGTTTGAAAACTCTTCAGTTGGGATAGCCCTGATAAATGAAAAGGGCATTCCCGATACCTTTAACGACGCCTTTATGAGGTTACTGGGTTATCCTAAAGAAACACTCAAAAACCTGTCTTTTGCTGAATTTACCCATACTAATTATATAGAGAAAGACTTAGGGCTTTACAGGGAGCTTCTCGAGGGCAAACGGGACAGTTACAGCATAGAAAAAAAGTATATAAAGTATGATGGCACTGAAATATGGGCAGACCTGTTTGTATCTTCTGTTAAAAATGCCGATGGCACACATAAATATGCATTGGGGCTGGTTCTGGATATCAATGAAAAGAAAATAGCCCAGGAAAAACTGCGTAACATCAACGCAGACCTTGAGCGCATGGTG
>JANQJC010000056.1 GCA_028281825.1 Flavobacteriales bacterium
TCAAAGTGTGAACCAATTTTTCTGCTGAAACGTTGTTTTGAAAGGTTTTTGTTAGCAATACATCTGTATCCCCATCATACCCATATTCAATGGTCTTTATCCTATCATCTAAAGTTGTCGAAAAATCCTTGTCGGCTATATCTAATTCTTCAACTGTAAAAGTGGGCCTGCCAAATTGGTCATAAGAGTACCAGGTTTGGGTTTCACGGTTTTTGGTTTTACTCACCCGCCCAAGCAGAAACTCTTGAGTAAAACTGGATTTGTAGGTATATCCAGAGGGAATTTCTTCAGCGCTTTCCAATTCATAGTAATAAGTATAGTATTGGTCGCTACAATCGGCATCATTCAGCCCATCCAACTCATCCAAAACATCAGTAGATGAAGTACATGAAGAGCAGACCCCAGGCGCAGAATAGTCCTCATAGTAATTTTGGAAGTATATCCCATCTGCATCAGTTGTATATTCGCCAGTTTCCACTACCCGCGCATGCTCATCATAATTGATGTAAGAGAATTTGTCGTTTTCACGTTGGTAGGCATTTTGTTTAAACCGCACTTTGCCTTCTTCATCATATACTGTTTCTACCAAACCTTCGTCTGGTGACTCAGTCGCAACAAGTTCCCCCCTCGGGCTATAATCATAGGTTGTGAACATGGATAAAGTGCCGCCTGCAACCTGGCTGCAATCAAAGCCTTTAGGTGAAACCGTTTTTCTCAGATTACCTGCTAAGTCGTAAAAATAGAGTATCCACTCGCTATAATCGAGCTCGTGATTAACCGTTGCTGATTCTAATTCATAAGAGAATGTTTCAGCATTTTCTTTACGTTCATCAGTATAATCAAACGAGAAACGCAAGTAATATGGACCATTGGCATAACTGTTAATAAAAGTAACCTTTCTAGTAGAGAGATTTATATTGTAATCAGTCCCCTCCACCATAAGTTTATTGGTATTCAGGTCCGTTATTTTATAAAGTACGGCTGACCAAGGTATTGTTTGTGTCCCGCCTCCATATTCGTATGTTGGTAGCGGCAAGTGCACCCTTCCTTTGTTGGCATCAGGTATATGTACATCAACACTTTGTGTTCCGCCATATTGCATCTCGCTTTTTGTAGCCAGGGTGATACAATTATTGCTTAACCCACTCCTGCATGTAGCCACTGTTCTTCCATTAATAGCATAAGTTATGTTTTCCTGACCGTCGGCATTTACGGTAATCGTTTTTACTGCTTGTGTGTTGCCTCCTGTAATACTTATCGGATTATTGTCTATGGGGTCAGTATCCTTCTGAACCCTGTGGGATTTATCTACACCAAAAATAGTATCTAACTCCAGGCTTGATGTGAACATGCTGAAGACCCGTGTTTCATGGCCACTTCCCATCTTGAAATTGTCACCGGGGGAAGAACTTCTCTTGGTTTCGCCCAGAGGGTCTGCAGTATATTCAATCCTTGAATATGGGAAGCTAGTAGTTGCTATATACGGTTCTGCGGAATTATTATCACTATAATAATAACCTAAAGTGCCTGAGACATCATCTTTAACAACCTTAGGATTGTCTGTTTCTCCATCTTCTCCGCTTTCATTGGGAAGGTCAAAATCAGAATAACTGTATAATTCTGCATCTTCATTTGAGATAAAATTGTCCTTAAAGCCGAAAGTAGTAGTTCCAATAGGGGCTGGAAGTGTACTTAATACCTTTCTGCCAAAAGCATCATAAACAGTATGGGTTGCTATGATATCACTATGTGTAAATGATTTCTGCTGAGTTTGTACATCTCTGCCTAAAAAGTCACCATACACCTGGCTCTCTCCGATAATATTTCCATCCCAATCATAACCGGTAGTTTTTACAGAATTGTGCCCATTAGTATAGTTACAAGTATTATCATACCCAGAGCCAGAAGGACAGATAAAGGATGCCCTGAAATTCTTAATAGCCGCCCCTGGGGTATAAAAAGCGACATCACCTCTCAAATCTGGAATAATGCCACTGGCGGTTGTTGTATGAATAAGGGTTGAGTTAATATAATATTTGACTGTATTTCCGGTTTTATCTATTTTGAAGATAGACCTCGGATTTGCGTGGTGGAACAGAGTGGAAGTAGGCACTGCTCCATCTTCGATAATCATCACAACATCTCCGTAATAAGTCCCACCCTGTAATTCAGGCTTCCAGATAATCATCCCATAATCGACGGAAGTTGTCAGGTTGTCGTCATTTTCATTATCCAGTCCAACCACCATCACATGATGTGGGTCAGTTTCATCAGCCATGAAAGTAATCCATCCATCTTCACCTAAATATAAAGTATTCATGGTCGCAGCACCTGCATCCCAAGACTGCATGCTTCCACTTTTTGTAAGAGTATTTGTTCCTGAAGATACTCTGGACATTTCCGTCCATTCTCCCTCAATTTCTATTATGAGATTATTGTGGGTATAGGATGTCGTCCCATTAGACCTTGTGATGCTATACACCCCAGGTTGCAGCCCAGAAAATTCAACCCATGTTACAACCCCATTAGAGTTGGGAGGGCTAAACGTTTCATCAGGCTCAACAGAGACACCATTAAACGACCAATCATATTCCCAGTCATCAGCATTTGCCAGGATAAGCTTGATTTTACCACTATTTGGAGAACTACATGATGCATGGGTAAAAACTGGTCTGAACTTGAAAGATGAGGTGGCATGAACATTGAAGATAAATGAAGTAGCTGTGTTAAACGCCACCCCGGTTTTTAATACCTCGCGGGAAGGAGCATGGACTTTATGCAGCAGAATATCATTTTTCCAATACTTGATACTGTCTCCACTTCGGCCTATTTTAAGCAAATCATCTTGGGCCAAGGTACCGATACTAGAGGATGTCAGCGTATCATAATGATAGGCTTTTATAGAAGTGCTTTCCACTCTCATCCCATACTCCATGCCACTTTGATTGGCTATTTTGAACCCTACCTCTAAAGTGGACGATAAATCACCAACCCTAAATTCGATATACCCATCCTCTAAAGAATCAAGGAAGTTATACCCCGATGCGTAACCATCTCCCCATCCCGCTGAACCAGTCTTTCTGATTGTATCATCAACAAATTCAAGTCCAGAAGCATCATACCAATGCATTTCATGTCCTATTTTAGCGAGCACCTCAGTGCTATCCCCTTTGGCATCTTTGATGATAATCGGTAAGTCCTGTGCTAAAAGACTATCAACATTAATTTGAGCCGATAATTTATCAAACTCGCAAAGGTCAGCGAAATCATAGCCCAAAGAGTCTGGTTCAAATGCATTCTGGAGAATTGTATCCACTACAGCTCCCAGATGATAGGAATCATTGCCCGACCTTATGACGTAGGGAGGCTTCCCTCCTTTTATTGTAGCAGTCAAGCTTCCGAGGCTATCTTCTGATACACCTACCAAATCCATATCGATAGAGACAATAGAGTCGTTAAACCCCCAGTTTATTGGTGAAGTGGTCGAGGCAATAGCAAAAACACCATAAGAGCTGATAACCCCATCAGAAGTCATAGTGCCTGAATATTGGTCGCCAGTTATTCCACTAATGTCAATATCACTCCATTCACTCCCATCCCAATACGCTATTTTGGCCTGAGAAGGGTTTTCAACAACGGCGCTATTCTGGTCCCAACTTAAAGTGATTTCCACATTATTGCTACCCACTTTTTCCAATGACCAATAATCAATAGTGCTTATATAATCCAAAGCGGTATCCTTGTCACATATGTTATATAGAGAGTCTGGATTCTCTTTGAAATATTCTACTATAAAGGCATCATTTGTTGAAGCAGGAGCACTAATCGACAAAGGCTGATAATTGCCATTACTTCCTACAGGATAAGTAAACCCATCATTCCCAGTTTTCTTCACCTTTCCATCCACATAGCTAGTGTCACTTGCATACACAACTTTAGCATCGTTCTTAACCTCAATAAGGAAGGTGTCAGTTTTGATGATGCCATCAATAAGAATAAGGCTATCAAGTATGCTGACATCTCTCCCAATTATAGAGTAACCCTGTGATTTATTAGTCTCTAAGTCGCGGAAAGCAATTGTTCCAGTGCTATCCGCAGATATGGTTTGTATGCCATCTCCGTCTAATATTACCTTACTACCTGCATAATCAAGGCCAAAGGTAACTTTGGCTGGATCGTTGGCATGGATGTGTCCTTTGAAGGTGTTAGTGCTGTAATTCCCGGGGCGTAATTGACCTGTAGAAGTCGCAACAAAAGTGGCATCACCATGATAGGTATCGGAGGTGCGGAACATTAGGTAACCGGTTCCTTCATTAACAAAAGTGACATCGCCGTGATAAATATTGCTTCCCAGTAATTGTTCATTGGCTGTAGTGTCCCTTGTGAAACTTGCATCCCCATTAAAAGTGGCACCTTCCAATATAAAACCTGGACCATCATAAGTAAAATCACCTCCAAGCTCGCTGTCCTCAATCTTCAGGTTGGCCGCATCAGTTAAAGTCAGGCTCATTGCTGTTGACCCTTCCTGCCCAAATTTCCTAATGGTCAGTGTACCAGCTGTAAATCCAGTATCACCCACAGCAATGGTATGTCCTGCTGTCATGGTAAGGGTGGGTGTATTACCTGGACCAAATGCCACTCCGCCTGATGATTTACAGTTAACGTATACATCACCGTCAAAAGTTGTGCTTCCACTTGCCCCAAAGGGCTGAAACTGAAAAGCTGATGATGTGGACAGGTTATATATCTTCACATCACTGTTGAAATAATTGTCAGCCGTTCCATAGCCCGGGGTAAATGTCCCGCCTTCATTCCTGAAAGTCACCAAATAATTGAAAGTGTCGGGATAAGTGAGAGCGGTGGTAAACACCCCGCCAGTATTCACGAATGTAACGGTGTCATTGTACAGGTTGCCCCCTTTGGCGGTATTTGAGGTGCTTCCTGAACGTGTCAGGTTAAACTTACCGTCGAAAGTAGTATAGTAAAAGTCAATGTAGGGGACATCGAGCGTAACATCACCACCAAACTCACAATTCTCCAGCCAGACCGATGCCGTGCCTGTGAGGGTCAGGTCAAAATCCCCGGTTCCTTGCTGCACAAAATCCCTCAATTTCAAAATACCAGCCGAAAAGCCGTCTTCCCCAACAATGATTGGCCCATCCATTTCATATTCCACCCCCGAATTGCCAAAGTATATCCCTTGCCCTGAAGTACAGTTGATAAAAACGGTATCGGCAAAATAATGGCCATCGCTTGCATTGCCGAACGTCAATGCACCGTTTCCCGTGTTGTATATATGCAGGTTATAGTTAAAGGTGTCAGGGTTTTGGTGGCCGTAATAAGGTGAAAAGTTGCCACTGTTGGTGATGACCACGGGGCCATTAAACACATTGCCGCCATTGCTTTGCCCGCCATTTCCTGTCACCTCGAATATCAGCGAGTCATTAAAGGTTGCCCCGCTCAGGTATGGCTTAACTGAATTGACCTTGACTTTTGAGCCAAGTGTCCCGCCAAAGAAATACGTCGGTGTGCCAACGAAATCAAGTGTGCCGTTGCTCACCGTACCTCCCGAGACATACCCCTGGCCTGATACGGTAAGCGTGTATCCATTTAGATCAAGTGTGCCGCCGGAGATAGTGAAGTTTGTCACTCCTGCAACCCCATCGTATACGGGGGCTGTTCCCGCAGATACAATCGTCACGTTGTCACTGGCCCCCGGCACGCCATTGGGTGTCCAGTTGGCAGCTGTTCCCCAGTCAGAGGAAGAACTTCCATTCCAGGTATAGGAGGTGGCATAGGTTAGCAAGGAAAAGGAGAGTAATATAAAGGTGAATGCTCCTTTCATAACTAATTTCATATCGATAGTTCTAAATGGTTAGGTTGGATATTGGTATCGATTAGTTTAATTAAGACTGCTTCTTGTGATTCCCATTATACTTCCGTCACCTTTAACTATACTTACCTCAGTATGATAGGTCCCATATCCTTGAAAATCGCCTATCCCCAATGTTAATGTATTACCATTTCTGGCATAGGAAGTGCCATCAGGATAGGTTTCAGGAGAATCAAAATCAAACTCCCTATAAAAAAGGTCACTACCACCTTCAGTTAACCCTACTTTTATGACAACCATATCAACATCTGTTACACTTGTTAGTGCTACCTGTAATTCGATACCCGTTTCAACATGGGCCCTGATATCTGCATCCATGTCTGCTAACTGGGTGCTATCAGCGGTAGGGTATGTAGGAAGTATTTGAACTGAGGATATAGGGTTTTGACTGAAGGAAACAAAACCAAATAGAGATAAACAGAGAGTAGCAAAGATTTTTTTCACAATGGTAAGATTGGTGTTAAATTCTGGTTTAAAATAACAGGTTTCAACAACACAAAAAAATAAAACATAGTACAAACATTGCATTTTTTGCTTACAGGTTCTTACATTTATTAACGAACAACTTGAACAATTAATGGCTTGTCGCTATTATTATTCCTTAAGGTATACGTGGGCTTGAATGGAATAAGGAAACGTTTGCAATAGGAAATTAAAAAAGCCCTGAAAAATATTTGTTTCAAGGCTTTTTGTGCTAATGACATTCTTCCATCATTCCTTCCTATCCCACTTCTTAACAGAAGTGAATAAATAAACTCCATTCGGATGTATAGCGGCTCAGTTTTCTTTGTGATAAAACCACCAATATTCTTTCTAACTCCCTTCCTTGTATATCTCATATTGCCAGTTCAACCATTGCCTGAAATAGTCGCCACTCCAATGTAGCTTTCCATCATTAAGGTTAGGATAAATGGATAGGTTGAAATCATCAACTACTTTTTTTAAAGACGAAGTGCTGTAATAGAGAGCATACCACTTGGCTATGTTAATAGGCATGCCTCATATTAAAAAATCGAAATTCAATTCCTTCGATTATAAGGTTTGAGTTCCAATCACACATATCACGGGAGTTCTGTGAGCTCATAAGCTGTTATACAAACACCTTTTGTTCTAACTGTTGAATGAACCGAAAGGGATTATGAAATAAAAGCGTAACTTTTGGGATTAGATTGAGATAAAGTTAAAAACGAAACTACAAAGCAAACTGTATCCACAAAAGTTAAGATAGATATAAATCTATGTTAAACACTACATATTATTTGCTTCATGTTATTATTTTCTGTTAATTCGATTTAATCTGTAATAACCACTAAATTGCTATCCGATGAAAACAAACATCATCCTTTTAACCGCTGTATGTATTATTGGTTTTGTATTAACTTCCAATGCTCAGCCAGTAGTAACTATTAATGATGACAATATTACAACTTGTAACCAAAGTGTGCCATGGGGCTACCTTACAGCTTCTGCCAATTCAGGCCAAGCCCCCTACACTTATCAATGGTTTGATGCGTCATGGACGCAGATAGATGCAGACTCAATATATGATGTCAGCACCTATGCAACTTACCATGCTGTAGTTACTGACAACAACTCAGACAAAGACACTGCAACCATAGTAGTTAGCTGGAGCAACTTCAGTATTACAGCCACTCCGGTTCAGCAATTTGGCGCCAACCATGTCAGTTGCGACGGAAGCGATGGTGAGATATCAGTTAGCATTACAGGAGGCACTGCTCCTTATCTGGTGGCAGTTACTCCAGGCTCGTTCGGCCTGCCTGATGTGGTTCCTGTCCCCCCATCTTATGGTACCGTTTATTACCAGTTTACTTCTCAAACCTCAGTAACAATTACGGGCTTGGCAGCTGGTGAATATACAGTTACTGTTGTGAGTGACTCAGGAGCAACAGGATGCCATGCCAATGGAACAGTTACACTTAATGAGCCAGTAATGCTTGCCCGTTTTAGTGGCACTGAATACGATAATGGATATTATGTAAGTTGTGACACCTGTACTGATGGAACTTTCACCTTGAGCGCTGATAGTTCTTATGGTACACTCACATATATATGGGTAGAACTACCGCCGCAGTATGAGCCTGATTATTTTCCTGGTGGTGCCAGCCCAGGCTTGCCATTTGAATATAAAGATGGTTATGAGCCTGACGGTCTGGACCCAGGCTGGATTCTCTCCGCCGGTAGCAACCCAACTTATGACGACTTGGAGGCTGGGCAATGGTATGCTGGTGTGGTAATGGATGCAGCTACTGGATGTCTGGACTTTAAACCACTTTACCTTGAAGTACCTGACGACATACGCTATTGGACACTAAACGGAAATAGCGGCACTGACAATTGGATGGGTACTGGTGACAGCACCGACTTGGTTATAAAAACAGACAGCCTTGAGAGAATTAGGGTACAAGCAGACGGTAAGGTAATAATAACAGGTACACTTGAAGCCGACAACATAGAGGTTGGCGATGGCCAGTCTAAATTTGATACGCTAAAGGTTGGCAGGATATTACCGCTTGAAGGTGACACTGTAGTAAGTATTGGTGAGGGTTCAATAAACTATTCTACTTCTTGGAATATATTATACCCCACATCAACACAAGGCGGCTTAGTCAAAGGTATGGGATTTGGGACCGCTGCAATTGGATATGGACAAAACTCAACTGCTATTGGCTACAGAGTAATGACTAGTCCAACCCATGCTCCATATTCTGTAATAATTGGAAGAGGTCGTAATGATGCTAACCCATTTGTATTTTTTGAAAATGATAAGCCAAATAGCCTAATGGTAGGTTTTAATACTGATGTGGCTTCTTTTTACGTTGGTCCTGCTAATGGTACTTCAGGTTCATATGGCAATGTGGGTATTGCAACTGATAATCCAGCCGAAAGGCTTCAAATCAATGGTAATGCCCGCATTGGAGATAACACCAACTACCTCACCCTCGGTTACGATGGCTCAGATGGTATTATAGATTGGGCTGGCAGCACAACCCTAAAAATCAACCCTACTTCACAAAATAATATTCAAATACTAAGCAACAAAGTTACTATAGGAAATCTGTATAACGGTACCACGCATACTGATTATAGGCTGGGAGTAAATGGAAAGGTACTTGCTAGGGAAATATTTGTAACGGTTGACGATTGGGCTGACTTCGTGTTTGATGATAATTACCAGTTACCTTCAATTTATGAGGTAGAAAACTATATCAATATCAATAAGCATTTACCAGATGTGCCATCAGAAAATGAAATACTAGCAAATGGAAACAACCTGGGTGAGATGGATGCCATTTTGCTGCAAAAGGTAGAAGAACTAACGCTTTACATCATTCGACTCAATAAAGAGCTTGAGAAAGTTAAAGCTGATAATGAAGCCATGAAACTTCAATTACAAGGGCTTGATAAAAAATAGAGAGAAACCAAAACTCAGGGTTTTGAAAAGCGGGTAGTTTGTAAATAGATTACCCGTTTTTTTGTTCAAGTAACTCGCGTACAATCCAAATTCAACACCCGATTTATACCAATATACCAATTCCAATTACCACATTCAAGCCAATTTCTAAGTGCTAAAAAGCCAAACTTTTAGAAGGAGTAGCCAGCTGTTTCAGCTACATACTAAGTGGAAAACAACTTAACTTATCAAATAAAATCGGGTTGCCTGAATAGAACGGCAACCCGATTTCGACTTGTGGTAATGATTAGATTTTATTTTTTATTGCTAATCAATCAGTATCATACGCTTGGTATCTATTTCTTTGCTATCCACTATCAGTGAGTATAGATACATGCCAGCCACCAACTCATAACCATTAATGGTTATTTGCCCCCTGCCATTGTTTTCTATAGGCACTGTTTTCTTCAAAGTCCCTTGCATATCAAATATCAAGATGGAAGCATACTTAAAGTCTTCTGCAATATCATATTCTATGATTGTTTCTTCAGAGAATGGATTGGGCCTGTTCTGGAAAAGTATAGAAGACGACTCATTCCCACTGTCTTCAGTAGCAATATCTTCCACCCCTCTTTGGCTGCAACATACAGCCATTTGTTCTCTTAGCAAGGCCAATTCTTCTCTCAGGCTCTCAACATCTTGCAAATCCGGATCCATCAAACGCGATTGAGCACCTCCAATAATTGAGTCACGCAATGTATCTATAGTAGCCTGCTGTTGTTGCATGGCTGCTACCATAATCGGTATTATCTCCTGATAACTCATTACCTCTCTTCCCATTGCGCTATCTACCAATGTAGGTAACACTGATTTAACTTGGTAAGTCAAAAAACCGTATGTGATAATAGTATCAGTTATGGAGTCATTTCTAAACTTGTAAGTATATGTTTGTAAATCCATGATATCCTCCAATGCAGCAGGAATACTTAAAGATTGAATATCCGTTTTCATTGCAGTGTCCGACATTTGATATAGGGCCTTCACTGCCAAATCTTGAAATTCTTGTCCTTCTGTCCATATAGCTACACCTCCATCTATAATATTAGTTCCTATTGTAGGCGTACCTTCAAAAGCTCCCACTTTCATCCTCAATTCAACATAGTCTGGAGCACCTTGCGGTATCTCAGGATAGGTAGATAAGAGCATATTACCCTTTACATGGCACTTAAATTCGCCATTGGGCGAAGTTACCCCCATACCTATTCTACCAGAAGGGTCAACACGCAATTGAGCTATCGAACTAATTGAGAATAATAAAACACTGGTAATGAGCAGACTAAACTTTTTCATGGTATGACATTTATTAATTTGTATCTATTTCATTATTAATCACAAGAACCAATTTTTAAATGAACTGAAGAACCACTTTCCGGTGTGATTTCAACTCCATTTCTAATTGCAATTCCCTCTGTAGCCTCCAATATAAGCGCATGACTGCCAGTTGGGTCTACATATACTTGGCAATCAGCACCTCCAAGGTCTATCGTCTGTTTTACAGTATTTTCATAATTGTCAAACTCAAAATTGCTTGCACATACTATCATGTCTCCATCACAAGGATTTATTTCACATTCATCATTTGCATCAAGGTATAAACCAGCTCCAAGTGGTACCGTTACCTCTTTAATATCAATATACTGTGAAGCCCTCATATATATGTCATCATTTGTAGAGACTGTATTGGTACTGGTGGAACCTCCTATACTGATATAATCTTTCACTTTATAATCATAAGTTGAAAAATCATAATTAAGTTCGTCAATGTATTGATCACAATCTTCCTTTAGTGTATAGTATGAAACATAATCTACACGCATCTCTACTGGTAGTTCAGAAGATGTTGGCCAAGTCCCACCAGATTGTAAAGCTAAATTGAGTATAATAACTACATAATCATCAATATTAGGATTATCAGTAATCCTCACTGGAACATCATCTATATACCATATAATTCGGCTAGGTGACCACTCAACACCATAAATGTGTGGATTTTGATAATCATTTATCACCCCCTGCACAAAGAAGCCTTCATCAACGCCATAAACGGTGTGTAAGTTACTAGTAAAAATGTTTGGTGTTTGATAATTGTTTCCAAGCATTTCAAAAATGTCTATCTCAGATTCTGTGTCGTGTATATAACTATCAGAACGATAAGTCCAAAATGCAGGAAATATGGCAGTTGCATATGGGGAAATAGAAATTTTAGCTTCTATATATCCATACCTTACATTTACAGTCTCCCAAGTTTGCACTTGCCCTGATGTATAATCATACGGCACACCCCACCTCCACTCCCTAGAGCACTTGTATTGATTTGTATCAGACCATGAAGGACATGAGTCAGGCAAAAACTCATCACAACAAGAATATTCCTCATAAATGAGCTTCAACACTAGCTCCCCACTATCAATAAAAACATTATCAATATCATCCAAGTAGACTTGGGGCTCCCCTGCTTCTATAGTCTCTTCTAATCCCGATTGATGATCCTCATGGTGAATCACTCTCCATCTGTTTCTATCAAGAGTGTTAAACTCATCTTTCCAAATTAGTTCCCAATGGTCATCCGTTGCGGGTGTTTGTGCAATAGTAAAAACTGCAAAAAATGAAAGAAGCATGGTAAGCACTTTCTTCATAGTACTTG
This sequence comes from Flavobacteriales bacterium, assembly GCA_028281825.1. Taxonomy (GTDB): domain Bacteria; phylum Bacteroidota; class Bacteroidia; order JANQJC01; family JANQJC01; genus JANQJC01. The sequence continues at coordinate 12,010 of JANQJC010000056.1, forward strand.
GTTTGATTGGTTTATTCTCAAAGTTGTATTTGCACTCTCTTAATAAGTGATAGAACAAATGCTAACTCTATCAAAAATAGAGTTTTTTCATTCTAATCCAAACAACACCTGAATATTTTAAACAAAACTTTTAATTAAAATAACATTTGGCTTAATATTAAAATGCTTACCACCCGTAAACCCACACACTCCCTCCACTTGTCCCAAAGAATTTCGGAGGAAGAACCTAAAAATCCCCTCTTGAGAGGAGAAAGTTGAGCCAAAGGCGAAACAGGGGTGTGTTAAATGTGATTAAGGTAATTTTAGGCAGCCTTGACTTTTTGTTCACTTTTTGGTCAAGCAAAAAGTATAAGAAACATATACC
>JANQJC010000074.1 GCA_028281825.1 Flavobacteriales bacterium
ACATTATTAAAATCTTCCAGTGCTTCCTGGTGCATACCCAGTTTATTGTAGCAATTGCCCCTGTTGTTGTGGCTGCCCGTGTAGTGAAACTTGCGCTCAATAGAGCCGCTATACCATTTCACGGCCTCTTCAAACTCTCCCTTGTTGGCATATATCAGCCCTATGTTGTAAAAGGGCAAGTGATTGGCTGAGTCAACCTGTATGGCTTTTTTGTAATCCCTCATGGCAGCGTCATAGTCTCCCATTTCCTCATTGGTGATGCCCCTATTGTTGTATGCCGCAGAGTAACGCGGATTTATCTCAAGCGCCTTATCAAAGTCACTAATGGCGTAGAAATACTTATCCATGTGATAATACGCCAGCCCACGGCTATTGTATGATGAAGCATGCCGCGGATATATTTTTAAAGCCCGGTTGAAATAGTCAATCACTTCGGCAGCCTTGTCTTCAGGCATATAGTGATAAACGGTTTCGCGGGTCATGATATCATCACCCTCTTTCCAAATGGCTTCAGCTTTTTTAAATTTATAGCTGGCTCCGCATGAGGTGAGTATAAATGATACTATTATAACTAACCAAATTTTCATTATGCTAAGATAAGGACTAAGGATAAAAAACTAATTTAAACAGGTTATACAACTATAACAATTGAACTCTCCTTTTTTTATTGCAAATTTGTGGTATGGCTAAATGCAAACCATTTTTGAAATGGGCTGGAGGTAAAACTCAGCTACTACCTGAAATTGAGAAAGCACTACCAGAATACATTACCGAAGGAGAACCATTCACTTATATAGAACCTTTTGTAGGTAGTGGAGCCGTCTTGTTTTGGATATTGAGAACCTTCCCCAATGCCCGGCAAGTTGTGATTAATGACATCAATACCGAATTGATGTCAACTTACCAAGTGGTTCAACAATATCCACAGGAACTTATCAATAGCCTGAGAACCATACAAGAACAATACTATTCAATAAGCAAAGAAGAAGACAGAAAAACATTCTTTCTCACTCAAAGAGCTAGATTTAATGCCAGAGAGTTTGACAATATAGAATTAGCCACCTTGATGATTTTCCTCAACAGGACCTGCTTCAACGGTCTTTACAGGGTAAATAAGAGTGGAGCTTTTAATGTGCCTTTTGGTAAGTATAAGAACCCACGCATACTTGATGAAGAAACACTATTAGCCAATAGTGAAGCTTTGCAAAATGTAATAATACTTAATGGCGACTTTGAGCAAACCTTGGAATATGCGCAAGATAATACACTGTTCTATTTCGACCCACCTTACAAACCACTCAGCAAAACTTCAAGTTTCAACACCTATGCTGCTGATGCCTTTAATGATGACGAGCAAATAAGGCTGAGGGACTTTTGTAATACAATTGATACTCAAGGCTACAATTGGATACTCAGCAACTCAGATGTACGGGGAACAAACCCTGATGATACATTTTTTGATGTTATATTTGAGCAATACAACATCAACAGAGTAAGAGCTAAAAGAGCTATTAATGCAAACCCTGAAAAACGCGGGGAGCTTAGTGAGCTTTTGATTAGTAATTTTGAGACTGAGACCTTGGTTTAATTTACTCGCTTACATACCACAGTTCACCATGATTGCTGTTATACTTTTTATGTTTCTTGTTCTCTAGGTAAGTATACTTTGCAGCAGGGGGTTGCCCATTACAAACACTCATGCAAAGATTGTCAATTTCTTTTGAGCTGTCTATAAATTGCCTAACCCAACCTTGATAAAAAAGTGTAGGTGGTTCAAATTTACTCTCCTTATTATAGTTGTAATCTTGTTCTATGATAAACAATTGACTTAAAGAAGCTATTATACCAATTGGGTTTAAATAATGCTCAAAATCACTCTTCTTTAATTCATCAATTACAGTTATCGGATCTTCTCTGTAAAATATTTTATCAAAAGCCAGTAATATTTCATTTTTCAAATTTGGTTTTGAACGAACTCTTAAATGCAGGTCAATCATTATTCTTAAATGATTTGGCCTAAATTCACGTTCTCCTTCTTTTAAGAAAATTTGAAAATTCTTTTCCAAATTGTAATTTTTAAATCTTTTCGGTAAAGTGCCGGGCCGATACAGATAAACTTGCCACCCACCTTCCTCATGAAAGATAAACTTGGTGTCAAAATCCAAATCTCTCACAATCTCAAAAGCATTTTTATACTCCATCTCATTTATAGATTTAACAACTCCGAAATACTTAAATCAAACACCTTGGCAAAAACTTCAATATTTTTGAGAGATAAGTTTCTTTCTCCCCTTTCAATCATGCCAATGTATGTTCTATGAAATCCTGTTCTCTCAGCAAGTTCTTCCTGACTCCATGCTTTCCTTTTACGTAAGCCTCTAATCCTCTTGCCAAACTTTACAACAATATCTTCCATGAGTGTGTGAAAGTCTAATTTTTAGCAATCAAAATCTACATACAATTAGTATCATTTTCTTTCTTCTTTGATATTTATTTGTATATATTGGCAGTCTGCACTCTGATGAACCAATCCATGCTCACTCCCTATTACAAATCTGAGGATAAAAACTTCACCCTTCTTCATGGAGATTGTATGGAACTTATGCCCCAGTTTGAGCATAAGTTTGACATGGTGTTTGCTGACCCACCTTACTTTCTCTCAAATAATGGGCTTACAATCAAAAATGGCAAAATAGTTAGTGTAAACAAAGGCGATTGGGACAAATCACAAGGCTTTGAGTTTGTTCATAATTTCAACCGAAAATGGCTTTCACTAGTAAGAGGCAAAATGAAAGATGATGCCACCATTTGGATTAGCGGTACTATGCATAATATCTTTTCGGTTGGTCAAATTCTAATAGAGCTTGACTTTAAAATATTGAATGCTGTCACTTGGCAAAAGAATAATCCACCTCCTAATTTCTCCCGCAGATATTTTACCCACTCAACTGAACAAATCATTTGGGCACGAAAAAAGCCTAAAGTTCCGCACTATTTCAACTATGAATTGATGAAAGAAATAAACGGAGGTAAGCAAATGAAAGATGTTTGGCTATTGCCTGCTATTGCAAGGTGGGAGAAAAGTCAAGGCAAACACCCTACACAAAAACCATTGTCTGTTCTAAGCAGAGCTATTCTATCTTCCACTAAACAAAATGCTTGGATTCTCGATCCATTTACCGGTAGCAGTACTACAGGTATAGCTGCTAACCTGCTTAACAGAAGGTTTTTAGGCATTGACGTTAATGAAGAGTTTCTTGACTTAAGTGAAAGAAGAAAACGAGAACTTGAGGATGTTCAGATTTTCAATCAATACAAACAAAAGATTCAAGGTTTTAGGTATAAGCAACAACTATCAAAAACCCTGGCTAGTGAGCCTACCATAGAGTATGGCTCAAAACTGATAATTTAAAAATTGCAGTGGCAACCAACCCAATCCGCATCACGGTTGGGCTACGTTTACAGTCTCAATATCTGTATCCAGGATAATAAAACGGCACTCACACCTACCTGATTTATCCCTGTCAAACTCACGAAACACCCAGCTATAGGTATCGTTAAGGTTACTGGTCACCCTTAGGGTATCATAGCCCTCAACCCTGGTAGTGATGGAGTCTGCATATAAGTCACAATTGGAATACTCGCCCGGCTTACCTATACGTGTGATGGCATATAGCACCGTTTCGCTATTGGGCGCTACGTAAAAACTATCTTGCGTATAGTTATCCACATACACTTCATCATGCGGGTATGAGTCGTGCATGATTAACCAAATACCGTGTTCACTGCTATTTTGCACCACTTGTTGGTATTCAACATTAGGGTCACAACTAGTAAGAACAAATGGCAGCAATACCCCAATTAACGGGAGTTTTATTTTGTTAATACCCTTCATTATCGGTCAAACTTACTTGCTAAGATACTTAATATCCAGCCGATTGTCAAAAAACTGTATTTTCTCAATGCTCTTCAGGCGCACTTTGGTCTTGAATCCTTCCAGTCTTGAAGTGCTCCCCGTGAGGATACTATCCTCCAAAAAAACGGTATCAAAATAGTAGGTCACCTGGTTGTCCTCCTTGTCGGTAATACGCATCATCAAGCGTGGACCGTTGGCTATTTTTTCCTCTGCGCATTGCAAGCTATCCACTGTATTGGCCATATACTCCGCCGATGGGCCGCTAGGCATTTTCACACCCACTTTTTTCATGCTAGCCTGGTTTACACCCTGCATTTGTTCTGCTAGGCTACTCACCGTCATTGTTGGGTAGACACAACCACTCAAAACTGCTATCACCAATAGATACCCTATCTTTTTCATGCCGCGAAGGTAGGGAGATATTATTTAAACTTCCTTTTAAGTCTTCTAAATAGCTCTGGCAGGTTGATACTAAAGCCTTTCCCAACAACTTCTTGCTTATATAAACGTCATATACTCTTTCTCTGTAATTAATTTCTACAAATTCTAGTTTCACAATTCTAATTCTTTATCACCTACCCACTACTCACCAATCATCATCGTTATCATCATAGGCATCCTTTTCACCAGTGCTCTCAAGGCTTTCCAACACCACAGGCTTAGCCATGGCGGTTTTAATCCTGGCCTTTTCCTGCTTTATAGCCTCAAAAGTCTCCAGCATGTATTGTTGATTGATTATCTTGGCTTGCCCACTGTGGTTGTAAAATACATTGCGGTCAAAAAGTCGCTCAGCTGATGTACTGATTACCGCGGGAAAATCAACACTTGGATAATTCTCATAAGCCAAATCGGTAATGGTATACCGGTAGCGTCCATCCTTGCACTCTAATATCAAGGTAAAAGTCATCTTCACCCTTACCTTCTCTATGTATACATTGGCTGAAAACCTTCCCCACACTTTCTTTCTCAATTCATGCTCTATCGGGAAAGTTTCCATCTGCTCCAGTGGTTTTTCCAGTTGATAAAAGTAGGCCCTGTACAGCAACTCATCTGCATCCTCGCCTTTCACTTCCACCACTTCCCTGTATTGTACTTTCCCCTTTTTGTTCACGGGTATCCCATCAATCACCTGGGCGCCTAAAACAAAAGGTGCCAAAACACCGAACAGTAATAATGCTTTTCTCATAAATAGATAGTTCTAATAGTTTTTACTCACTGTATACGCTATAAAACCCAAACATTCCCTCTTTGCTATGAAATGGAATATAAAGAGTCTCTCTTTCGCCACTTACATGGCATAAAATATACTCTGAAAGCCCACTTTCACCCTTGTATTCCAAAACATATTTAAAGGTATACCCATCGTCAAGCACTTGTTGCCTTTTTCCCATGTATATCACCTGCTCAATATCATAACTACCCCAAACTTTACCACTTGCTTTATATACCCCTTTAAAAGTGCTACCATCAAAACTAAAAACTATGGGGGACTTAAGCTCAGTGGTGACTTTTTCCTTCATGATGTCGTACGTTGTCTCGGTTCCAGCTACTAATTCAAACCTTAGCTTATCTGCATCTTGAGCCTGGGCAGTAAGGCAAGCAAATAGTATAATTATCAGAAAAAGTGGGTGTTTCATCATTGCCAATCTTTTCGTCATAAAACAATGCCCACAATATAGTAATGTTTTTTATTGGGCAAAGAGTACTTTTTGTTTTAATCCAATCATAAAAAAACATTGATTTTTTACAATTATTTTTCTTTATATGTAAAATATATTTACTAATTGATTATATTTGTAGGGTAATCAAAACCACACCATGGCACAATCAAATTCTATCATTCTCGACATCCAAATCAACCAGGAAGCACTGGAGCAAGCCCGTCAAAAAGCCGCCGACCTAAAGGCACAAATCGATGGCCTTAAAACCTCAATGGATAACCTTTCCAAGTCAGGTGGCGATAGCGGTACTGCCCTCGTAAAAATGAAAGCCGAAGTCACCAACCTCACCAAGCAATACAACAGCCAGGTGAATGTACTGAAACAAGTGAGCGTGGTACAAAACATAGTGATAGGCGGCATCAATAACGCAAGCAAAGCCAGTGATGAAGCTACAAAAAGCACTTCAAAAGTTGGTGAAGAAACTAAAAAAACCACAAGCGCCCTGGAGAGCATGGGCAAAGGCTTTGACTTGCTTAAGTCGGCCTTTAGTAGCATAAAAACAGAGAATAAGACCCTCAACGCGGCATTTGAGAAATTGAGCGGCGCATCAGATATATTCAGTCAATCATTTGGCTTTATGAAAGGCATGGTTGAGAAATCCATTGTATCACTCAAGGGTTTTAAGGCAGCATTGGCTTCCACGGGCATTGGTGCCGTGGTTATTGCCCTTCAGCTATTGGTGGAGCACCTTGCCAGCACTGAAAAAGGCATGAAGGTTATCAATACGGTAATTGACTATGTCTCGGCTACCTTCAAGATATTGTCAGATAAAGTATCTGTGGTGGGCGATGTACTGGGCAGGGCTTTCAAAGACCCACAAAAGGCCATTAAAGACCTCGGTAACTTTTTGGTGAATAACCTGGTCAATCGCTTCAAGGCATTGATAGACTTGGTAAAAAGTGTTGGAAAAGGCATCAATGCATTGGTGAATAGAGATATGGATGGCCTGAAAGAAGCCGCCAGTGATGCAGGTACTGCCCTCATTCAGATGAATACTGGCCTTGATGCCGAGCAACAAAAGAAATTTGCCGATGCCGTGCGTGGAACCGCCAAAGAGATTGATGCGCAGGCACAGGCACTCGGCAGGCTGCGCAATGCCCAAAAGCAGTTGGAAGCATCTGAGATAGCTTCCATCTCGCTTCAAAACCAACTCAAGCGGAGCATTGATGACATGATGGATACCTACAATGATGAGAAAAAATCCATTAACGAGCGAGCCAATGCCCTGCGCAAAGCCAATCAACTGCAACAGGAATCGATACAAGACGAACTGAAAAACGCCAAGCTAAGGGCAAGCATCTTAGAGCAACAAATTGCTGCGGGAGAAGCCGAATCCGACAGCAAAAGGCAACAGGCAGAACTCAACGCCGAAATAGCCAACCTGGAAGAAGAACTGCGAGACCAAAAGCGGGAAGGCGAAACTGAAGTTACAGCCTTTTTGCAAGAAGAAGCTAACAGACAAACCGAAATCAAACGGCAAAAACTGGAAGAAGAAAAGGCCATAGAAGAAGAATATGCTGCCATCAGGCAACAATTTCGCGATAACCAAAGAAGTGAATACGAAGAAAAAATAGCCGAGTTGGATGCCTACGTAGCCAAGCTGCGAAAAACCAAGGAAGAAGAGACCAGCATCACGGCTTTTTATGAGAAAGAAAAAGCCCGCATTGAGAAAGAAGAACGTGAAAGGAAATATGCAGAAGAAGAAGAAGCACGGCAGCAGGCACATGAGAATGAACTCACCTCACTGCAACTACAATTTGAAAACAAAAAGCTGACAGAGGAAGAATATAAAACAGCTGTGTTGGAGGCCCAGCAAGAGTTTCTCGAAAATTCTATTGCACAGATACAGGAAACACTCGGCAACCCAGATGCCACCACCATCAATGATGCCATAGCCCCTAGCCTCACAGATGAAGAAATACAGGAGCGCCTCGATAAATTAGGTGAACTCCACGGTCAGCTCAATACCAATGAGCAGCAATTTGCAGAGCAGCAAAATACCATACAGCAAGAGAAACAGCAGATTGACGAGCAAACCACAGATGCCAGGCTCAGCATCGCTCATTCCTACGTGGATGCCATCGGCGACTTGCACGGGGAACAAGCCAAAAGCAATAAGGCATACAAAGCCTTGCAAAAGACCCTCGCCATTGCTGATATCGGTGTAAACCTGGCAAAAGAGCTAGGGCAAATCAACGCTAACCCCGCTGTGAATGCCGACGTGAGCCAAACCCTGCGTGCTACACTCACAGGAGCGGCAATTGCCCGTAGCATAGTGGCCATAGCCAAAGTACGCAAGATGGAAACAGGTGGGCGCATCGAGTCAGGCAATGAGTTGGCTGGTTTCCCCCGTAGTGGCGACAACACCCTAATACTGGCACAACCCGGTGAATTAATCCTCAACCAACGCCAGCAGAGCAACCTTGGGCTCACCCCTCATGTGCTCAAGTCTGCTGGTGTGCCGGGTTTTGCCACAGGTGGCTTTGTAGATGGCGGCATGAGCGCCCGTGCCATCACCACACCAGTGCAGCAGGCCGTGCAAGAAGTAAGGGAAACACAAGTCCCTGTGTTGGTACTGGAAGATTTCGAAACTAAGCAAGGCACCAAAGTAAAGGTAGAAGACGCGTTGTCTATTTAAGCGGAACATAACCCTCTATACCCTTTAACACCCTTCTAAATCTTCCCTTGAGGGAAGACTTACAAAGCTCCTTCCCCTTGAGGGGAAGGCTGGGTTAGGGTGTAAAAAAACAAACCCACAACATTCTAAACTTTTCAACTTTCTAAACATTCTAAACTCTCATGATAGACCCCCTCGCAGACCAACTATACAAAAGCGGCACCCTCGACGACCTGATTAAAAAAGGATGGGTGAGCTACACCATGAAACGTGACATTGAATACTGCTACAAGGTAGAAGCCCAACAACTCACAGGCATGTGCCGCACCCAAGCCATCGACTACGTCTCCGCCATCGCTGATGTAAGCGATAGAACGGTAAGGAGGGCGCTGAAGAGGTATAAGAGGGATAGCTATTAGTCAGTAGTCCTTCCTTTCGTTCTCCTGATAAAATCATCCTTACTATAAATAGACACAAAATCAAAATTGACTTAACAAAATGAAATAAAATTCAACATATTAATGATAAAACTATTTTTAATAATAGATTTATATTATACATTTATCATCGTCATTTTAAGCAACAAATCACTATGAATCAACATCACCTACTGGTTAGGCAGATAAAAAGCAATGTACGCCAATTTGCAATCTTCCTTCCGTTATTTGTCCTACTCACGTTCAACAGTTGCACTGTAACATACATCACTGGTTATGATGAAATGATTGACGAAACAACCACCGAAATGCTGCATGATTTCAATATGTTCTTTATTAAGCTTCAGAGGGCTATCAAAAGCAAAGATGGAGGAGAAGATCAAAAAATCGCCCATTTTCAAGGGTATTATGATGAGCTTGAGGTTGACCTACTAGTGTTGGAAACCCGCGCTGCATATATGGGCAAAAAATCAAGTCAGGCAAAAGGGCAGGTTGAGATACTAAAGCAAAGTCTTCATCAGTTTAAAGCCGACCACACTGAAGGTTTTCCAGACGATGACGACGATATAAAAACTGATAAAAGAAATGGGATAAACTCCTGCTTCAATTCCATTATTATGTTGCAAAAACAGTTAAAAGATACTGGCAAGGCCAACTAACAATCAAACTACCACCGCCAAAAAAACACTTATACAAATGGAAGAAATTGATTTCAAACAACTTATAGAAGAATGTATTGAAGTAACCAAAGGGCACCTAGGCAAATCCTGGAAAGCATTTAAGCCATATGCAGAGCATGAGCTCAAAAAATTTGCTGAAAGCGCTGAATTTTTGGCCAAACTGCGCGCTAAAGGGAAAATTACCGACGATGAATTACAAGAAAGACTAGAGTTTCAGAAACAAGCTTTCAAAAGTGTTTTACTCACCATTGAGGGTATTGGCCTAATCACTGCCCAAAATGTTACCAATGCTATACTAGATATAGTTGGTAAAGCTGTTAAAGCTGCTTTAGGAACGGTACTGTAAGCTCCTCTTTATAACCCGCACTTTGGGGAGTCCCGAAAGTGTTCGGGATAGGATAAGGGCATATTCTGTCATTCTGAGCGATAAAGAAAAATCTAGCTTAAGTTCATTTGTTATGACCCGCCATCTGAAGATGGGGGGTTTTTTATTGGTGTCCATTGTAGCGAATCAACCATAATAAGAGTTACGGCAAAATATGCTTACATGCCAATTTAATTAAGTTCCTTAAAATAGTAGATTAAAACGCTTTATATTTGAATATGGCTTGACAGAAAAATCGTCAAATTAGAAATCAGAACTGTTATAAAAAATTTAAGACTTTTCAAAGATTTAACAGTAAGTATAATTGATAGAAAAAGTAAAAAATGAAATAAAACTTTCTTTGAATATTAGTGAACTTTTTATCTTTACATTATTAATTCATCGATGATTAAATACTATCAAAAAGAATTAATGTAGAAGAACAAAAAAACACCACTCAAATTGAATGGTGCTCTTTAAGATACTGTATCAAAAACCTCTGTGTAACTGGCTCTGCTCCCGTTTGTATGGTAAGCATCCAAGATAAGCAGGGGATTTTTGTTTCTACAAAATTAGAACAATTATTCCACTTTAGGAACAACAATAGGAACTATTTTATCAACATTTTCACGAAGTTCTTTAGGACTTTTAGCACCCCTAATCTTAAGTCCTGCACCACTAACCATCTTAAGCTAACTGCTAATGGCTAAAGGCTTAAAGCTATCTAAACCTCCCCAATCCCCAACCCACTCCTCTCCTCCTTCCACAAGTTAAACTGGTCTAGAGAAGCATACTCCACCTCCAAGAACCTACCTGCTAATCTCTCTTTCTGGTATTCTTGCCACACCACCCCCGCCATATCCACACTATCAGTGCAATCAAAGCGGTTGAGCAAATCTGCGTGGCGTTGGTATTTCTCGTGTTCAAGCTCCTCACCGGGCCAATGGGCACGTTGGCGACTTTGG
>JANQJC010000081.1 GCA_028281825.1 Flavobacteriales bacterium
GCTACGCCAGCCTTTCGAGCGATGGAAACCTGTTTTATTTCTGCAGCGAGCGTGAAATGGATGGTTTGAAAAGAATAGGCTTTGGTAATGGTGACATATATGTATCTAAGAAAATAGGTAGAAAGGAATGGGAAAAACCAAAAAACTTAGGTGCTCCCATTAATACGGAAGATGACCAGGTGGGTGTTTTTATTCATCCTGATGGAAAAACACTCTTTTTCAGCAGCAAAGGCCATCAAGGCATGGGTGGATATGACATTTTCATAACTAAGAAACAAGAAGACGGTACATGGAGTGAACCTAAAAACCTTGGTTACCCCATCAACTCAATATACGATGATAGGGACTTCAGCATGAGTACCGATGGCTCAAAAGCCTGGTTCTGCTCTAATCGCCCGGGTGGTTTCGGTTTGACAGATATTTACGAAATAGACCTAAGCAAATATGACCTATTAGATGAAGGCAAGGCTCCAGAATTGAAAGCCAATCTTTCAATCTTGAAAGGAAAAGTTCGTGACTCAAAAGATGCTCGTGGACTGGAAGTAACGGTTCAAATTTTAGATAAAGAGGGAAAACCCATAAACAGGATAGACTCAGATGAAAACGGTGACTACTTCATTACATTAAAAGGCGATAATGAGTATCAACTTATAGTAGAACAAGAAGGGTATGACAAGTTTACTGAAAAGGTAATGCTCAAAAAAGGCGAGAAGGAAGTGTTTACACTATTCAAGCCTATCACACTAAACCAAGTTGCCCCAAAAGAATAAGGTTTATTTTTCTTCTACTTCGGGCAAGGCTATCCACTTCACATCCTTATACAATGTATCGATATAGCTTTGAAACTTATTAAGCTCCATGGGGGCGTGTTGCTTATTGAAAATACGCTTGCGCTTGCCATCAATTTTCACAGTGGTAATAGTAGATGGAAAGTCTGCTATCTGGCTCGGATATTCATCTTTAAAATCAAAATAGCCTATCTCAATGGCTCTATCCTTTATGGCTTGTAGTTTATCCTTATCTACTATGGCATAATACCTACCCACATTATCTACAAATCTTTTACCATAGTACTCTGTGTAACCACTATCATAAATTTCCATTTTGTAGATAGGGCAAGTACCAAAACAAGGGGTCCTTTCAATACTGGCAAACAAGCTATCATTGGGGTCACCATAGCTGGCTGGCGGCATCTCGACTGGTGCTTCAGTTATTTCTTCTGAAGACTGCTCAGTAGATGCAGTGTCTTTAACGGTTTCTTTCTTGCTTTTGCAGGCACCAAAACTAAGGGTAGCCGCGATAAGTGCTAAAACAAAATATCTCATAAGTATTATTTTCCTCCCTTTCTTCTCTCAGAACGTGGCATCTTGTAACCCTGCTGTTTTGCCATCTCTTCCAGTCTTTTTTGAAAGGCTGATTCTTTTTTAGGTTTCTTCTTATTCGCTTCAATCTTAGCATGAATAGCATCTTCGTCTATCAGCTTGGTGAAAATAAATTGCTGAGTAAATGTGATGATATTCGCCAGGAAGTAGTAGTAGCTCAACCCCGATGCGTAACTATTAAAGAAGCCCAGGAACATGATTGGCATTAGATACATCATCCACTTCATTTGCGCAGCCATAGCATCATTGCCACCACCCATCATGTTAGAATTCATGCGGGTATAGATGATAGTAGTCACCGTCATCAAAAGTGTGAATAGGCTCACATGATCACCATAGAAGGGGATATTAAAAGGTAAATCAAATATAGAGTCATAGCTTGATAGGTCATCCGCCCAAAGGAATGATTGCTGCCTCAATTCAATAGAGGCGGGGAAAAAGCGGAACATGGCTATTAATATGGGCATTTGCAATAATGCAGGTATACATCCTGCTAGGGGGTTTACACCAGCCTTGCGATAGAGTGCCATAGTTGCCTGCTGCTTCTCCATAGCATCCTTGCCCTCATATTGCTTATTAAGCTCTGCGATTTCAGGTTTTAAAACCCTCATTTTAGCTGAAGACATATATGACTTATAGGCAATTGGTAGTAATACCAATTTCAAAAGTACGGTGAGTATCAAAATGATAAGCCCATAATTTAAGCCAAAACCATCCAAAAAGTTAAAGACAGGAATAACTGCAAATTTATTTATCCAACCAAATATGCCCCAGCCAAGAGGTAGCATATCCTCAAAGTCTAGTTTATATTTTCTAAGTGTTTGATAATGAGTTGGTCCATAGAAAAGAGCCAAGTCATAACTCACATTATCAGAAGCCTGGAAAGGCAAGGTAAATTGTGCCTCAACATCCTTCACATAGTGAGTATCGTCTTCTTTATACCTTGATTTTATTTTGGCACCAGAGTTAAAGCCTTCTTTAGAGATTATCACAGATGTAAAGAACTGCTGCTTGAACGCTATCCACCGTGTTTTTTCCTCTACTTCGTCGTCTTTTTCTTCCCCGCTTTCTGACAGATTATCCACATCATCACCTAAAACCTTGTAGTGAACAGAGGTTGCCATACGCTCATTTTGCAGGCTTTTTTCCTGACTAGGTAAACGAGCTGCCCAATCGATGGTAACCTTATCGGCGGTGTTATCAACAATACCATTGAGCCCCACAAAATTGATATCATAGTCAACCAAGTACTTATCACCATATAGCTTGTAGACATACTCAATATATCCACCATTATCGGCCATAGCTCGCATACTAATACTAGCTGAGTCTGTTCCAGCAACATTAATAGCACCACCTACTGGCTCAAAGTACAAGTCTTCGGTTGTGATATTGCGATTGGCGTGTGAGAAAGTAAGATTAAACTTATTAGTATCACCATCAAACAACATCAAGGGCAATGAGTCATAAGTACGATAATCTTTTAGCCTAACTGAGTAAACCCTACCACCCTTAGTTGAAAGCTTCATCACCAGCTTTTCATTCTCCAAGGTGATGAATTCCTGCTCTCCATTTGCAGAAGGAGCGAATGCGCCAAATGCATTTTTTGTCCTTTCCGCTCTTGCCGAGTCGGTTAATTCCTCTGTTTCAGCTATAATTTGGGTAGTATCAATTGGTGCTGCCGCCTTCTCAGCTTCCAACGCCTTATTCATTGAATCAACCTGTGCAATAGAATCTTGCTTGCGTTTCATAGCAGCAACTTCCTCCTTTGAAGGTTGATTGAGAATAGTAAAAACTATCATAATCACCACTATCAGCGAAATGCCGATAATAGTATTCTTATCCATGGAGTTGTTTTGCATGACCGCAAAGATATGTTATTGTGAGCAAAAGAAAGGTTAATATTACCTGTAATTGACCTAGCGTAGTGAAGGTTTGCTTAGGCTTTACCAGCTTTTTCAAGAGCAGCTTTCACAAACCGTACAAATAGTGGGTGTGGATTGGCAACAGTACTCTTATACTCGGGGTGAAACTGACAACCAATAAACCAAGGGTGGTCCTTCAATTCAACCATTTCAACCAGGTCGCCATCAGGGTTGATACCCGAAGCCACCATTCCGGCTTTCTCAAATTTGTCTTTGAATTTATTATTGAACTCATAGCGGTGGCGGTGTCTTTCCTCAATATTGGCTTTGCTGTATACCGCATGAGCCTTGGTTCCTCGCTTTAATTTACATGGGTAAGCACCCAGCCTCATGGTACCGCCTTTGTTCTTGATATTCTTTTGGTCTTCCATGATATCAATCACAGGATACCTGGTATCCGAGTCTACCTCAGTCGTATGGGCACCTTTTAGTTTTAAAACATTACGAGCAAATTCTATTACTGCACATTGCATACCCAAACATATACCTAAAAACGGAATGTTGTTCTCCCTTGCATACTTTACAGCCTCTATCTTCCCGTCAATACCCCTATCACCAAACCCTGGGGCAACTAGTATACCTTTCAACCTTCTTAACTTACCTACAACATTGTCTGCATTGATATCTTCGGAGTGAATCATCTCTAAATTCACTTTGCACTCGTTGGAAACGCCTGCATGTATAAAGGCTTCAGCTATTGACTTATAGGCATCTTGCAACTCTACGTACTTACCCACCAGTCCAATTTTCACTTCAGCAGTAGGATTCTTTAGTATTCCCAAAAAACCTTTCCATTGAGCCATATCAGGCTCTTTGCTCACTGGCAGTTTGAGCTTCCTGAGAACTACCTTATCCAATTCCTCTTTCATCATCAAAAGGGGAACATCATAGATACTCTCAGCGTCTAACGACTCGATAACTGCATTGGAAGTAACGTTACAGAAGAGTGCAATTTTCTTTTTAAGGTCTTTTGGTATATGCCTGTCACTGCGGCAGACCAATACATCTGGCTGAATACCATATTCCAAAAGTGCTTTTACTGAATGCTGGGTAGGCTTGGTCTTTAGCTCACCTGCTGCCTTCAAGTAGGGTATTAAAGTAAGGTGAATTACCAAAAAGTTGTTGACACCAACTTCCCATCTTAACTGCCTCACAGCTTCAATGTATGGTAATGACTCAATGTCACCTACGGTACCACCAATCTCGGTTATCACTATTTCATACTCGCCAGTCTCGCCCAGCAGTTTTATCCTTCGCTTGATTTCATCAGTGATGTGAGGGATAACCTGAACGGTTTTTCCTAAGTAAGCACCTTCACGCTCTTTATTGATAACCGTTTGGTAAATACTACCAGTAGTAACATTATTAGCTTGTGAAGTAGGTACGTTCAAATATCTCTCGTAGTGCCCTAGGTCTAGGTCTGTCTCTGCCCCGTCATTGGTTACGTAGCACTCGCCATGTTCGTATGGATTAAGCGTTCCCGGGTCAACGTTGATGTAAGGGTCAAGCTTCTGAATGGTAACTGATTTACCGCGCGCTTGAAGTAGTTTAGCTAAAGAAGCCGATATGATACCCTTGCCTAATGATGACGTAACCCCTCCTGTAACGAAAATGTATTTTGTGTTTGGCATAGTTGGCTCCCGGAAAAATTTTCCGAGGGCAAAACTAAAAAAATGATTGCACAGCCGAAAGAATTAATTTGGGAGCATCCAATTTAGTTACTGTACCTCACATTCTCAAAGGTGCCATTTTGTATTAAGCCAACATTATTGCTATTGTAGTAATCTCGTGCACTGAATGAGAACCTACCACTTATAATCTTCCTAACCTGGTCATGGCTGGTGATTACCACATGGCCTGTATCAGTTATTTCAAATACAAAATAGTCATCCCCCACGTCAACTGAGGCTCCGGTAATAGGCAAAGAGGTGTTTTCTGTTACTCCAGAGAAAACAAAAAACAAATCACCCCCTCCCGTTCCTGACGAGCTTACACTTATCCCATTACCCTGCTGGCTGCCGCCTGCAGTATTAGCCACATAGGTCAAACCTTCCACTGAAGCTGTTAAAGTTGCTGGAAATGGGCAAGGCTCACATTCACCACCGCAGTCTATTTCTGTTTCGCCATTATCTCTTTTATTGTTGTTGCAGGTTTCTTCAGGTGTTTCTTCCTTATTGCAACCAATAATAGCCACACTTAGCGTGGCAGCAAACAATAGGTAAATTATCTTTTTCATATCTAAAAACTGTTATGATTAAAACTCAACGCCTATTCTGAAGGTAAGCCCACCATCAGACACAAGCGAATTTGAGATAGGAATACCCACATATTTATACCCTAAATTCAGGCCCATGCCTACTTTTTGGGTCAAGGCTACTCTCACACCAAAAGCAGGACTGGCCATGAACCCATGCAACACACCACCGCCTGCCGACCACATATTGTAACCGAGCCCTAAATCAAAGTAGGGGGTTAGGCGGCTTTTAAGAAAGTAAGCCCTAAAATCCAAGTATGCAGGCACACTCACGAATCCAGAAGCCAATTCAGCACCTATACCTAAACCCATAAAAAAGTGCGGACTAAAACGGTATCCGTTTACCAGTACCATTGAAAATGCAGTAAAATCTCCAGGGAAGGCGATAAAACCCATTTCATAAGATGCTCCAAAGCCCTTGGATTTAAAGCCATAGTCACCAGCACCATTGGCCCCACTACCCTTTTCTGGTATCTCGCGGGTTATTTTTTCTATTTCTTCTATCTTATAGAAGAAAACGTTAGTCCCACTTTTAATTTTAAGGGAAACCCCTGGCACAAATTCTACAATAATGCCACGGATTACTGAGCCATTTTTGAGGTAGACAACTTCCTCATAATTGCTCTGGGCTATAGCACTTGCAGCAAACACCATTAAAATTAGCAGAGTAGTAAAGAGCTTTTTCATAAAACACGATTAAAGTGCGAATTTAGGAAGTTTTGCTTTACCAGTGAAAAAGCTTTAATGCTTCGTAAACTTATGTTGGGTAGTTGCTCCATTTGAGTTTAGTTCAGGACGGGACACTTTATTTAACAAAAAAGGCGGGATACTCCCGCCTTTCAGTAATAATCTTTAACTGAGTTTAAAACTTCACTAAGCGTTTGGCATAAGTGTAGTTATCAGCCTGCAACCTAAGTGTATAGAAACCCGGACTCAAGCCCATACCACTCATGTCAATATTTAGCAAGCTATAGTTGCTGGTATTGCCATATTCTTTTGCGTAAACCATTTGTCCATCAATTGAATATATCTCAACAGCTACTTTATCAGCTGATTGTGGTAACTCAACTGTGAAGAAGTCATTGAATGGATTAGGATATATGTTAATACTGTTATCAACTTTAGTAGGCTCCTCCACTGAAGTTATGTAACCAGCCTTGGCTGCATTGGCTGCCCAAGTAGTGTTGCTCTCTTTTTTGAATACAACAGCAATCACTGTCAACTTATCAATATCCCATCCTGAAGGAATGGTATAGTTGTAAGAATGGCTATAATCTGTGTTAGCAGCAGGGCTAGATGGAATAATACCACCAGTACCTGTTGCACCACCTAACATATGGCGAACTAGGTTATTGTGAATATAACCTGCAGGGGCATTGGTTTGTGGACCCGAAATACCGCTCTCCAATATGTAAGCGTTAATATAATAGTCACCAGCTTCAGCATACTTGAAGTTAACATCTATATCAGCTGTAAGCACCTTGGTTGAACTGTTAACATTCATGCTCAAAGTAATTGCAACAGGGCTGATGCTGCCCGATTTACCGCTTACTTGACTTCCCCAGGTATTGTGTCCTGAGTTGATTTCATAACCACCAAACTCTCCCATATCTAGCACACCACCAGGGGTGAATATGCCAGAAGGGTAGTAGTCTTCCATGTAGTTTTCACCAGCTGTAAATGAGTAAGAGTCACTATTGTGGAACTTAGCCACAGCTACTTCAGGGCTAGATGCCATATCTTGGGCAACAGTATTGGCAGGTGGGCAATGCTGACACCATGTAGCTGTATACACTTCAAACAGGGTAACTTTTGAAGCATAATTGTCAATTGCCTTAAAATTAACTGTTACGGTATCATTAGCATAATTAGTCTCACCCACTGCCTGCACCCAAATCTTCAATACATGAGCACCTTGCGAACTCACATTTAAAGGAGTATTATGGGTATGTGGCATATAATAACCACCTGTGGGAAGCCCACCGCTTGAAATGTTAACAGTTTGCCCCCAATTGATAGAGCCATTATCCAAAGTCCAACCAATTTTAAACTGGGTGATGTTTGAACCACTGGCATTTTTTAGGTTGCACTTGATAGTATAACCAGTGTTAGTCTTGACGTAAGGGCTAACCGATACGCTGGTAAGGTAACCATCGCCCGCAAAAGTGCTTAGTGCGGGAAAAAGTAATAATGTGGTAATTACTAATAGTTGAGTAAAGTTTTTCATAGGCTTTATATAAATATTGTTTTATGCAAAGTTATTGCTTTTATACATACAAATAACATTCCTGTGTTTTTAAGTTAACTTTACCCCAGCCTCAGACAATTCCTTTGTTGGCGAGGCCCTCAGTATGAAAGTTGCTCTTATACATTATCGTTTGTTGCACAAAGGTGGGTTAGAAACCAGGCTCATCAATTACATGAATTATTTCTTAGAGCGAGGTGATGAAGTAACCATCATTTGTGCTAAGCAGTCAAAAGAGGTTACTGTTCCTAAGGGGGTACGAATACTCAAAACTAATTTGGGTATTATGCCCAAACTTTATCGCAAGCGGTACTTCAACCATAAGCTGGCAAAAGTGATGGAAAAAGAACGGTTTGACTTTAGCCTGTCATTGGGGAGAACCTCACATCAGCAAATGGTTTTGGCTCCAGGGAATCACTTGGGGTATTTAACAGCCTATAGTAGAAAACCATCAGGTATTGACGACAAAAACCAAATACTGTTGGACCAACTGTCTTTTGACTATTCAAAAGTCATCTTAGCTGCCTCTCAAATGATTGCTGATGAAGTGGTGAGCATGTATGGCCTTGCTCCTGAGAAAGTAAAAGTGCTTTTCCCCCCATTGGACACCTCAAAATTCAACCAGAGCAAAGGACCACAAAGAACAGAACTTAGAAAACAGTTTGGTATTAGTGAAGACAAAATCGCTTTTGCTTTTGTGTCTGCCAGCCACAGCCGCAAAGGGATGCCGATACTGTTAGAAGTTTTTAAACAATTGCCCGAAAAGTATGTGCTTTTGGTAGCAGGTGATAGAGTAAGAACTACTCTTCCCAATGTAAAAAACCTGGGTTACATCAGAAATACAGATGAACTCTATACCGCAAC
This sequence comes from Flavobacteriales bacterium, assembly GCA_028281825.1. Classification (GTDB taxonomy): domain Bacteria; phylum Bacteroidota; class Bacteroidia; order JANQJC01; family JANQJC01; genus JANQJC01. The sequence goes on from JANQJC010000081.1 coordinate 8,671, forward strand.
AAACTATACCATCCACCCTGCTACTTATGAGCCTTTCGGGCAAATCATTAGTGAGTCATTAGCCTGTGGGACACCAGTTTTAGTATCTCATCAGGTGGGTGCCAAAGAAATAGTTGGTGAGAGCGAAGGCGTTATCATCAATTCCTTCAAGCCGCAAGATTGGCTAACGGCAATACTTGAATTGGAGAATACCCCATTCTCTATTTCAGCTGATTTTATCAAACAAAATCAACTGTCTCTAAAAGACCACATGGATAAAATGTTAAGCATTTGGAATGATGTTAATAATTAAGCCTCTTACTTTTACCTTTAAACCATAAACTAAAAAACAAACCCAATGAAAAACTTAAACTTAATTCTTGTAGCCATTATTTTGGCTGGCGTGTTCTATTTATCTTTTACTGAGAAAAGCCCAGCTAGGCCTGAAGGTGAGGAGTATGAAGTGCTGGTTATTGGCATTCGCAATACCTATGGCATCTGTGAAGCAAAAGCAGGAAGCGAACCTGTTACACATAAAATGGCAATTGCCAACTCAAAAAAGGGATGGATGAACCAAAACAAGGATATGGCCAACTATCTCCAAGGTTTATATGACCAAGGTTGGGAACTAGAAACAAACCTTGACGATAGACAAATACTTTTTAAAAGAAAGAAATAGCCTACTTTTCCGAACTAACTGAAGCTACTAAATACTCCCTGTTCATACGGGCAATATTCTCTAAAGAGATTTCTTTAGGGCATTCCACCTCGCAGGCACCAGTATTTGAGCAGTTACCAAAGCCTTCTTCGTCCATTTGCTTCACCATGTTGAGTACACGCTCAGTACGCTCAACCTTACCTTGAGGCAATAGCGCCAACTGGCTTACTTTAGCTGAAACAAACAACATTGCCGAAGAATTCTTACAACTGGCTACGCAAGCACCACAACCGATACAGGTAGCAGCATCAAAGGCCTTGTCTGCATCTTCTTTTGGTACTGGAATATTATTGGCATCCTGAGTTCTGCCAGAAGTATTTACTGAAACAAAGCCACCCGCAGACATTACACGGTCAAAAGCAGTGCGGTCAACCACTAGGTCTTTAATTACTGGGAACGCAGATGCCCTCCAAGGCTCGATATAGATAGTATCGCCATCCTTAAAGCTGCGCATGTGCAACTGGCAAGTTGTAATCCCTTTGCCTGGGCCATGTGCCTCACCATTGATGTATAGACTGCACATCCCACAGATACCCTCACGGCAATCATGATCGAATGCAATAGGCTCATCCCCTGCCTCAATCAATTGATTATTCAATACATCCAGCATTTCCAAAAAAGACATATCTGGTGAAACGTCAGTGATTTTATAATCCGCCATTTTACCTTTGTCGTTTGGGCTGCTTTGCCTCCAGATTTTTAAGTTAAGATTCATAGTCTTTTGTTGCTAAAAGCTAATAGCTAGGGGCTAATAACTTATTACTTATAACTCCGTTGCTTTAATTCAATATACTCGTACTTGAGGTCTTCCTTATGCAGTTCGGCTGCACCGGGGTCACCTTTATATTCCCATGCTGACACGTGTGTATAGCCATCGTCATCACGCATGGCCTCACCCTCTTCAGTTTGGTACTCCTCTCTAAAATGCCCACCACATGATTCATTCCTTGTCAATGCATCTTTGCACATCAATTCGCCCAGCTCAAGAAAATCAGCCACGCGACCTGCTTTCTCCAACTCTGGGTTCAACTCATCCATTTTACCAGGCACACGAACATCTTTCCAGAACTCCTCACGCAAAGCACGTATATCCTGAATAGCCTGTTCCAAACCTTCTTTATTACGTGCCATGCCGCATTTCTCCCACATAATTTTTCCTAGCTTCTTGTGGAAATAATCAACGGTTTTTGTGCCTTTATTGTTGATGAAATGCTCTAATCTTTCTTTTACTTCTTTCTCTGCTTCGTCAAACTCTGGTGAGTCAGTTGGTATAGCACCCGTCCTGATATCACCAGATAAGTAATCACCCACTGTGTAAGGTATCACGAAATAGCCATCCGCCAAGCCTTGCATCAACGCAGAAGCCCCTAAACGGTTAGCTCCGTGGTCGCTGAAGTTAGCTTCACCCAAGGCAAAGCAACCAGGAATGGTTGTCATCAAATTATAGTCTACCCAAATGCCACCCATAGTGTAGTGTACCGCAGGGTATATCATCATTGGTGTTTCGTATGGGTTATCATCCACAATTTGCTCATACATCTGGAAAAGGTTACCGTATTTGGCTTCCACCACTTTTTTACCTAAATGGGTTACTACTTCAGAATTGTCAACATCCTCGCCTTGCACCAAAGCAGCCTCTTTACCATAACGCTGTATCGCTGAAGCAAAGTCTAAGAACACTGCTTCACCTGTAGCATTCACACCAAAGCCAGCATCACATCTTTCCTTAGCAGCACGCGACGCAACATCACGTGGCACCAGGTTACCAAAAGCCGGATACCTTCTCTCCAAATAGTAGTCCCTGTCTTCTTCTTTTAAATCGGTTGGCTTCAACTTCTTAGCGCGGATGGCTTCAGCATCTTCTTTCTTTTTAGGCACCCAAATCCTGCCATCATTTCTTAGTGATTCAGACATCAAAGTCAACTTACTTTGGTGGTCGCCTGAAACAGGAATGCAAGTCGGGTGAATTTGCGTATAGCATGGGTTCGCGAAGAAAGCACCTTTCTTGTGTATTTTCCAACCAGCCGTAACGTTGCTGCCCATAGCATTGGTGCTCAGGAAGAATACGTTTCCATAACCACCAGAGCAAATCAACACAGCATGGGCTGAATGTCTTTCTATCTCACCAGTAGTTAAGTTACGGGCAATGATACCGCGTGCTTTACCCCCAACAACCACCAACTCTAACATCTCATGGCGGTTATACATTTTTATCTTACCCTTACCTATTTGCCTTGACATGGCTGAATATGCACCCAGCAACAACTGCTGGCCAGTCTGGCCTTTAGCGTAGAAAGTCCTGGAAACCTGAACACCGCCAAAAGAGCGATTGTCCAGCAAGCCGCCATACTCACGAGCGAAAGGAACGCCTTGTGCAACGCATTGGTCAATGATATTGGCTGATACTTCTGCCAAGCGGTAAACATTCGCCTCACGAGAACGGTAGTCGCCACCCTTGATGGTATCATAGAACAAGCGGTAAGTGCTGTCGCCATCATTTTGGTAATTCTTGGCGGCATTGATACCCCCTTGTGCAGCAATGGAGTGCGCACGGCGTGGGCTATCCTGGTAGCAGAAAGCCTTTACGTTGTAACCCAATTCAGCAAGCGAAGCAGCGGCAGCGCCGCCAGCTAAGCCTGTACCGATTACTATCACATCTATCCTGCGCTTATTGGCAGGGCTCACCAAGTTGATATGGTTTTTATGGTTAGTCCACTTTTTGTCTATAGGACCTTCAGGTATTTTTGAATCTAGAACTGACATAGTCGTCTGTATGCTTTTATTATTGAGCGAAATAGATCGAAATTGGAATGATAGCGAACAACAAGCAAATGATTATACCAAATGCCATACTCACTTTCTTAATGATAGGTGTGTATTTCGCATGACTCAAACCCAATGACTGGAAACCAGATTGGAAACCATGCATCAAATGGAAAGCCAAGGCCACCATTGAAATCACATAAAGCAGCGAATACCACCATTGCTGAAAAGCAGTCACCGTTATTTCATAAAGGTCTTTATTGCCATTAGCATCTAACGGCAGAGAGCCCCAATGGTATTCAGCCCAAAAACTTTTCATGTGAATGATGATGAATGCCAGTATTACCGTTCCTAATAAGCCCATATTGCGCGAAGCCCATGAGCTATTAGCTGCTGCATTATTTTTGGCATACCTAATTGGCCTTGCTTTGTTGTTTTGAACCGTTAATATTAGAGCCACGATAGCATGGAGTACTATACTCGCATACAAACCGTATGATACTATCTTGATAAGTGGAAAAGTGGTCATGAACAGGGCGTATTCATTAAAGCCTTCCCTGGTGCCCATGCCTGGTATCAACTGCAGGTTACCCGCCAAATGCACCACCAAAAAGGTGCAGAGAAACAAGCCCGTTAACGCCATCAGCACCTTTTGCGTGATTGAAGCCAGGCTGCGATTATTGCTCATGTTTTGCTAAGATTTAGATTTGAGAGGTTTTTCGGGGCATAAAGTTACGCATGGATGATTTCTTAACCAAATCCAATACCCAAAATGTGGCAATCAGCACATATTGAGAATGATTCTAAATAAGGAAGCGATATTTCTCTCCAAGTCGCCAATCACTTCATTAAATGATTGATCAGCCTTGCCATAAAATTAATATTACGAAAGACCTGAAAGACCTTTACAGGCTGCTTAAAGGTGATTTGTTGGGGTTTCATGACTTAATGTGATACAAAGATGCAACATATTCCTATTTCACATTCCCTAACTCACCACCCCCACCCAAATCTCCCCAATAATTCGTTCCTTTGTGAGGATTAAAATAATAAGCCATGAGGTACGAAAGCATTAGTAATGAATTGTTTATCCTGAACAGGAAGAACTATACCCAACGCCTGAAGTCTAAGTCGATAGCGATATTTAACTCTAACGATCGCATGCCGACCAATGCTGATGGCACTATGCCCTTTCGCCAGAATAGCGACTTGTTCTACCTCAGTGGTGTTGACCAGGAAGAAAGCATTTTAGTACTTTTTCCTGATGCGAGGGATGAAAAACACAGGGAAATTCTATTTCTGCGCGAGACCAGCGAACTAATAGCCATTTGGGAAGGCGAAATGCTTACCAAGCAAGCTGCTTATGAGGTCTCAGGTATTAGAACGGTGTATTGGCTAGAACAATTTGAACAAATAATACACACCCTGCTACCAGAAGCAGAGGCGATATACCTCAATACCAATGAGCATGGCCGCGCCAAAGTAGAAGTGGAAACCCGCGATGCAAGATTCTTGAAATGGTTTAAAGACAAATATCCGTTGCATAACTGCGAGCGCAGTGCCCCAATCATGCAGGATTTACGAGAAATAAAATCTCACTGGGAAGTGGCCTTAATACAAAAAGCATGTGACATCACAGAGAAGGGGTTCCGCAGGGTGTTGGATTTCCTCAAGCCAGGAGTGATGGAGTACGAAGTGGAAGCCGAGTACTTGCATGAGTTTGTTCGCAATGGCTCACGTGGCTTTGCTTATGAGCCAATTGTTGCAGGTGGTGCCAACTCATGTGTATTGCATTACATTCAAAATGATAAACGCCTGAATGATGGTGATGTATTATTAATTGATGCCGCAGCAGAATATGCCAATTACGCTTCTGACCTAACACGCACTGTACCAGTCAATGGCCGCTTTACTGATAGACAAAAAGCTGTTTACAATGCCGTATTGCGGGTTATGAAAGAAGCCACTAATATGCTTCGCCCAGGTACAATAATCAAAGAACTGAACGATGAAGTAGGTAAAATGATTGAGAAGGAACTCATCGGATTAGGCCTGTTCACTGAAACCGATGCAAAAAACCATAAAGGCGAGCAACCACTATTCAAAAAGTACTTCATGCATGGTACCTCCCACTTTTTGGGACTAGATGTGCATGATGTCGGTGATTTCTTTGCCCCAGTAAAACCAGGCATGGTGTTCACTTGCGAGCCAGGCATATACATTCGCGAAGAAGGCATCGGTGTGAGAATTGAGAATAATATCCTCGTGACCGATGACGCACCAAAAGACTTAATGGAAAACATCCCAATAGAGGTGGAAGAGATTGAAGACTTGATGAACGCTCCCGTTTCAGCCTAAGGTTTTTTTAATTCTTCTAGGGTCTTTACCCGAATATTGAAGTCTAGCCCCAAAACTTGTTTCAATCCCTGATTACTGAAATGGTCAGGATATTCACTCAACTCATTGCCCTTCAGCATGCCACTTGGTGGAAGTGGGTCAAGTGAAAGCAACTCTGTCCTACCCGTTTCTTTCTCCTTCAACAATAAAGCAATACGAGCATCTTCAGCCTTTGCATAGCTCTTCACAATGGGGTATTGAGTAACTACACTATATATGTTGTAACCAGAAATGGTAACGATTGAAGCTAAAGCCAAAACAGAAAAAACTCTCTTGCTTCTCAAATGATAACCTGCATAAAAACCAATACCTATGGTACCCAACGCAAGATAGAGTGACACCTGTATCAAGTAACGTTTTGGCCCTAACGAAACTAAAGTGTATGCCGTTGGTAACATAGCCAGGAAACACAATATTAAAGTCGCTAGCACAATTATTCCGCTAATCCTGAGAAAATTACCTGTGCCTTTGCTTTGGTTTCTCGCTCCAACTGATAACCACGCCAAACCAAAAAGCAACAAAAAAGCAAACTTGGGGATAATAAACTCTTTCACTAGTATTTTGAAAGAAACACAAGCCACCTTAAACGCCTCAAACAGGCTTACTTCAGGAAAATTTTCTTTCCTGATGCCATTGCCCGGTGCGACATAAAGCACAATGAATCCCACAAGCAACGCTCCCAAAGCCAAGCCCAGTTTCACTTTTGAAACACGCTTCATTAAAAATAGGCCAGGCAAAGCAACTAGAAGCACCACGGCAAAACCTTCATTAGAGCCACCCACAAACACAAAACATAAAACTATTCCTAACCAATGCCACCAAGGTTTTTCATCTTTTATTACCCAACCCAAACCCAGCAAGCAAGCCAACACACTCCATAAATACATCACGCTGGATGTTACCCAAAACCAGGTTTCGCCAATATCAAAAGACAAGTAAAAAAGCGAAACAGCTAACAACCCCGAAAACACCCACTGCTGTTGACTTTCAAGAACCCTACTCAATAAACCACCTATAAAAACCTTACAAGCCCAAAAACAAAAAAGTAACGTAATTGCCGAATAAAACCAAAGCCCTCCATAACTGCTAAAAAGCTTCAGAAGCCCTGCTATTATTGCGTTTGCAGCCCACCTCCCCGACCACACGTGATACCAATGCCCTACAGAGCTAAACACACCAATATCAACAACCCTGTCTATAACAGCAAAATCATCATGAGCAAAACGATTATACCGCCCCAAAACCAACACCAGCACTACAAAAGAGAACAGCATCAACCAAAAGGCCCAATATGTAAGGCGTTGCATCATTGCGGGAAATTACCAAAAAACACTACTATTACAATATCTTCTGAAAGCAGCCACTACAAAGGAAAGTCATAAACAGACTATGTTATTCACGACTCAAGATTTTCCGTGAGTCCCTCGGGGATCTCGATAAAACTTTGTTTACTTTGTAAATAAATTACATTATACACCCAATTTATCACACCATACACACTAGATATATGAAAACCTTTTGTGCTATAATACAGTATAACCAAACTTACTTTTAAGTCTGTTCAAATGAAAAAGTTTGTCTTTGTTGCCTTAGTGAGTTCATTGAGTATTGCCTTGCACAGCTGCTGCAAGTTGTGTACTGTTGATTACAGCAACATCAAATTCTATGGATTCAATGCGAACGAAATGGATAGCATCTCCATTGTCAAATATGAGGCAGGAACAGCCGTAATTAAGGATAGTATTCCAATTTATGTTGCTAATGATGGCGACCACTTCTCTTATCGCTTAACGGAGAAAATCCGTGATGACTATGATTATCACATACTCATGCATAAAGCCAAGCAAACGCATGAAATTACCGATGTAACTATTGACACCAGGAAATGTGATTGCGACGAAACAGAATATCTCAGGAGCTATGCACTGAATGGGGAAGGTAAGGAAGGGAATATTGAAATTCATAAATAGTCAATAAAAAAGGGCGAGTTCTCGCCCTTTTTTATTGATTCATGTAATGATTTTACTTCGTTGAAACCATTCTTTCTGTTCTCACTACTTCTCCGTCCTTTATTAATGAATAAGTGAAGATGCCTTTTCCTATCTCAGAGGAATACAACCTGACCGTTCCGTTATCGTCATTGGTTTGTATCCTTTTCACTATCCTGCCTGAAATATCAGTTACCACAATCTCGCACTTTTCACAACCATTCGCCTCAAACTTGATGTCTGTATAATCGCTAAATGGATTGGGATCATTTTTAAGAAGCACAAATTCTTCACTTACAGAATCGCCATTACCGTTTTCTGTGCTTCCAAGTCCGGTAACCTCAGGCTTCACAGCACAGCAACCATATAACTCTTCACGTAGCTCTTGCATTTCTCGCCTCAAGTCATCCAGTTCAGCTTTGCTCTCTTTTAGCTCAGCTATCTCGGCTTCCTGTTCTTTTACTATGGCTAATAAGTACACAGGTAACTTATGATATCTAACACCTCTTACTTCAGTTTGGCTTGGATCTTCAATAATCACCCCGTTATCATCCAGTACTATCGAACCATCAGGATTATATTTCCTTTGTGGCCCTCTCACTGCAAGCTCGGGAAAAGTCTTGTCAACTTCTTGGGCTATTAAGCCAGCATCACGTCCTCCACCATAGGCTTCTTTCCAATCAAAATTAACAGGACGTAGACTCAAAAAGGCTTCTTTATCAAAATCTATGTCTTCAACATTTTCTTTGAAAACGGCTGATGAAGCTGTCAAATCTACTAATTGGCCATTTGTGTTAATACCCAAATTATTATCAGACATACCGGCTGCAGGAGTGTTAGTAACCGCAGCTGTACCAGTAACATGTAATGTATAACTGGGCGAGGTAGTATTAATACCTAAATTACCATTAACATCCATTAGCATTTCAGTAGTGGTATAATTTCTCCAACGGAACAATGGACGTGTTTGAACAGCGGCCTCTGACCTTCTGGCATTAAATGATAATACCGCCGTTGTACCTGCATCTGATTCAGAATCTATTTCTCCAATCACATATAAACCACTAGCTGATGATAATGACTCATTGTGGCCCGTAATAGACGGAGCAAAATAACCATCAGTTTGTGTAGTGTTTTGAACTATAAAGAAGTTATCCGCATCATCTGATACTGTAAATTTAGCAATGGTCTCTCCCAATGAAGTAATAGCATCTTCTCTTACGTGCAAACGAGCGCTAGGACTTGCAGTATTGATACCTAAGTCACCATCCGCAGTCATTTGCATTAAAACTGAGCTGCTATTTCTCCATCTAAACAATGGCCTTGTACTTAAATCCGCTCCAGTTGATAATTGTGCATCAAACGTCATAGCTGGCAAAGTACCTGAATCATACCCACTATTAACTAAGCCTCTTATAAACAAAGGTTCAAAAGTTGTACTATTAGTTTGGCCAATAATCGCCCCAGAAAAATCACCATTTCCAGTTGAGCGATTTTGAATCATCAAACGCTCATTTGATACATCGGAATCTGAAGCTGTAAATAGCGCAATGGTTTCATCAGAAGAAGCAACGGCATCAGCATGTACTTCTAGTTTAATAGATGGGCTGTTAGTACCTATTCCAACTGCATTAGTACTGGCTTTTAAGCGCATAAGCTCACCACTATTGTTCAGATAGAAACCTATATCTTTATTATCTACCAATTGCCTCATATACAAAACATCAGCACTGCTACTATAAAGTGATGAGATAGCTGTACCAGCCTTTGCAAAATAAAGCCTACCTACTTCTCCACTTGCTTTATCCAAATATACATCCGTATTACCGCTCGTCTCATCTCTTATGTGCAAAATCCCACTTGGGCCCGTCGTTCCGATACCTACTCGTCCCCAATTTCCGGTAGCCCCCTCGGCACCTTCAACAAAAACGGTAGGCAAATTACTATTCATTCCAATCATGATAGAATTAGAAATATTGTTAATCATACTATTAGACCGCAACCCTGTCCCGAATAGATAATTCTTGCTATAACTAGTATTTGCCTCCAAATCCTCACCTATCGCTACACTATTAGTCCCATCCGCATCAACTGTATTCCCAATTGCGAAGGCTTCAGAACCTGCAGCAGTTGCTGACCCACCAATTGCAACGCTAGCACTACCACTGGCCGTAGCATTTTCACCTATTGCCACACCATCTGCTCCCGATGCTGTTGTACTAACTCCAATCGCCACCGAATTATTTCCAGAAGCCACTGCAGCATCTCCTTGAGCAAATGCACAATCTCCAGTAGCTGAAGCTGCAGTTGTGCAATTAGTAGCATTGCACTGCTCACATTGAGCAAAAACTTGCATGTTTATTCCAGTAAAAAGCATTACTATGATGCTCAATAACCTAATTGTTTTGTGTCTTGTTTTCATAACATGAATTATTTTTGGTTAATAATAATCAAATTTAACACATTATTATAAATAATAACAACAAACATTATTTTTAAATTAATAACTCGTTTATTGTTAATCAATGATTAACAATAACATTGAAAATAAAAAACAACAGGATTCAAATAACTAGCCAAATCACTCCCTTGGGTTGCTGATAACTAGCCTGGTATCAAAATCAAATCATTCTATCGAAGAATAGCTTAATTGTTAAGTCCAAGTTTAAAGCTTAACCGAGAGATAATAAAATAGTAGTAATAAAAGCTATTTAAGATAACCCCTCAACACCAGCCTAAGGCTTTTCTTCACCACTTCACCCATCGTCTTGCACTTGAGGAAGGACTTTTCACCATAATGCTTGGCCAACTGTGCCTTCAGCTCATTGGTTTTTTCAGTGGGAGAGGTTTCATCCAAAACCATTACATCAATCAAGTCCTTCATTTGATGTCGGGCAACCTTCATTCGTCGTGCTATTAACGAGCGCTCCTCGTTTTGGTATTGCTCCACCGTTTCACTGGTAAGCAACTTCATCCCCAATTGCACCAATTTATTGTTCTCAATAAAAAACTGAGGGCGGTAAAGGTTTTTCCTGCCCTCATAGCTCTGTTGGTCAAAGTCAATTGCTTTTATGCGGTATTGTATATCGTCAAAGTCAGGTGTTATGTCTACTACGTAATTATACGAACGCATATCACCCAATAGCCTCACAAAACAGCGTTCGTTAAACTTCACAAACTCCTTGGCAATCCTCACCTTGTTCATCTGCTTTTGGCCCAGATAGCTATTGATAAACTGGTCACCAGGTATACCGGCTATATGCTCTTCAATCAAGGTGTCCCTGTCTACATAATAGTTAATGCGATTCGGCGAAAGGATATGCTCCAACTCCAGGCCATAAATACGTGACGCATCGGCCTGCTTCACATAAAAATAATCGTAATTATCATTCAGTGTATTGATAATCCGCACCCTGAAAGGATTGGAGTTGCCAAATGTACAATAGTCTATCCTGTTCACGGTAAGGTGTTTCAAGCGAGTGCCTTCCCCTTCTGTTTTCAGCATCATGTATATAGAGGTAAGCGCCAGGTCCAGCTGCTTCGACTTCTCTTCAGTATAGGTCACGGTCTCCCACAGCGTATCCTTGCCTGTTTTATCCAACAGGGGCGCTGCAAAGTCATAATCCAACAAATGCTGATAGGTGGTGGGCAATTTCTTTGCCCTGTTGTAGCTGCGCAAATACTTACGCAGCCCAACCGAAACAGGTATTAAGTCTTTCTTCTTTGATATAACGTTGCCCGTGCCTTCCACCTTCAATACAAGCTAATTCACGTAAGTAACGTTCACATTATCAGTCTCACTGCCGTCGCTTGCGGTATGGTTGATATTAATACTTCCGGAAACCAATGAACCCGAACCAACAAACAAACGGGCATTCACGGTTTGTGTAGGAATAGAAAGCTGGTTGCCATCTACAACTGCCACCACCCTTTCTGAAGAGCCTATCTGGTAAAAATTGTTAATATAAATTCTAGTGGAGTCAGTTGCGTGTTTTGAAATGCTAACTGAGTAATTGGAATTGCCAAACACCTGGCTTTGCTCACTGGCCTGCCAATTGCCTACAAAGTCATCCCTGATATCAAAATCATCTGGGTCTTCTACTGTACATGAACTCAATACCACCAAACTCATCACCACTGCTCCTATATATATTCTTAAGTTTTTCATGATTTCCATTTTTCAATACGATTCCCAAAATCCGTGCCAACCAAAATTAGGGGAAATTGGACAAATAAACTTTACAAGCTGGATTTATCTTCCCTCACACTCCTCACCCATTCCACAATCAAGAATATAAGGCAGGCCAGCACTACAAGTGCCATATTAGTAAAGGATATAAACTCACCCCTTCCCCCCCATATATATCGCAGGTATGATAGTGTAGATATTGTCACAATTGTAATCGGCAACCAAAAGTGTTTCCTGTGCTTCAGTACATATATCAGTGCCAAAACATCGGCCACATAAAAATACCGCTCGTGCATGTGTGGTAGCAAAAAAGGCACCATAACGGCAAAAGTAAGCGCACCCAAAAGCAGGCTTTCTTCTGAAAACTTCTTCCCTCTTGAGATATGCCATATATACCCAACCAAGGTCAGGCACGCACCTCCGGTAAACACTACTCCTCCTTTGGCAAAAGTGTAGTGGTAATCTTCAGCAAAGCCAATCAGGTGATACACATTCGGGAAATTTAATGAGAGCGGCTCCCAACTTTTAGTCAGTTGCCAATATATCAGCAAAAGGCTTTGCAAGTTGCGTCCCATTAGCAATGATGGAGTGATGCACACAAAATACATCACAGGCACCATCAGCCAATACTTCATCCATTTGATATTCTTTAGTGTCAGTAAGCCAAAAAACGGGAACACAAACACTGTTTGTATTTTAATGGCAAATGCCAACCCTAAGAATGTAAAGGCAGATAAAGGCTTCTCCCTAAACAGGTAGTACATCGCCCACACTATCATAGACGTATACAACACATCACACTGCGCCCAGTAAGCCCCATTCAATATCACTGTGGGCAATACCAAAAACGCCAGCATTCCCCACCATGGCGCCAAACCCTCAGTAAATTTCAGCCTCAGTATTCTGAAAATACCCCAGGCAGCAATCAGCTCAAAGGCGAGTGGTATCATCTTGAGGGCAGTCAACTTTTTCAGGGGAAGCAAAGTGGCAATAGCCATCATATGCAAATAGGGTGGCGAGTAATCAGAAAAGCGATGATGAAAAGCCTGGAAAAAACCTTTTTCAACTATAAAATCATACCAGGGCTCAAGGCTATAAATAAAGTCATCCGTAATCGCATCAAGACACAGGTATCTCAGGTAGATGACCTCCAAAAAGCCTAAAAAAAGTATAACGATACCTATCCTTTTACTCATGGATTAGAAAAGGTCATTAAGTAGTTCATCATCTACCAAATTGGGTAATGTCACCTTCAATCCTTGGGTGCGCTCCATTTCACGCTTTATGGCAGACATGGCACCTTCATTTCTGGCCCAGCTGCGGCGCGCTATGCCATTGTTCACATCCCAAAACAGCATAGACTTCAACCTCCTGCTAGCATCCTCACTACCATCCAGCACCATTCCAAAACCACCGTTAATTACCTCTCCCCAGCCTACACCACCACCATTATGGATAGAAACCCATGTTGCACCCCTAAAGGAGTCACCAATCACATTTTGTATAGCCATATCAGCAGTAAAGCTGGACCCGTCATAAATATTGGCTGTCTCCCTAAAAGGTGAGTCCGTGCCAGAAACATCATGATGATCTCTACCCAACACCACTGGCGCTGATAACCTTCCGTCTTTAATGGCTTGATTAAAAGCCTCTGCTAATTTCATTCGGCCTTCAGCATCGGCATACAATATCCTAGCCTGTGAGCCTACCACTAGCTTATTCTCTCCTGCAGCCTTTATCCACCTAATGTTATCCTGCATTTGCTGTTGTATCTCCGTCGGGGAATCTTTCATTATTTCCTCCAGTACCCCAGCTGCAATTTCATCTGTCAAAGCCAGGTCTTCAGCTCTGTTTGAAGTACACACCCACCTGAAGGGCCCAAAGCCATAATCAAAACACATTGGTCCCATAATATCTTCCACATAAGACGGATATTTATATTTATCCCCTCTATAAATATCAGCACCTGCCCTACCCGACTCCAACAAGAATGCATTACCATAGTCAAAGAAATACATCCCTCTTTCTGTCAGCGCATTGATGGCTATTACTTGCCTTTTCAAACTTTCTTGAACTAACCCTTTGAATTCTTCAGGCCTTTCCACCATCATCTGGTTAGCAGCCTTATACGTCAATCCAGCCGGATAATATCCCCCCGCCCAGGGATTATGTAATGAAGTTTGGTCTGAACCGATATCCACCTTCATATCCCTTTCTACCATCCTTTCCCACAAATCCACTACATTGCCCTGATAAGCGAAGGATATCACTTCCTTATTCTCCCTCACCTGCTTCACTCTATCCAATAACTGGTCAAGATTAGTATATATCTCATCTACCCAACCCTGCTCATGGCGCTTTTGAGCTGCCTTGGGGTTCACTTCAGCAGTGATACTTACTGCGCCTGCTATCTTAGCTGCCTTGGGCTGCGCACCACTCATACCACCTAAGCCCGCCGTCACAAACAGCTTACCTTCAAGTCCCTCACCATTCTTCGAAATAATGCGCCCAGCATTCAGCACCGTTATAGTGGTTCCATGCACTATCCCTTGTGGGCCTATATACATAAATGAGCCTGCCGTCATCTGCCCATATTGGGTCACTCCCAAGGCATTGAATTTTTCCCAATCATCAGGTTGACTGTAGTTGGGTATCATCATGCCGTTGGTTACCACCACCCGTGGCGCATCTTTATGAGATGGAAATAATCCCATCGGATGCCCTGAATACATCACCAAGGTTTGTTCATCGGTCATCTCAGCCAGATACTTCATGGTCAGCCTATACTGTGCCCAGTTTTGGAAAACAGCACCATTGCCACCATAAGTAATCAACTCATGCGGATGTTGGGCCACAGCATAATCCAGGTTATTACTCAGCATCAGCATAATAGCCGCCGCCTGCTTGCTTTGATGGGGATAATCCTCAATGCTTCTGGCGCTTATCTTATAATCAGGGCGAAAACGATACATGTATATTCGTCCATACTGTCTCAATTCATCAGCAAATTCTTTCGCTAATACAACATGGTGTTCTTTTGCAAAATACCTCAATGCATTGCGAAGAGCTAGTTTCTTTTCCTCCTCATTCAGTATATCCTTGCGCTTAGGAGCATGATTGATGTTTTCATCATAAGGTTTGGCCAGGGGCAGCTCAGCGGGTATGCCCTCTAGTATCTCCTGTTTGAAAAGTTCTTTCTCAGATGTTGTCATTGCTGCTTCCATCATTTTTTTTCTTGCCCTCTACCCTTCCCGTTTTCTTGTTGAACCCATAAGGGCAATGGCGGCACCCATTCTTACAGCAATAGCCCCTTCTTAAAAGGTATTGCTCTGTAAAAACCCTATATCCCTCAGGGGTAAAATAATAGTCCCCCTCTTGATATTCATCCCTACCGTAAAAGCCATCCTGCATAATTAGGCAAAATAAAGATAATTTTGCGGAACCCCGTAGCAGCAAATTGCCTATGACCAAAAAGCTACAACCGCCCGTACAACAAATCAATGACGAGCTTTTCACTAAGCAGGGCATTGAATTGCACATAAAGCGGGAAGATTTGCTCCACCCCACCATTTCCGGCAATAAATGGAGAAAACTCAAATACAACATCATAGAAGCTTTAGAGCATAACTATGGTACCATCCTCACTTTTGGAGGAGCCTATTCCAACCACATTGCTGCCACAGCTGCCGCTGGCGAGCAATTCAATTTTAAAACCATTGGTATCATCCGAGGTGATGAACTAAAAGAAGGCGATAACCATACCCTGTGCTTTGCTAAAAAAATGGGTATGAAACTCGTTTTCGTAAGCCGTGATGAATACAACATAAAAACCGAAGCAGCTTACCTGGAAAGCCTGAAAAGGAGATTTGGAAAATTCTATCTCGTACCAGAAGGTGGCGCCAATATGGAGGGCATCACCGGATGTGTCGAAATACTATATGATGTAGAAGACAAATTCACCCACATTTGCTGCGCTTGCGGCACTGGAACTACACTGGTTGGATTGATTGTTTCTGCCAAAAAAGATGAGCAAGTGCTGGGCTTCCCCGCATTAAAAGGTGGTAAGTTTTTAGAGAAAAATATCAAAACCATGGTGCGTGAATACACGGGCCTCACTAAAAACCATACTTTCCAACTCATCATTGATTACCACTTTGGCGGCTACGCTAAATACAATAAGGAATTAATTGACTTTATCAAGTCTTTCAAAAAGAAGCATAAAATACCCCTCGACTTTATCTATACTGGCAAAATGCTTTACGGCATTCATGATTTGGCCCGTAAGGGTTATTTCCCTCGTGGTTCCAGGATACTCGCCATACACACCGGCGGGCTGCAGGGGAATAATTCTGTTCAGGAATTAAGAAATTTAGAATGACAATTTCATGCTTTTCAATCAGCAATCGTCATATTGCTATTCCCCCTTCAAATACATCCGATACAAGCTCAATATTTTGACTCCTCCCCTTTGGTTAGGTTGGGAGGGGCCACCTAAGTTAACAACCCCTTGTTTATAAATAAGAAAAAGGCAGCTTACTCGTTCTATTACTAGGAATACCTTTGTAGTGAGGCGAAAAATGTATATGAAACTATCGGCACCTTTATCTCTACTGGCAATCTTGTTGATATCGGCAAGCGTTGCACAAACTCAACCTGCTGAACGCAAATTCACCCGACAAGAGTATATTCAACAATACAAAAGCATGGCCGTGAAAGAAATGCTACAAAGTGGTGTGCCCGCCAGCATCACACTCGCTCAAGGCATTTTAGAATCCGGTGATGGCAATAGTTTATTGGCCCGAAAAGCCAATAACCATTTCGGTATTAAATGCCATGGGTCATGGCCTGGAGAGAAATTCTACATGGATGATGATACTAAAGGTGAGTGCTTTCGCGTTTACGAAAGTGTATTCGATTCGTACAAAGACCATTCTGAATTTCTAAGCACCAGAGGGCGCTATGCTGACTTGTTTAAACTGAAAAGAACCGATTACAAAGGCTGGGCTCATGGATTAAAAAAAGCAGGATATGCCACCAATCCAAAATACCCTCAACTCCTGATAAAAATAATTGAGGAGAATAATTTACAACTATATGATGACGTGACTACCGTACCTGAAGGGAATGAAAAAGTAATTACCAAAGAAGAAAAACCCCAACCTAAAAGAGACAAGTTAGCAGATGAGTCGGAGTTTACGGTGAGTATGGGCAGTAAAGTTAGGGTCAGCAAAAACAACATTAAATACATCGTAGCACATGAAGGCAGTACCTTTGAGGGGTTTGAGCGCAATTATGATATCCGCAAATGGCAGCTTACCCGCTACAACGACTTTGATGATAACCATAAATTCATTGAAGGTGAAATAGTTTATCTACAACCCAAGAGAGGTAAAGCGCTTGAAGAGTATCATATTGTAGTTTCTGGAGAAACTATGAGGGACATCTCGCAAAAGTACGGGATTAAACTCAAGAAGCTGTACAAGAAAAACCGCATGGAACCAGGCACTCAACCAGTTGCAGGTCAAAAACTTTACTTGAGAAAAAATAAGCCGAGATAACAATTAGCCTTATAAGAAATTGAACTTTACAAGGCGAAAATACCTCCGCCGCAGAGCGGCGACATATTAATAGCAAGTAAACCAGGTGAATATTGAAGCTACAGCGTAGCGACATAAAACGGTGTAGAAAACAAGTATTAAATCAACTTTGCCTCACCCAGTATGCGCTCCATCTCCTTCTGTAGCTTCAGCGCCTCTTCGCGGGCAGCTTCGGCAAAGTCTTCTCCACTCGAGGCATATATAATCCCTCTTGAAGAATTTACCAACAATCCACAATGGTCATTTAACCCATACTTGGCCACTTCGTTCAAGTCCCCGCCTTGGGCACCAACACCTGGAACCAAAAAGAAGTGATTGGGAACTATTTTGCGTATATCGCCTATCATACTGGCTTGTGTAGCTCCTACTACATACATCATGTTGTCAGGGCTTCCCCACTCTTGAGATCGCTCTAAGACTTTTTCAAAAAGGCGCTTATTATCAGTAGCATCTTGCATTAACTGAAAGTCCATTGCCCCTTGGTTGCTGGTCAGCGCCAATATAATTACCCATTTATCCTGGTATTCCAGGTAAGGGGAAACCGAGTCTTTACCCATATATGGCGAGAGGGTAATCGAGTCAAAATCCATCACATCAAAAAAGGCATGGGCATATTTAGATGAAGTGTTGCCAATGTCGCCTCTTTTGGCATCAGCGATGGTAAAAACCCCATCTGGTATGTCACTCATGGTTTTTTCAAGGCTCAACCAGCCACTCACACCCAAAGCTTCATAAAAAGCAATGTTGGGCTTATAGGCCACACACAGGTCATGTGTCGCATTAATAATAGCTGTATTAAACTCATATATCGGGTCAGGATGCTCCAACAAATGTTGGGGTATCTTGGCAATATCTGTGTCAAGACCAATACACAAAAAAGACTTCTTCTTCTTTATGTTTCGATAAAGAGCTTCTCGGTTCACATTTTTGATTTGTTCCAAATGTACAAAATTAGCTGACATGAATTACATATCTTACTCATTTTCAACAAGTTACAACATTGTTGTTTATCGACAATACCGCATAAACAAAGAGAAACGCAATGCCAAGTTTTTACAAAAAAATTTCATTTGATAGAAATATCCATCCTCTGAAAATCAAAAACGGCAAGGTATTTACTTATTTGATATTCTGCAACACCACTATTGTGGTATGTCATGAAGGTCTTTGTATAGGTCCTCACAATCCTCTAGCATTCTGTCATTATCCAAGCCACAACGCCCGAAGTAAAACACCACTCCCAGATTAAGGTCAATCCAGGAGTCCTTTCTCGTAGGGTTACCTCTAATCGCCCTATTATTAGGCACTATCGCAGGGTTTGAATAATATACAGCAGCAGCAGAACCCAAAACCGCTGGGTCAGGATAGGCATCGCTCACATCATCAAGGTAGTCAGTGAACAGCTTATGATAAACAGCCTCCAACTTCACTGCCCATCTACACCTGCGATATTTGATACCCAAACCAGCAGGCACATTGGGTTGCCATAATGAGTATGGCGCCGGATATCCAGGCACTCCCTGCCCTTCAGTACCCAATGGTTGTAATGGCACCCCATTATGGGTAGGATTAAAATGAAACATACCAAAACCTACAATGGCATAAGGTATTATCCGAGGTGGGTATTCCCTAACGAAATTAAAAGTTACCCTAAAGCTAATGTCGTCAATAGTGGTAAGGAAGCGCAGGTTCCTATTGCGGCGGGCAGGGCTAACAGCATAGGCATCCTCCCCCTCTAGTTTACCACGCAGATAGTTCAGGTGTAAGCCAATTATATCACCAGCCTGATAGGTAATGCCGCCACCATAAGTCAACTTCAAAGTCCTGAAGTCGGGCAAAGCAGTTTCTTTCAAATCGCCTAAATAATACATACCCCCAATGTTGGCGTATATACCAAACTTAGGCTGTGCTAACGCCACTGTTGGCAACAATAGCATCAAAAACAAGGCTATACTGATGGCTTTTTTCATGACTGGCTCA
The DNA here is from genome assembly GCA_028281825.1 of Flavobacteriales bacterium. Lineage (GTDB taxonomy): Bacteria > Bacteroidota > Bacteroidia > JANQJC01 > JANQJC01 > JANQJC01. The sequence goes on from JANQJC010000081.1 coordinate 28,282, forward strand.
TACTCTCTAACGTCGTGTCAGCAAAAATAGTGCTAAGACTTTTAAATAAAAGTAAAGTTCAAAACTTTCTGAAAAGAAAACATTTCCAACACACATTTCGCATCTTTGCATCATGGCAGAAAGTATCATACTACCTACAAACGCTACCAAGAGTGAAATTTATCAAGGCTTAATGCCCCAATTAAAGGCGTTGACTGATGGTGAAAAAAACCTCGTAGCTAATCTTGCAAACATAGCAGCAGCACTCAAAGAGGCTTTCAATTTTTTCTGGGTAGGCTTTTACATAGTGGAGAATAATCAATTGGTATTAGGACCTTTTCAAGGGCCTGTGGCTTGCACCAGAATAGCTTTTGGGAGAGGAGTGTGCGGCACAACATGGAAAGAAAAGCGCACAATCAATGTGGCTGATGTCAATCAATTCCCCGGGCATATTGCTTGCAGTGAACATTCTAAATCCGAAATTGTGGTTCCAATAATAAAAGATGGTGAAGTCAGGTTAATACTGGATATTGACAGTGATAAATATTCATCATTTGATGAAGTGGATGAGCAATATTTGAATCAATTGGCTAATTTGGTAGCCTCTTTTGCGTAAGACTTGAACAGAACTTTAAAAACCGTACCTGCTTATTACCTGGCACTTGCCTTGCTCGTAGTATTGAGTAGTTGTGCCCAGCAAGGTCAACCATCAGGCGGCCCGAAAGACACCACTCCACCAGAAGTACTGGAAACTATACCACCTAACCAAAACACCAACTTCATCGGTGATAAAATCACATTCACTTTTGATGAGTACATGCAGATACAGGATGCGAGTAATCAATTCTTTATATCACCACCATTAAAAGCACTTCCTGATTTCACCATCAAGAAAAAGTCATTAATAGTGACTTTTAAAGACACCCTTAAGCCTAATACCACCTATAACATCAACTTCGGTGAGTCAATCAAAGACATTAATGAAAGTAATGTCTTGAATAATTTGAGCTACGCTTTCTCCACAGGGCCATATATCGATTCGCTCTCACTTTCAGGCCAGGTTGTAGATGCTTTTGATAAGTCTACCGAAAAAGCAGTGTTGGTAATGCTTTATGATACTGAAGTAGACTCCATGCCGATGAAAAAGTTGCCAACCTATTACACCAAATGTGATGAGAATGGCAACTTCACCCTCACCAACTTAAAGGAAGGCAACTACAAACTCATCGCCCTGAAAGACAAAAACAGCAACCTGCTTTTCGACCTGCCTGAGGAAGAAGCCATTGGATTTATCGATACCCTGATTGCCCCAATATATGTCCCAAGACCTGAACCAAAAGATACCGCCGCACAGGATACCTTAAAGCCAAAAAAGCAACCAATCGCAGAAAAAGATTCTCTCAAAGAAAGCCCTAAACCAAAACTTACGGTTCGCACTTTTACAGAGGAAAAATCAATCCAATACCTTAAAAAGTCATTCTCACCCGAATACTGTAAGGTGGTTTTTGTGTATAACAGACCAGTTGAGAAGATTGATATAGAAAGTCTTAACCTCAAGATTGACCACGAATGGATGTTTAAGGAATTCAGCAAAAACAGGGATACCGTAGCCGTCTGGCTATTTATTAAAGCTGTTAATCATACCGATTCACTTATACTAGAGGTTCACACTGATACCTGCAAAGCAGATACCGTAGAACTCATTATCGGCGGTGATAACGGAAAGTCAAAGAAAGGAAAGACCACGAAGAAAGAAGAAAAGAAGTCGTCGACAGAGGGAATGGCTCTAAAGCTATCGGCCCCAGGTGCTGGCAAAACACAACATCCCAATAAGGGTTTTGAGGTAAGGTTCAATCATCCTGTGCTTTACTCTGAACTGCCGCAAATAGTCCTAACAGAAGACAGTAACAGAGTGGAGTTCACCACCAGCAGCGACCACCCAGCCTTGAGAAGTTTTTACATTAACTACGATTGGAAGGAAAACAAAAAATACAAGCTTTTTATCCCTCCCAAATGTTTTAGGGACTTTTATACCCTTGAAAATGACACTTTTCAGGTTGAGTTTAAAACTGGTAATATCGAGGATTACGGCAACCTAATACTCCACCTTGAAATGCCGCAAACAACAACCCCACATATCTTACAGTTGCTGAACGATAAAACCAAAGTAGTTTCAGAAAAAATAGTTACAAAAAGTGAGAAAATCACCTTCCCATTATTACAACCTGGCAGCTATACGCTTAAAATAATAGCAGACGAAAACGCCAACGGAAAATGGGATACTGGTAACTATCTCAAACAACTGCAACCCGAAAAAATAATCCTCCACAAAGGCGCCGGTATCACCATACGCGCAAATTGGGATATGGAAGTAGAATGGCAGCTTGACTCTCCATAACCTATTGTATTATTGAAAACTTATCTTTGCTCCATCAATTGATACCCAAGACTATGAAAAAACGCTACTCGATACTTTTGGCGGCATTGTTTGTATCGTTCAATCTTTATGCCCAGGATACTCCCGTTGAAGAATCAGAACCGCAGAAAAAGTCACCTGCTAAGGATAGGCTAATAATAGGCATGACGCTGGACAATTGGTTAAATGCTCCAGATTATATTGAGACTAAGATTTACTCACCGGGCTTCAATGTAGCAGTCATGTATGATTTGCCGTTTGGCAGAAGCACTTTTAGTTTTGCTGGCGGTGTTGGCTTTAACTCTTTCAACGCCCATTCAAATGGTCGACTGTTTTACGTACTGGATAGCACGGGTACAGTGACTGAAACCAACCTTCTGGAAATCCCCGATTCCGTAGATTATAAAAAGAATAAACTATCCCTCAATTTTGTAGAAGTGCCGATTGAGTTGCGTTTCCGCTCCAAGCCCGATAAAACCTTTAGAAGGTTTAGTGTAGCTGCTGGTTTCAAAATTGGCATCTTGGTACAAAGCCACACCAAGTACAAAGACGAAGGGATTAAACTTAAGACCTATTATATCCCAAACTTAGAGAACCTGCGCTATGGCCCTACTTTCCGCATTGGCTATGGCAAGGTAAGCCTTTTTGGTTTTTATTCTCTTGTCAATGTGTTTAAGGAGGGCAAAGGCACCGAGCTCACACCCATCTCAGCAGGTATAATGATAGTTCCTTATTAATTCAAGCACAATCAGGCATGGATATTGTCGTTGTATTGGGGAACTGAATATCTTTGTAATGTGATTCGTACCTCAATTATATTGTTCCTTTTCAGCGTTTCTTTTGTTTTCACTGGAGTTGCGCAAGAAGACTCATTGAAAAGAAAACGCGTTTCTCTTACAGCTTCATCTCTCTCTCGCATTATGGCGAATGGAGATACCCTTATAGAGTGGAAAACTGACCTTGATAGTGGTATGACACTAGCCACAAAAGAGGGCAGGATAACAGTACACACCAGCCCCGAGATGGATGAACTATTTGAGAAATACATCCGCCTTTCTGAAGAAAAACGCATTCCAATAAACGGCTACAGGGTACAAATTGCGTCTGCTTCAGGCAACAATGCCAAAAGCAACGTGAATACCGTCAAATCCCGCTTTTTGACCAATTACCCTGATGTACCAGCTTATCTGATTTGGGAGTCTCCTAATTACAAGATAAGGGTTGGCAACTTTCGCAGTAAACTTGACGCTGAGAAGTTTCAAAGAACCATTGATGAGCTTTTCCCATACGCCTTTATCGTAAGAGACGATATCAACTTTCCCAAATTAGGGAAACAGGAAGAGGAAGAATAGCTTGGGAACACCCTCCCAGAAAAAGGCCATTTTTCTTGTGTTTGTATATTATTTGTTCCAGATTTGACAGTTATTCGTAATTTAAACGAACAATTTTCTACACCAAAACCAATTATGAGAAACAAACAGCTACTTGTTCTTCTTTTGTGTTTACTCATCAGCCTGCCAGCCATTTCAGGTGGGCCATGGACTAAACCAAAAGGCAGTGGATATGCCCAAATTGGCATGAGCTACCTGCAATACTCCAGCATATTTGGTAACATCTCGCCACGCATTAATTTGCGCAGAGAGGTAACTGATATGACTATTCAAGGATATCTTGAATATGGAATTACTGATAAACTTACTCTTATTGGTGTACTTCCATTCAAGTCGGTAAAAACAGGCGACGACGTGTTGGAGTCCGATTACTTTTATGACACCCAAAGATTTAGTGACACTTTATTGCCTGCAAGCAGTCTTTTTGGAATTGGCAATGCAAGGTTGGGAGCCCGTTACAATTTTATCAAAAAAGCTTTTCTACTTTCCGGTGAGCTTAATGTAGAAAACGGCTCTGTTGCTTATGAATGTTCATCCTCCCTGCGCACAGGTTACAGTGCATGGGCCATTGAGCCAAGCATCTCCTTTGGGCGTGGATGGAACAAACTATACTTCTTCATAGATAACGCTTTCAGATATAGAACTAACAATTACAGCCATGAAACTAACCACGCTGTTGAACTAGGTTATAAGCTATTCCCAAAAACATGGATAGCTTTTAGAAGTGAAGCGCGTATCTCAATGAAAAATGAACGAACAACTAACAAGGATATACACACTGGCCTCTCACCCAACAATCAGCAATATGTAGGCTATGGCTTTAAAGCCTCGCAAGGCATTGGAGACAATTTTGCAATCAACCTCGGTTTTTTTGGTGGTTTTGGAGAACTCGTGGGAGCAAGCCCATCAATCAATTTTGGGATAAGTTATCAATGGGAGAAAAAGAAAGGAACCGAAACAACGACTGAATGACGCAAACACAACTTATAGGTGCAAATAAAGAGATACTGTTCCAGCTTAAAGTTTTGGTAGAGGGACTTCAGGATACACAATTTTCAACACCTCAAAAAGAAGCATTCAACGCTTCGATTGGTCAACATGTGAGGCATATACTAGAGTTCTACACATGTTTATTCGAGGGAACACAAAAAGGTGAGGTAAATTATGATACCCGGAAAAGAGACAAAGCCATTGAAGAAAATAGGGTTTATGCACTGGAAGTTCTCGAAGCCATAATTTTACAGTTGGATGAAGTATATACGGATAAACCTTTAAGGCTTAAGGTTGAATTATCCGGCAAAGGCCAATCAGTGGCTACCTTATCCACCAATTACGAAAGAGAGTTGATCTACACCCTTGAGCATGCTATACACCACATGGCAATTATAAAGATTATCGTCAACCTGAAATATGCAGGTGTGGAGCTAATGAAAAACTTTGGTGTGGCATTCTCCACTATCGCTTTTAAAGAAGCACAAACCAATCAACATTACTAACTTATGAAGCTGCAGAAGTGGCTAAATTGGGAGTTTTGGCCTTGGTGGTTCTTTTACATCCCAATGTACTTCTATGGTTTCTGGCTGAGTGTAAAAGCCGGTGCGCTTACCTTTTTTGTTGCAGCCAATCCAAAAATGAGGTATGGTGGTATGTTCGGCACATCAAAGTATGAGATACTCAATAACTTTGATAAGCACCTGATACCTACCACACTTTTGGTTAACCCCAAAAAACATCAAACCGCCCTTGAAAGAATAGAAAAAGCAGGCATCACCTACCCCCTAATCGCGAAGCCTGATATTGGCGAACGGGGCAAAGGGGTTCAGTTGATTAAAACAGAAGTCAATCTTTTGGACTATCTAAAAAACACTGCTGAACTTACCATTATCCAAGAGTATATCGATTATCCTATTGAGTTGGGTATCATGTTCATCAAGATGCCAGGAGAAGAGCAGGGTAAAATCACCTCTATCGTGAGAAAAGACTTTCCTCATGTTCGCGGTGATGGAAAAACCAATCTGCAAGAGCTAATTAGAAATGATGCGCGCGGTAAATACTATTTCAAATTGCTCTCCCAGGAGTTAAAGGAAGAAATGGACACTGTTCTTGAGAAAGGAGAACTCAAAAGGCTGGTATTTATTGGCAACCACGTAAGAGGCACCACCTTTCTCAATGCCAATCATCTTATCAATTATAAGCTTGAAAAAGTATTCGACGCTATCAGCCACCAGCAACCCGAGTTTTACATTGGCCGCTTTGACATAAAAGCCAGAAGCATTGAAGAACTTGAGAACGGACAAGGTTTCAAAATAATGGAGCTAAACGGTGTAAACTCTGAACCAGCCCACATTTACGACCCTAAAAACTCTTTACCAAAAGCCTACAAAGACCTCTTTGCACATTGGGATAAAGTCTACGAACTGTGTAGGGCAAATCATAAAAAAGGCATCCCCTATGATAAAGCTCCTCGGGTAATCAAAGCCCTGAAAGCGCACCAAGCCTAAATCCATCATTTGCCCTATTTTGTGGGTCTACTTAACTATGAGGACAAAAGAGTGTTGTTTTTCAATAGGAAAGCAAACAAACAGGCAGTGCACAACTCCCTTCCAGTGCAGCCACTAATAATACCTTTAGATTTTCCTATGCCAATAATTTAGTTTTTCTTTACGAAGTAGAAACCCGCACCTGGACAGGCTATTGCGGACTAAAGTAAAACTGTGATAATACAATACATAAAAGCCCTACACATCATTTTCGTGGTAACTTGGTTTGCAGGGCTTTTTTATATTGTCCGCCTCTTTATTTATCATGTAGAAGCAGATAAAAAACCCGAGCCTGAGCGCTCCATACTTCAAGGCCAATTCAAAATCATGGAGAAGCGCCTGTGGTATATCATCACCGTACCATCTATGTATCTGGCTATCATTTTTGGCCTGTGGTTAGTCCATGAGTTTAATTACTGGACAAAACCCTTTATGTTAGTCAAGTTCAGTTTAGTCCTTTTGTTGGTGTTATATCACCTCACTTGTGGCAAAATACTCCGAGAACTGCAAAATGATATCATTAAAAACCGTTCCTTCTCCCTTCGCCTGTGGAATGAAGCTGCCACCATACTATTGGTATCTATAGTTTTTGTAATAGTCCTAAAAAATGCCCTCTCATGGATTTGGGGCTTGGCTGGTTTTTTTGTCTTTGGCCTTATTCTGTTCTTAGCAACAAGAATGTATAAGAAATCACGTGAGAAAAAAGGTGACTAGCTAAAAACCGTAACTCACCCTTATGGTAGGCTTAGGAATCATCCCCTTTTGTATTGAATAAACCAGGTCAACCCTACCCACTTTAAAGATGTGCTCAATACCAGCACTTACCTCATAATAGGTATTGATGTTCTTGGTATACAGCATATGAAAACCTCCCACCGCTTGCCAACCCAGCCTTCTCAATAGCGGCAACTTATTAAATATGAATCGGTTAAAATGATGCTCCAGGTGCACTAAGCCATACATATCATTAGAGCTGTTGGCATAGTATGACATGGCCTTGAACCTGTCAAAATCGGCATCCACAAAATGCACTTGTGATGTCATAAAATGCCGATAATCAACAAACGGGACATTCGCATCATTTATAAAAGTACCAGCCTCCACTTTCCATTCTGTTTCACCCAGTAAGCCCAGCCTCACTTCATCTTCTACTCCAACACTCGCAAAATCAAAATTGGTACTACTATTTAAAACTCCTGCTACACCTTTTTGATACTTTAATTTCACCTCAGGCCACTTCGACCTCATGTTTATTTTCCTCTTGGGATACTCATAATATTTTTGAGCAAACCTTATCCTGGCACTAATGGAAATAGTGATAGCATTATGCGACTTAAAGGCTGGACTTGTCCCCTTGGGGTCCAATGGATTATTGCTGGTAAATACACTGTTATCCCTGTCATTATACACCTTTGGCAAGCTGGTGCTATTATGCAAAGGCACACGCTCACTGTACTCAACCGAAGTATTCAAGTTAAAGCCGTTAAGCAACTCCTGCCCCCAGCTCACTTTACCATAATTCTTCTTGTATATTTTAGCCCAGTTCTGCTCCAATATCATAGTATAAAGGCTATTCATAAAAGGCCCTATAGGCTGACGCCCATTGAATTGAAACACATAAGAACCAGCTGCTAAGCCAATATTTGCCCGATTAGTAGAATTAAACCTATGATTTCCCTTTAGGTTGAAATACAACTGTTGCTCGGTATTCACACGAACAGCTGCATTCGCACTAGTCCGGCTACGCTCTTCCTGATTGAATTTTAAGAACCCAAAATCCAAATCGAGTACACCACCTTCAACTGTGTTGAATTGAATCGCCTCTATTAATGATGGAAAGGTCCACCTAATATTTTTAAATGAGTTGCGATAGTTATACCCGAAAAATACATTCGCAATCCTATACTTATTACCCTTTGCATCAACGGAATCTTTATACTCCTTGCTTTCCTTCACCAACTCTAGGCTATCCTTAAAACTATAGTCTTTAATCTCCAATGGTGTTAGCGGCACTATCCTCACGCCTTCCCAATAGCTCTCAGATTTTTCATTCGACTCTTCTTCCACCTTTATCTGTGGTCCCTTAAAGAACTTCTTATCATCATCACTTTGCCCCACATCATAATTGCTGAAAACCCCCAGATAGTATCCATTGCCACTTACTTTCACAAAGCCCGCCGAAAAAAATATATCGGCTCGCTGGGTACCCACCATCCAAATACTATCAGTAACAGGTATATAGACTTGGTTCAACCTAAGGCTATCCACAAAGTCTACACCTGCATCCTTGGTTAGAAAAAAATCAACTTCATGTATGCGCCAGGCTCCATCTTGTATGTATAAATCACCAGTAAAAAGCGGTGCGCCAGAGGTTCTTGGTATCACCCTTATTTTATGAACCAAAATGCCATCCTCAAGGTATTGGCCTCGATATTTATACTTGTAATGCACAGTCGCGGTACTTGCAATAGGTGATATAAAACTCCGCTCTCCAAACTCAACACCCAAAGTGTTTTCATAAAAGTTTACATCAAAGTCAAGGGCACTGTTCCATGTAAATCCTTGTGACTTTCCACTTACTTTTGAAGATACTATCACTTCCTTCTCCTTGTCTGGCGCCTCGAAATAGTATTTTGAAACAGATTCTGATAAATAAACTATTCCACTCCGCGTGCTATCAAGCCCATCAATATTTATGCTACGCCCCATAAAGCTTTTGGGGATATTTTTCACATAGTTCATCCCCTTGATATAAGTATCGCAAGAATACTTCTTCACCTGCTCCAGGTAATACTTTCTCCTGCTTTGTACCTTATTGATAATCTCTAATGCATAATCCTTATCGGCTGTCACCACAACCGAGCCCAACTCAACCGATTGTAATTCCAGTCTCACATTCAATTCCACATCAGCATTCCCAATGTTAACTTGCTGCACACTGGTTTTATACCCCACGTAGCGATAAACAATCTCATACTCACCCGACTTTAGGTCCAGAAAGTATTGCCCATCCTGGTTGGTAGTAGTTCCAGTGGTAGTTTTGTTAATGTAAACTGATACAAACGGCAATGGTTCACCCATATCATCAGTCACCAAGCCAAAAAGTTTAGCCGCAAAACCAGAGGTTGAGAAAAGTAAAAAATAAAGAAGTGTGGTAACTAATCTTGCCCTCATCAAGCCTCAATATTACGGCATTATCCCCTATTTATCGATGCCGAACAACCTTATGAGTAGAAATTCCCTTTTTAGTTTCAACGCGCAATAAGTATACTCCTGAAGAGAGGTCGCTCATATCAACCTTGCAAAAACCAGTTTGAGTTGACAAGAAAACTAGTTCCCTTCCCATCACGTCAATCAAGTGGATATTAAAACTATCAGTCCCTCTCACAAACAACTCACCCTTTACTGGATTTGGATAGATAAAGAGTTCCGTTTGACTGATTTCTTCAACTCCCACCCACATATTATATGGTTCTGATTGATTACTGCATCCATTAGTATCACTTATTTCAACCATGTACTCGCCCGAGTTTTGAGGGACTATATAATAATTAGTTGCATTTGCAACCATATTGCCATCCTGATACCACTGATAATCATAGCCAAGGTAAGTAAGCAGGCTATCACCTTGCTGAAACACATCTGGAACAGGCGGTAAATCATTGACAAAAACTGTGGCTTGGTCGCTGTTTTGGCACCCCGTAATGGTATCAATAGTTGTTAAGGTATAGTTTGTAGTTACTGTAGGCGAGGCTTGTGGATGAATGAAAAAAGGATGGTCTAAACCAATTGTTGGTGACCAAATATACAATTGCCCTTGAGCCCAGCCATCTAATTGCCCTTCTTCTCCTTTGCATATTTCTACATCATTGCCAGCAGATACAAATGGAGCAGGTATTACATCAATTGAAACACTATCCAAGCTCTCACAATATCCATTAGAGACAATAACTGTATATACGCTACTAGCATCGGGAAAAGCTGCGGGGCTTGCCAGGTTGGGGTTACTCAATCCAAAAATCGGACTCCACAAATAAATAGTACCACCTGCTGCACTCAATATCACTGTCTCACCTTCACAAATAGACGTATCAGAACTAGTCAACACCTCTGGGTAATCATGGATATTAACCATCAACTCGACGGTATCACTCTCGGCTTGCCAGTGATTAATTTCTTGCACCGTTAGTTCTGAGCTGCCTATTTGGTTATAGCTTATATATACTATGCTACTATTGGCATTGCTACCTACAATTTCTCCATTACTTATTGTCCAACAATAGTTAGAACTACTCTCCGCTCCATTGATGGCATACTCTATGGTATCCCCAATGCACACATCCTCCTCACCATCTATTTGTGGTAGTTCAGGCTTGAGCAACTGCTCATACAGAAATTTAGAAGATTTCTCTACAATGGTATCGAGTTGGTTAGGGTCCGTAAGCCAGGGCTCGTGGCCCATCCCGTCAAACACATAAAGCTGGTTGGGTATCCCAAGATGGTTAAGGCGAGCGGTTATTTCCAAGGAACCATTGACTGGAGGAAAAGCTGGATAGCTAAACGGCACTCCATTATCAAATGGCACAGCATTATCCTGATTACCATGCATGGATAGCATAGGCGGGTCTCCGACTTCAATAATGCTGGTATCTAAAGTTGCTCCCCAATAGTTTAATACTGCCCTTGCCTTGCTTGGCCCAGGAAAATAGTTACCCGAACAATCCAGGCAGCCTAAATCTGGATTATCGTAGGTAGAGGGTATTGCCTGTCGTTCATGCTCATCACCATAGGTTGAGAATATAGCCATGATACTACCTGCACTATTACCACCTACATAGAGCTGATTAGTATCTATCCTAAAGGTATCTGCTTTGGCCTTTACCCACCTCACTGCTGCATTCATATCTTGCACTGCTCGGTATACCGCTCGCTCAATACTTGGTGTACTCACTGTATTAAAACACTTTCTATAATCGATTGAGAACACCACAAAACCTCGCTTGGCCATTTCATAGCAATACTCTTCTACAGGTATAATGCGCTTATCACCAATCAAAAATGCACCACCATGTGCATAAACTATACATGGCCTTTTACTCAATGTATCTCCGTCTGGCTCATACACGTCAAGGTTATAATATTGTATGCTTTGATTGGTTTCAATGGCGCATGCCCCTTGCAACGCATAGGATTGGTTGTAATTCAAATCTTCATGGGTTCTGGAAGAGTTGAATATGGCATTCAGATATCTGTTGCTGGTGCATTGCGCATTAGTATCAACAAGCAATGCTAAAACCAAAAACACAGAAAGGAAATATCTCACTTGAACCATTACCAAAGAGGCTTTGATAGGTTCTAAGGTATAAATAAAATGCTTTTCTAACGCAAGACGTAATTAGCTTACTTTAATTCCCATCACGAGAATATCGTCAATTTGAGGTGTTTCTCCCTGCCATTGTTCTAGCTCTTTTGCCAAAGCCAGTTCCTGTTCTTTCACAGGCAATTTTGACAACTTAACCAGTAGTTTCTTAAATCTACCCGTCATATACTTCTTGGCCTTAGGACCTCCAAATTGGTCTGAGTAACCATCTGAGGACATATATATCATGTCTCCTTTGTTAAGCTTTACAATACGGTTGTCGTATGTGTAGTCCCCCTCTAGCATTCCTGATATCGGGAATTTGTCCCCTTCAACTTCTTTTAGCTCGCCGTTGCTTATGATATATGCCGGCCTTAATGCCCCGGCAAATTCAGCTTCAAGAGTTTCAACGTTCAAGCGCATCAATACTATATCCATGCCCTGTGCGGTATCAAACTCCTTAGCGCTTTGCATAAATGCCAGTTTCAACCCATCGTTAAGTTCCTTTAGCACTTTTGCAGGGTCGGTCATTTTATCTTCAATAATTATGTGGTTAAGCAAGTCACTGCCTATCATTGACATAAATGCACCAGAAACTCCATGCCCTGTGCAATCTACAGCGGCCACAAACACATCGTTGCCATTTTTGTAATACCAGTAAAAATCTCCACCTACTATATCTTTTGGTTTATAGAAGACAAAAAACTCATCAAAAGCCTTACTCAATTCCTCATGGCTTGGAAGTATGGCCATTTGTATATTCTTGGCATAAGTGATACTCTCCGTAATGTGGGTATTCTTTTCCTCTATCACCGATTTCTGCTCCCTGATTTCCTCTGTCCTCTCCATCACCACTCGCTCAAGTTCTTCTTTCTCCTTCACAAGTCTCATCTCACGCCACTTCACATATATAATTAGTACAAGAAGTATAGAACCACTCAAACCAGCATAAAACCAAGTAGTTTTCCAAAACGGAGGCGTTATTATAAATGAAAACTCCACTGGATTGTCATTCCACAAGCCCTCATTATTACACGCCCTAAGTTTAAAAGTATACTCCCCAGGTGGTAAATTAGAATAGTTGGCCTCCATCATATCCGTCGGTGGCACCCAATCTCTATCCAAACCCTCAAGCATCCATTGATATCTCACCTTTTCTGGTGAAGTATAACTAGCCGCAATAAAGTGGAACATCAAATAGTTTTGGTCATACGGCAAGGTCAGGTCAATTGGCAAACCATTGGCCGTAACCTCTTTGGCATAATCTTTCCAATCTACTTCTTTAAAAAACAACTCTATATCCGTGATAGATATTTGAGGTTCCACATAGTTCTCATGCAATTTGGCAGGATTAAGTTTGGTTACTCCGTCCATAGTGCCAAACCATAAATTACCCAGCCTGTCATAAAGAGATGCATTGTCATTACACTCTATACTTATAAAGCCATCCTCACGGCCATAGTGCTTTATTTCCAGCTTTTGTTGGTCATTGATGCTTATTCTATTCAACCCGTTTTGTGTACCAGCCCACAGTATACCCGTATGGTCAAACACCAATGAGTGCACATTGTTTGAACTTAAGCCATCAGTCATGGTAATAAAGTCAGGCACCCCATTACTAAACCTCATGATACCCTCACCTTCAACCCTAAAGAACAAATGCCCCGTTTTGTCTTGAACTATTTGCTTCACAGGAGCATTTTTCAGCCCTTCTTCTTCAGTAAAAGTCCTTATCTCATATTCTCCCGACTTAAGTCCATCGTATATTATCTTACAAACCACACCGCTATATGTTCCCAACCAAATATTTCCAAAATGGTCTTCATGTATTGACATGATTCGGTTAGTATTCCGGTCTTCACTTATAGATAAGGTCTCAAAGCCTAATTGGGAGTGCCTTGCTATACCAAAATCCGTTGCGAACCAAATATTGCCCTCCTTATCACTTATCATGTCGTTGATTATATTGTCCGGCAGTCCCGACTCCTCGGTGTAATTAATCACCCTGTTTCCTTCATACTTATACACTCCACCAAAATCCATAGTGCCAAACCACAAGTTACCAGCAGCATCTTCAGCTATAGTGCTTATATAATGACTATTTAGGTCCTCATCAATGTCAAACGGAACAAAACGCTCGTCTTTAAGCTGAAACACACCACCGCCTTCATTTCCGACGAAAACAGTCCCCTTACTGTTCTTAAAAATTCTAGTGACTTTTACAGCATTAAGACCATCGTCTTTCCCATAGTGCATAAACGCCAAATCATACAAGCATGCCAAACCGTTATTGGTGGCTACCCATAAGTTCCCCTCCTTATCCACCAATAAGCCATTTACCTGACTACCAGGTAACCCATTCATCTCACCTATATTGGTAATTGCATCACCCTTCAACACACTTATTCCATCATAGGTGCCTAGCCAAGTATAGCCCTTCTTATCCTCACTTATACTTGTTATTTGAAAACTTGCCAAGCCTTCCGCAGGCCCAACATTGTTAAAAAACTCTCCATCAAAACGGCTAAAACCATTGGTAGTACCAATAAGTATCTCCCCCTTAGAGTTTTTCTCAAGTCGCGTAATATAGTTTCCAGGAAGTCCCGTTGCAGTCGTGTACCTTATTGATTCACCCTCTTGAAACCTAAATAATCCACCGCCATAGGTTCCTACCCATATATTACCATGGTCATCACATAATATGCTTTGGGCATAGGTATTATCCAACCCGTTCTGGTCGTTCAGGTCAAAAAACTTTTCGCCATCCCAACGAGATACACCACTAAAAGTAGCTACCCATATATTACCATTAGGGCCAATAGCCAGCCCTTTTGCATCATTGCTTAAAAGGCCATCATTTTGGTCGTAGCCTTTAAATCTTTTTCCATCAAATTTGGCTATCCCCTTGTTTTCGCATATCACCCACAAATTCTGCTCGGTGTCTTGTGTGATATCCACCACCTTGCTACTAGGCAAACCATGGTCAAGGCTGTAATTTTCGAACCTTCTTCCATCAAATGAACTTAGGCCACCATTGGTACCTATCCAAATTACACCGTTATTCGCCTGAAAAACACAGTTTACCTGGGCCTGAACAAGTCCATCACGCGCTGTGTATACCCTGAAATTGTATTGTTGGGCAAAACAGCTATACGCTCCAAAAAAGGATAGTAAGATTAATGATAATGATAGCCAGTAAAATTTCCTCATCAACTATTGCTTCAACAAAGCCTCCGGATAAAGACTCTGTCTTACTACGTTGATGTGTTAAGAAAGTTTCTAAAGCTGCTATGCTATTGACTTACTGCTTCAAGGGGTACCCGCCTCTGACTGAGCCGACGCTGCCAAGGATGCCAAATCTCTGTCAAACAGATAAAGCCCACCTTTGTCATTACCAATCAACTTCAGCTTGTCCAGCAACGTGCGAGCAAGGTTTTCCTCTTCAATTTGCTCGGCAACATACCATTGCATGAAATTATGTGTGGTGTAATCCTTTTCTTTCAAACAGGCATCTACTAACTTGTTTATTTCTGTAGAAACCTCTATCTCATGCTTCAAAACCAATTCAAAGACGGCATTCACCGTACTAAAATTGCGCTCAGGAGCATCCGCTTCAGGTACTATGGCGTGGCCACCACGCTCATTGATAAAACGAAACAACTTAAGCATGTGCATTCTTTCCTCGTCACTTTGCCTATATAAGAACTTAGACACCCCATTAAAACCCTTAATTTCAGCCCATGAAGCCATAGCCAAATAATACTGCGATGAGTCAAACTCAAATTTCACTTGTTGATTAAGTAGTTTTTCTATTTTTTTTGAAAGCATATTTTTCCTGTTTGATAGTTTATTCGTCAAATATATAAAGAAGTTTCTGCCTGTTTTGTTCATAAAATTCTATTCGGGTAAGTAATTTCTTAATGAAGCTCAAAATAAAAAGTAAGTAGAGATATCTAATAAATATTTGAACGCGTAAGAAATTATCAAAATTATATTCCGCCTATAATTATTTAAACCAATATTTGCATCAAACATAAAGTGTAAAGTCATGAAAAAATTAGTCTACTCATTAGTTGCTCTTGCAATCTCAGCTTTTGCAATAGCTCAGCCAAACCCTAATGATTTCTTCATCAGCGGGTATGTTACAGATTCTAACACAGGTTATGCCATAAGTGGACATACGGTATGTGCATACTCCGATACCACTAACCAGGGTAACGTTATCTTTTATGGATGTGATACTACTAACGCTAATGGTTACTATTCCATCAATGTTCCAAATGGTAGCGTTACAGGTCCGAATGTTACTTATGTGGTATACACGTGGAATTGCCAAAATCAATACTTAGATACTACCGTTATTAATGGCCAGGGCTCTATTGACCACGCTGATGTTGATTTTGCTATTTGCGATAGTAATAGCACTGGCAATTGTTCTGCTAGCTTCTCTTTTTCAGTTACTCCTAATGGTTCAGTAGCATTCACTTATACAGGCTCTACACAGCCAAATCAGACTTACTCTTGGAGTTTTGGTGACGGTTCATCTTCAAACCAGGCTAACCCATCTCATTTTTATAATAGCAATGGCCCTTGGTATGTATGCGTTACAATTAATGATGGCTTTGGTTGCACATCAACTTACTGCGATACAGTTGGGTTTAACACACCTCCTTCTTGCAATGCCAACTTTACAATGCAAGTAGATTCATCAAATGGAGTGTATATAGTGACTTTACAAAGTACTTCATCAGGAACAAACCCGATAAGCTATAACTGGTGGGTTGATGGTTCTCAATACTCAGGTGCCAGTGTTGTGCATACCTTTCCTGGCCAAGGTATTTACGGCATATGCCTGGATATCACCACAGCCGACTCTTGTTCTAGCTATCTGTGTGATACCCTCTACATAGGTACCGGCGGTGGAAACAACTGTAACACACAGTTTCAGTACTCTCAAAACCCTAACGGAAGCTTTCAATTTTACTCCAATGGAAATAACAATTGGAACTACATCTGGGATTTTGGTGATAATACTATATCACATGTATCAAATCCAACTCATTATTATACCAACCCTGGTACTTACATAGTATGCCTCACTGTAATCGATTCAATCACAAACTGCACTGCAACACACTGTGACACTGTTGTTGTACAATCAACTACTACCTGTAATGCTGACTTTACAATGCAGGTTGATTCGTCTAATGGAGTGTATGTGGTAACACTGCAAAGTACATCGACAGGAACAAACCCCATAAGTTATAACTGGTGGGTTGATGGTTCTCAATATTCAGGTGCAAGTGTTGTACATACTTTCCCTAGCCAAGGCCAAGGTATTTATGGCATATGCCTGGATATTATCACAGCCGACTCCTGCACTAGCTATATGTGTGACACCCTATTCCTGAACAACAATGGGAATAATAACTGCAACCCCAATTTCCAATACAACATGACTGGAAGTGGAGCAGTTCAATTCTACAGTTCAGGTAACAATAACCAATCATATTCATGGGATTTTGGTGATGGGCATACATCTTCTGTTGCAAACCCACTACATACTTATTCAAGTTCTGGTCACTATGTTGCCTGTTTAACCGTGTCTAATCCAGCTAGCGGATGCTCCGCTACATATTGTGACACTATCACAGTTGGAGGAAATCCTAATGGATGTCAGGCAAACTTTTACGCTGTGCCAGATAGCGTTACTTTGCCACCTCAAACATCAAATGCAATATTCTTCTACGACCAATCTAGTGGTAATCCAAACTATTGGTATTGGGATTTCGGTGACAACTCAACATCAACACAACAGAACCCGGTACACCAATACAACAGCCCTGGAACCTACTATGTTTGCTTGACGATAGCTAACTTAGGTTCAAATTGCACTAGCACTTACTGTGACACTGTAGTTGTTGGCAATAACCAAACTGGCCCATGCCAGGCATCGTTCACACATTCGTTAAACCCAAATGGTGGAATTAGCTTCCACGGATACTCTAATCAAAACCTGGTTCAATACCAATGGACTTTTGGTGATGGCTCTACAGGAACTGGTCAAAATGTTAACCATGTATATAGCAGTCCAGGCACTTACACTGTTTGCCTTACCATATACAACACATTTGGATGCCAGGACACCTATTGTGCGCAAGTGTCATATGGTAACAACAGTAGTGGCTTCTGTATTGCTGGTGAAGTTAATGCAGGTACACCAAATCAACGCGCTGATGCTGGCCTGGTATACCTTATCAGCTATGATAGCCAGACTAACATGCTAACAGCAGTGGATACTACTCTTATAGACTCTGCTGGATACTTTGCTTTCTGCCAGGTTCCAGGTGGTCAATACCTTGTAAAAGCTGCTTTAACGCCTAACTCGGTGTATTATTCCAACTACTTGCCTACTTATTATGGTAACTCTCTCTTCTGGGATTACGCACAATACGTTACGGCTAGTACGGTATACCCATTCATCACCATCAACCTGATTGCTGGAAACAACCCAGGTGGCCCAGGCTTTATAGGTGGTGATGTTACTCAAGGTGCCAATAAAACCAATGGCCCCGGTGACCCAATTGGAAGCGTACAAGTGATGTTGCTGGATATGAATGATAACCCAATAGGGTATACCTACACCAATGCGCAAGGACAATTTAGCTTCCCTGATATCGCATATGGCACTTACAAGGTATATCCAGAAGTTACGGGTATCAATACCACACCAGCCATAGTTACAATTGATGCTAACCTTCAATCTGTTGATAACATTCATCTATACCAAAGCACATCTGAAATTTCTACTGGCATAGCAAATGGCATTACTGAGGAATTAGAGGTTAGTGATATCTATCCAAATCCTACAGCTAATGAAGCGTTCATTACATTTGATTTAACTAAACCAGCTGATATAAACATCAGAATCTTCACTTCAACTGGTCAGTTAGTTAGTGATAATATGACTCAACTAGGTGAAGGAATTCAAAAGGTTGAAATTAATACTGATGGCTTAGATGGTGGTATCTACTTCGTTCAGTTTACTGAAACAGAAGGCCTGTTTAACCTAAACAAGCAAATGATACTTACCAGATAGAAAGCCTTCTTGCCCGTCCTTTTTCATAGTTGGTCAAACGGGGAGTTTCACAAACGGGCTGTGAACTCCCCTTTTTTATTGGTTCGCATTTAGAATCTTCGGATTATACTCTCCACCTGAGATAGGTAGGAACCACCAAATAGATTGACATGCACTAATAATGGATACAGATTGCAAATATCCATCCTGGCTTCCCAGCCCTGCTCCATTGGATATTCCTCATTGTAAGCGTCATACAATTCATATCCAAAGCCACCGAATAAACGGGTCATAGCTATGTCCATTTCTCGATGGCCAAAATAAACCGCAGGGTCAATAATGCAAGCCCTTCCTTCAGCAGAAACCATATAGTTCCCACTCCAAAGGTCGCCATGCAATAGCGCAGGAGGTTCTTGCGGAAATATTTCAGGCAGCTTCAAGTACAAGCCTTCAAAGTGCTTGATTAGCTTCTCTCCCACAAGGCCTCTATCTCTTGCTAGTTTCAATTGAGGGTTAAGCCTATTATTAATGAAAAAGCTAGGCCATGTATCTGCTTTTGTATTTGACTGTGCTAAAGAACCAATGTAATTATCATGGTCCAGGCCAAAGGAGTTACCAGAGTATCGATGGAGTCGAGCAAGTGAAGTGCCGAAATCCTCCCAAAAACTGTCTGCCTTTATATCCGACTCCACAAACTCAGTCACCAAAAATTGCTGACCACCAAATTCGCCAGTAGTGATTACTTTGGGCACATATAATTCGTTTGCACTTCTCAACAATTTCAATCCCTTGGCTTCTGCTTCAAACATGCCAGGAAAACGGATGGCGCTATTAACTTTAATGAAAAAGTCACCAACCGTAGTTTGCAATCTCTTGGCATCGTTAATACAGCCACCCGAAATAGGCCTAGTACCAATAACTTTGCAATCACCAAATTGCTCACTAATTGCCTTTTCAATAATTTCTATTAAGCCAGCGTTCACGATTCTATGCCCAGTAAGGCATCCAAGGTGTTGGTTGACACAGCATGATAGTTTGTTCTGGCCTTGCTGTAAATTTCCTTAGCGAGTTTTTTTCCTTCCTCAGTTTTAGCCAAGCCTTTATACAACGGCACCAAGAACTTTCTTCTACCCACTTTTATCAGAAACTCCTCCATTTTAGGGTAGGCAACTTCGTAGTTATTATTGATTGATTTCTCAAACCAGGCAGCAGCTATTTCTGAGTTGCCTGAATTTGTCAAACCAAAAGCTTCGTCCAATTTAGCCATATCATCTATAGTGAGATTATCAGGTAGGTTGCGAACAAAATGTAACCATTCATGAGTTGTCCAGCCCTCAGTCTCCAACTCGCTTGGGTTATAATTGGCCAAAAACCTATTGATGGAAACTTCTACTTTCTCAAACCTTTCAGAAACAGGAGCATGAGCATTAGCAGGCACACCCGGCCCGTAAACCCACTCATCCACATTCATATTAATTTGATTAGGCTGTAATAGCTCATTATCCAGATATTCCAAAAAGGTTTCAGTCGTAATTGTCTTAAAGGCATTAGTCTCAAAGTATTTGTTCAGAAACACATCAAACTTTTCTCTCCCTACTTGAGCTTCAATAGTCTCCAGAAACAACGTTCCCTTCTCATAGGCGATATTCGTCATACCATCATCAGGGTCTCTACCTGCCAAATTCAGCTTAAGGTGGGTATCTTCACTTTCTTCACCTAGGTCATCAATCTCCCCTTGCAAGTCCTGAAAACCAAGCACTGAAAGCATATCCACATAATCTTCACCGTACAGGGCTTCCATAATTCTCTTCTCAAAATAAACTGTAAAACCCTCGTTCATCCAAAAGTCATCCCAAGTGGCGTTGGTTACCAAATTACCTGACCATGAATGTGCCAATTCATGCGCAACAAGAGAGGTTAATGATCTATCACCTGCTAGAATAGTTGGAGTAGCAAAGGTCAACCTTGGGTTTTCCATTCCACCAAACGGAAAGCTTGGTGGCAATACGATTACATCATATCGCTCCCACTGGTATTTGCCATACAGTTTCTCCGCGGCATCCAACATTTTACCCATATCAGCAAACTCATACACGGCTCCGTCAATCACACTCGGCTCTGCATAAACACCGGTCCTTTCATCAACAGGTTTAAAAACTATATCCCCAACAGAAAGAGCCAACAAATAAGCTGGAATAGGTTGTTTCATTTCAAACTCATAAACTCCGGTCTCGTTCTTCGCTTGGGGGTTACTGGCGCTCATCACGGCCATTAATTCCTTGGGTACTTTCACCTTTGCGTTATAGGTAAACCTAATGCCAGGACTATCCTGAACTGGTATCCAAGTCCTTGTTAATATCGCCTGCCCTTGTGTGAACAGAAATGGATGTTTCTTATCAGCTGTTTGTTGTGGGTTGAGCCACTGCAATGCGTGAGCCTCCTTCCCTGTCGAGTAATATATGTTTACCCTTTTTGTATTCTCTTTGATGTCAACTTTTAAAGGAGAGCCTAAAAATTCCCTGGCTTCTCCCAATTCAAAACTTGTCTCTTGTTCACCTTCACCTATAGTAACCCCTTCAATATTTAACCCTCTGGTATCAAACACAACTTCGTTGCTTCCGTTGTTTTGGATATCATAACTGGCATTTCCCGAAATGGATTTCTTCTCAAAATCCACTTCTATATTCAGGTCAAGGTGTTTGATGACAACCTTTTGCGGCTTAGCAAAACTGTGTTGGTCTTTACTCATAGCTTGTATGTCATTATGGGTTTCTTCTTGCAGCGATTGACAGGATACAACAGCCATTGCAGCAAAAACAATTGGCAATAATCTTTTCATAACGATATAATGTGCCGCTAATTTATAGAAAGTCTCTAGCCCGTAGGGGAATCGAACCTATATTTTATTACAAATAAGTATTTGCCAGGTTGGCTAGCTCCGAGCGCTCACCCTTTTCAAGGGTGATATGGGCGTAAAGATTATGGTTTTTAATCTTATCAATCATATATGATAAACCATTACTTTGGGTATCAAGATACGGCGTATCAATCTGATGAATATCACCTGTAAAAACAATTTTGGTCCCTTCTCCAGCCCTTGTTATTATAGTTTTCACCTCATGCGGTGTAAGGTTTTGGGCTTCATCCACAATAAAGAATATTCTTGAAAGGCTTCTACCCCTTATATAGGCCAATGGAGTGATGAGCAATTTCTCTGACTCCACCATCTCATTTATCTTCTTGAAATCCTTGCCCTTCTCAGGAAACTGGTTTTGGATAAACTTAAGATTATCCCACAAGGGTTCCATGTAGGGATTAATTTTTGATTTGATATCACCAGGCAAGTAACCAATGTCTTTATTACTCAACGGAACAATTGGTCGAGCAAGATATATCTGCCTAAAATCTGTTTTCTGCTGCAATGCGCCCGCTAATGCGAGTAAAGTCTTACCTGTACCAGCAACACCTTGTATGGTAACCAGCTTAACTGCGGGATTAAGTATCGCGTGCAAGGCAAAGACCTGCTCAGCGTTCAACGGCTTGATGCCATATGCCAGTTGCTTCTCAACCCTTTCTATATTTTCCGTCTCTGGGTTATAATATCCCAGTGCCGAAGTTTTGCCATTCTTTATTATGTAATAGTGATTTTTAAAAGCTTCTTCAAGCCCTATTTCGTCTGGAGGGCAAAAACCTTCATCATATATCTTGTTGATTAGCTTACTATCAACACCCTCTACCAAGGTCTTGCCAGTATATAGAGAGTCAACATTCTTTATTTTCCCTGTCTCAAAATCTTCGGCAAGTAAATTTAGGCTTTTAGCCTTCAGCCTAAGATTGATGTCCTTTGATACCAAAATCACCCTTTTTTTCGGGTGCTCTTTTTGAAGTGATAATGCAGAGTTGAGTATCTTATGATCGGCTTTTTTCTCACCAAAAACTTTATCTGCATCAACAGTCCCATGACCGTTCATGATTACACGAAACTTACCTTTTTTGGATGAACCATTCAAAGGAACCCACTCTTGCAGCATGTGGCCCTTAGAGAGGCTGTCCAATTGGCGGATAAATTCCCGGGCAGCGAAATTCTTCATCTCATTACCCTTTTTAAAATTATCCAACTCTTCTAAAACCGTGATGGGAATAGCTACATCATGTTCGTCAAAGTTGAGTATTGCGTTGTGGTCGTATAGAATAACTGATGTATCCAGTACGAAAATTTTCTTTTCCTTACTTTTTACTGGCATTAAAACTCGCTCCCTCTTCAAAATATTTCATCCAAAAGTATTGATTCAGGAATGATAAAACCTGACGTTTTATGTTATCTTATTTTATTTTTATCAACATATACCTGTTAGAAATAAATATGCTAACTTTCGACTAATGACAAATAAATATCACCTACTTTGCTGAAAATCAACTTTTTAGTTTAAAACAGTTGGTTATATTTGGTCAATTATTGGGCCTTTAAGGATGGACATTAAGCATAACCCAAAACCAAACACTGAATTAGGAGCATTTTTAACCGCCGCAATTGCTAACGACCAGCAATACAAGCCTCTTGTCTATGGCTCACCTATTGGAATTATTGAAGTTGACTTTTCAGAGGTTAAAAATTACTTCCAGTCATTACGAGCAAAAGGCATCGCCGAGATTAAGAAGTACTTAATTGAGAATATAGATGAACTTGACGCTGCCGTTGACCTAGCAAGAGTGGTAGATGTTAATCACACTGCTTTATCATTTCTTGGAGTCAGTTCCAAACCTGAGTTTATTGCACAACGCAAAAGTGTTTTTAGCACAGAATACCCAAGTGCTCTTGGGCGAGAACTACTCTCGCTGGCTAATAACCAAACAAGCTTTAGAACCCTTACAAATGTTAAGATAAAGGGCAAAAGACAAAAAAAGATTTTGTACCAAACAAGTATTCTTCCAGGGTATGAAGATAGTTTGGCCAGAGCAGTTGTCACAATTACTGACATCAGCTTTATGATGTCAGAAGACGCTTTTGCCAGTGAAAATGAAGAAATACATAAATTAATATATCATCAAGCCTATATAGGCATTGCACGCATTAGTCGCACAGGGCGGTTTATGATGGTTAATAAACGCTTTTGTGATATTATAGGTTATACAGCCTCAGAACTTAAAAGCAAAGTCTTCTTCCAACTTACCCATCCTGATTGTGAAGAAGATAGTATTCGCAACTGGGACTTATTACTAAGTGGAGAAAGAGACAATTTTTCAACAGAGGAAATTTATGTTCACAAAAAGGGATATCAGGTTAATGTGAATATCTCTGTTACCCTCATTAGAGATAAAAAAGGAAAACCAGATTCCTATTTGGCTGTTTATGAAGATATTACAGACAAGAAGAGAGATGAGGCAGAATTAAGGCAGTTCTCACATGCTGTAAACCATTCCATCGATGGAATAGCGGTTACTGACAATAAGGGCTTTATCACTTTTGCGAATAAAGCTACTTATGATCTTTATGAATATGGGGAAAATGAATTGATAGGGCAACACATTGACCTGCTTAACACTCCTGGCAATAACGGGCAAAACAAAATAGCACCCTCATTAAAAGAGAAAGGCAGTTGGCATGGAGAAATGTGGCAAACCAAAAAAGATGGTACACAGTTTCTGATTGAATTGTCAACTTCAGTCATTCAAAATAGTATTGGTGAGACTTTGGGTTTAATATGTATCGCAAGGGATATCACCGAAAAAAAACTCGCTGAAGAAGCTTTTGAAAGAAATCACAACCTGCTTAAAGCAGTGTTTGAAAGCACACCTGATGCTATCTTTGTAAAAGACACCGACGGTAAGTATCTGATGATGAATTCCTATGGTGCTAAGGTCTTTAATATCACTGAAGAAGAAATTAAAGGAAAAGACGATTATGACCTTTTTCCAGAAAAGCAGGCTCTGAAAATACGTGAGATTGACAAACACATTGTCAAGACTCAAGAGAGCATATCATATGAGGCATACCAAAAGAATGAAGAAGGACTTGAAAGAGCCTTCTCAACCACAAAGTCGCCTTTTTATGGCCATAATGGTAAAGTTATAGGCATCATAGGTATTGCCAGAGACATAAGTGAAAAGAAAAAGGCACAAGAACAATTAGCTACAAGTGAAGAGCTATTTAGGTCTATCACTGAAAACGCTCCAATCTTCATAGTAAAGTTAAATAAAGAAGGGAAGATACTCTACATTAATCACCTTGTATCAGGTGAACGTACCAAAGAAGAAATCATTGGCTCTAATGCTTTCGATTTTGTAGAGAAAAAGAACCGAAGGCATTATCAAAACAAACTTTCTGAGGTATTTGAAAAAGGTAGTGTTCAGCTTCTGGAAGTGAAGGGCCCCAGCATATCCGGAGTCGATGGGTATTATCAAGTGAAAATTGCTCCAATCAAAAACAGAAAAAAGATTGATTCAGCTATCGTTCTTATAGAAGATATCACCGAGCAAAAACTCGCCGAAGAACAACTCAATGAATCAGAATCACGCTGGCGCTCCATCTTTGAGCATGCTGAAGACATCATTATTACTATCAATAAAGAAAATAAAGTAGTGGCAGCAAACAGAGCTTTGGGTGAATTGTCTCCAAAGGAAATTATTGGAACTCCATACATTAACCTAATCCCCAAAAATCAAAAAGAAGAGGTAAGTAATGGCATCACCTCTGTTTTTGAAACGGGTCGCCCTTTTCATTTTGAATCATCAATTCACCTGAAAGAAACTGAAGCTTTTTATTCTGTGATGGTAGCCCCAGTAGTTACAGGAACAGAGGTAGAAATGGTCAATGCTATTGTAAGGGATATTACCGAGCTAAAACAGTCTGAAGAAGCTATAATGAGCGCGATGATAGAAGGGCAAGACAATGAGAGAAAACGTATCGCCCGTGAGCTTCACGATGGCTTGGGACAAAACCTATCTGCAGTTAAAATGAGCTTAGCATCACTCGAGGCTCAGATAAAAAGGAGCAATGTAGAATTGAAAAATGACATCCTGATTAGGATGAAAGATGTAATTAATGGTGCTATACAAGAAGTTAGAAACATCTCTCATGACCTTATGCCAGACCTTTTAGAGCAGTTTGGCATCGTTTCAGCAATGGATGAATTAAGTGAAAAGAGCTCTGGGGAAAACATTAAGATTACATTTGAACCCATAGACATGCGAGGAAGGCTTAACTCCCGCGCAGAAACAGGTTTATATCGAATAACACAAGAATTGATAAGTAATGCAGTTCGCCATTCAATGGCACAAAATGTCCATATACAACTTATAAATCATGGCGATTCAGTTGTATTAAGCGTTGAAGATGACGGCATTGGTTTCGATCTCAAGCTCCGCTCGAAAGGCATTGGCTTAAAAAACATAGAATCAAGGGTAAAACTCATGAATGGTGAGCTAGATATTGAGACTACACCAGGAAGAGGCACCTTAGTTACAGTTGAAGTACCAATTTGAATTAGATGAAGAAAGCTAAAATTTTGATTGCAGATGACCATCAAATGGTGAGGAAGGGAATAGCTACATTACTTAGTGACACACCTGAACTAACTATAATAGGAGAAGCAAAAACCGGAAGAGAAGTCTTGAACTTCCTTGAGCAAAATGAGACAGATGTTGTATTGATGGATATAACTATGCCTGAAATGAATGGTATTGAGGCTACCAAACAGATTAGTGCTCAATATGATAATGTAAAAGTCCTAGCCATATCCATGTATGACGAATATGACTACATACAAAGTATTTTAAAAGCAGGTGCCTTTGGCTACATCCTAAAAGATGCCGATAAAGAAGAGCTTTTAATTGCCATCCGAAAACTATTACAGGGTAAAAATTATTACAGCGATAAGGTTTTGGCTAAAATCACTTCAAAGGTAGCTTATGAGCGCAAAGCTGAAGAGGGTAAAATCGCATATGAGCCCACACTCACCAAACGCGAGTTAGAAGTAATTGGCTTAGTAGCAAAAGAGTATACCAATCAAGAGATTGCAGACATGCTCAATGTTAGTCACCGCACTGTTGACACCCACAAGCGTAACCTACTTAAAAAGCTTAAGGTTAAAAATGTAGTTGGACTTGTAAAATATGCCTTCAAACACAATCTTATAGAGCAAAAATAGCACATAGAACCTTTTTTCATTTAAGCGCACCTGATTAAACAGTTTTGCTGATTAATAAGAATGTTACTAACATCTAAGTCTTCAAAACTATTCATTATAAATCCAGTTTTTAACAACTGATATAAGCATTTCTACGTATTTTGCGCATGTTTTTCAATATCAACCGTAATAAAATTGAAAATTATCAAACCAGATAACGACGACGAAAAAAACCTACACGTGCTACATGATGTATATGGCATCAAAAAATTGATGCAAGACAACGAACTACTGCTTGTTTACCATGATGAGTTCTCTAACGAGAACTATGATGAATTGCTGAAACTCACTGAATTAAAAATGTCAGCGATGGAAAGTGACAAAAAGATTAAGAAAAGGGTGTTTCACATCATGGTAGAGTGTGTTCAAAATATCTCCCGCCATGCTGCAATCACAAAAGACATCAACTCACAGGCTTCTTCTATTTTCGTTATTGGTAAGGATAGGACAAAGTTTTTTATCATCACAGGCAACCTTATTGAGAATGATAAAAAACAACCTTTGAAAGAGCGGATTGAGAAAATAAATGAACTTGATAGAGAAGGACTAAAAGAATTGTACAAGCACACCATAGAGCATGAGAAACACAACGCAGCAGGTGGTGCTAACTTGGGTTTGATTGACATGGCAAGAAAAGCTGGAGGTAAGATTGAGTATCACTTTAGAGAAATTGACACAGATCATTCATTCTTTACTTTCAAAGTAAATATTGATCCCGCACACTAACACTAAGGCTGGTTCATAAACTTCCTAAATCGCTTTAGTCGGTCAACATTTATCCAATCTGCACCGGCATCTATTAATTCACGCCACACTTTTTTCTTATTAGTACCAGCCCAAAACCTTACTTTTCTGCCATCAGCATGAGCCTTATCTATTATGCTTTTTAGCTTTTTTCTTTCTTCCTCGGGCATTTTACCCCTTCCCCTCCAAGTAATTACACTTTTTAAACTCGCACTAACCCTTGGTATTACATCAGCCCCATATTCTGAGCCAATTCCACCCATCCCAGAGTCAAAGTAGAAATACCTCTTAGGGGCTTCGAGCCATTCTTTTTCCCTTCCACATGCACCTACAATCACACTTACAGCGCCTATCTTCTTTTCACCGTTCTCCCATATTGTAAGCATCTCTTCCACTTTTTTCAGCTGACTGATTAAGGTATCCAACAAATCAGGGCACCCCTTTTTTATATCAATGTAGAGGATAAACTCTCTTGGCCCATTGGGATAAATGCTTTCGAAATTATTCTGCTTAGCCCTCTCATACAGGGGTTTTAAATATTTTCTCCACACACTTTTCTTTCTTTTGGCAAATATCCTTTCATGGGCTACCAATAAATCTCCTTTTGTTAAATGAACATCCGCTTCTACACTCATAAAACCGTTATTCAAAGCCTGTTTCAAGGGCTTAAAGTGCCAATAATCATTATGAGCGTGTGCATTCGTCAGCGGCTTTACTTGGGCACTACCAGCCCCAATAGTCAACACTAAACAAACGCATAAAAAGATTTTCAACATTCCGTTGCGTATAAGTTCTTTTTGCTTCATTCCATTCACCTTCCCTTATTATTTACTTTCAGCTTTGAAAATTAGGCATTATGCAAGTTTCCCGCAAAATATGGCTCTACCTACTGAGTATAGCAGTTCTATCAACCATCGCATTTTTTGTATACCGTTCATCCAAACCACAAAATGCTTCTTCTCTCGAAGTTGAAGTAAAACGCGGACCTTTTGAAATCACAGTTTTTACCACTGGTGAGCTCGATGCAAAAAATTCAGTGAACATAATGGGTCCCTCTGGCCTGCGGGCAGTGCGCATTTGGCAAGTCAAAATAGCCGACCTTTTAACTGAAGGAACGGTAGTAAAAAAAGGACAGTATATCGGAGCGCTTGACAAAACCGAGATTACAAACAGTATAAAAGACGAGGAAAGTGAAGTAGCAAAAAAGGAATCACAGTTTATACAAACCAAGTTAGATACCACGCTTGAATTAAGAAAAGCTCGTGATGAAATATCCAATCTTAAATACACCGTTCAGGAAAAGCAGATAATCGTTGAGCAATCAACTTATGAGCCACCCGCCACCATAAGGCAAGTGAATAACGACCTGGACAAAGCCAAGCGTGAACTCGATCAGGCAATTAAGAATTACAAGGTAAAAGAACAACAATCAGTGGCTAAAATGCAGGAAGTAAGTGCTTCCTTACAAATTGCCAA
Source organism: Flavobacteriales bacterium (assembly GCA_028281825.1). Lineage (GTDB taxonomy): Bacteria > Bacteroidota > Bacteroidia > JANQJC01 > JANQJC01 > JANQJC01. The sequence continues at coordinate 57,451 of JANQJC010000081.1, forward strand.
GAACAAATTAGAAATGCTAAAAAGCGTATTGGAAGAGTTTACCATCACCGCTCCCAAAGATGGAATGCTTATATATCACAGGAATTGGGACGGACAAAAACTTGTGGTTGGTTCTACTGTTAACGCTTGGAATCCAATAGTTGCAACATTACCTGACTTATCAGTAATGATGTCCAAAACGTATGTGAATGAGGTTGACATACGCAAAGTAAAGATTGGGCAAGATGTAGACATTAGTTTAGATGCTTTTCCCGATAAGAAGCTAACAGGAAAGGTGAAGGAAGTAGCTAATGTTGGGGAGCAAAGTCCTAACTCAGATGCTAAAGTGTTTGAGGTGAAAATCCAAATTAATGAAAAGGACACAACACTCCGCCCTGCCATGACCACAGGAAACAGGATAATTGCTGAAAGATTAGATAGCGTTCTTTTTGCACCGCTTGAAGCCATTCATAGCCAGGGAGATACCATTACCTATGTATATAAAAAAGCTGGCTTAGCATCAGAAAGAACCCAAGTAACAGTGGGTAAAACCAATGACAATTTTGCTGAGATAACAGCTGGGCTCACAGAAGGGGATATAGTGCTACTATCCATACCTAGCAAAGGCCCTGAAATGGAACTAGCTAAACTGCCTGAGGAATGACATCAGATAAGTACTTGCTCAATTTTCAGGTCGCCTTTGAAGCCATCATGGCCAATAAGCTTAGGTCGTTGCTAACGGCTTTGGGTATTATTTTCGGTGTAGCTGCTGTAATTGCCATGCTCGCCATTGGTAATGGCGCCCGCCAGGAAATATTAGACCAAATGAAATTGGTAGGTGTGAATAATATCTTAATTCAACCCATAGTTGAACAAAAAGAGGAAATAATAGATGCTACAGAGAAGGAGGAAAAGAAAAAGTTCTCTCCAGGCCTTAATATGCAAGATGTAACAGCAATGCTGGAAGTGCTGCCTTGCATCGAGAAAATCAGCCCGGAAATAATTATTGAAACAAGCATTGTAAAAGACGGCATTCGTAAGTCAGCCAAACTGGTAGGAGTGAACAATGACTACTTTGGCATGGGCAATTTTGAGATACAGAAAGGTGCTATCTTCAGTCAGCCACAAATCATTAATGGTGAACAAGTATGTATCATTGGCAAAGGAGTTCAAACCCGCTTTTTTAGCACGGAAGACCCTATTGGCAAGTTTATAAAATGCGGTCCATTGTGGTTTAAAGTAGTGGGAGTACTGAAAGAGAGGGTAGAATCAAATTCAAGCGATGAAAGCCAAAAATTGGGCATCCGAAATAGTAGCATGGATGTATACATACCATTACATACCATGCTGATACGTTATAAAAACAGGGCTTTAATCAACAAAAGCAAGATAAAAGAAAACACCGAGGATGAAGCAGAAGGTCAGACTTCTCAAAAATCCGAAAATTATCACCAGCTAGATAGGCTGGTGGTACAGGTAAAAGAAACTGAAGACATGCAACCTGCTTCAGAAGTGATTGCCCGTATGCTGGAACGCAGGCATTATGGTGTGGTTGATTATGAAATAACCATCCCGGAACTATTGCTGAAACAACAACAGCGTACAAAAGATATCTTCAAATACGTTTTGGGAGCAATTGCAGGCATCTCGTTATTAGTAGGCGGT
>JANQJC010000085.1 GCA_028281825.1 Flavobacteriales bacterium
CTTTGAGCTGCAGATCATACAATCCGTGAGGGGTTTCCATCTCACCCAAAAGCACAGCACGACCATCGCCCAGGCGCGTAAAATGCCCAAACTGGTGACCTGCATAAGCCTGCGAGATGGGCTGACTATTTGGTACGCTTTCATTGCCCGACAGATAAACCAATGCCCTTTGTTCATCCTTTAAATGCTCGGCTACTCCCAATTCATGGGCCAAAGCCTCATTGTACAAGACCATTTTAGGGTTGCTGACTGGTTCAGGAGCTTGTACGGAATACAGGTTTTGAGGAAGCTGGGTAGCGTAGGAATGTTTTAACCAGGTCATCGACATGTGTTTGTGAGTAAACCGAAAGCAAAAATCTTTTGTTCCTGCGATCACTTTAAGATTCTTCAATAGTCTCGGCACCTGCATTGACTATTCACTACCAGAATTGCCGATTGGGAAGGAGTAACCTCTTTTCTGCATTCCCTATCCAGGTTGCCTGGATTACCATAAAATCAGTTCACCTATGTATATTGATGAGATGGAAATTGTTTCCACAATCATCAATGAAAAGAGTAGGATTCATAGGAACGGGGTGGACTGATTTAGGGCAAATAAAAGCTTTTCAGAAAAGTGGGTTAATCCCTCAAGCCATATTTTCAAGAAGTGCCGAAAAAGCAGAAAGCATCGCCAATAAATACAAAATCCCAGAAACTTATACCGATTGGAGAAAACTCATTGAATCCAAAAGTGTGGATTTTATAAGTATTGTACTTCCCACCAGGTTACATGCAGAAGTCATAAAACATGTACGTCAATTCAACAAGCCTTTTATCTGCGAAGCACCCTTCTTATCTACCAAAGAAATAGAAGAGTTGTTAAGTACAAATCAATGCCTCGAAATCATTGATTATGAATTGAGGTTTACGCCTCATTTTACCAAGATGAAAAAGCTTATAAAAGCCAATAGAATTGGCAAAATCAATTCATTCGTTTTCGAGTATCTATCTTCTTTTGGGAAAAACTCTGAAATAGAATGGAGTTGGTCTAATGATATTGATGCTGGTGGTGGATATTTAAATCTGGTAGGTGGGCATTTTATTGATCTGGCAAATTTTTTATTTGGCCATTATGAAAGAATAATTGAGCATGAGTTTCTGATATACAATACAGAAAAAACAGACGGCAATGGGGCGCTTAAGAGAGTAACTGCAGATGATCAAGCCTATTTAGCTTTACAATACCCAAATGAGGTTACAGGTACAATATCAATTAGTCAATGCAGTGAAGAAGAGCGATTATGCTTTGTAGTTAAAGGAACAGAGGGTGTAGTAAAAGTTGAAAACAATCATCTAGTCATAATTAAAGACCAAGCTCAAGAGGTAAACCTAAACTATAACCATCAATTATTTTCAGGCTTCGATAATAACCTCTTCACAATCGGTAGTTACTTTTTAGGTAAAAAAATTAAGAGCTACTTAGAAGCTGGTGAAGCATTTGACCATCCCAATTTGATAGATGCCCTTAAATGTCAAGAAATAATAGACAAAGCATACAAAAACTTTCCCATCGACTAAGTTCATTTACAATTAAACCTAATGGTTAATCTCTCTACCCACCTAAGGGCAGTTTGAAAAACAATTGAATATTTCCTCACCCGCCCGAATTTGAGTATTCACCTTAAGAATTGGCGATTTGGTAGAAGAACTCCTAAATTGACTGTATCGCACTCTGATTCACAGTCAAAGTTGTGGTCAAAATCAACCTTATTATGAAAAAGCCGACCCTTACCCTTCCCAAGCTATGCTTAGCCTTTATTTTTCTCCTCTCTGCTAGCCTCTTCTCCTGTTCCGATGCAGGCTCATCAGCCGACATTGAGCTGCCCTTTCCAGCAGAACATTACGAGGAAGCGCTGGATGGAAGACTCATTGTATTGATTTCTGAGCAAATTGAAACTGAGCCCCGATTTCAGCTAAGAGACGACTCCAAAACCTGTCAGGGCTTTGGTATGGATGTGGAAGGCTGGCAACCCGGTGAGCCTTTACAGTTTGATTCCGAAGCCTTTGGCTATCCCGTTCGTAGTTTTAGTGATTTACCATCGGGTGAGTTCTATGTACAAGTCCTGTTTCATAAATACGAAACCTTCAACAGGGCAGATGGGCATGTAGTCAAATTGCCTATGGACAGAGGGGAAGGGCAACAATGGAACCGAGCCCCCGGCAACCTCTATTCTACACCCCAAAAGGTCAGCATTAAGAATGGCCAGCTGCCTTCTCTCAGCATCAAACTAGATCAGAAAATCCCTCCCATAGAAGAACCCGAGGATACGAAGTACATCAAGCACATCAAAATCAAAAGTAAGCTATTGAGTGATTTTTGGGGAAGAGACATGTATTTGGGGGCGCATGTATTGCTACCCGAAGGTTGGGAAACGCACCCCAATGTAAAATACCCGCTTGCCATCATGCATGGGCATTTCCCCAGTGATTTTGGAGGCTTTCGCACCACTCCACCCGACCCTGATCTGGAACCTGACTTTAGTGAACGATTTAATGTGGAGGGCTATAACCGCATAGTCCAGCAGGAAGCCTATGACTTTTACAAAACCTGGACAGGTCCTGATTTCCCCAGAGTCATTGCCATCAAAATCCAGCACCCCACCCCCTACTATGACGATTCTTATGCCGTCAACAGTGCCGCCCAGGGCCCCTATGGCGATGCCATTACCTATGAGCTTATTCCCTACATCGAGGAACAATTCAGAGGAATTGGAGAAGGTTGGTCGCGCTTTGTTTATGGTGGCAGCACAGGTGGATGGGAGTCGCTGGCGGTGCAGGTAAAATACCCCAAAGAATACGGGATGTGCTTTGCCGCTTGCCCCGACCCGATTGACTTCAGGGCCTATTGCCTGGTAAACATTTATGAAGACGATAATGCCTATTACCTGGAAGGTCCCTTTAAAAAGGAGCTGGTTGCTGGCCACCGGGATTATTTGGGAAATGTAGATGCGAGCTTGAGAGATATGAATTATCGCGAATTGGTACTGGGTTCAAAAGGCAGGTCCGGACAGCAATGGGACATTTGGGAGGCCACCTATTCGCCCTTGGATGAGGAAGGCTACCCCAAAAGAATCTGGGATCGCGTTACCGGGAAAATAGATAAAGAGGTAGCGGCTTACTGGAAAGAGAATTATGACCTGGCCTATATTTTAAAAAGAGACTGGGCCAAACACGGTGAGGATTGGAAGAATAAAATTCACCTATACTGTGGCGACATGGACAATTATTACCTCAATAATGCCGTGTACCTTGCTGAGGAAATTTTATCAGAAACCACCGCTCCTTATTACAATGGTGAAGTGGATTATGGCGACCGGGCGGAGCACTGCTGGAATGGCGATCACGAGAATGGCAATCACATCAGCCGCTTACGATACCACCGCATGTTTATCAAAAAATATGTGGAGAAAGTGCGTAACGTAGCCCCGAAAGGTGCGGACTTGAAAAGTTGGAGGTATTGATTCCACTCAGCCTGATATTTTTATAAAACGCGTGAATATCTATACCGGCTTGACTTGTCAATCACTCTAACTATGAACCATGAGGAATGAATTCACTAACTGAAACATTGCCCAAACTAGGTATTCTGAATGACTCTGATATTGAAATGGTTAGTGATTCATTCACCGTTAAAGAATATGATTCAGGAGAGTTAATTTTGAAACCTGGGAAAACCTGTAATGAGCTACAATTCATTCAGACTGGCTCAGTCTATGCTTTTGCTAGTAATGAAACGCAAAAAATACTGTGGTATGAATTTGAAAGAAGCTTTTTCACAGACGTTATTAGTTTCTATTCACGAACACCCAGTGACATTTCGATTAAAGTAGCTGAAGACAAGACGATAATTTCTAGTATTTCATATGATGATCTGGAAAAACTATTCTCTGAGCATCATAGTTGGGCGATTTGGGGAGTCAAGATTCATCAAAAAGAGGTGTTAAGGTTGACTCAATATTATGAAAACCTTAGAACCAAAGACGCTAGTCAACGCTATTTCGAACTTGTAGAAAACTACCCGGAATTTTTGCAGAGAATTCCACTGGGTCATCTCGCGTCATATTTAGGTATAAGTCAAGTAAGTCTCAGCCGTATAAGGGCAGGGAAACAAAAGAAAGGCCGTTTTTAACATATGTAAAAAGAATCCATCACTGGTCACTCTAAATTTGACTCAGATACAAAGTCGAATAAAAAGAGATGGTTTATGATGATTTATTGAGGCAATCTGCACTTTTACTAACCGGGGTGGTTTTTACATTTTATGCTTTATGGACCTTATTCCGTCCCCATTCATTAGCTAAAACACTAGGTTTTCAGCTGGATAATGAAAATGCCAAAAGTGAATTCCATGCCATCTATGTGGGTGTTTTTCTAGCTCAGACAGTTTTGTGCATTTTTGCCTGTTTGCATATTGACCAGGTTCTGCTCGGAGACTTGGTTGCCGTTTTTGTACTTTCTCAACCTGTAGGGCGAATTGTCGCTTTATTCCGAAACGGGTTCCCCAAAGGGCAACTTAGATTCATCACGATTACTGAAATCATTGGAGGTATTGGGCTTCTTTTAATAAGACCAAATATTACTCTTTGAAATTCTTTTATCCCAGCTTACTAAAACTAGAAACCTATGGAAATCCTGGAAAAAAAAATCTCAATCCCATTGGCTTTGCATGAACTGCATGGCAAACAGTCTACCATTCTTGATTTGCTACTCACTTACACCATCGCAGTATTTAGTGTTATAGTCGCCTTGTACCTAGCCAGTCATTCATTTGATGAAATACATAAGTTCATAGTCCTCGGAATTCTGGTCTTTGATTTATCCGGAGGTGTTGTTTCAAACTTTACAGAGGGTACCGCCACTTATTACCATGACAAACCTAAAGCACGTTTCATTTTCATTGCATTGCATGTGATTCAACCGTTGGTCTTGATTTGGCTTTTCACTGATAATATCATTGGGATAGCAGTTGTTTCGACCTATGCACTCATAGCAACCGTTATTATTAATCATACCAAAGAGCATCCCAAGCAAAGGGTACATGGCGCTTTCTTGACGGTTGTAGGGCTTACCATATCATTTTTGGTTGGTGAAATGCAACCCGTGGTTCACCTAATGCTAATGCTCCTGGTTGTAAAACTGGTTATGGCTTTTGCCATTAGATGGAAGTAAATCATGAACCGCCAACCAGGTGTATAAGCAAAAGAAATGGATATGAAAATAGACAATTTTAAGCCCTTTAAAGGCCAACATTGCGAAACCACAGCAACAGGAAGTCTTTTAATACAAATAGGAATTAAGTTGTCTGAGCCCATGCTTTTTGGAATTGGCGAAGGGTTGGGCTACATATTCTGAAAAATGAAATCAATGGACTTTCCATTCATTGGTGGACGTATCAAAACCGATAAACTAACCGAAAATATTTGTAGAAATCTGAATTTAGAATTAGCGCTGAAAGAAACTTCCTCTTGGACAAAAGCCTGGAAAAACATCGAAACACCACTTTCTGAGGTAAAAGCAGTTGGCCTGATGGGTTGCTACCACTTAGACTATTTTACCAACCAAATCCATTTTGCTGGCCATTATGTGACCATTTATGGATATGATGATGAATGAGTCTATTTGAACGACACAGACCAACAAGGAGGACTGGTTAAAACTACTTTAAAAAAATCTTGAATTGGCAAGGAATGAAAAAGGCCCGATGTCCTCAAGAAATCTAAGCTTTACAATAGAACAGATTGAAAAACTTCCAGACCCAATACATATAATCAAAAAAGCCATTTACAATAATGCAACCGACTATCTCAACCCATCCATAAAAAACCTGGGCTATAAAGGCACAGAAAAGACTGCTTATGACATAAAAAAGTGGTTTAGGGAAAGTGATGATGTGAAAAACGAGTTTAAGACTTCGGCTACGTTAATGGAACGCGCAGGAAGAGGTGGGGCATTATTTAGAAACCTGTATCGAGATTTCTTAAGAGAGGCCTATGAATTGACAGGAATAAAGGAACTAAACGGAGCATACGAAGAATTCAAAAAACACGTATTGAAGTGGATTGAGATTTCAGACTTATTCTTAAAAATCGGAGAAACAAAAGATGAAAAATACCTGATCAAGGCTTCTGAAACCCTAATTGAGATATCGAAAAATGAGAAGCTCACAATTGAGAAACTTATTCATGCCTGCGACTGACGTGGGCTATAACGAACAAGGCGTTTTTACAAAACGCCCTATGCGAGTAAGCCTGAAGATATTCCTCTTTTTGGGAAGTACATCGGCATTTGCTCAATCGCCTATTCACACTTTAATTGATTTTGGTTCAAAGGAACCGATACCTTATGTGACCGTTTACTGTGCTGACCAAAAAGTCAACGAATCGGACAGGTCAGATCAAAAGGGGTAATCGGAAAATGATCTATTCCATTAATAGAGAAGATTCTTCGCTAATACTCGAGGTCGAAATCG
>JANQJC010000103.1 GCA_028281825.1 Flavobacteriales bacterium
ACCTGTTGGGCCTTGGGCACCATCTGCTCCGGTTGGACCTTGTGCGCCATCAGCACCTGTTGGGCCTTGGGCGCCATCTGCACCAGTAGGGCCTTGTGCGCCATCTGCTCCAGTAGGACCTTGCGCACCATCAGCACCTGTTGGACCTTGAGCACCATCAGCACCTGTTGGACCCTGGGCTCCGTCAGCACCAGTAGGACCTTGGGCACCATCTGCTCCCGTTGGACCCTGGGCTCCGTCTGCTCCTGTTGGGCCTTGTGCACCATCTGCACCAGTAGGACCCTGGGCACCATCTGCTCCGGTTGGACCTTGGGCTCCGTCAGCACCTGTTGGGCCAGTCGCGCCATCATTTCCATTTGTACCCGCAGGACCCGTAGGACCTTGAGGGCCTATAGCCTGAACCCATACTGTTCCATCGAAAAACCAAAATTGGTCATCATCGGTATCAAACACTAGCAAACCTCTCGCAGGAGTTGCAATTGCAGTTCTTTCAACTGTAGTCATCCTTGGTGCAAGGAAACCCTTGTCATTTGCACTCAAATCAAGTACCGCTGATGGGTCTGGGTTGATTATACCTATACCCATGTTATTCTGGGCAAATGCTGCCGCAGATGTAAACAGGATAAGGAATACTATTCTTGTAACGGTTTTCATAACTAGTTAGAGATTTCTATTCGTTAATTTAAGGGGATTGTATTCAGTAAAAATTAATTCTTGATATATCTAATAGTGCGGTGCTGAGCATCATCTACTATCACTCGCACAAAATAAACTCCATTGGCAACATCGTCAAGGTCATAAGCCTCAATCAGCTCTTCCGCATAAAACTCCTTAGCTGGCTTTATTAATTGACCAAGCATATCTGTTAGTTCTACCCTTATCTTAGTATGCTTACTAAATTGAGCATCCAATACGAATTGTCCGCTTCCAGGGTTCGGATATAATGCAATTCCTTTTATAATATGGTCTTCACCGATACCGTCAGGATTTCCTGATGGGCTAAACTCAACCAATGGAGACTCATCGCTACAACCAAATTCGTCAACAATCACAACTTGGTAAACACCGCTTACTTGAGCTACGTGAGATTGGTTGGTAGCACCTGGTATTGGAGCACCATTATAATACCATTGGTAAGATACCGCTGGTGTGCTATAAAGTGTATCACCCACAGCTGTGATTACAGCAAACGTTGGCGGAAACACCAAAATACTTGTAATGTTGGTGGCTGTTCCCGGGCAACCGATACTATCGGTAACAGTGACTGAATAGCTACCTGAACTTGAAACCTGAATAGATTGTGTTGTTTCACCATTAGGCGACCATGAATAGGATTGATAAGGATTGCTTGTGCTTAGGGTAACTGTATCACCAAAGCAAATCTCGCTTGGTCCTTGCTGTGTAATAACTGGGTCAGGCCCAGCGCTCACTAGCACTTGCTCTTGATGGGCCACCACACAACCTTGTCCATTATCATATTCATAAGTAATGGTGTGTGAACCCGCACCTGCATTGGCTGGGTTAAATGAGTTACCTGTAATACCAGGGCCTGAAAAGCTACCTCCCACAGGCGTTCCACTCAAACTTACTGAACTGTTACTGGCACAATAGCTGTTAGACAAACCTGTAAAACTCACAATCGGTGCAGGCGCAGCCAATGCAAACGCAGGTAAAGTATAGTTATTCCACCCCTGAGATGTTAATGTATTAAACGGACCAGATACACCAGCTACTGGAGTACCCATGCTTTCCCATTGTGGCAGGTTTTGCCAGTGTGCGTTAATGCTAAAGTTACCATCAGCAGGGTCAAAAAAGAATTTAAGGTCTGCTGCGTCACTACCAGTCACCCTCTCAATCTGATGGTAGAAATTTGGGTTTACTTCACAAATATTAAGGTTAATACTTCTGTCAAAACCTTCTGTTGTAGCATCCACATTAGCCATCCTTACGCCATATTCGTTATTACCGTTGGCCGAAGGCGTAACTTCTACAGGGCGATAACGTGGCGTACCCAAACTAGAACCCACTGGGAACATATAAGCGTTGGTGCTGTTGGTAGCCCTCACCAATCTACCATTGTTTGTACTACTAACAAATCCAGTGGTAAAGTCCAATGAGTTGGTGCTGGGGTTAGTTACCGTCATCCTAAAATCACCGGTGGCAAGCTCAAATGTACTTATATCCAAATTGTTGGTAGTGATGGCATCAATATTCATGCTTTTCACACCTGAACCATTTAAACTTAAATCGTAAAAGCTAGATACTGAACTACCTTCTATAGCTTGGTTGGCACCATTAAGATTCACAAAAGACTGGTCAGCGATAAAAGTGCCATTGTTTTCCCAGTCTCCTTCAATGTTAAAAATACCGTTGCCACCGCCTCCAGTCAATGTATCGTCATTGATTAAATCACCCTCAACAGTAATCCTTCCCGCATTGTGTATCTGACCTCCTTGATTGTGCACCGAGCTAGTCTTGATACTAACTATACAACCAGACTGAACGCTAGTAAGAGCGCCATTATTTGTAACCAATACAGACTGTGCGCTAACCACGCTACAAGACAGTAAAATTGGTAGGGCGAGTAATAATTTCTTCATACTAAAAGGTTACATTTTTTAGACTAATTTAGCCTTAAAAACCATGAACTATGCTATTCGCACGATTAACAAATGTATAAAATAAATGTTATGCTTGCTAAAAAATTGTCATTTATCGACGAGCGACATACCAAAAAAACCATTTCTCATTAACAGAATTTTAACAAATAACTGGGGATGAACCTGTTACTTATATAATTAACTTTGAGCTTCCAATCAAGATTTCATGCTTCAACGTATCCTTCTTCTGTCAGCGCTTCTTTTTCTGATTGACCTTTACTTTTTTCAGGCAGTCAAAACACTATCGGCAGACTTGGCCGCACCACGCAAAAATTTGGTGTATATAGGTTATTGGACGTTTACAGCCTTAAGTGTTGTAATCGTGGGTTCTTTTATCCTCTTCCCCAACCTGGCCATACCTCGCTTTGTAAAATACTACACCATGAGTGTAGTACTCATATTTTTCTTTTCCAAGCTATTAGGTGCTCTCTTCCTGCTCATTGATGATTTAAGAAGGTTATCCGTTTGGGGCATTTCTGCTATGAGTCCAGACTCAGGTTTTGACCCCACCAGGAAAAAATTCCTTACTCAGGTTTCACTAGTCATGGCGGCTATACCTTTTACTACCCTCATTTACGGCATGGTGAGAGGAGCCTTCAACTATCAGGTGCGCAGGGTGCCACTCAAACTTAAAAACCTACCCGACTCATTTATCGGAACCAAGATTGTGCAGATATCAGACCTACACACGGGAAGTTTTGCTTTCAACAGCCCCCTTGAAAGGGTAGTTAAACTCATCAAGAAAGAAGCCGCCGATATCGTTTTCTTTACCGGTGATTTAGTCAACAATAAAGCTGAAGAAGCCGAAAACTTTAGAGATATACTAAAGAATATTACCGCCCCAAAAGGCGTCTACTCTGTAGTAGGCAACCATGATTATGGTGATTATGTGCCTTGGGACAGCGCAGAAGCCAAAGCCGATAACTTCAGGCGCTTGACCAATTTTCATAAAGATATTGGTTGGAACCTGCTAATGAACGAAAACGCCATCATCACCAAAGGCAATGATAAATTGGCCATACTGGGTGTAGAAAACTGGAGCGCCTCCAATCGTTTCCCAAGGTATGGGAACCTTAATAAGGCAAAACAAGGTGCAGAAGGCGCTCCTGTGAAGCTTTTATTATCTCACGACCCCTCTCACTGGGAAGCCCAGGTTATAAAAGAACATCCCGATATTGACGTTACTTTTTCAGGGCACACACATGGTTTTCAGTTTGGGGTTGAAATCCCCGGCTTTAAATGGAGTCCTGTACAATATGTTTATAAGCAATGGGCAGGGTTATATGAGCAAGGCATGCAAAAATTGTATGTGAATCGCGGGGTTGGCTTCCTTGGTTATCTGGGCAGGGTAGGTATTTCACCAGAAATTACGGTTTTTGAACTAAAAAAAGCGTAATTTACTTGACAACAACATCAAAAATGCCTTACTTTTGCATGAGAGCGACAAAAAAGAAGGCAATCCCTCCTAAATCGTTTCACAAATTTTTCTCGTTTCGTTGTTAAAAAAGATGTGTTATCTGTTAATTTCTCTATGGTAAAATGAAAGTAAAATACTTCTCCACGGTTGCATTTCTGGCAGCATTTTTCATCCTTCAAATCTCATCGCTGGCCCAAAAAGCACCCTTGCCAGACGAGAAATTCGAGAAAATAAATACCCAAAACATACAAATTGTCAGAGACCAATGGGGCGTACCCCATATATATGGTAAAACTGACGCCGAAGTGGCTTACGGACTGGCTTGGGCTAACGCCGAAGATGATTTCAGTACCATGCAGGAGTTGCTACTAGCTGGTATCGGCAGGGCAGGAAAGTACATGGGCAAGGAAGGTGCTGTTCGCGATTTCTTGAGTAATGCCCTCGGCTCAAAAGAACTGGCTATATCAAAATACGAAACAGATTTATCTCCTCAATTCAAAAAATACCTGAACGGATATGTGCAAGGCATTAACGCTTATGCGGCAACCCACCCAAAAGAAGTAAAAGTAAAGGGTACTTTTCCCATTACCTCTTTTGACATGATTAAGTCCTATGTATTTGCATTAAGCGTGGTATCAGGTGTAGCAGGTTCAGTGTCAAGCATAGTAGATGGCAAGTTTGATAAGCTGGATGTGCCGATGGGTAGCAATTCATTCGCCTTCAACTCAAATAAAACAACAGATGGTAGCCAGATTTTAGTGATTAACCCCCACCAACCAGTGGAAGGGCCTTTCTCTTGGTACGAGGCCCACTTGTGCAGTGAGGAGGGGTTGAACATTTTAGGGGCGATGTTTCCTGGTGGTACAACCATTTTCTTGGGCGCCAATGAAAATCTTGGCTGGGCACACACCTATAATAGGATGGACCTGGTGGATGTATTTAAACTGGAAATGCATCCCGATAAAAAACTCACTTACAAGTTTGATGGTGAATGGCATGAGCTTAAGAAAAAGAAGGCCAGGCTAAAAGTGAAAATCAAAAAGTGGTTGCCAGCCATTACTGTGAAAAAAGATATCTATGAAAGTAAATACGGCACCACCCTTGAGTCAAAGAACGGCAACTTCTACTCGGTAAGGTTTTGGGCAAATACAGATATACGCGGTGTAGAACAAATGTACTGGATGAACAAAGCCAGTAACTTTGAGGAGTTTCAAAAAGCTATCCACATGCATGCCACACCTCGTTACAATATCATGTATGCCGACAAGGATGACAACATTTTCTATCTCAACTATGCCAAAGTGCCTAAAAGAGATACTACCGAACGTTACAATTGGAAAAAAGTAGTGCCGGGAAATACCTCCAAAACACTTTGGACTGAATATCATCCTCTCGATTTCATGCCTCAAAACTTAAATCCTGAATGCGGTTATTTATTCAATTGTAATAACTCACCGTTTAATTCATCTTGTCCATCAGATAATAAACTAGACCCAAACGACTATCCCTATTATATGGGCTTCGAGCCAGGAGAAAACAATCGTAGTGAAAGATTTATGGAGATGATTCCTCACTACCATAAGGTGAGTTATGAAGATGTAAAGGATATCAAGTTTGACAAGCACTATCCACAAACCAGCACATTCATTGAGTCTGTAAATAAGTATACCTATGGCAAAGTAAGTGAAAACCCTGATATTATTGAAAGTGTAAAAATGATGCGTGAGTGGGATAGGGAAGCGGATATTGAAAGCGAAGGTGCTGCCGTGTACTTGCTTACCTTCCAATACGTGTTCGACAAAATGGGCTTTAGCGATAGGATGTTTATGAGTGGGGTGAAGATAGAAGAGCCCCTGTATGTAGAAGCCGTTAAATACGCACAAGAACACATTAAAAAGTACTTTAATAAGGACAAGGTTAAACTGGGCGATGTGCAACGCCACGTGAGAGGTAATGTTGAATATCCTATTGGAGGCTTTCCAGACATGCTAGCAGCCAACTACAATAAACCATATAAGGATGGCAAGTTTCAGCCCTATGTGGGTGATTCTTATGTAGAAATCGTTCAATATAAAGATGGTAAATTAGAAAGGCTGGAAACTTTGCACCCTTTTGGTGCTTCTGCCCGCCCTAACTCACCCCATTACACTGACCAAATGAAACTATATGCAGAGCAAGAAACCAAGGTAATGACTTTGGATAAAGAAGAAATCTTCAAAAATGCAGAACGTATTTATCATCCTGAGTAGTAAATATTGAAATAATTACGTATTTTAATATATAAACCCATAAAAACCCTAAAAAGAAAAATGACCCTTAGAAACCTTTCAGCAGTATTAACCCTCGCCATCCTTTTTTCATTTAACACCTATAGTTCGGCAAATGGCCCGAAAAAGAAAAACATGGTGAAGGAACCAGAAAGGTTTGAGAAAATAGACCCGCAAGCAATTACTATTGTTCGTGATGAATGGGGCGTTCCACACATCTTTGCTAAAACCGATGCCCAGGTAGCCTATGGACTGGCATGGGCCAACGCCGAAGATGACTTTGCAACCATGCAAGAGTTAGTGCTGGCTGGTAAGGGAATGGCAGGTCGTGGAATGGGTAAAAATGGAGCTAAAAGGGATTATATTACCCACCTTGCCCGCATACAAGATGTAGTTGAAGAGCAATATGAAAGCCAGATATCTGAGGATTTTAAAAAATACTTAGATGGATACTGCCAGGGCTTAAACGCGTATGCATTGGAAAACCCAGAGGAGCTGATTGTAAAAAAGGCATTTCCCATTCACCCAAAAGATGTTTTGAAAGGATACATTTTTGCTACTACTGTTATTTCAGGTGTACACACTGAGGTAGGTAGCATAATGAGCGGTGACTATGACGAGCGTGGCCGCACATGGATGGGCTCAAATGCAATGGCTTTTAGCACAAAAAAAACCGAAGATGGCAGCACAATCCTGGTAATCAATCCACATCAACCAATGGAGGGTCCATTCTCATGGTACGAAGCTCACCTTTGCAGTGAAGAGGGCCTGAACATTATGGGCGCCCTTTTTCCTGGTGGTACAGGTATCTTCTTAGGTACTAATGAAAACCTGGGATGGGCACATACTGTCAATAAGTTGGACATTGTAGATGTATATCGCCTGGAGATGCACCCAGAAAAAAAGAACACCTACAAATTTGATGGAAAGTGGTATGAATTGGAAGAAAGGCCAGTGCACTTAAAAGTGAAAGTGGCAGGCTTGGTTACACTTCCATTCAAAAGAAAGACATACTGGAGCAAATATGGTGCAACTCTTAAATCTAAAGATGGACAGTTTTACTCAGTGAAATTTCCAGCCAATGAAGACATTCGCGCCCCCGAGCAAATGTATCGAATGAACAAGGCAAACAACTACAGTGAGTTTCATGAAGCATTGGAAATGCAAGCCTACCCTCGCTATAATATTGTATATGCCGATAGGCATGACACTATTTTTTACATCAATAACGGTAAACTTCCTGTGCGCAACCCTAACTACCAATGGGATGCTGTATTACCTGGAAACACTTCAGAAACCTTGTGGACAGAATACCATCCACTGGATGACTTGCCGCAGTTAATGAACCCTCCCTGCGGTTACCTTTTTAATACCAATCACTCGCCATTTAATGCTACCTGTAGCGATGAAAACCTTTGCGAATTTGACTATCCTGAATACATGGGCTTTGACGAAGGCGACAACAACAGAAGCGAGAGGTTTATGGAATTACTGGAAAAATTTGAAACTGTTTCTCTTGACGATGTAAAATCCATCAAGTTTGACAACCACCTACCTGAGTCCAGTTTATTCCTGGCATCGCTAAATAAGTTTTCGGAAATCAACCCTTCTGACTATCCTAAAATAGCTACAAGCCTGGAAAAAATGCAACAATGGGACAGAAGTACAGACAAGGAAAACGAAGATGCCGGCCTATTCCTTCTTACACTAACCTATATTTTTGACCAACTGGATTTAGGAGTAAACGCTTTTATGGATGGCGTTGATATCGCAGAAGACATGTATATAGAAGGTGTTACCTATGCACAAGGTCACTTGTTAAAGCATTTCAATACGCTTGACATCCAATTAGGTGAAATGCAAAGGCACGTGCGCGGTAAAAGAGAATATGCGCTAAGCGGCTTTCCTGACGTATTAGCTCCTAACTATAACGTACCTTACAAAAAGGGTAAGTTCAAAACCTTTGTTGGCGATAGTTATGTTCAGTTCTCTCGCTTCAAGGATGGCAAAGTAGAAATAGAAAGCCTACACCCTTTTGGTGCCTCAAACAGGCCTGACTCACCGCATTATGCCGACCAGATGGAGCTATATGCCAACCACAAAACAAAAAAGATGACTCTTGACAAAGAGGAAATAATGAAGAAAGCAAAGAGGTGGTATCATCCCAAATAATAATTAACAACCTAAATCGTCTCCTTTTTTTTACCAGTCAGGGTAATTAATTAGCGTTTTATCGAAATAAGGGCTCAGAGTTTTGTTGTACAAAACAAAAAACTGTAATTTAGCGTTTGGATAAGAAACTGATAATAATATAACCTCTTAAAACTAGCTATATGCTTTACAAGATTAAACTAAAGAATGCTGATAAGGAAGTTATCCTTGATGAAAAAGGATATAACGAGGTAATGCAAAATGCTTACTTGAAATCAATCAACTTCCATAAGAACTTACGTCAACACTCTGCGGGTTATGCTGTTTACCAGCGCAGCATCACCACTAAGAAAGGTGTTGTTTTCGAAACTATTTATCTTCACAAGCATATTGCTGAGAAATTTGTGAAGAAGCCAGCAAGCGATGCAAGGCTATTTGTAATGTTTGAAAATGGCAACGTGTTAGATTGCCGCCTTGAAAACCTTAAGTGGGTGACTATGAGCGACTTGAGGCTTCAAACAGTGCAGCGCAAAGCTGATGCTAAAAAGAAAGCTGCTAAGAAAAAAGCTTAATACATAAGCAACCAAATAAAAAAGCCTCGCAAATGCGAGGCTTTTTTATGCCCTAAGTTTATCCAGAGAACTAAATATTTTCTGTGAGCTTCTTCACTATCTTAAATTCAGCGAAAAACTCCCTTAATACAATCCTTAGGATAGTATAAACAGGAATAGCCACAATCATACCAGCTACCCCACCCAAGTTCCCAGCAATCAGTATCACTACAAATATCTCTATGGGGTGGGCCTTCACACTTTTTGAGAAAATCAACGGTTGCATCACCAGGTTATCCAACGCCTGTACAGCTGCATACACAATAGACATCTTACCCAATAAGGGCAATATCCCCGTAAAGTCAGCAGTACTCACATTAGTGGTGATGCCAATCAACATACCCACAGCCGCACCTGCTATTGGCCCAACATAAGGTATAATATTAAACAGCCCAGCTATAAAGCCAATCAGTATAGCATTCTCCACACCGAGTATTGACATCCCTATGGTAACCAGTGTAACTATTATTGACACCTGTATCATGATGCCTATAAAATAACGTGATAAGAGGCGCTTAGACTCATGTAATATTCTTCTCACTGAGTCCTCATATTCCGTAGGTGATAATATCAATATCAAGTTCTTAAACATATCCTTATCCTTCAGGAAAAAGAAACTGATAAATACCACTGCAAACAGCGTCACAAATATATTCCCGGCGATAGAAAAGAAGCTATTAGCCAAGCTAGTAATGTCTGCCACATTCACCAGGCTCATTAGGTTCTCCTTAATATAGTCTTCCAACACTATTTCATTCCCCACCCCTTGAAATTGATTAATAAAGGCCTCCAACCTATCCATGGGTTTCTGTAAGGCTGCCATCACCTCATTAGTATCCATTTTAGCTAATAGTTCGGCTTCTTTCACCACCACAGGTATAAACAAGCCCAGCACTGCAAACAACACCAGGAAAATGCTTATAATAGCGAAAACAGCACTCAGGGCTTTAGGCATTTTCCTGCCTTTGATTTCCACCCTATCAAACAGATCTACCAATGGCTGGCCTATCAAAGAGACAACACCAGCAATAATAAAATAGGCAATGATATCCTGGAAGTACCACGCAATAAACCCAATCACTATAAAGATGGGAATATAAACAAGATTACGGGTAGTGAGTTTCATTGAATTTGTTGGATGGATAAATGTAGGGAAAATTGCAAGGATAGTATGTAAGATATAATTAAAATTATACGTACATTTACATAATAAATACGTATCATGGCAGCAAAATTGACATTATCGGTAGAAAAGCGAGTTATAGAAAGAGCCAAACGTTATGCCAAAACCACAGGTAGAAGTTTATCTGAACTAATAGAAAGCTATTTGGCAGAATTGACAAGCGAAGAACCTGAAGGCAAAATAAGCCCCAAACTAAAAAGCTTAGTGGGTGCCGTAAAACTGCCCAAAGATTTTGATGAAGAAAAGGAACGTCGCGAATACCTGGAAAACAAACACCGATGAAAAAGGTATTTGTTGACACCAATATCATAGTTGACCTTATCGCCGATAGAAAACCTCATAGCAAATACGCTATTGAACTATTCACCCTTGCAGAAAGCAAGAAGGTGAAACTATACACTTCCTCACACTCTATCGTTACCGCCCATTATTTGCTGAAAAAATATGTGGGAGAAAAAGAACTGCGCAAAATTACCAATACAGTTCTAGAGTACTTGAAACCCATAGCCATTGATGAAGCCATGCTACGTCGTGGATTGAAAGCTGAATACAAGGATTTTGAGGATGGCTTACAAATTATTGCAGCCTCTGCCATCGAAGGCATGGATTTTATTGTCACTCGAAACATCAGGGATTTTAAGGGTTCTGAGATTATGGTTTTGGCGCCAGATAAGGTAAAAGGAAAATTGTAGGGACAGGTAACGACACGTCCCCAATTCAAATCTATTTCTTTGAAAATTCAAGCTCTTCCATAAAAAGACTTAACCGCGCTCTATCTGCCTCAGAAATATCCGAAGCTTGGTCAACAACCATCTCCTTAATGATATAAAATTCATCCAAGGTTCTGATTTTACCTCTTTTTAGGACTTTACTAATAGTGTCCTTTACTAATCCCTGAAGTTTTCTTATTCCCGGAAAGTCGTTGTTTTTTAACTCTATATCAATTGATTCAATCATCTCCTTTGGCATTTCCTTAATCTGTGAAACAACATCTCTGAAACCTTCTTGTAAACCACGTTTTGCCAATGACATATTTTCTTTCTCCCATCTATCTAATACATTCATTGGAGAATATTCCCATTTTATATTTGGGTGAATATTATTATAGAATATCTCAATTATCTTTTTGTAATAAGCGTAGTTCTCTTCCGTGATTTTTAGTTTCATTTCACTAACGCTATCTTTGAATGTAACTTCACAATATAAATTAAATAGCGAACCAGTTTCCCAGTTCGCTATTCACTTCGCTCTATTTTAATTGGATTTTGCCTCGTATCAAACACGTCGGCAATTTTTACAAAACCGTCATTCTCGTTTACTGAATATATAACCTTATAGTTTTTATGTACCAGATAACGGTAATTTTCCTTCCTATCTTTTAGTAAAGATTCTTCCTGCCCAATAAAAGGCTTTGATGCTAGTTTGTTCGCTTCCTTGATTATATCTTGAACTAACTTTTTAGACACTCCTTTTCCCGCTTTGTAGGTATAATAATCTGAAATATCATCTAATTGCCTTTCAGCAAATTCCGACCAAATTATCTCCAGTGGCATTACTTGTATTTAGAAAGAAGCTCTTTGCTTGTTTTATACCTTCCGTTCTTGAAGTCGTCTTCGGATCTAGCAATCCTTTCATTCAATTCTTCTTCGGTGAATGGCTTCACTTCTCGTTCAAGAGTAGCTTGTTTCTCTTTTTTTAACAGGCTTTCCAAACGTGAAATTGCTTCCTCACTCTGTAGCTTTAAAAACTCTTGAATAAATGCAATTTTTCTTGACTGAATATCCATCACTTGCTTTTTATCAAAGTTACAAAATTTGCTCCAATTTTTATGAACGCAAAAATAGCGAACCAGTTTCCCAGTTCGCTATTCATATTGAGGTGCTGAATGTTTAATCTACATTATCGTGCAAAAAGGGATTGTTCTTCTTCAGCTCATACTTCTTCTCACCGTTTTCACCTTCTTCGTCCGTTTCACTCAAAGTAAATCGAGATACATTGCTTTCAGAAGAATGGGGTGGAGTATCCAACTTAACGTTCTTTCTCAAATAAGCTGGCTCCTTCTCCATTTCAGCAATACCACCTGGCGTTTTCAGCTTTTGGTTGAATTGCTTGATTTTAAAAAGCCTCTCTTGTTGGCTTTTCTCCAGGGCAGCCTTCATTTCCTTATCCTCATGCTCAAAGCTTGCAGTTTCCCCCGTATCCGCACTAGTCTCTGTCTTTTTCAATTCAGGTTCTAAAGAAGTTTCTGTTTTCTTCAACTCTGGCTCAGCAAATGCTGCCGTTTCAGTCGTCTCTTCTTTCACTTCAAGCGTTGACTTCAACTCAGGCTCAAGTGAAGCTTCCTCCTTCATTTCCTCTTCAGGCTTAGTAGTCTTGCCTTCAGGTGTAAAGAAAGTCTTTGGTTGCTTCATCGGAAACTCGAAGCTTATCTGCTCTTCAGTATTCAATGGCTTCTTGATAAGCACAGGCTCATCTACTTTCGTTTCAGGTTCAGTTGGAGTATCTTCCTTCTCGGCTGCCTTATTCTCAAAAGTAGGCTCAGGCTTTTTATCCTCTAGCTTGTGCACTATCCTGCTAGGTTCTTTGGCACCTTCGTACTTGTTATCTCCCTTACCCTCAAAACCAGTCGCGATAATCGTCACTGAGATATGGTCAGCCAAAGTATCGTCAGTACCGTTACCCCAGATTATCTCTGCAGTTGAGCCTGCTTCATCCTGGATGTAATCAGTAATTTCAGTTATCTCGTCCAGGGTCAACTCTTCAGTACCTGAGTTCATATACAGCAAGATATTGCTTGCACCCTGTATGTTATTATCATTCAATAATGGAGAAGCCAATGCATTTTGGATAGCCTTCAATGCGCGGCCTTCACCGGCAGCAGTGGCAGAACCCATGATGGCAACACCACTGTTGGTCATTACCGTTTTCACGTCTTCAAAGTCAACGTTCACGTAACCGCTCACAGTAATGATTTCCGCAATGCCCTTAGCCGCCACAGTCAAAATGTTATCAGCCTTGGCAAATGCCTCAGACAATTTCAAGTCACCACACATCTCACGGAGTTTATCATTGCTGATTACCAAAAGTGTATCTACATTTTGTTTCAACTCCTCTAAACCGATATCAGCTTGCGCCCTTCTTTTGCGGCCCTCAAAGTTGAATGGTATAGTAACGATACCCACAGTAAGGATGCCCATTTCTTTAGCCACCTGCGCGATAATTGGTGCAGCACCTGTACCGGTACCACCACCCATGCCCGCAGTGATAAACACCATTTTGGTATTGTGTGCAAACACCTCACGCACATCGTCAATATTCTCAATAGCGGCATTCTTACCTACTTCAGGTAATGACCCCGCCCCGCGGCCTTCAGTCAAACTTGAGCCAAGTGCTATCTTCTTAGGCACTGGGCTTTGGTCCAACGCTTGCTGGTCTGTATTGCAAACTATAAAGTCAACGCCATTGATACCTTGGTTGAACATGAAGTTAACGGCATTGCTACCGCCTCCTCCTACTCCCACCACTTTTATGATAGATGATTGATCCTTTGGCATGTCGAATTTCATGGTTGTCTTAGGCATGGTGTCCTCCTTCTGTTTTTTTAATGTTTCAATTTTAGGGCTTATAATGCTTGGCTCTTGGCTGGTTTTCTATTAATTCTTAACTACTGATTGTTAATTACTCCTTTGTTTTACCTACTCATCCGGGTCTTCCTCAAACCAGTTTTTGGTTTTGTTCATGATGTTATCAAACCATTTTCCACCTTTTTTAATACTGTGCGTAGCAATGCTTTGCTTCTTGGTTTTCTCTTTGGCTATGTATTGAAAACCCTTAATAGTCAGGCCAACACCAGTAGCATACATCGGGCTTGTGATATCCTCTGAATTACCTTTTGCAAGGTGCTCATTAGGATAACCGATACGTGTATCCATTCCCGTTACATACTCCACCAACTGGCTAATGTGCTTCAATTGTGAACCACCACCTGTCAGCACAATGCCGGCTATCAATTTCTTCTCAAAACCTGAATTTTTAATCTCATAGTAAACGTGCTCTATGATTTCTTCCATCCTTGCCTGAATAATGTGGGCCAGGTTTTTCACCGAAATCTCTTTTGGCTCCCTGCCCCTTAATCCCGGGATAGAAACTATCTCGTTCTCCTGGCTTTCACTTGCTAAAGCCGAACCAAACTTCATTTTCAATAGTTCTGCTTGATGCTTGATGATAGTACAACCCTCCTTGATATCCTCAGTAATGGCATTACCACCAAATGGGATTACAGCCGTGTGCCTGATAATTCCATCCTGAAACATAGCGATATCGGTTGTTCCACCACCTATGTCTACCAGCACCACACCCGCTTCTTTTTCTTCTTCGCTCAGCACGGCTTCGGCAGATGCCAATGGCTCCAATATCAATTGGTTTACCTCTAAACCAGCCTTATCAATACAGCGATAGATGTTTTTGGCAGCAGCAATTTGCCCGGTAATAATGTGGAAGTTAGCTTCCAACCTCATGCCTGACATACCTATGGGGTCTTTAATCCCTTGCTCGTTATCCACGATATACTCCTGTGGCAATACATGGATAATTTCCTCACCCGGAAGCATCACCAGTTTGTACATGTCTTCGATAAGCAAATCGATATCTTCCTGACCTATCTCGTTGTCAAGGCTATTTCTTGTACGGATACCCCTGTGCTGCAGGCTCTTGATATGCTGACCTGCAATGCCCACATTCACATTACGGATATCAACGCCCGACTTGCTTTCGCATTCATCAACAGCCGCCCGAATGGCATGCACCGTTTTCTCAATATTGGCTACCACACCGCGATTAACACCTACTGATTCAGATTTACCCATACCCAATATCTCTATCTTGCCGTATTCATTCTTACGGCCAACGATACAGGCTACTTTGGTTGTACCGATATCTAATCCGGCTACTATTTCAGAGCTTTGTTCCATAACTATTTACCTTTTTGTGCAGACTACCTGGTTTTTGTATTTCAAGTTTATTACTGAATATTGGTTCCAGCCTGTTTTGTTCAGGCCTTCCTTATAAAATATCATGAGCTTGTTCAATTTCCTCTCTAGGTTCTCCGTGTCGCCAATAACTATCTTGTGGTTACCTACCCTTGGGATAAGCACCAATTCTTGATTTTCATTCACCCAAATTTGCTGGATTTGCGCACTCCAAAATTCGTCATTCTCAAACCTTTTGGCAACCAAATAGATGTCATCCAGCAAAGTAGTTTTCGACAAAGAATCAACAGTTGCCAACTCACCTAAATTCATAGCATAAGTATTATGATAGCTGTCCTTGATAAAACCATTAGCCACTATCACCCGTGAAGTGTATTTCTCTGAAAGCGGCATCAAATGACCGTATTCATCAATATAGAAACTCTCTCCCAGATTGTTAAATACCCTCACCAATGGTGTTCTTTGCTTTACTTCTACGTTTAACTTACCATGCAAGTCAGCATATACCTGCACATCTTCCACCACTGGATTTTTCATAATCAATTGCTCCAACTCATCATAGTTGATAGCCGATAATGATTGCCCAATAAGCGTATCTCCCCTGTCTAGTAATAAGGTTTGTATATCCGCTTCATCCACAAAGAAATTCTCATGCTCGTGGTCTATCTTTACCCCGATGCCACTGCAAGGCATGGTACTTTGCTCATAACCTGCAAAACCCAAACTCACCACCAAACCGATGGCAAGCAACACCCATATTCCTATGTTCAATATCTTTTTCATGCCGGATATCCCATGCTTAATTTGTCTAACAACATTTTTCTAATCGGTTCTACCGTGGTGTCAATATCACCTGCCCCCAAAGTGAGCAACACCTCTAACTCTTTACCCGCCAACAGGTTGGTTATTTCTGTCTTGGTGCTCATTTCTTTTCTATCAATCGTCACTCTATTCAATACCATTTCAGAAGTCACCCCCTCAATGGGTTCCTCCCTTGCAGGATAGATTGGCAACATCACTAATTCATCCAATAGAGAAAGAGTGGCTGCAAAGCCATCTGCAAAGTCCCTTGTTCTGCTAAACAAGTGTGGTTGGAATACTCCTGTAATCTCTTTCATTGGATATAAATCCCTTACAGACTTAATACAAGTCTCCAATTCAGCAGGGTGATGAGCATAGTCATCTATATAAACCAATTCAGGTGTATTCACTTGGTAATCAAAACGCCTTTTTATTCCAGTGAAAGTGTGTAAGGCTTCTCTTACTTCAGCTTCTGTAACGCCCATCACCTGAGCAACAGCACAAGCTGCAATGGCATTTTCTACATTATGCTTGCCAGGGTAACCAAAAGTCAACTCTTTCCAAACTCCATTAGGGCTCACCAAGTCAAACACATACTTACCATCCACCACATTCATATTGCCAGCATGAAAATCGCCTTCAGTCAGTGAATAACTCAAGGCTTGTTTATTGAAGTTGGAGAAATCCAACCCCATCTTATAAATCAGTATTCCAGTCTCTTTGATATTATCAGCAAACTCATGGAAAGAACTTGACAAGGCATCACCTGTTCCATAGATATCCAAATGGTCGGCATCCATACTGGTAATGATAGCCACCTCTGGAAATAACTTCAGGAATGACCTGTCATACTCATCAGCTTCTGCTACCATGTTTTGGCTGCCCTCGGTATAGATGAAGTTACTGTTGTAGTTCCTCGTAATACCACCCAAAAAGGCATTACAGCCTTGACTAGAAGTCTTCAATATATGTGCCAGTATACTGGAAGTTGTAGTTTTGCCATGCGTACCGGCAACCGCCAATAATTTGTAATTCTCAGCTATCCAACCCAACACCAATGAACGCTTAACTACCTCAAAGTCGTTGTTCATGAAATAGTTCAATTCATTGTGGTTTTTGGGGATAGCAGGCGTATATACCACCAATGTATTCTCTTTACTTTGAAAAGCGCTTGGTATCTTCTCCACCGAGTCAGTAAAGTGGATTTCCATACCTTCTGCCTCTAGCTCATCAGTAAGCACAGTTGAAGTGCGGTCATAACCTGCCACCTTCTTACCTTCACGCATGAAATACCTGGCCAGGGCACTCATCCCGATGCCGCCCAAGCCCACTAAATAGATATTTTCAAACCTCTTTAGGTCCATTATTTCCTGCTGTTTGCCAGTCTTACAATCTCATTGGCAATAGCTTCATCCGCATTAGTGAAAGCCAGGTTGCCAACGTTCTCAATTAGTTTATCTCTTTTCTCTTTGTTCTGCAATAGTTCAAGTGCCTCATTGTAAAGGCGCTCCTGTGTTTCAGTATCCTTTACCAAAATGGCAGCATGGTGAGTAACCAAAGCCATTGCATTTCTAGTCTGGTGGTCTTCCGCCGCGAAGGGAAAAGGCACCAACACCGCAGGTTTCCTCACGATGCATATCTCAGAGATGGAGCTTGCCCCTGCCCTTGATACTATCACATCGGCAATGGCATAGGCATAATCCATCTTGCCGATAAACTCATGCACCTTTATTCCTTTCTCTTCCAAACCTTTGGCAGCCTCTTTAGCCTGCTCATGGAAAAGTTTGCCTGTTTGCCATACCACCTGTATGTCATTCTCTACAAACTCTTGAAGCTTGACCTTCATCGACAGGTTGATAGAACGCGCACCCAAACTGCCGCCTATCACCAAAAGGGTTTTCTTATCTGGGTTCAATCCAAAGTGCTCTATCCCTCTTTCCCGCTTACCTGAAAGATTCAGTATATCCTGCCTCACAGGATTACCCGTTAATATTATCTTCTCCTTCGGGAAAAACTTCTCCATCCCATCATAGGCCACACATACCTTACTCGCCTTCTTGCCTAATATCTTGTTCGTTACCCCTGCATAGCTGTTTTGCTCTTGTATCAGGGTAGGTATCTTTTTCATTTGCGCTGCATACATCACAGGCCCACTCGCAAAACCACCCACACCCACAACTACATCGGGTTTAAATTTATTGATGATGTTACTCGCCTTAGTCACACTACCTATCACCTTCAACGGGAATGTCAAGTTTTTGGCTATCGACTTTGGAGAAAGACCGCGTTGAAAACCAGCCACATTCAGCCCCTCAATTTGATAGCCAGCCGCAGGTACCTTCTCCATCTCCATCTTGCCCTTAGCTCCCACAAATAATATTTCAGTTTCTTTTGACATTCTCTTTAACGCATTGGCAATAGCTATTGCCGGAAAAATATGGCCTCCAGTGCCACCCCCACTTATTATTACCCTAAGCGATGACATACTCCGTATTCTCAGCTTTACTCGGTTTCTTCACCTTCTCAGCTTTAGGCTTAGCGTCTTCCTCTTGTGTGGTTGTTCTGCTCACGCTCAACATGATACCCAGCGCAATACTGGTAAACCATAATGAGGTACCACCCATACTCAATAGTGGCAAGGGCTGACCTGTTACCGGAAAGACACCCACAGCCACAGCCATATTTATCATCCCCTGAAAGATGAGACTAAAACAACACCCCACCGCCAGCAATGCCGCAAAGGGCTTGTCACTCTTGGTGGCTATCCGCACCCCCCTAAATAGTATTATCAGATACAAGAACAGGATAAACGCCCCGCCTGCCAATCCATATTCCTCTATAATGATAGAGTAGATATAATCTGAATAAGGGTGCGGCAAGAAATTCCTCTCCGCGCTATTACCTGGGCCTTTGCCAAACAATCCACCTGTTGCTATGGCAATTTTAGAGTGGGTAGCCTGATAGTTATCATCCTCGTCACCTGCCCCGGCAAAGCGCTCCACACGAGCTATCCAAGTGCTCACCCTAAACTTCTCCTGTACATTTTGTGGCAACAACAGTACTGTACCTACAAACAATCCAAAACCCACAACGGCAATACCCATCATAATACCTATATTCTTGACACTCACCCTGCCTATGAACATAATCACCAAACTGGTCACAAAAAGCAAGGCTGCCGTGGAGAAGTTAGCAGGTAATATCAGTCCACAGATGATAGCAATAGGTAATCCTAATTGCATAAAGTCCTCTTTAAAAGTCGCACTGCCCGCCCTTCTGGCCAACTGCCGCGCAAGAAACATGATAAGTGCCAACTTCGCAAAATCAGAAGGCTGGAACGTAAGGTTAATAATTGGTATCGGTATCCACCGGTAAGCTGAGTTGATATTAGAACCCACCAAATATGCCAGTATCAATAAGGGTACTGCCAACCATATCCCTACCTGCGAAATCCGTGAGAAATAGGTATACTTGATATTGTGTATCACATACATGATACCCAAGCCCAAAAGCAAGATGATGAAATGCTTCAGGAAGTAATATTCTGTATTGCCATGCTGATATTTATAGGCCAACGTTCCCGTTGAACTATATACCGCCAAAAGGGAAATAATAGATAATATGAGCACCACGGACCATATCACCTTATCTCCTTTCAGATATTTTTTAAATACTTGTGTCATTACTTCCTCCTTCTTTTCACTTTGCCTCTAGTGTCATCACGGCTTTTCTGAATTTATCACCTCTATCCTCATAGCTGTCAAACATATCAATGCTTGAGCAGGCAGGTGATAGCAATACGGTTTCACCGGCTTGCGCCATAGAGCTGGCAGTCATCACAGCTTCTTCAGCTGAGCTTGCAGCCACTATCATGTCCACATCACTCATGAAGGTTTTGAATATCTTACTGCAATCCTTGCCCAGGCATATAATAGATTTCACCTTATCAGACACAATTTCCTGTAGCATAGAGTAATCGCTGGTACTGTCTGAACCACCAACAATCCAAATCACAGGATTATTCACCGTCTCTAATGAATACCAGGCCAAGTCAACATTAGTGGCCTTTGAGTCATTGATGTAATCCACACCGTTCACATTGCGGATAAACTCCAACCTGTGAGCAGAGCTATTGATATCATCCAGGCTCTCCCTGATGATGTTGTTTCTCAGTTCAAGGAAGTTGCTGAATAGACTCTTGGTTGTATTTTCAGTCACTTTTTTCACTTGTGTTTTATCTGTACTCATAATCAGTGCGTTTTAAAAAGGTGATTGGTTAGAGTGAGCGAACTGCTGATTTAAACTGCCTTCCCCTGTCTTCATAGTTCTCAAATAAGTCGAAGCTGGCGCAAGCTGGTGACAATAGGACTGTATCACCTTTTCTGCCCATGTAGTATGCTGCCTTTACTGCTTCTTCGGCTGAACTTGTATCTACTATGGTATCCACAATACCACTAAATGCATCGTGTATCTTTTGGTTATCAGTACCCAGGCAAACAATGGCTTTCACTTTCTGCTTCACCAGGTCTTTCACCATTTCATAATCATTACCCTTGTCTATACCACCCACTATCCAAATGGTAGGTCCTGTCATGCTTTCCAAAGCATACCATGCTGCATTCAGGTTAGTAGCTTTTGAGTCATTGATGAACTCTATACCACATACCTTACCCACTACTTCCAGCCTGTGGTCTACGTTCTTGTAGTCACTCAAGCACTCGCGTATTAAGTCTTTGCGGATGTCAAGCAGTTTACCTACAACTCCCGCAGCCATTGAGTTGTAAACGTTGTGTCTGCCTTGTAATGCTAATTCGTAAATAGACATAGTAAATTGGTTATTATGGTTATCAATTATTAATTCCTCATTTCGTAGCCATGCCATTTGGCCCTGGCTGTTTTTGGTACTGAATGGACAAAGCTTTGCTTTCATTTGCCTCTTTCCCATCCCTTTCATTATTGATTCGTCATCACTGCAATAGATGAATGCATCTTCCTCCGTTTGATTTTGAGTTATCCTGAACTTACTCTGGATATAGACCTCCATCGATGCATATCGGTCTAAATGGTCTGGGGTGATGTTTAGCAGTATCGCATAATTGATGCGTGACTCAAACATGTCATCCAACTGAAAGCTGCTCAACTCTAGCACTATGTACTCAGGCTCTCTTTCAGCCAGTTGAAGCGCTAAACTCTTTCCAACATTTCCACCTAGCATCACATTCAATCCTGCTTTCTCCAGGATGTAGTGAGTCAGCATCGCAGTAGTTGTCTTCCCATTTGTGCCTGTGATACCAATGGTTTTAGCCTTGGTGTATCGTAGAGCAAACTCAATCTCTGACACTACCGGGATACCCTTCTCCCTCACCTGTTTCAGCATTTCTGCCTTTTCAGGTATGCCCGGGCTTTTTACTACTTCATCCGCATTTAGGATGAACTCTTCCGTGTGCTTCTCTTCTTCCCATTCAATACCATGATTCCAAAGAACTTCTTTGTATTTTTCCTTCACTTTGCCTTTGTCACTGACAAAAACATCCCATCCCTTCTTCTTTCCCAACACAGCGGCGCCAACACCACTTTCCCCAGCACCGAGTACCACCAACCTTTTCATTACCTCAGTTTCAGCGTTACTATGGTCATAATCGCCAGCATAATGCCGATAATCCAGAACCGTGTAACTATTTTCGACTCGTGCATTCCCAGTTTCTGATAGTGGTGATGCAAAGGAGCCATCTTGAAAATCCGCCTACCTTCACCAAATTTTTTCTTAGTGTATTTGAAGTACCCTACCTGCATCATCACCGACACATTCTCGATTAGAAAGATGCCGCATAGCACTGGTATCAATAATTCTTTCCTTATCATGATGGCAAATACCGCAATGATGCCTCCTAGTGCCAAACTACCCGTATCGCCCATAAACACTTGCGCAGGGAAAGCATTGTACCACATGAAACCTACGCAGGCACCAATAAATGCCGCTATAAATACCACCAACTCACCCGAGTATGGGATGTACATGATATTGAGGTAGTCCGCGAAAATGTAGTTACCTGATACATAGGCCAGGATACCCAGCGTTGCACCTATAATCGCCGATGTACCCGTTGCTAGCCCGTCAATACCGTCAGTCATATTGGCGCCGTTGGAAACAGCGGTTACTATCACTATCACTACCGGGATGAATATCAGCCACGCCCACTTGGCGTAGCCATCACCCAACCATGAAATCAACATCGCGTAGTTGAACTCATTGTTCTTGAAGAATGGAATCGTGGTTTTGGTTGACTTGATGGCATCTGAGTATATAGCACTGCTGGGTGTAGCACCATTTTGCTCCGTCATACTAAAAGTCACATTAGCGCTGCCGTCCTGCTTTTTCTCCTTAATCACCACATCACCATGGAAATAAAGTGCCGCGCCTACTATCAAGCCAATACCCACTTGGCCTACAATTTTGAACTGACCAGCCAAGCCTCGCTTGTCTTTCTTGAATACCTTAATGTAGTCATCAATAAAACCGATTGCCCCCAACCAAACCGTAGATACCAACATGAGGATGATATAGACGTTATGCAGCTTGGCAAACAACAGGGTTGGGATAAGAATAGCCGAGAGGATAATTAAACCACCCATGGTTGGTGTGCCTTGCTTCTTCATCTGGCCTTCCAAGCCTAAGTCTCGAACAGTCTCACCAACCTGTTTCTTTCTCAAGGCATTGATGATACGCTTACCAAATATCAAGCTGATAACCAGTGATATTATAATAGACGCTGCCGCTCGAAAAGAGATGTATTGAAACACGCCCGCCCCAGGAACATCATATTGCTTGTCTAATATTTCAAATAAGTAGTACAGCATAATTTCCTGTTATATCAATGCTTTTAGGTTGTCACTTAAAACTTGCATATCATCAAATGGGTGCTTCATCCCTTTTATCTCTTGATACTTCTCATGACCCTTACCTGCCACCAAAATGATATCCCCGGGCTGTGCCATCAAGCAAGCCGTGCGGATAGCTTCTTTCCTATCGGCAATAGAAATCGTCTTCTTGGTTTCCATCGGGTCCATGCCCGCCTTCATATCTTCAATGATGGCCTCTGGTTCTTCTGAGCGTGGATTATCCGAAGTGAGGATTACTTTATCACTGAAGTCTGTGGCTACCTTTCTCATTACCGGACGCTTGGCTTTGTCCCTGTCACCCCCACAACCCACAACTGTTATGAGTTTCTCATTGCCTGTTCTCAAACTCTTGATGTTTTCCAATACATTTTTCAATGCATCAGGAGTATGTGCGTAATCCACCACACCAATAATCTTGCTTCCCGTTTTAATGTATTGGAAGCGACCTTCGACGGCACTTAGGGTACTAATACCCGTCAGCACATTCATCTTAGGCTCACCTAATAGCACTGCTGCGCTGTAAACTGCAAGCACATTGTAGGCATTAAAAGTTCCTATCAAGCGGGTTACCAATTCGGTGCCATCAATATTCAACAGAAGGCCTGTTAACTGGTTCTCCAATATTTTGCATTTGAAATCAGCAGGAGTTTTAAGACCGTAAAACTTCTTATTAGCCTTACTGTTTTGAAGCATAATACCACCGTTCTTATCATCCTTATTGCTCAATGCAAAAGCGCTTGGTTTAAGGCCGGTGAAGAACTTCTGCTTAGCTTCCAGGTAATTATCAAATGTCTTGTGATAGTCTAAGTGGTCATGCGTGATATTGGTAAAAATCCCCCCCGCGAAATCTAGGCCCGTCACCCTATCCTGGTCAACAGCATGAGAACTCACCTCCATAAAGCAATGAGTGCAACCCGCTTCTACCATTTGAGCCAATAGCGCATTGAGTGCTAATGGGTCTGGTGTGGTGTGGGTAGCTTGCACTTCTGTTTTGTCCACCTTATATACTACAGTAGATATAAGCCCCGTCTTAAAACCCAAATTCTTGAACAGGTTATATAATAAGGTGACAACAGTTGTCTTTCCATTAGTTCCAGTTACCCCAACCAACTTCAGCTTTGAAGAAGGTGTATTGTAAAAATTAGATGCAATCCACGCTAAAGCAAAACGGCTGTTCTTCACTTTCACATAGGTTACATCATCGTGTAAATTCTCAGGAAATTCCTCACAAACCACAGCAATAGCACCAGCCTTCACCACATCATCTATATAGTCATGCCCATCTACCACGGTTCCTCTAATAGCCACAAAAAGGCTGTACTTCTTCACTTTCCTTGAGTCAAGGTGCACCGAAGTGATGGCGATATTGGTGGAGCCTTTTACATCCTCCAAACCAGCGCGATATAATATGTCCTTTAGTAGCTTCATGAAAGTTTAAGCACTATTTCCCTGTTTTTAGTAACCCTTGTTCCTGGCAGAATTGATTGCTGAGTGATAACCCCACTGCCTTGAAGCTTCACTTTTAGTCCCAGATTTTCTAATATGTACACTGCATCCGCAGCACCCATACCTACCACCTTTGGTATCAATCGCTCATTGATGTTTTTCTCTTTAAGCCCAACTGTATCTTGCATTGCATTGGTCTTTACCCAGCGTGAAGAAGGGTTTGCAGAATGAGCCATTAAATCCAACTTACCCAATGCCGTCACCAAGTCTTTCTGATGTCCTTCTTTCGTCCAAGGCATCTTGGTATCCACTTCAGCCACCATACCGGTATCAGTAGTCAACTCCTTGTGGATGTCGATATGGGTTGAGTAAACCTTGTCGGCTATCTCTTTAAATACCGGCGCTGCGATGTAGGAAGCATAGTAAACCCAGCCACTTGGCGCATTAATCACCACGATACCAGAATACTTAGGATTGTCCGCAGGGAAGTACCCCGCAAAAGATGCCTGATACTTCATCCTTTGGCTACGGTCGCTATAATTAATCTGGGCTGTACCGGTTTTTCCAGCAATTTGATAGTTGGCGTGCTTTACGTTGGTTGCAGTACCCCTTTGCACCACACCTTCCAGCAGCACTTTCACCTTATCAATGGTAGATTGGCTGCAGATAGAATTATTCAACACCTCAGTCTCTATCACCTTCTCCACCTTACCCCTACTCCTGATTTCCTTCACAAACTTGGGCTTCACCATTTTACCGTTGTTGGCAACCGCATTGTAGAAAGCCAGGATTTGCATCGGGGTCATCAATACCTCATAACCAATTGACATCCATGGCAAGGTGATACCTGACCATTGTGGGTTCTTCGTGTTCATAATTTTCGGCTTACCTTCACCAGCTATCTCAATGCCTAAACTATCGTTCAAACCCATTTTGTAGAGCTGGTCTACATAGTCTTGTGGGTCTTTACTAAAGTGCTGGGTTACCATTTTAGCAATACCTACATTTGATGAAAGCTCAAATGTCTGCTGCAGCGTTAGTTTGCCATGCCCACCTTTATCGTAGTCAGAGTCTTTCATCGGCACGTTGTGGAAATAGGTAATACCATTCTCAATATCCACACTATCACCGATATCTACCAAGCCTTCTTCCAAGAGGGCTATTACAGAAGCCAGCTTAAAGGTTGAGCCAGGCTCGGTCAACTCACCAATGGCATAGTTGAAGTTTTCATAGTAGTTATCATCATCACCGCGAGTAAGGTTCACAATGGCTTTGATTTCACCCGTAGCCACTTCCATCAAGATGGCACAACCATGGTCGGCAGCGTGTTTCTCCAACTGGCGGCGCAGCGCACTCTCAGCTACGTCCTGTATATTAATATCGATGGTGGTAATCAGGTCGCTACCATCTTGCGGCTCAATTTCATTCTCATCATTCAATGGCTTCCATACCCCGCCACTGATTTTTTGCATGAGGCGCTTACCACCCACACCCGCCAGGTATTCATCATAAGCTCCTTCAAGCCCCACACTCACTTGCTCTCTTTTATACCCGATAGTCCTCGCAGCCAAGCCTTTGAAAGGCCTTGCGCGTTTGTTCTGTTGGGTATAAACTATACCACCCCTATACCTTCCATCACGAAAGATGGGGAACTTCTTCATCTCTTTCAGTTGCAGGTAGTCTACATTTCTTCTTATCAAGTGATAGCGCTCACCATCTTTGCGAGCCTCCACCAATTCACTTTTGTATGAATGCCATGATTTATCCCTGAATAGATTAGAAAGGCAATAAGAAAGTGAGTCGATATGCTTGTAGAAGCTATCATCCTTAGCCACCACCATATCCATTCTCACCTCATACTTGGGATAAGATGTGGCCAATAGGCTGCCATCAGCCGCAAAAATATTACCACGAACAGCCTCAATATTGATGTATTTGGTTGTAAGGGCTTCTGCCTTCTCTCTCCACTCGCTACCTTGTATCACCTGAACCCTGAATATTTGGAAAACTATCGCGACACCAAACAGGCACATCCCGAAGTAAATCAGGTAAACCCTCCACATGATATCTTTTTTATTTTCCATTTTAGTTTTTGTCCAATGCGCCTTTCTTGATGATTATCTTCTTTGGCGGCATTCTTGATTCTTCAATTCCAAGGTCAGCAACAGAATTAGCCACCTCGCTTTGCTTGCTTCTAAACATTAACTCGCTTTTAGTGGTGATAAACTCTGAGCGCAATTCTTTCAATTCAGTATTAATGCTTTGTATATCCCTTATCGTTCTCTCTGCGTAGTAGCTGTTAGCGATATACACTATCGCCAGCCCCGTGAGGAAAAACACAAAAGGCAGAGACTTCATGAAGTTTTCCTTGGTAAGGAAAGTACCATCCAGCACCTGCAAAAAGCCACGGGCCACCTTGCTGCCCTTGCCTTTAACTTTCTTTTCCTTTTTTTCTTCTTTCAGCTTATTCATACCCTTTCAGCTACTCTAAGCCTCGCACTTCTTGAGCGAGTGTTTGTTTCCAATTCTTCTTCTGTTGGTGTGATGGGTTTGCCCACCGCTTTAAAAACCACTTGCGGGTTACCGTAAAAGTCCTTCTCCACTTTCCCTTCCAGGTTGCCGCTTTTGATTAGGTTCTTCACCAACCTATCTTCCAATGAGTGATAGCTAATGATTACCAGCCTACCACCTTCTTTTATAATGTCTTTGCTTTGAAGCAGTAATTCTTCCAAAGCCGGCATTTCTTCATTCACCTCAATTCTTATCGCCTGGAACACCCTACTATAAAACTGTGCTTCCTTCCCTTTTGGAGCGATTGGAGCTAAAACCCGCTTCAAATCTTCGGTAGTCTCTATCTGCTTTTCCGCCCTGACATTGACTATCAGGCGGGCTGCACGACCAGCTTCTTTCATATCTGCATTTTCTCGAAACATTTTTATCAAACGCTCGTTTGAGTAAGTCTGAATGATATCTTTTGCACTATGACCAGCACTTTTATCCATCCTCATATCAAGGTCAGCCTCGAAACGGGTGGAGAAGCCACGGGCAGGTTCATCAATTTGATGAGAGGAGATACCAAGGTCAGCAAGCAGGCCATCAACCGGCAGGGCTTCGTAGTATTTCAGGAAGTTCTTCATATACCTGAAGTTTGACCTTATCAAGGTGAACCTTTCGTCATCAATTGAATTTTGGAAAGCGTCAGCATCTTGGTCAAACGCATACAACTTCCCAGTTTTCAGTTTTTTTAATATCTCTCTGGAGTGTCCCCCACCCCCGAATGTCGCATCTACATAAATCCCGTCTGGTTTAATATCAAGCCCCTCAATGCATTCACTCAACAACACAGGACGGTGATACTCTTCTCCCATTACTCACTTTTCTTACCCATCACCTGTTTCGCTTTATCTGCAAATCGTTTCTTGTCAAAGTTTTTCTTGTACTCCTCGTAGCCTTCCACGCTCCATATCTCAATCTTATCAACCGCCGACTTGAGCAACACCTCTTTTTTCATCCCTGCGTATTCCAACAGATGTTTTGAAACAAGAATTCGATTACTGCCATCGATTTCAACGGGGGTGTTACCATCGGTGTAGTCACGCACAAACTCTTCATAGTCTTCTTCGAAGGAGTGCTTGTCATACAGCTTCTTCATGGTTTCTTTCCATGAGTCGATGGTGTATAACTCCAAACACTTTTGGTAAACATTTTTCTTGATGACCACCGTCTTGCTGAAGTCAGCAGGAAACTGCTTCATCAGCCCAGCAGGAACACTTATGCGCCCCTTGGCATCCAGCTTACAGGTATAGTCTCCAATGAAAAAGTTCATAGCCCCTTTGAAATCAAGGGTAAAGTAAAGAAAAATATTCCACTATTTCCCACTTTACCCCACAATTGTTAATAAGTTTCCCACTTTTAACGTAAGATGTATCAAAAATGTTATGTGAAAGCCCATTTTATTTGCATTTCGGGTGGGAAAGGTTTTTGGAAGCAATTGTGGAAAACCCCTGTTTTTGGGGTGCTCAGGCATGTATTTTCAGCCGATTTTTAGGCTTATTTTTTCAGAAAAAGCCCAGAATCGATGAAAAGTGCAAAAATGTGGGAGAGATTCAGGAAATGTGGGAAAAGGGGCAGATAGGAGTCGTGTTCGCGGGCGAAGACCCGCGACCTATACACCCTATCCCAACCTTCCCCTCAAGGGGAAGGAGCTCAAAAAGTCTTCCCGTGCTTGTCCCGAAGAATTTCGGGAAGGGAAGATTTAAAAGGGTGTTAATACAAAAACCGCCATTGCGAGTAGAGACACAAAATTTTGTGTCTCTACAAAAGCAATTTTCCACCAGTTAGTGGTAAAAGTGTGAAAAATATAAAGGAATGGGGGTGTAAGAAAGTTTGTTACTCTATCCAGCACTCCCTGTACTTCGAAGCTAAATCAATAACAAATTCTTCAATATCTATATCGAATGAGCTGCATTTTATACGGAGTCCAGCAACAGAATTTGATTGCTTAAGAAGACTTTTAGCCTTCTCATTAATAATATACTTCAAATCACACTGGACAAGAACATTACGTCGCAAGGTAGGCATCCCAGTCAACCCCAATTGCACTATGTCACCATTACTAAACTTTAATGACAGACTATCCCTAAAGCTATTAAACATAATCATCTTATCATAGGTATTCATCTTGAATTCTAAAACAAGGAAACCGTTCTCCCCGCTTTTTTCGAAACGCGCCTCTATCTCACGTGTTGAATAGGTTTTCTTTTTCTTGACACCATCTGCTATTACGAATTTTTTGGTCTTAAAAGTCGGTTGATTAGTTATCATGTCTTTATCCTGATATTCATAGTCACATTGAGCATACAAACCAAGAATGCTGAAATTAAAGGTTAAAAAGGTGATTATAATAGTGCGCATAGTATGTGTTTTAAAAGTAGTGTTCTAATATACCAAATCCCTCAATCACTTTGCTATAAGAAACACAAAAATCCTTCCTTGCACGGTAGTAGAGACGCAAAATTTTGCGTCTCTACATTATGTTTTCCGCACCCTCTTTGCAATCCTCTGTGTTCTTTACGGTTAAGTTTTAATTTTGAAATTGTTTCTCCCAAAATTCTTCAGGGTCCTCGCAATAACGTATCCTGGTCTTGGTCTTAATACTCAATACTATGTACTAATAATCTAAAAAAACGTATTTTCGGCGCATGAAATTTGAGATAAAGCAAGAAGGCAAGTTTCAATATATAGAGGAGGGTCAGGGGCATCCTATCATATTGCTGCACGGGCTATTTGGCGCGTTAAGCAATTTCAATGATGTAATTGACCACTTCAAGGATAGGTACCGCGTGGTGATACCTTTGCTTCCTATCTATGAATTACCCGTTCGCGAGACCAATGTTGCCAACCTTGCTGAGTTCGTAAAGGATTTCCTGGTACATAAAAACTACGATAAGGTAACACTATTGGGCAACTCATTGGGAGGACACGTCACACTGGTATATTCAGTGGCCTACCCACAAAAAGTACATTCAATTGTACTAACAGGCAGTAGTGGCCTTTATGAAAGCGCTATGGGAGACACCTTCCCACGAAGGGGCGATAAGGACTACATCAAGAATAAGGTTGAAGTGACTTTCTTTGACCCAGCCAATGCCACTGCTGAGTTGGTGGACGAAGTGTTTGAGATAGTCAACAACCGCGATAAGGTATTGAGGACATTGGCTTTGTCTAAATCTGCCATCAGGCACAACATGCGTGACGAGTTGGTAAACATTACCGTACCTGCCTGTCTTATTTGGGGCAAGAATGATATCGTTACCCCACCGCAGGTAGCTGATGAGTTTCATGAGCTATTGCCCGACAGCGAGCTACACTGGATAGATGAATGCGGACACGCCCCTATGATGGAGCGCCCACAGCAATTCAACCAAATACTGGACGGGTGGCTGGATAAGCTATTCACCGACAAGAAATAATGACCATTAAAGAGGCCGTTTTTATCAAGAGCAGTTCCAAACTAAAGGAATGCCCTGAACCTACCCTGCCTGAGTATGCCTTCATTGGGCGTAGTAATGTGGGTAAGTCCTCTTTGATTAATATGCTCACAGGCAAGAAGAGCCTTGCCAAAACTTCTTCTACACCAGGCAAAACACAACTCATTAATCACTTCAGTATTAATAAAGGCCAATGGTATCTGGTGGATTTACCAGGCTATGGCTATGCCAAAGTGGCCAAAACGGAGAAAGCTAAGTTTGGCAAGATGATAGAGAGTTACATCCTTAAAAGAAAGAGTCTGCTCTCCGTTTTCGTGCTGATTGATAGCCGCCACCCAATGCAAGCTATTGATAGAGATTTTATGATTTGGTTGGGCGAACACGGCATCCCTTTTGTAATTGTATTCACCAAGATTGACAAGCTGGCGAAGAACAAGGTTCAAAAGCAGATTAACAGCTACAAGAAATCGCTTTTACAGGATTGGGAAGAACTACCCGATTCTTTTATTACTTCCAGCACTCAAAATATCGGAAAAGACGACTTGCTGGACTATATTGAAAAAACCAATAAGGTATTCAATTAGTCCAGCAGTGTCCCACCTTCCCTATGAAAAATCTTAATTATTCTCAAGAAACAAAGTGTGCTTCTGCTTTCCTATATATAAGGTTTGAATAATTGCCTTTTGATAAAGTAAATCTAATTAAATAAACCAGCTTGGCAACATCTATTAGATAGAGTGAACCAAACCAACGATAAAGCACAAAAAAAGCCCCGTTTTCGGCAAACGGGGCTTTTAATTATATTCTTAGTTTTTATTCTATCTAATCAAAGTAACTGTACCAGTTTCTTTAAATGGATGGTCACTAGCGTTAGTTGTAAACTCACCGCCTGACTCTAGGCTAGCTGATACCGTCCAGAAGTAAGTACCTGCAGGAGCTTCAATACCAGCAGTTGTTCTACCATCCCACGAAACCTCAGGAGAAACGGTAGTATAAATCAAGTTACCCCACCTGTTGTATACCTCTAGTTTGAACTCAGAGATGTTACTATTCCTAAGAATGAACTCATCGTTCATACCGTCACCGTTTGGTGTAAATACGTTAGGAATAATCAAACCCTCGCTTACTGTAAGGTCTTTGTAAGTAGTATCTAGACATCCATCAGGACTAGTAGTTACCAACATCACTGTATAATCACCCACATCGCTATAAGTATGGAATGGATCTTCCATGATAGAAGTTGAACCATCTCCAAAGTCCCAATACCAATCTTGGGTGTTGGTACTCTCATCAAGGTAACTCACCAATTCGTTAGTGAATAGCAATCCGTCAGGGTTTACTGACAGGCCATTATTATATTGGTAGTCCACATCAAAAATAGCTTCAGGCAATGGCCAGATATCTACCGCCAATTGGCCTGGGAATGAAGGACACGAACCATTGAATGAATTGAGGTTATCCACAGTTTCTATTACGGTGATGTAACCACTATCTACATCATTCCAAATGATATCTACCTCAGTATTGCTTGAAGAGTCAGAAATCACACCATTAGTAACCTGCCACGTAAAGGTAGTATTATATGGTGTAGAAGCTGTAACTGAATACAAAGTATCGTCGTCAGCACATAACTCAACCGCACCAGTAATCTCAGGCGGGTATGGATACCTAAAGCTCAAGTTATAAGCCGAGTTGTTGGGGTCATAGTTAAACCATGCTTTTCTAGTTACCAAAATATAGTTGGTAGGAGTAGTAATGAAGTTGGTAACCGTAAATTCACTGTTCAATGAATTCCATCTTTGTGGGCTGCCCAATAAATCCCAACGGGCGATACCGTTGAAACCACCCTCAGTTTGTGCATCATAAGTCAATGACAAGTCAGCCAACGCACTTTGGTTGTTACTAGTGTTTTTGATTTCATACCAGTAGTCAGGATTGATGAAGCAAATTGAATCATCATGCAAAGTCACATCAAAACCAGGACCATTTGGTGGCGCAGGGCTAGGGTTAGAATTCACATACCTTACAGTATAAGTTCTCGGTGAGTTATCATTTGGCGTGATAACAGCTGGCCTATACTTATAACCGGTAAATAAACTTGAACCTACAGGGAATACATAATTGTTTGTACCTTCTACATCCCAAGATAGTGCACCACCTACCAAACTACTCACAAAACCTGAATCAGCCCTTGTGATAGCAGTATGGTTAGTATTAGTCACAAACAGCATTTCATTCTCTGTTGCAAACTCCTTATTGTTTAGTTCAAGGTTATTTTTTACAACTGCATCAATCATTTCCAAACGCTTAATTTGACCGCTGTCAATCTCTAAGTCATAGAATCTAGTAATACTGTCACCTGCAATATCTTGGAATTGATCTGTTCCATTAAACAACACCTTACCTGTTCCAGAATGGAAAGTACCGTTGTTTACCCATCTATCTCCCTTTATTTCAAACAATCCATTGTTCCCCGGCAATGGGTTGCCATCACCACCGCATTGATCATCATTAAAGAAACGCCCATCAACAATTATATGTCCTTGGTTGATAAGGGTATCATCCCATATCTTCAAGTCACCACCGATATACATCTGTGCACCTGGAGAAACATAAACCCTGGCACCACCAAAGCTAGGTTGTGGCCCTCCTACATTAAACAACTGGGCGAAAGTTGGAGTAATTGAAAAAGCCAGCAATAAAGCAGTGAAAATTACACCTTTTTTGTTACTGCCTCTGAATAGTCTAAGTGTTTGCATACTTGTGTTATTATTCAAGCTCTTACTTATTGTAAGCCTACAAATATAAAAGATACTTCGTTATAATTACAAATTTTCTCGCTTCATTAACAAAATGCACTATTCACGGGCATTTCCAAAGCATGGATAGACACGTAAAACTAGCTTCTGCTAATCAATCCGTTTTTTTCTGCAAAATCTTGCCCAAATTCACGCATTTCCTTAGCCAAACCCTCTTCTGAAGTCGCTTTTTCATAGGTGTCTGCCATCAGCATTAAGGTTTGGTGAATGAACTTTTTCATATCTTCCACATACATTTCCTTGGTCCAAAGGTCCACCTTCAAGGTTTCTTGCTCTTCAGGGTCCCAAACAGAAACAAGGAGAGATTTCGCCTTTTTGCTTTCAATACCTGCCCCTTCTGCTGTCCACTCTATTTCTTCGGGTATATTGTTCTCGTCAAGTGTAATCGTAAATTTTATTTCTGAGCTTCTATCTGCCATTATCTTTCGGGTTTATATTTTGATTTGGTGAGGATTTCCTGTGCATCCTCTATTTCCATTAGCTGCTGCAAACCTACGTCATTATTTTCCATAAACTTCCTTACTATCATCCATCCTGTAAATTCTCCCAGCCTGGCTGGTGCTTCACGAGGTAATCCGCTGGTAAACGGTCCCTCATTCATGTACTTTACAATCTCCAGTGGGTCTGTGGTATATAGCTTTCTATCTTCCAGCAAGTGCGACCATATATTGCTCTCATTGCCATTCACAAATTGCATTTGCGCCGATGTAAAGTCTATCTTTAAACTGTCAGCCAAGTCCGGAAATACTTTATCTACACAGTATAATATCTTACCTGCATATATCATTCTTGAAAGCAAGTTATCGTTCTTACTCTTGAATTCATACTCGCTGGCCACCCACCCTTTCATCGCCGATGACAGCAGCGACTCTTTTCTCATAAAGTGAATCTTGTACTGAGGCAACCCCAGCATTTGGTAGTACACAAAGCGCTCACCCAAAAACATATCTAAACCAATGCCCAGCGTCTTGTCAGTAGCTATAATAGCATAGTTAAAACCCGAAATATTAGTAGCTATACTGGGTATAGTGCTGTTAGGGAAATAGTGCTTGTAACGGGCAAAGCCATCATTCAATTCTTTGGCCATAGGAGCAAAATCGGCATATTGCTTTTCCGTTTCTTTAAAAACCTCCTTCATATCGCCGTCTAGCACAAAGCTCTTAAGGTTACTACTAAACCCGGGAGCATCGGGGTTGCCTATATTCAACACGCGGGTACTATATATATCAAAAAAGTAACCATACCTGGCTCTAAGTTGTGGAAGTAAACTTTCTAAACTATCTGGGTGGGCATGAAATAAATCCTGTTCCAACCTGTTTATAGTTATTGAAACATCAATTTCATCTACATTCACTTCCTCTTTATCGGGCCAACATGAAGATATTAACACTCCAATGCTGACAAAGAGAACAAACCACCTATATCTCATTTAAATTTTTGGCTAATATTGCAACTCTAGGCAATAACGAATTTAAAACTCCGAAATTATGAAAAAGCTGATAATATTAACATTTTGCGCACTTATGATGGTTCCTGCGATTGCACAGGAGACTACCAGTTCAGGCAATTCTGCACCAAATTTCAGATTTGGTATTAAAGTAACGCCAAATGTATCATGGTTCAGGCCAGTTGACAAAAAGGTATTGGAAGGTAATGGCGGAAAAGTGAAAATGGGTTTCGGGCTAATCACTGAGTTTAAATTGTCTCAGAACTATTCATTTGCCACTGGAATTGAATTCCCTAATTTCTCTGGTGGTAACCTAAAGTTTATTGCCGACTCGGTTTCTTACACTACTGAAGAAAATGACACCTTTTACATCTCTTCTCGCAGTTTCAACATGCAGTATGTTGAAATACCACTGACCCTTAAGTTAAAAACCAACGAAATCGGCTACCTGACCTATTTTGGACAAGTAGGAGCACAACTTGGTGTGAGAACTAAAGCCACTTCAAAAGACGAAGGTGTTCTTCATGGCAGTAGCACTAATACAGAGATTAAAGACGTTGACATTAATAAAGAGGTATTCCTGTTAAAGACAGCTTTGACTGTTGGTGCTGGGGCTGAGTACAATTTCTCTGGCAACACTTCTCTGGTGTTTGGCCTTAACTATATGTATGGCATCACCAACGCGCTGAAGAAAAAATCAGACTCATTGAAGAATGTTGATGGTAGTACCTTTGAGCAAAAAGCCAACCTTGACCAGGTAGTCCTGACAGTAGGGGTGCTATTCTAAAACACAGGCTAAGAAATT
The DNA here is from genome assembly GCA_028281825.1 of Flavobacteriales bacterium. Taxonomy (GTDB): domain Bacteria; phylum Bacteroidota; class Bacteroidia; order JANQJC01; family JANQJC01; genus JANQJC01. The sequence goes on from JANQJC010000103.1 coordinate 35,486, forward strand.
AAACCATAATTTTGTCCCTCGGAAATCCGGGGGATTTTTTTTGATGAAAATAGCACTCGCACAACTTAACTATCATATTGGCAATTTTGAACAAAACGTTGCCAAGATAATCTCGTCCATAAATAAGGCTAAGGGCAAGGGTGCTGACTTGGTGGTATTTTCTGAGTTGGCTATCTGCGGCTACCCGCCAAGAGATTTTCTTGAGTTTGCTAGTTTTATTGCTGAGTGCAAAAAGGGCATCAGCAAAATTGCTTCAGAATGCACTGGCATTGCAGCTATTGTGGGTGCACCTACGGAAAACCCAGGAGCCTTGGGTAAGAACTTGTTCAACTCAGCCTACTTTGTTGCTGAAGGAAGAGTGCAAAAAGTAGTACACAAATCCCTTTTACCTACCTATGATGTTTTTGATGAGTACCGCTATTTTGAACCTGGAAAAGAAAGAGAAATTGTTGAGTATAAAGGACACAAAATAGCCATTACCATTTGCGAGGATATTTGGGACATTGGCACAGACCCTATGTATACCATCTGCCCAATGGATGAGTTGGCTAAGGATAATCCCGATTTTATGGTTAACCTTTCAGCCTCACCATTTGATTATAATCACGCCGCTGAGCGAAGAAAAGTTTTGAAGTATAATGCCGATAAATATGGTATCCCCTGCTTCTATGTGAACCATATCGGCGCCCAAACCGAATTGATTTTTGACGGGGGTTCTCTTGTAGCCAACTCTAATGGTGAGATAGCAGATGAATTGGCTTATTTTCACGAAGACTTTAAGGTATACAACCTACCCGAACTTGTTGGCAGCCAGAAGCAATATACTCAGCCACCAGCCAGCAAAATGAGCTTGATAAATGATGCCCTGGTTTTGGGTATTAAAGACTACTTCAAAAAACTTGGTTTCAAGCGAGCAATTATTGGCTTATCTGGCGGTATTGACTCTGCTGTAACAGTTGCCCTAGCGGTGCAAGCATTAGGCAAAAAAAATGTGAGGGTGCTACTCATGCCGTCCCAGTTTTCTTCAGACCACTCAGTGGATGACTCGGTGAAGCTATGCGAAAACACGGGCATTCAATATGATAAGATAGCTATTGAAGACATCTATCATTCATTCGACAAGGAGCTAAAGCCCATTTTTGGAGACTTACCTTTTAATATCGCAGAGGAAAACCTTCAAGCACGCATACGAGGTGTGTTACTGATGGCGGTTTCCAACAAGTTTGGGAACATCCTCCTGAATACTTCCAACAAGAGTGAGGCTGCAGTTGGTTACGGAACCCTTTACGGTGATATGAACGGGGGCATTTCAGTAATTGGTGATGTATACAAAACCGAGGTATATGAGTTGGCGGAATATATCAACCGCAATGAAGAAATAATCCCCCGAAATATCATTACCAAACCACCTTCGGCAGAGTTGAGATCCAACCAAAAGGACTCCGATTCACTACCTGATTATAAAGACCTGGATGAGATACTTTACCATTATATAGAGAAGCGCGAAGGCCCAAAAGAAATCATTGCGATGGGTTATGATGAGCAGTTGGTTTTGCGAATCCTGAGGTTGGTAAACATCAATGAATACAAGCGCTACCAGACACCACCCATGTTGCGCGTTTCACCCAAAGCATTTGGTATGGGCCGCAGGATGCCAATTGTTGGAAAATATCTATCTTAACTAAAATTTTCTGCTATGAAACCGATTATTAAGCTGTTTTTTATTGCCTTATTTATTACTGGTTTAACCAGTTGCGCCAAGAAGAAACTAACCAACAACAGCTGGATTGTGGCTGAATACAAAGAAGACGGTGAGAACCGTACAGGGGAGTTCCACTTGCTGTTACCTAATTATACGATTGAATTTAAAGGCGATGGAGACTTTGTTGCTACCGCCCAACCACTCGGAATAACTGTCACCCAAACGGGGAGTTGGTCATTTGAAGATAGCGGCAAAAAACTAAAGCTGGTATACCAAGCCCCTGATGAAGGCACACACATTTGGGATTGCCACAAACTGACTTCTGATGAGCTTCAGGTTTCCCGCCAGGCAGATAAGAAAGAGGAATTCTTTTTTGTTGCTAAATAGCACTTATATCTTCCAGGTGTAGTTACCGCGGATGATACTTTCCAAATCGCCTTCACCAAGTTTTTCTTTAGCTGCTGTAACTTGCTCGTTCAAATCGGTTTCGTAGTTATCCCTTTCCTCACGATAGAATACCCCAAATGGCCTAGGCAAATGACCAGGCTGTTTATTGTCTTCAAAAAACCTGCTTAATATGCCTGCTTTTACGCGGTCTGTTTCATCGTGTATCCATAGGTCATCTTCAGAGCAATCATTCAGATTAACTATCTCAGGCTTAAAACCATCTAAGCGGATACCCTTATCACTTTCAGCACCAAAAATAAGAGGCTTGCCATCTTCCATAAAAATGGCCTGCTCAGCTTTTGTAGCCTTGTCAGTATATACAAAGAAAGCCCCGTCATTAAACACATTACAGTTTTGGTATATCTCCACCAATGATGAACCCTTATGTTGATTGGATTTGGTCAAAATATCACGCATGTGGTTAGGGTCTCTATCCATACTGCGGGCAACAAAAGTAGCATCAGCACCCAGGCACAGTGCAATAGGGTTAAATGGGTGGTCAATAGACCCCATTGGTGTAGACTTGGTTACCTTTCCTTCTTCCGAAGTCGGGGAATATTGCCCTTTAGTCAAGCCATATATTTGGTTATTGAAAAGAAGGATATTCACATCAAAGTTCCTTCTTAGCAGGTGTATCAGGTGATTACCACCTATTGAAAGCGCATCACCATCGCCAGTGACAATCCAAACGCTTAACTCAGGACGAACAGCCTTTAGCCCGCTGGCAATGGTGGTGGCCCTACCATGTATACTGTGCATGCCGAAAGTTTCCATATAGTAAGGAAAACGCGAGGAGCAACCTATACCTGAAATAAAGACAATATCCTCACGCTTTATCCCAAGTTCAGGGATAACTTTTTGTACTTGCTTTAATATCGAATAATCGCCACAACCTGGGCACCAACGTACATCCTGGTCAGATTCGAGGTCTTTGGCGGTTAATGCTGGTGTATTCAATTCTTCTGCCATGTTAGTCCTTAAGCATTAAATCAATCTTGTGTTTTATTTCAGCCGCGGTAAAAGGAATACCTTGAATCTTATTCAACCCCTCGGCTGGTACCAAAAATTGGTCTCTTATTATCTTTACCAATTGGCCATTGTTCATCTCAGGCACTAGCACTTTATCATATCTTAAGAGCATTTCACCCAGATTTTTCGGGAATGGATAAAGATACTTTACATGGGCGTGGGCCACTTCTTTACCTTCCTCTACCGCTTCTTTCACTGCGGCCTTTATAGAACCGTAAGTAGAGCCCCAACCCAATACCAATAACTTACCTTTTTCAGGGCCATTGTCTATCTCCTGCAATGGAATATTATCAGCAATATTGAGCACTTTTTGCTCCCTGGTTTTAACCATATGCTCATGGTTGCGGGGGTCGTAAGATATATTACCTGTGATATCTTCCTTCTCTAAACCTCCTACCCTATGCTCTAAGCCTGGAGTGCCCGGTAGCGCCCATTTGCGCACCAATTTTTCATTACGCTTGTAGGGCATAAACTTAGGGTCTTCAGCATTTCTTGGCTTGGCAAAGTCAGGGGCAAAAGGCCTTATCTCTGCAGTTTTTGGAAACTTCCACGGCTCGGAGCCATTGGCTATGTATCCATCAGATAAAAAGAAAACCGGGGTCATGTGCTCTACCGCAATGCGGCTAGCCTCATAGGCCATATCAAAACAATCTGCTGGTGAGCTGGCAGCTACAATGGGCACTGGTGCCTCACCATTTCTACCATACATGGCTTGTAGTAAGTCTGCTTGCTCGGTCTTAGTAGGCAGGCCCGTAGATGGCCCACCACGTTGTATATTTACAATCACCAATGGCAATTCCAGCATCAAAGCAAGGCCAATAGCCTCACCTTTTAGCGCTATGCCAGGGCCAGAAGAAGCAGTGACTGCCAAGCTACCACCAAAAGAAGCTCCAATAGTAGCGCCAATGGCAGCAATTTCATCTTCGGCCTGAAAGGTTTTTACACCAAAATTCTTGTGCCTTGAGAGTTCATGCAATATATCAGATGCTGGCGTAATAGGGTATGAGCCATAAAACAAGTCTAACCCAGACTTTACCGAAGCGGCCACTAAACCAAGTGCTGCCGCCTGGTTACCCATGATAGAGCGGTATTCACCACTTTCCATCCTGGCTTTCTCTACCTCAAAGCGTGTAGTGAAAGTCTCGCTGGTTTCGCCATAGTGATAGCCAGCTTTCAACACCTTTATGTTTGCCTCGACAACTTCAGGTACTTTTTTGAACTTATCTTGTATAAACTTGATAGTAGTGTCCAGTGAGCGGCTATACATCCAATACAAGAAACCAAGTACAAACATGTTCTTGGTGCGGTCAATTTCTTTGGTGCCCATGCCTGAATCTTTGAGGCACTCTTTGGTCATCTTGGTAACATCAATGGTGTACAACTGATATTTTTCCAATGAACCATCTTCAATAGGATTGGCACCTTCAGGATATTTGGCCAGCCTTAGGTTTTTGCCATCAAAACCTGCAGTATTGGCTATGATTACACCACCTGGCTTAAGCTTATCTATATTAGCTTTGAGTGCAGCTGCATTCATAACCACCAAAGCATCACATACATCGCCGGGAGTATATATATCTACACTACCAAACCTGATTTGGAAGCCTGAAACACCAGCCAGCGTGCCTTGTGGGGCGCGTATCTCAGCAGGAAAATTGGGGAATGTGCTTAAGTCATTACCAAAAAGAGCCGTGGTATTTGAAAATTGAGTACCCGTTAACTGGATACCATCACCTGAGTCACCCGCAAATAGAATGGTAACTTCTTTAGTGATTTCTGTTGTTTTGCTCATTATTTACCTCACAAAATGGAACCAGATAATAATCTGGAATGAATCTAAATAAAGCGTTTAGGCAAAAAAATTTAGTCTTGAGCTAAAGCCTTGTTCTCAATCAAGTTAACTGCCTCAACCGCCAGCACCTCAGGTACTGCACGTCTTACTGCCTCCTCAATTCCGGCTTTGAGCGTCATGGCGCTCATATCGCATGAGTGACAAGCCCCAAGAAACTTTACTTGCACTACCATATCTTCGGTTATTTCAACCAACTCTACATCACCACCGTCTCTCTCTAAAAAAGGGCGCATTTGGTCAAGAGCATCCTGAACTTTTTTTACAAGCACTTCATTCATTGCTTTCACACTTCTGAATTAGCCTGCAAAGTTAATTATAATTAATGACAGGGGGTATTATTAGTTAAATAAAATGGCCAGACGAGATACAAATCAGAAACAAATATTTATTGATTATTTAAAAATACCCCAAACTGCTTACCCCATCGCAATTTTCACGTACTAGTAGAGTGCTACAAAAACCATATTTTGTATGGTAATTTTGGAAATCAAGAGAAGATTTACCTAATTTTAGCATGGCTGAACAGAATAATAGCCATAAACCAATACACCCTACTATGAAGAAAATTTATCTTTTTCTCACGCTTATTGCCTTGTTTGCAGGCAGTGCTATTGCACAGGAATGTGATATCGTATATGTAACACCCGGTGGTGCATCATCTGGTGTTGCAGGAACAAAAACCAACCCCGCCAACTTTGCCTATGGTATGACCCTGCTGGGCAGTGGTGTTAATACCATGTATATGGCTACTGGTACTTATGTTATCTCTAACACGGTTAACTTAATATCAGATGTAACCATTGAGGGAGGTTTTAATGCCAGCAACTGGAGTAAGAGTAATAGCCCAGCAACTATCATACAAAGAGATGGTAATAATGTAGGACCATTACCCTACCTGGCATTGATTGCTTTTCAGGGTAATAACGTTTCGGGTTTTAGGCTTCAAGACCTAACCATTGATGTGGTTGATGCGCCAGGCATACAGGTAAGCCTTTATGGAGTGTACCTTTCAGGGTGCTCTAACTACAACATTGTGAGATGTGAGATAGCAACTGGCGATGCCGGCAACGGGGAAGATGGCTTACCTGGAACCCAAGGTGAAGATGGAGCACCGGGAGCTAATGGCACTGAAGGTGATGGGGACGGACAAACTGAAGGTGT
>JANQJC010000113.1 GCA_028281825.1 Flavobacteriales bacterium
CCTATTTTTTTCTTGTCTTTTCTTTTGTCTCCAGTTCTTTATTGGCACAAATCAATACAGACAGCCTTTGGGGTGTTTGGAAAAATCAAAATTTGCCAGACACGGCAAGGCTTAGAGCTTTGCACACTTATACTAATACTGGTTTTCTCAACACTAAACCTGATAGTGCTTTTAAGCTTGGCCAAATCATGTATGAATTTGCTAAGAACAAAAACAATCCTCAAGGAATGGCTGATGCTAAACATCTTCAGGGGTTGTCCCTTAGTAATCTGGGGCGCTTAGATGAAGTCCTTAAGCATTATGAAGAATGTCTTACTATCAGAGAAAAAGTTAATGACAAAATAGGAATAACGCATATACTCAACAATATTGCAAACATCTACAAGAACAAAGGGGTTTATGATAAGGCACTTGAAGTGCATGAGAGAAATCTTGCGCTCAAGCAAGGATTGGGTGATGAACGCAACGTATCTGCAACGCTCTATAATATGGGGGTTATCTATAGCAGAAAGGGAGAATACGAAACAGCATTGAAATACTATATATCAAGTTTAGAAATAGATAAGAGATTGGGAAATAAGGATGATGTAGCGAAAGTATTGAATAGTATAGGTATAGTTTATTACCATCAAGGTAATATTTCAAGGGCTATTCAGTACTGGACAGAGAGCCTTAACATCCAAGAACAATTAGGTGATAAAAGAGGTGTGGCCAATGCCCTAAACAATATTGGAGTAATTTACGATAATCAGGGAGAGTACGAAAAAGCACTTGAGTATCATGAAAAAGCACTTGCGCTGCGCAGGCAAATAAATGACAAAAGAGGTATAGCAACGTCTCTGCACAACATGGGCGTTATTTATAATCTACAGAGTAAAACGGATAAATCTCTTGAGGTGAACCTGGAAAGCCTAAAACACAGAGAGCAAACAGGAGACAAACCTGGGATGGCGCATTCATATAATAACATTGGTGAGGCTTACCGCATTAGTAGAAATTTTCCAGAAGCGATATTTGCGCATCAAAAGAGCCTGGGAATTAGGGAAGATATTGGTGATAAAGATATTGGAAGCTCTTTAACTAACCTTGGGCTTACCTATCTGGATATGGGTGATTACAAAAAAGCTATCGGCTACTCTGAAAGGGGGTTGAGCCAAGCTAAGCAAGTGGAAATGGCGGCAAATATCCGCGATGCTTCCAGACAATTGTATGATGCGTATAGAGCGCTAGGAGAAAATGAAAAAGCTCTGGAATACTATGAACTCCATATTGCCATGCGCGATAGTATTGATAGTGAGGAAAACCAACGACAAGTTCTCAGGCAGGAATACAAGTATAGCTATGAAAAAGAAGCGTTATCAGACAGTTTAGCTTTTGCAAAAAAAGAAGCTATAATGCAGGAAAAAACCAAAAGGCAGCAATTGGGTCTGGCCGCTTCCGGGCTTGGCCTAATGCTTTTGATGTCTCTTGCTTTTGCAATTTATAAGGGAAAAAAGCGTAGTGATGAACTTCTGCTAAATATTCTACCCAAAGAAACTGCAAAAGAGTTAAAGGCTCGTGGTCAGGCAGATGCCAAACTCATTGAAAATACCTCTGTGCTGTTTACTGATTTCAAAGGCTTTACAGCACTAGCGGAACAGCTAAGTCCAGAAGAACTAGTTGAAGATTTGAATACCTGTTTTTCTGAATTTGACAGGATTATGGAAAAATACGGTATTGAAAAAATTAAGACTATTGGCGATGCCTATATGGCAGCTGGGGGCTTACCAACCCCCAATGCTACCCATGCATCGGATGTTGTAAAAGCAGCCTTGGAAATGCGAGATTTTATAGAAAAGGGAAAAGCTAAAAAAATCGAGCAAGGACTTCCCTATTTCGAGATACGTATTGGCATTCATACAGGGCCTGTGGTAGCAGGTATTGTAGGTATTAAAAAGTTTCAGTATGACATATGGGGTGATACCGTAAATACCGCTTCGCGCATGGAAAGTTCAGGAGAGGTAGGAAAAGTGAATATTTCGGAAACCACTCACGAATTGGTAAAGCATGAATTCTATTTCAAGTATCGTGGTGAGGTAGAGGCTAAAGGTAAAGGCTTACTTAAAATGTTTTTCGTGGAGCAGAAAGCTTAAATCCACTTCAGGCCTTAGCCCTAGTTGGCGTAGGAATATATTTCGGGATGGTCATAGTCTCGAATCCTATCGCTATCATTAAAGGGGAGCAATTGCTTCACTTTTTTTGTTAAGAATGTTCAGCCATTTGAATGAACGTTGAACGATAACTTGGACTTTCGTTAAGAATTAACTTACTTTCGAATTGTTATGTTCGATATTAATATATCAATATGAAGGATGTTCAATCAGAATGGGCTGAAGTAGTTAATAAAACTTCAAAAGGGCTATTTGAAAAGGGGTTTGAATTAACAGAAGTAGCTGTTGATGGTATGGCTAAGTATACCGTTTTCATTTTAGGGCAAGTTCGAATCGAACATTTATATTTCAAGGGCCCAATTGAATGTAATCTTAGAACAGAATATGGGACCATTGATTTGGAGCACTTATGTAATTACTTGAATGGCAAAACAAAGAAGTATAGTTCACCCCCAAACTACTATTCAGAATTGGGAGATGCAAGTGCTGAAAAGTATATTACTTATTATAATCAAATTATACTTAATGAGTTAGACGTATTATCAAGATTTCTTACTGGACTGAAGAAGGAGGATTATAAAGCAGTAATAACATACTCGGGAAAAGAAAATATGAATGCCTGGAGAGAATATGAACACTCGATAAAAAAGCTAGAGTAATATTCTCATCAAAAAATGAAAGCAATAACCTTCTACAAATACGGAAGCACGGCCAATCTGGAGTTGGAAGAAGTGCCCAAGCCAAAGCCAAAAGAAGATGAAGTGTTGATAAAAGTATATACAGCCTCTGTCAACTCATGGGATTGGGATTTGGTGAGGGGTAAGCCTTATATAGTAAGGATGATAAGTGGTGGCTTTTTCAAGCCTAATATAAACATACTAGGCTGTGATATTGCAGGTGTGGTAGAAGCTGTTGGTACTGGTGTTACAAGGCTAAAGGTGGGAGATGCCGTGTTTGGGGATATATCAGAGAGTGGGTGGGGAGGCTTTGCCGAATATGTGTGTGCACAAGAAAAATTTATGGCTTTGAAGCCCAATAGTTTATCCTTTGAACAAGCTGCAGCCATACCTCAGGCAGGTGGCTTGGCTTTGGGAGGGATTCATTTTTTGAAAGAAATAAGACCTGGTGATAAAGTGCTTTTTAATGGAGCAGGTGGTGGGGTTGGTACTATTGGTATGCAAATAGCTAAATCTTTGGGAGCGGAAGTAACAGGTGTGGATAGTGCTGAAAAGTTTGAAGTGATGCATTCTTCAGGTGCCGACCATGTGATTGATTATAAGAAGGAAGACTTAACAAAAAATGAAAAACGGTATGACAGAATTATTGATGCTGTTATAAACAGGTCTGTGTTTGATTATGCCCGGTCTCTAAACCCTGAAGGTGTTTGTGGTATAGTGGGCGGAAAAATGGGTAAAATACTTCAGGCTGCTATCATGGGTTCATGGTTATCAAAAAACAGGAAGGTAGGTTTGGTGGCCTGGAAGCCAAACGTGGAAGCGCTTGAAGAGTTAGTAAAGCTTTATGAGAATGGAAGTTTTAAGCCAATAATTGGGAAAACCTATGCTTTAAGTGAGACACCCGAAGCACTGCAAAGCATTGGAAACGGCCACACTAAAGGAAAAGCACTAATAGTAATGAATAAAGATTAGATAGATGAATGCTGTTGTACCAGTATCAAATATATTCTAAAGGCTTTTTATATCAATCACATCAAAATTGCGGGCATCAAAGTAATCGTCTAGCCCATAGTCTGTATTGATTATTACTCCCCCCAAAATCGCTACTTTTTCTACATTAAATTCATTTTTACATGTTCTCAGGTAATCATGGATCTTTTTATCAATTACTTCATAAGTAGCATCTGTGATTGCCTTTTGCTGATTATCACTATTAATTATTTGCTCACGGGAAGGGAGTAAGCTTTCTTCCAATTTCATTTGTTGATAATCGTTTTCATTTATCACTGGCTTATATTCACCATCTTGAAATCGGCTTAAAGCTAACATAAGTGCACCACAAGAGTTTCCTGTTTCCTCTTGACGGGGCCTATACATTTTGCCTAAATCACCTTCCAGGGTTATACCAATGTGGGGTCCATAAAATATAAAGGCACTGCCTGCATCTGGAATATGATGTGCAAATGCTGTCATACCTGTTTCCCCAGCAAAAGGCAAACCTCCTAATCCCCCCATGATAAATGGGCCAAACAATACATTAAAGAACGTTGTCGAAGGGACATTAATATCATCCGAGCATACCGATGTAGCCATCAATACTTTAGAAATATTAATTCCATGTTCATTTTGCATTTTTCCCAAATAGTGAATAGATGTATCCTTAGCATCCATAGCGTTTGGATAATGTCTTTTTACAACCTGATCAAATTTTCTTTGTAGCATGATATTTAATTTAGTTTAAGTCAATTGACTTTTTCTTTTGATTCAATTCTTTGATGGCCAGACTTTTATAAACAAATCCCCCGATTTTTGGAATCAATATATGTCTGTTACTATTACTCCCATGTAAAACTTAGTCGGTGTGCATGCTTCTAATTTATAGCATGGTCAAATATAGAAATAATCCACTATTGAGAAAGATGCGAAGCTAAATGTATAAACTTTTCTTTTTTCTGGGTTTCGGTACTCCAAATTTTTATTCTTTCATCAACAGCCTATAGCTTTGTAATATATAGGAAGTGGCAGTGGTAAAGGAAAATTGGTTATTGTTGCAAGCGAATAATAGACTTTGCGAAGATGAAAGCGATTGTATGCCTGAAACATGGTTCAGTTGATGTCTTAGAATTGGCTGAATTGCCTAAGCCTACACCGAAAGATAATCAGGTGTTGATAAAAATCCATGCATCAACGGTTACCATGGGCGACTCTGAAATGAGAAGGTTGCTTATACCTGCCCCTTTTAAGACTTTCCTTAGAGTGTCATTAGCCCTAAAAAACCCCAAGAAAATATTAGGTCAGGAATTGGCAGGAGAAATTGAGGCAGTGGGTAAATCAGTAACTAAATTTAAAGTTGGGGACAAGGTTTTTGCACCAACAGATATAGCATTGGGTGCACATGCGGAATATAAATGCCTACCTGAAAAAAAACCAATAGGACGTATACCGGCTAACATGAATTACCATGAGGCTGCCACTATACCAACTGGAGGCTTAAATGGCTTAGACTTTGTAAAAAAAGCAGAAATAAAAAGTGGAGATAAATTGCTGATTAATGGAGCGGGAGGAAGTATAGGAACCTACGCTACTCAAATAGCTAAGTCAATGGGTGCAGAAGTGACTTGTGTGGACAGTATAGAGAAACTGGAAATGCTTACCTCTATTGGTGCAGATTATGTGATTGATTACAATGCGGAAGATTTTAGGAATAGCGGCGAGACTTATGATGCCATTATAGATATAGTGGGTTCTTGTAAGATTGCTGATACCATGCAATCCTTGAGTAATGGGGGACGATTTATCATGGGCAATCCACGGATACCTGAAACAGTAAAAGGTCTGTTTGTTTCAAAAAGGAATGGAAAAAAAGCTATCGCCGTTTTAGCAGATTACAGGCAAGAAGATGTGGATTACCTGATTGAATTAATAGAGGCAGGAAAGATAAAGGCGGTGATTGATAAGGTGTACCCACTGGAACGCATGAGAGAGGCACATCAATATGTTGATTCAGGAAAAAAGAAGGGGAATTTGGTTATAAGTATTTAATCTATCCTTAAGGCAAATGTAAACTACAAGACAGCATTGTCTCATAAGGCTTTAATACTTTCACAGCCTAACCTTAAAATTTAATTATTATGACAGTACAAGAAGTAGCCAACAGGCTGGTGGAACTTTGCAGACAAGGGCAAAACATGCAAGCTATTGAAGAACTTTATGCGGATGATATTGTGAGCCTTGAGCCAGAAGGTTCGCAAGCACCAAGAGTGGAGGGAAAGGCCAATGTGATTGAAAAAGAGAAAGGCTTTTTTGATATGGTTGAAGAAATGCACGGTGCAGAGATATCAGACCCAATTGTTGCCAGTGATTTCTTTAGTGTAACCATGAGTATGGACCTTACCATGAAGGGTATGCCAAGGTTCACGATGGAAGAAGTGTGCGTTTATGGTGTAAAGGATGGCAAAATCAATTTTGAGCAGTTTTTCTTTACTCCTCAAATGGGATAACTCATTCACGCAAAAGTGGAGCCTCATCAACGTATATCAATTTATACTGATGGGGCTCTTGTATTTACCTCAATCGCATTGTATCAACTATTTACTCCCGAATATTTGATGCCTGTGAGTTTATGAATATCCCAATCAAAAGTTGTAAGGTCATTAAAGTCAAATTTAGCAACACTATCATGCCCGCAAGCTCTTGCAATAACTTTCATCAACTCAGATGTGGAGTCAAAAAAGTTATAAAGCTGCTGTGCTGATTTATCTATTATCAATCGACTCCTTAAGTTTTCTCTTTGTGTTGCAATGCCCACAGGACAATTATTAGTGTTGCATGCTCTCATCCCCAAGCAACCTATTGCTTGAAGTGCAGAATTTGCAACTGCTATTGCATCTGCTCCCAGCATCATGGCTTTTGCAAAATCTTCTGCAACCCGTAACCCACCAGTTATGATAAGTGTTACATTAGTTGCTCCTTTCTTATCCAGGTATTTTCTGGCTCTGGCTAAAGCAGGAATTGTTGGAACATTAATGTTGTTTCTCAAAATCTTTGGAGCTGAACCAGTTCCGCCGCCTCTTCCGTCAAGAATAATATAGTCAACCCCAACTTGCAAGGCAAAATCTATGTCAGCCTCTATGTGGCTTGCTGCAATTTTAAAACCTACTGGAATGCCTCCTGATACGTCTCTCACTTTTTGAGCTACTTTACGAAAGTCATCTATATTATACAAGTCAGGAAAGGCTGCGGGAGAAATTGCGGTCTCACCTTCATTCAACCCTCTAACTTCTGCAATTTCTTTTGTTACCTTATCCCCGGGCAAATGCCCACCTGTTCCTGTCTTAGCGCCTTGTCCCCCTTTAAAATGAAAAGCCTGAACTTTTTCAATTTTGTCCCATGAAAATCCAAACTTTCCTGAAGCTAGTTCATAAAAATATTTGGAGTTATTGCTTTGTTCTTGGGGCAGCATTCCTCCTTCGCCACTGCAAATACCAGTTCCTGACATCTCGGCACCTTTTGCAAGGGCTATTTTAGCTTCACGTGAAAGCGCTCCAAAACTCATATCTGTTACAAACAGTGGTATATCTATAACGAGGGGCTTATTTGCTTTTGGCCCAATAGCTACTGAAGTGTCAACTTGTTCATTATCAAACAAGGGGCGCTTAGCTAATTGCGCTGGCAGAAACTGAATATCTTCCCATTTTGGTAAAGTATTTCTATCAACCCCCATTGCTTCCGAAGGCCCGTGATGACCAGTATTTTTTAAGCCGTTTTGTGAAAGTTCTTTTATGTGGAGTGAATAGGGTTCAGTATCTTCTGGATGCGTATCAGCATATAAACCCAAATAATCATCTCTTTTAAATGGTTGAGGGTTATCTTTAACAAAATCCGTCAATTCCGCTCTATTTACACAAACATTTCCTTCCTCAATGTAAGTGGTAAATTTGTGCAGAACTTCGTCATTATTGTATTCACTTACCCCTGTATCTATTCGATAGTCCCATCCATGTAAACCGCAAATAAGATTGTTGCCCTCTATGTATCCATCAGACAATAAAGCCCCCCTATGCAGGCACCTGCCATATAATACAGAAACTTCTTGATTGTATTTTATCAAAACCAAGTCAATCCCTTCTGCCAATGCATAAGTGGGCTTTTTCTCTTTTAGCTCGGCGTAATCAATCAGGCTAATTAAATCCATAAGTTTATGAAGATATGTGTTTACTAAAATGTTATAATAATTAAGTCTTCTGTTTTTGTTGTGTCAATTTAAACACAAGGCTCTTTATATTTTGTTTTGGATATTATTTTAATGTTGGTTGCGGTGAATAAATATATCTAAACAGATACTTGCTATCCGCAAAGAAAAAACTAAAATTTGCCATAAAACCGTATTATGATGATTGGTAGGCATTTATCTCTCCTATTATTATTTCTTGGCTTAGTTTCTTTTCGATGGCAACCTAAGCAAAAAACGTTTCATTCACAAGAAATGCCAGGCTTGACAATTAAAGAGCTAATCCAAAACTTGGAAGACTCTGAAAATAAAGAAGTGATTGTGGTGGCACATAGGGGTGATTGGCGTAATGCTCCTGAAAATTCATTACAGGCTATCAAGAATTGCATTGAGATGGGGGTGGATATGGTAGAGATTGATGTGAGAGAAACTAAAGATGGTCATTTGGTATTGATGCATGATGAGACTATTGACAGGACAACCAATGGCTCTGGTGCTGTTAAGAAGAAAACTCTCAAAGAATTGAAGGAATTAAGACTTATTGATGGCTTGGGTGTTGAAACTGCGCATCAAATACCAACACTAGAGGAAGCTTTGCTTGTAGCAAAGGGTGAAATATTAGTGAACCTGGATAAGAGCTACAGGATATTTGATAAGTGCTATGCGGTGGTGGAAAGAACAGGGACTCTCAATCAGGTTGTGATTAAAGGAAAAAAGACCAGTAAGGAAGTAGAAAAAGAGTTTGGTAAGTACCTGGATAAGATTTACTTCATGCCTATACTTCCTTTACCTGATAATAATATCAGGGAAAAAGTAGATGAATATCTAGACCATAGAGTGCCTGTGGCATTTGAGTTTGTGTTGCCCCAAGATACCTTGTCCATTATTGATTATTTTGATGATATAAGAGCCAAAGGTGCCAGCGTTTGGGTGAATGCACTTTGGCCGCATCATAATGGCGGGCATGATGATGAAAGAGCTGCACTTGACCCTGAGGTGTACGATTGGTTTATTGATAATCATATAGATATTATTCAAACTGACAGGCCGCACTTACTACTCACATATTTGAGAGAAAGAGGATTACATAAATAAATACCTTATTACTTCGATTTTTTTGATTTGAAAACACCTATTTTAGCCGTAACTATTTAAACCCATAAGCCTGATGAACAAACTAATCTTTACCTTTTTACTTCTCTTGTCATCTGTCGTGCTTCTTGCTCAAGAAGACTTTATTATTCAAGTGAATGACTCCACTTTTGGATTGTCACTGGACAAAGAGTATAAGCTAAAGGTTGATGGAAAGCCAATTGTATTTAAGGTGATGGCCAAAGATACCTTGCTTTATGATGATGATATATTCAGTTTCATGTATTTGAAAGATTATAAGCCCAACAAGATTATTGTAGAAGAAGGAATTGAGCAAATCATGATTACAACTGCTGGAGGTTCCGGGGTATTGATACAGAAATATGATGGCTTAAACCCTACCATACTTAATGAGTTGATGCTATCTGAAGTAACCAAAGAAAGTGTGAGTTATGGCTATGATATGAAAAGAGATGATTACAGTAGAAAACTGAAATCTGGGCGCGAAGTTGATGTGGATAGAGCGATATTGACTTACAAGGGAGATAAAAGCGTTTACGAGGTTTTTTCGGTAGGAAAAAAGGATGAAGGTATTCTAGTGATGACTATGGTAGTAGACCAATCATTTAGCGATGCCGGCAAATCACTTATAGACCTAATGTGGAACTCAATAACATACAAAGAGTAGACTAAGTTTTGCGATATAAATAACGCATATGGGTGTTAAATACAGCATAACGGAAAGCTTTGGGCGCAATTTGGCAGAGTTGCTTTCAGAGAGAATTATTCAGGTTTATCCCAAATTTGATAGTGCGCGATATATTTCAGCAATTGGGCAAAAATGTGAGGGCCTTAGTTATACCAAGAGAGTAGAGCTACATGCAGATGAATTAGCTCTTTATATGCCCAGCGATTATGAGAAAGCAATAGGTCTATTCGTGAAAATATTAGGGCCTGAAAATCCAAATGAAACGGGTATGTTTACTAATTACTATTGGTTGTTACCTATTGGCAAGTATGTAGAGAAATATGGATTGGATAAATACGAAACCTCTATTGCGGCTATATCAGAAATTACCAAACGCAACACAGGTGAATATGCCATAAGGCCATATATAAGAAAGTACCCAGAAAAAGCCTTGCAACAAATGAAAAAGTGGGCACAATCAGAAAACTTTCATTTAAGAAGGTTGTCTTCTGAAGGCCTTAGGCCTAAATTACCGTGGGCACCAAAATTGGATACTTTTATCGATAATCCTAAACCTGTATTTGAAATATTAGAATTGCTGAAAGAAGATAACATCAAGTTCGTCCAAAAGTCAGTTGCTAATCATATGACTGATTGGCTGAAAGTGAATCCTGAACCGGCGAAAGGGCTTCTACGAGATTGGAATAAGTCCAATAATCCCAACACTCAGTGGATAGTGAAAAGGTCAACTAGAAAGATAAGTATAGAAGATTAAGTTGCTTTTTAATGGCTAGTTCATGTATTTCACATCAAATCTACCAACTTTAACTGGAATTGGTTTAGGTAAGTCGGTTTCGCCCAACATTTGCCTTAAATCGATTTCTATTGCTCGTGATATGGTAGTCATTGGGGTATCGGCTGCCCTGTTTTCAAATGGTTCTTCGGTAATATTTCCTGACTTTTCAAGTATTGAGAATACAAATGAAATGGCGATACTCATTGGCATTGTCAACCACCCCATTTCTTTCACCAATGCCAAAGGTAAGCAAAGCACAAAAAGCCAAAGAAAAACTCTTGTGAAATAGTTATAGTAGTAGGGAAACACCGTATTCTTAATACGCTCACTTTTGCCTTGTAGATTATAGAATTCCTCTAGTTTTTCTGCAAGCTCGATGTGGCGAAAGCTATCTATTATCCCTTTCTCATAGGCGTACTTCAATTCCAAACCTTGCTTGTTGATGAGTTGAGCAGGCTTATTGATGTATGCCTCTAAATCCTTCATATCATCATCGGATAAGTATTCTTTTAAGTCACTCCAATTATCTTGTTTTCTCAGATGGGTTGTGAGTGCATATAACCAAGCAATGTGTCGGTAAATCATTTGCTTTTGCCATTTTTTCAACTCTTGTTCAGACACCTGAATGTTGGGGTTGTTGGCGTCAGAGGAGAAAGATATCACTTGCATGCCAAAAGTTCTTGAATAGTTGACTATGCCACCCCAAATTTTTCTAGCCTCCCACCATCTGTCATAGGCTGAATTATTTCTAAATGCCAGGAATATTGCCAATCCACCTCCAAGCACTGTAACCGGTGCCACCGGCAACTCCATATCAGTGATATCCCAGTACTCATGGATAAAACAAATGATGAAGGAAATAAGCGTGAACTTGAATATCCTGGTTCTATTATGAGTTATTATACCCCTTGCTTCTAAAAGCGGTTTGCCTGAAAATGAAATGAGCATGAACTTACTTGCTTGGTTATTTTAGGTGAAAGTAACCAAATAAAACAATAATTGTTCATATTGAAGGGGGTAATGCTATCCATTGCTTAACTTTGGTTGCCCTATGCCACAAGATGAAACTTATAAATCCAGGAATTACTCCATTGAGCCTTTAGAAAAGGGGACTTATGATAATTGTATTTTCAGTGGTTGTACATTTACCAGTGCTGACCTTGCCGATGTTGTTTTTGAGGAGTGTGAGTTTGAAGGTTGTGACTTTAGCATGGCTAAGGTTGTCAATACTGCCTTTCGTGAGGCACGGTTCAGGAATTGCAAGTTTCTGGGAGTAAGATTAGAGGATTGCAACAAGTTTTTACTTTCTATGTCTTTTGATACTTGCCAACTCAATATTGCATCGCTCTATCAATTGGAGTTGAAGCAGACTCGATTCAATAATTGTAATTTGCAGGAAGTAGATTTTTCTGAGGCTGATTTGACGGGTTCAAACTTTAATAACTGTGACTTCACGGGAGCTACTTTTGACCGAACCAATGTAGAAAAGTGTGATTTTAGGACAGCACATGGTTACCTGATAGACCCAGAAATGAATAGGGTAGGGAAGGCTAAATTCTCTCTAGCTGGTGTGGTGGGCTTGTTGTACAATTATGACGTGGAGATTGAGTAAATCAACCCAATAGACTATCCAAAGGCCTTCTATCACTGATGCCTTGATTCTTGTATTCGCTTGGTGTGTAGCCTGTGATTTGCTTGAACTGATTGCTGAGATACTGCACGCTACTGTAGCCCATTTGGTAGGCGATTTCACTGAGGGTGAGTTCATCGTAACTAATGAGTTCTTTCACCTTCTCAATTTTAATCAGGATAATATATTTCTCAAGGGTAGTCCCTGTTTTGTCAGAGAATACTTTACTTAATTGAGAGTAGGGTAGTCCTATCTTTTCACTGATATAATCAGAGTTGCGGATAATTGAATTGGCATTGACCCCGTAATAAACCAGCTCTATCACTGCTATTTTTATTTGCTCTACTAATTGGTCTTCACGGCTCTTGAGCACCTCAAAGCCATGGTTTCCTAATGCGTGTTCTAGAATAAAAAGGTCTGTTTTTTTGGGGTCGTATTCTATAACGGCTTTGCCCAATGTGATGCGTTCAGTCTCTTTAGCCCCATATTTTGCTATTTCATCGCGAACAGTCCTTACACATCGTGAGCTAACCATGTTTTTGATGTGAAGGGTAGCAATCTTTAGGTTAGGGGTTTCCGGCATTTTATTGCTTTGGAATGTGTTTGGTTAAGATATAATCACCACTTTGATACACCACAGGGCCAAGCTGGTCTACAAAACTACATTTTTTGAGATTATCTATGCGATAGTGAATAGGGTATTTATAACCAGCATATTGTTGAAACTGATACTGCTCAGTTGCCTGTTGCCTGATATCCTTCATCGTGGCACTTTTAATGCTAATACCATATATATCCGAGAAGCGCTGATACCAAGGCAGCATATAAAACGGTTCATGGATAATGGCTTGGTATTGAATGACTTGATTACGTTTGGCCTCACAGGCAAAAGAAGTGTTTTGGGGGCTGCACAGTATGGTGGCGTCCAGGGGTAAGTTATCTTCTATCCACTCATGCATCAAGGTGAGGTCTGTCTTTTTATAGTTGCCAATATGGTAACGGCTTTGCAGCTTTTCATGTGGAAGGTACTTACCATTAAGTATAGCCACAAGCAACACCAGAGAACAAACCAAAAGCATTGGAGAGTGCCACTTTTTCCATTCGAAAGTAGGGGTGAAGACTTGAAGCTTTTCGGCAATAAAGATGGATATGACCATGCTGGCAAACATGTTTAACCACATACTGTTTTTGAACCATTGTATTTTACCGACTGCATTTATTTCCAATACTTCAAGGCACAACCAGTATAGTAGCATACCCAATAGTATAACAATTG
This sequence comes from Flavobacteriales bacterium, assembly GCA_028281825.1. GTDB lineage: Bacteria > Bacteroidota > Bacteroidia > JANQJC01 > JANQJC01 > JANQJC01. The sequence goes on from JANQJC010000113.1 coordinate 13,540, forward strand.
AAAAGTGGTAAATCTGTTTCTTTTTGTTTATAGGTATCAAGCGGGTAGCTGCAAAACCCAAAACTATCAAGCTAAATAGTTTAATATAGTCCTTGACAGGAAAGAAAGAGGGGATATAGTGCAAGTGATTCCTAAAGCGATAAAGGAGATTGTAATACAATTCCATATCATAATCCATTTGGAGACCAAATTGTCTGTAAAATACAGGCCCTAGTATGCATAAAGCTGGTAACAGATAGAGCAGGGTAGAGAGGGTGATGGTATTGAAGTCTTTGGTGTTTTTATCAAATAGCAAAAGGAGCCAGAAGATACCAAATACCTGTAAAGCCGCTAAAGGTTGAAACAGGGTGCCAATACCCAGAAGGAAAAAGGAGAGTTTATATCGTTTATCAATGAAAAGCCAAATACCAGCCAGCGAAAAGGGCATAGTTAGGGTTCCGGGGATGAGTGAGGTATCTTGCAGCGTATTGCCACCCGCAACATAGCTATGGAATAGAAAGAAAACAAGCAGTGGTGAAAGCAAATGTGCCAGTTTATTGTCTGTGAGCTTTTGAGTGATTTTTGTCACAAAGAATATATCCAAGACGATGGTGAGAAGCGTGAGCAAAAAGGCAAGAACATTGAGTGGGATTAACAATGATAACCCATAAACGAAATAGACGAAGTAATGCCTGACGGTGAATACCTTATTGTATTCCTGCATGAAAAAATCGGTGGGGTAAAGGCCTGGGTTGTGAAGTTGGTAGATTTGTGGTAGGCATTCAGCCTGGTCTCCGCTGTTGAATTGGTAGCCTTTATAGAAAATAAAAAGCAGGCCGATAAACAGTGAATAAACAATAAGGTTGTACCTGCCCAAAAATTTCATTTACTTCGCCTTTCAGGAGCGAAATTAACACTCTTGTTGAAATGGCATACAGGATATTATTGGTAGAAGACGAAGAAAGCCTATTGGACGCAATAAAGCTGAACCTTGAACTGGAAGGGTATAGCGTTACGCCTGTGATGAATGGCCACAAGGCTCTGGATGAGATAAAGGCCAAGCGCTTTGACCTGGTAATACTGGATGTGATGTTGCCTGAGGTAGATGGTTTCACTATATGCCAAACGGTGAGATTGGAGAATAATGAAGTGCCAATATTATTCCTCACGGCCAAAAGCTCAGCTGAAGACCGCATTTTTGGGCTTAAAATAGGTGGGGATGACTACCTTACCAAACCATTTAACCTTGAAGAACTGCTTTTGCGAGTACAGATATTGCTCAAGAGAAGTAACAAAGGTGTGCCTGATACAGAATTGAGTACTTACCAGTTTGGTGATTGTAGCGTTAATTTCCTGACTTATGAGGTAGTTGATAAAGATGGGGAGATCCACACTTTGTCTAAAAAGGAGGTAATGCTGTTGCGCTTACTCATAGAACGCAAAAACCAGGTAGTATCTCGTGAGCAGATACTGGAAACCATTTGGGGATATGATGTGTACCCATCTACAAGAACGATAGATAATTACATTTTAACTTTCCGTAAGCTGTTTGAAGCTAACCCACGTGAGCCTGAATATTTTCATTCGATACGAGGTGTAGGATATAAGTTTGTGGGGTGAAATTCACTTTTGGGTAGTAAATTCATCAAAGCGTAACAGTAAGTTTTAATACTGAAGGACGAAACAGTATCCAGGGCATGTTTTTGCATTTCTGAGTAAGAGGCATCTGTCATGTCTCTCACTAACAGGATTTTTTCCAGATATTCGGCTGCATTTTTACAGAAATATCCATTAATACCATCCTTAAGGAAAATGCTATTTTCGCCAATATTGCTGGCTAGTACAGGAACTCCGCAGGATAAGTATTGCTTTAATTTAAATGCAGATTTCGCCCGATTTATCTCAGTGTTTAGGAGTGGGGAAATACCTATATCAAATTGTTTAATCCTTTTGTAAATAGAGAGCTCATCCTGCCAGTCAATATCTTCAGGTATTTCTAATATAACATTACTATTAGAGGAGAAGTATCCCTTGATTTCAACCATATGTTCTGGTTTAGTAACACCTAACAAAACCAGCCTAATTGGGAAGTTTACATTCTTTAGTGCAGGAAAGAAGAGTTTTCTCAGGTTGTGTTGATGGGCATTATAAAAGCCAATCCAACCGATAGTAAATACATCATTTCTTCCGCTTTTAAATTGACTGTGGGCTACAACTGGAGAAGTGAGTATGGTAACATTCTGGTTGAACTGTCCGGCGTAGTTTAATAATGTATGACTGCCAACTGAAACGCTAGAAGAATTAGCGAGAAAATGATTAATAGTGTGTGGTGGATAGTTTTCATACTCAGCATCATCAATATCATATATTGTATTCTCAGGATGGAAGTGCAGTAAAATTTTTAAAGCCGTTGCATATATACGTCGTGTATATATCTTTTGGAAAACTATTGTCGAGTTTTTCTTCCTGAAAATAAGAATCGAAAAGAATACTCTTAGGAAGTTGAAAATTTCCTTGGGCTTATAACTGGGATATACAAAATCATAAGTGTAGTTATATTCAGCCCGTAGTTTTTCAAGAACATAGATTGCCCTGTATCTTATACTTGGGGCACTTATATTATAGTAGGTAAAATAGTAGATGTGTTTCAATAGGCAATAAGGTTTTACGTTGATTATTTAAAAGTAGTCATAATTATTCTGGTCATATACTAAAGTAGTAAGTGAATGAATTTATGGAATGAACCGTATATACTTAGACACAAAGTACATTTTTCCCATAATAAACATTATGTTAAACAGTATTCTTCAAAACCCCTATCCTTAAAGGGATGTGCTTTTTGCCTACTCTATTATAATTGTATGCAAACAAAAAAGGGAAACACATTTCTGTGCTTCCCTTTCTCTGTAGAATTATCAGAAAATTATTCCTGTTGTAATTTCTCGTTGATTACTTTAAACTTATCCATTTCACCTTTGTATAGGTACAGGTCTTTAAGTGCGGTTAAAGTATTAAAGTCGTCAGGATTTAATTCTAGCGCTTTCTCTAATGATGGTATTGATTTATCATACCATTCCTGTGCTTTAGCACTTTCTTCGTTATAAGCTTTGTCGTCAGTCAGTTCGTCCGCATAAGCCTGAATTAACTTGGCGTGGTTGATATATAATGCCCCCAGGTTGTAATGGGCATCGAAATACTCTGAGTCTAACTCAACTGCTTTTTTGAACGCAGCTTCAGAGCTTTTCATAATTTCAACATAATCTTCTTCATAAGGGCTGCGGCCTTTAAGGTTGTCGTAGTCACCCAAATTATAGTATATAGTACCTAAGTTATATTGCAACACCTTGTTGTTGGGGTCTTTTTCAACGGCTAATTTCAGGTTATTCAGCGCCTGGTCGTTTTTACCGGCTTTAAGGGCCATATTAAGCTCTTCGGTAATCAATATCCCATCAGATGGGTATTTCTCCCTACCTTCTTTAATGGTAGCTTCGTACTTGGTGTCGTCACCCATTTCACTGTAAGCCTTAGCTTTTAGGTAATACATTTCACCTGGCTTATAGCCCATTGCCAATAGCTCGTCATAGTACTTAATGGCTTCTTCGTACATGCCAGCTGCCGCCGCTGAAACGGCTGCATTATTAAAGGCGTTGGTGTCAGTTTGTGCCTTTAGCATTGGCAATCTGTACACAGATGCCGCCGCTTCAAATGACTTAACAGCAGCCTTGAAATCCTTGCCTTGGTATTCTTGCACACCTTGACCATAGATTTGCCTGGCAGCAGCCAGTAAATTAAGTGGCAAACGCTCTTTAAGGCTATTATCCAAGTCTCTCTTTTTATCTCCTTCTGCATCAATATTGGCGGCCTTTACATAAGCATCAATGGCTACATGCAACAGGTCACGTGGTTTTTCGGCAGCAGAACGGATGCTGTCCTGGAACATCAATTGATGGCTTAGCCCCATATAGTACCAAGTACGTGCCTGATTGCTCGTTTTTTCATGCTTAGACGCTGTTGTCACAGCTTTTATAGCTTCGTCAAGGTCGCGTATTTCGTTATACTTTTGGTAGTCGTTCATGTAACCTATGGCACTTTCAACCTTCATTGATTGGCCAAAGGAAATCAGCGCAAGGCCAGAAAAAGCAGCGCTTAGTATCAGATGTTTCAACTTCATGCTATTGTTTATTCGTTTTGGTTATCGTTTTCTTCTTCGCCTGCAAAATTATCATTTTCAGCGGATGGAGTAGTTTCATCACCTTCGGCTACCGGAGTTGTTCCCTCCTCGCCTTCTAATAATTCCTCTTCATCCTCTTCCACATCTACTTTTGCCACAGCTGCTATGGAGTCATCACCTTTCAGGTTGATGAGCCTCACACCTTGCGTGGCGCGGCCCATTATCCTTAAGTCTTTAACTGCCATACGAATGGTGATACCAGATTTGTTGATAATCATCAGGTCATTTTCATCATTCACTTCCTTAATTGCAATAAGCTTGCCAGTCTTGTCTGTGATGTTTAGGGTTTTTACCCCTTTACCACCCCTATTGGTGATACGGTAGTCTTCTACACTTGAACGTTTCCCGTAACCGTTTTCAGATACTACCAGTACAGAACTGGCCTCAGGGTCTGTGATGCATATCATGCCTATTACTTCGTCATCCTTACCAGCCAAGGTAATACCTTTTACACCTGAAGCATTACGCCCCATTGGCCTTACCTTCTCCTCAGGAAAGTGAATAGCACGGCCTGATTTAAGTGCCATAAGCATGTGGCTTTGTCCGTCCGTCAGTTTAGCTTCGAGTAGTTGGTCGCCTTCCCTTACATTGATAGCAATGATACCATTCTGGCGAGGACGTGAATAAGCTTCTAAAGTGGTTTTCTTCACTACCCCATTTTTGGTGCACATTATTATATAATGGTTGTCCAAATACTCCTGGTCTTTCAAATCCTTCACATTGATAAAGGCCAATACTTTATCATCAGGATCAATATTTATCAGGTTTTGGATAGCACGCCCCTTAGTAGCTTTTGCGCCTTCCGGTATCTCATAAACACGCATCCAGTAACACTTGCCCTTTTGTGTGAAGAACAACATGTAATTGTGGTTGGATGCTACAAACAAATGCTCAAGGAAGTCTTCGTCACGGGTGGTGCTACCTTTAGAGCCCTTGCCTCCCCTGCCTTGACGCTTGTATTCACTGAGTGAAGTACGTTTAATGTAACCCATGTGCGATATGGTGATTACAACGTCTTCATCCTCAATAAGGTCTTCGATGCTGATGTCTTCAGCACTATACTCGATGTTTGACCTTCTCTCATCACCATACTTATCCCGAACTTCAATCAATTCGTCTTTGATGATTTGCATTCTTAAAGATTCGTCAGCGAGAATTTCTTTCAAGTGGGCGATGTGCTTCATCAACTCTTCGTATTCTTCTTTCAGTTTCTCACGCTCGAGTCCTGTCAGTTTCTGAAGTCTTAAATCAAGGATGGCACGAGCTTGAATTTCACTCAATTCAAAGTTGCTCATCAGACCTTCGCGGGCTTCTTCAGGAGTTCTAGACCCGCGAATAAGCTCAATTACAGCATCCAGGTTGTCGATAGCGATAATGAGACCTTCTAATATGTGGGCTCTTTTCTCTGCTTGCTCTAACTCATATTGGGTGCGACGAACAATAATCTCATGCCTGTGCTCAACGAAGTATTTGATGAGTTGCTTCAAATTGAGCAACATTGGCTTACCATGCACCAAAGCAATATTATTTACACTAAATGAAGTTTGTAAGGCCGTGTACTTGAATAAGTTATTCAATACTACATTTGGTATAGCATCTCTCTTCAATTCATACACAATGCGCATACCTTTTCTATCACTCTCATCGCGCAGGTCGCTGATACCTTCCAGTTTTTTGTCGTTGATAAGGTCGGCAGTTTTCTTAATCATCTCTGCCTTGTTTACCTGGTAAGGTATCTCAGTAGCGATGATTTTTTCTCTACCATTGCTTTCCTCAAACATGGTTTTAGCACGCATCACGATGCGCCCGCGGCCTGTTTCAAAGGCATCTTTCACACCTTCATAACCATATACGGTGGCACCTGTCGGAAAGTCAGGTGCTTTAACGTGCTCCATCAGTTCTGATATCTCGATATCGTTATTATCGATGTAGGCTATTGTACCGTTGATTACTTCGGTAAGGTTGTGTGGCGCCATGTTAGTAGCCATACCTACCGCAATACCACTGGCACCATTCACCAGTAGTTGTGGAATGCGCGTTGGCAATACTGTCGGCTCCTGGAGTGAGTCATCAAAGTTGAGAGAAAAATCAACCGTATTCTTATCGATGTCTGACAACATTTCTTCAGCAATCTTGCGCAGCCTTGCCTCAGTATAACGCATTGCCGCCGGACTGTCACCATCCACAGAGCCAAAGTTACCTTGGCCATCTACCAATGGGTAGCGCAACGACCAATCCTGGGCCATGCGCACCAGTGCATCGTAAACAGAACTATCGCCATGTGGGTGATACTTACCAAGCACCTCCCCTACTATCCTCGCTGACTTTTTGTAAGGCCTGTTGGATAGTACGCCCAAGTCGAGCATGCCGTATAAGATGCGTCTATGTACGGGCTTTAGTCCATCCCTAATATCAGGCAGCGCACGGGAAACGATAACCGACATCGAGTAATCGATGTAGGCAGATTTCATCTCCTCTTCAATGTTTATTTTTATTATTTTCTCTCCTTCCGCCATAAGTTTTATTTTATGTTAAAAACGTTTAGCACAATTTTTGATACATTAATACTAAAAAAGTGTCCGAATTTACGGATTCTCCAAAGGATAGCGGTCATTTTTTAAGCCGTAATTACTAACAAATTTCTGTTGAAAAAATGGAAGATGTTTGCCGGCTATGTGGATTTTCTAGACTATTTTTGGGGTGTGTTGATGAATGTCCCGTCACAGACAGGATTTGGGATGAACAAAAATTATACTTGTTTTGTAAACTTACAGAGAAATGGAAGCAAAATTTTCACCACGGGTTAAAGACGTGATTACCTACAGCAGAGAGGAAGCCCTGCGATTAGGCCACGACTACATTGGTACTGAGCACCTGCTATTGGGATTGATACGCGAAGGTGAAGGTACTGCCATTAAGATACTTCAACAACTTGGGGTTGACCTGGCTGAGCTACGTAAAAAGATTGAGGCTTCCATCAAAAATACTGGCTCAACAGGTAAAAATAACCTGGGTAATATCCCATTGATTAAGCAAGCTGAGAAGGCCCTTAAGATAACTTATCTTGAAGCAAAGGTTTTCAAAAGCCCAACAATTGGCACTGAGCACTTGTTGTTATCATTGCTGAAAGACCAGGATAATATTGTGGCGAGAATTTTGCAGACATACCATATTGGATACGATGACATTAAGGAGGAATTAGACATGATGACAAACAAACCTATGCCGAAAGCAGAGCACGGAACGCCTGCAGACGACGATGACGAAGATGGTGGAACTTTTGGAGCGGGCTCTCGCAAGATGGGTGACACAAAATCAAAAACCCCTGTATTGGACAATTTTGGCAGAGACCTGACAAAAATGGCAGAAGAAGGCAAACTGGATCCAATAGTTGGCAGGGAAAAAGAAATTGAGCGTGTATCGCAAATACTTTCAAGAAGGAAAAAGAACAACCCTATACTGATTGGTGAGCCTGGTGTTGGTAAATCAGCCATTGCAGAAGGTCTTGCCATGAGGATAGTAAAGAGAAAAGTGTCGCGTGTACTTTTCGGTAAACGTGTGATTACGCTTGACCTTGCTTCTTTGGTTGCCGGTACTAAATACCGTGGACAGTTTGAGGAGAGAATGAAAGCTGTGATGAATGAATTGGAGAAGTCACCGGACGTTATCCTATTCATTGATGAGATACACACCATAATTGGTGCCGGCGGTGCTTCAGGTTCACTGGATGCCAGCAATATGTTCAAGCCAGCGCTTGCTCGTGGTGAGATACAATGCATCGGTGCCACTACCCTGGATGAGTACAGGCAATTTATTGAAAAAGACGGCGCTTTGGACAGGCGTTTCCAGAAGGTGATGGTTGACCCAACCAATGAAGAAGAGACGTTGGAGATACTCAATAATATTAAAGACAAGTATGAGGACCACCATAATGTGAACTTTACACCTGAAGCCGTGAAGGCTTGTGTAGCGCTTACTTCGCGTTATATCACAGACCGTTATTTGCCAGATAAGGCAATTGATGCGCTGGATGAAGCTGGTTCTCGGGTGCATATTACCAATATTAAGGTTCCTGAAAAGATAGTTCAAATCGAGAAGAAGATTGAAGACATCAAAGATGAGAAGAACCGCGTGGTGAGAAGCCAGAAATACGAAGAAGCTGCCAACCTTCGCGATAAGGAAAGGCAATTGCTTGAGGAACTGGAGAAAGAAAAGAAGAAGTGGGAAGAAGATACTAAGAGCAACCGTGAGACTGTAACTGAGGACAACGTGGCCGAAGTGGTATCGATGATGAGTGGTGTGCCCGTGCAGCGTGTGGCCCAGAACGAGGGCGCGAAATTGCGTGAGATGTATGGACAGATACAAGGTAACGTAATTGGCCAGGATGAAGCCATTAAGAAAGTGGTGAAAGCCATACAAAGAAACCGCGCAGGATTGAAAGACCCTAATAAGCCAATTGGCTCATTTATATTCTTGGGCCCTACTGGTGTTGGTAAAACTCAGTTGGCAAAAGTGATTAGCCGCTACCTGTTTGATAGCGAAGAAGCACTGATAAGGATTGATATGAGTGAGTACATGGAGAAGTTCTCTGTGTCTAGGTTGATAGGAGCGCCTCCGGGATATGTGGGCTACGAAGAAGGTGGGCAGTTGACGGAACGTGTTCGCAGAAAACCTTACTCTGTAGTGTTGCTTGACGAGATTGAAAAAGCTCATCCAGATGTATTCAACTTGTTGCTACAAGCTTTGGATGATGGTATGTTGACCGACAGCCTGGGCAGAAAGATAGACTTTAAGAATACCATCATCATTATGACGAGTAACATCGGTACCCGTGAGTTGAAAGACTTTGGGCAAGGTGTTGGTTTCGCTACTGCGGCTCGCACACAAAATGCGGACGAGAATGCAAGGGGCGTAATTGAGAAGTCGTTGAAGAAGGCTTTTGCTCCTGAGTTCTTAAACAGGATTGATGATGTAGTTCTGTTTAACTCATTGAAGCGTGAGGATATCCATCAGATTATCGACATTGAGTTAGAAAGCCTTTACAAGCGCGTGGAAGGCCTTGGCTACCATATTTCATTGACTGATAAGGCTAAGGACTTTATCGCTGATAAGGGATATGATGAAGCCTTTGGTGCAAGGCCATTGAAAAGGGCTATACAGAAATACCTTGAAGACCCAATGGCTGAGGAAATCATCAACAACAGCATTGAAGAAGGTGATACCCTAAGTGTGGACTTTGACAAGAAAACCGAGGATATTAAATTCAAGGTTGAAAAGACAAAGGCTTCAAAAAAGGATGATAAAAAAGACTCTAAAGAAGAAGAGCAGGAAGAAAACGAAAGTTCTTCGCCTGGTAAGTCTTAAAACATAAATGCTTGAACAGTGAAAAGCCTCGCTCCTATTTTGGTGCGGGGCTTTTTTGTTGAGTTAGTGTGCAATATTTTTTTTATGAGTAAATTTGAATAAAGTATAATGATATGAATATCCAGGCAGAGAAGTTAAAGTTAGTAAAGATGATACTTGATGTAGATAATCCCAATCTCATTAATAAAGTAAAGTCATTACTGTATAAGGAGACCGACTTTTGGGATACCCTTACGATAGAACAAAAAGAAGATATTGAGTTGGGTATTGAAGAGCTTGATAACGGGGAAACTGCAAGTATGGATGAAATACTGAAGGATTTGAGGAAATGAAAATAGTTTTCTCCAAGCGTTTTCGTATTCATCTTAATGCTCTCTTAGTTTATCTTGAGAATGAATGGTCGGAAAAGTCGAGAAGAAAGTTTGAAGATGTTTTATTGACCAAAATACATTCTATTCGAAAACATCCCGAAGCTTATAAAGAGTCTGGTAAGAAAACTGGCGTTAGGCAGTGCGTAATTACAAAGCATACATCTCTTTTCTATAGAATAAAGGATAATGAGATACAAGTAATTACCTTATTTGATACTCGTCAAAACCCTGGCAAGTTGAAATTGTAGTAAAAAGCCTCGTTCCTATTTTGGCGCGGGTTTTTTGTGTAAGATACTCTATAACGATTCAACTAGTCGGAAAGCCTTAGTTTAGTATCTTTCAGAAGCTGAGTCTGAATGTTTATAATTTCAGTAAGCTTTTGGATTTTTCTTTCATCGCAAGCAGCAAAAGTTTTTCCGTTACCGAGGTATTCATAAAAATCAGTTGTATGATACTCTTTATCCATAAATTTATCATAATAAGTCACTTCTGAAACAAAATAAATTGGAAGATCTATACCCCTAAATTTACATGGAACATCCACATAATAAATATTATTAGGACCACTCGCATATATATAATCACCTTTGAACGGAAGTACTCTTTTGAAATTAGGTGAAACAATAAAACTTCTTGTCCTAATGTCATATGCAAATCGTTTTCCCGTATTTTGAAATGTACAAAAAAACTTGTATTCTTCAGTATCATCACTAACTTTAAAGCTTATAAATTCTGTGTCATCAAGAATTATTACAGGTCTTCCACTGATTTTTTGATCAATCAGCGATTGATTTGAAACATCTAGTTGTTGATTTGTAATCTCAAGTTGCTTGTCTGTTAGGCCCTGTATCTCATCGAGATTAGCTATAATCTTATCATTCAATTCTTCAGCGATTTGAAGTTGTACAGTAAACATACTGTCAGCACGTTTGCTGTTTTCTTCTGAGTCTTTTAGAGCCTGACGAGATAATCTTGATGCGTCAATGGCTAATAGCAAAGCCGCTACAGCTACAATTAATTCAATTGTTGATTTGTTTTTGAGTAGGAATGCATGTAATTGTCTTAACCAGCTTAGTGGAGTATTTATTAGCTTTTTAAGCTTAAGTTTTTTCTTCAAGTGTATAATATTATAAAACAAAGATAGTGAACAGTTTCTTTTTCCACTTCGAGGTATTACAAATCTTGAGAAGCTAAAAGGTGGGTTAATATTATGTCACTCCTCTGGAGCTTTATCACCATTCTAATCTCTATTAATATTAGCCTCCTCTGGAGGCTACCTGCTTGGCATGAACATTTGGATATTGCCGATTTAGCTGCGGCGCAGCGATATATAAATAGCAGAGGAGATAAGCACACCACCCAAAGCTCTAGTGGAGCGACACGGTCAATCCCCCATTTCTTGGGATTTGAAATCCTAAGAATAGTGATGAAAGGCTTTGCGACCTCTGTGGTTATTTTTTTTAGACGCAAAATTTTGCGTCTCTACAAAGATTAATGTGTTGATTTTGAGTGTGTTACACAGAAAATCAACTAGCATTGTGTTACTACTTTTAACAGTATATACCCACAAATAACAAGCTAAAAAATTGCTAAAAAGGCCGAAAAACGCGTTTATCGATACCCCCGAGGGACTCACGGAAAATCTTGGTCGTCGAATAACATCGTATATTTTTTAGACCTCTTTACCGAGGACTTTTTCCATCACTTCAATGCTTACCCCAGTCGTTGAGTACCCGCCATCGTGGTAGATATTTTGCATGGTAATCATTCTGGTTAAGTCGCTAAACATGGTAATACAGAAGTTAGCGCAGTCTTCAGCACTGGCATTGCCCAAAGGTGATATCATATCGGTATAGTCTAAAAGTGCATTAAAACCTTTTACACCAGTGCCTGCCGTAGTAGGTGTAGGTGACTGTGAAATTGTATTCACTCGTATTTTCTTTTCCTTGCCATATACCACACCAAAGCTACGGGCTATTGATTCCAGCATTGACTTGGCATCTGCCATATCGCCGTAGTAAGGGAATACTCGCTGGGCTGCTATGTATGTTAATGCCAGCACTGAACCCCAATCGCTGATGGCATCCAGCTTACGAGATACTTGCATCACTTTATGGAATGACATGGCTGAAACATCAACGGTCTTGTGGTAAAAATCATAATTCAAGTCTGGATATTTCCTGTTTTTTCTCACATTAGGTGACATACCTATGGAGTGAAGAATGAAATCCAATTTACCCCCCAATACTTCCATTGATTGGTTAATCAGGTTTTCAAGGTCTTCAAGGCTAGTGGCATCAGCGGGTATTACTTGTGAATTGGTCTTTTCAGCCAGCTCATTGATAGTACCCATACGCAAAGCCACAGGTGCATTGGTTAATGTAAAAGTTGCCCCCTCTTCATGCGCTTTCTCAGCTACTTTCCAAGCTATTGAGTTTGTATCCAGCGCTCCGAAAATAATACCTCTTTTTCCCTTCAATAAGTTATATGCCATCTTATAGTCTGTTTGTTTTAGTTGTGCAATTATAGTTAATTCACCAATAAATCCCTTGCATTGTCTAATGCGGCCTGGGTTGGTTTCTCTGAGCTCAGCATTTTTGCTATCTCCAGTATGCGCTCGCCTTGGGTTAGTGGCTTGATGCGTGTAAAGGTCTTATCACTACTTTCTTCTTTATACACGAATAAGTGGTAATTGCCTTTACTGGCTATCTGTGGTAGATGGGTAATACATATCACTTGCATTCCCTTGCCCATACTGCTCATAATATCACCCATTTTATCAGCAATACCGCCAGAAACACCAGTATCTATCTCATCAAATATAACGGTAGGCAGGTTCTTCATACCTGATAGTATTGATTTCAAAGCCAGCATCAATCTTGAAAGCTCACCACCTGAAGCTACTTTCTGGATATCCTTTGCTTCTTCCCCTTTATTAGCAGTAAAACGGAAATCCACCGCATCCATTCCATTTGGTGTTAGTTCCTCGGTTTTTCCTATTTCCAGTTTAATGGTAGCATTTGGCATTCCCAGTTTTTGCAATATCTCTTCTACCCTGCTCTCTAGTTTTTTGGCTACTTCCCTCCTTTTGCTTGAAAGTTGCTCAGCTATTTCGCGGGATTTTTTCTCACTAGTATTTACTTCCTTTCTCAGCTTTTCAATATCATCATCGTAGGAGTCAATCTCTTGAAGCTTTTGGTCAAGCTCGCCTTTTAGCGATATCAACTCTTCTACTTTACTCACATGATGCTTGTTCAGAAGGTGATTGATGATATCCAACCTTTGGCTTAGCTCAGATATTTTCTCAGGGTCATGTTGTAAGGCTTCTTGCTCCATATCAGCTTCACGACTGATATCCTTTATCTCGATTAGTGTGCTATCCAGTCTTTCTTTAAGTGATTGGAATTGTTCACTGTATTTTGATACCTCTCTCAAAAGGGCGCTGCACTCCTCTAGCTGTTGGATGATATTACCATCACTTTCATTAAGAAGATATACTGCTTTGCTTAAATTAACCTTAATGTCTTCAGCATGGGCAAGCGAAGATAATTCACTTTCAATATTCTCCTCCTCTCCTGGATTTAGAGTTGCTTCATCTAGCTCGTTGAATTGAAAACGAAAATAGTCCTCATCCCTTTTTGACTCAGTTTCTTTGGAGACCAAATCCTCTAATCTCTTTTTTGCACTGTAATATTGCTGGAAGGCGTTTTTGTATGAACCCAGTAAAATACCATTTTTAGCGCTGGCATCTAGTAATGAAAGCCTAAACCCTGCGTCTTTTAATTTTAGCGTTTGGTGTTGTGAATGCACGTCCACCAATTGGTTGCTCATTTCTTTCAGCGTATTAAGGTTTACTGGAGTATCATTGATAAAAGCCCTTGATTTACCCTGCTGGTTTATCTCTCTTCTTATCAAGGTAATATCCTCATAATCCAAGTCATTCTCTTTAAAGAATTGCTTAAAGTCAAAATCTTTTAGGTTAAAAGTGGCTTCCACAATACACTTACCTCCATTATCCCTGAGAACACCAGTATCTGCCCTTTCTCCCAGCACTAATGATAAAGCCCCGATAATAATAGACTTGCCAGCGCCAGTTTCACCAGTCATAATATTCAACTGATTAGAGAAGTCCAGTTCCAGCTGGTCAATCAGGGCATAATTAGATATAGAAAGGTGCTTGAGCATATTGCCCAAAAATAAGGGGAATTAGTAAATTTTAAGAATGATGTGAATAAGTTTTACTAATTACTCTTAGTAATCTTTTGGTACTTATTCGCATTGGATGGATCGCACTCACTAAGTAGAGTAACCATTCTAGCCTTAGTGTCTGGGAAAGCACCTGAAAAAATATTCACCAATTCATCAGATTTAGCAAGGAAGAATAACTGCAGCAAATAACCTGTTGGTTGGTCTTGCCTCACTTTTTTAATGCCCTGCAGGCAATCAGTAATCGCCATCCTTGCTGTTTCAGCATCAGAGGTCATCACATCTAAGCCTTGCCTGTGATAAGTATAGTAAGCATCGCGTAGCTTTTGGAATCTTGGGTTAAGCATGTTCTCTACAAACCAGTAACGGTTTTTGGTGCTTTCAAAAGAACGCCAACCTGGTTCAGGAGAGCTTTGGCAGTTATTTACTACGGCCAATGCCTTTTGGAAATACTCCTCACCTGAACCCTGACCAAATGACTCATAATCCATACCTATAATCATATACGCATAAAAAGCTAATACTGAGGTTAGATTAGAAAGGCTGGTGTTTTCCTGAAATAGTAATGGCTCGTATTCCAAATACTTGAAAGCAAAATCAGGGTCATTGATATTGAGCATTACCGAGTTGTAATTGGTATTGTATATAATGCGTCTTGACTGTACTTGGATAGTAGCCCTGAATTCGTCGGATGATACACGTTCGGTTATATTAATGAACATACTGCACTCAATACGCTCATTTTGATCATAGATATCATTTGTCCAACGCTGGGTGTTTATAAACTCGAAAATGGATTTTTGAAGTGTCTCAAATATTCTTTTATCACTTAACTGTATTTGGCCTGTGTTAACTTGTACGGTGCAATTCAGTTCTTGAGAAAAACTCTGCAAACCAAACACTGAAAGAAATATAATGAATAAAAACCTATACATTATTAACTGCTTCCGTTACCTTATTAATGATATCCTTCGCTACTTCTTGCTTGGACTTTAACTCGAATTTCGTGGTTTTATTATTTCTGTCAATGATAGTAATTTTGTTGGTATCGCGCTGAAAGCCTGCACCTTTATCTTTCAACGAGTTAAGAACAATAAAATCAAGGTTCTTTGATTTTAGTTTACCCGAAGCGTTTTTAAGCTCATTTTCTGTTTCCAATGCAAAGCCTACCAAGGTTTGTCCTTTCTTTTTCAATTTTCCTAACTCGGCTAATATGTCTTTTGTAGGCTCAAGTTCAATATGCAGGGCTACATCCTTTTTCTTAATCTTTTCCCTGGCAACCTTGGTTGGCCTGTAATCAGCAACTGCTGCTGTCATTATAGCCACATCCATAGCCTTAAAAGCCTTGGTGCAGGCTACATACATTTCTTCAGCCGAAACAACATTTACCCTTTCAATGCTTGGATGAGCGGTTTCAACACTCGAAGGGCCAATTACCAGTTTTACTTCAGCACCTCTTTTTGCAGCAGTTTCTGCAATCGCTACCCCCATTTTTCCGCTTGAGTGGTTACCTATAAAGCGAACCGGGTCTATCGCTTCATAAGTTGGCCCTGCACTGATGAGTATTTTCTTCCCCTTTAGAGAAGTGCCCACTTCAAAATATTCTTCTATTTCAGCCAATATTTCTTCTGGTTCAGCCATACGCCCCTCCCCTTCTAGCCCACTGGCAAGCTCGCCTACTCCCGGCTTAATCATGATATTGCCAAAGCCCTTGAGTTTGCCCAAATTCTCAATAGTGGCTTCATGCCTATACATATCCAAATCCATAGCCGGCGCAAACATCACTGGACACCTTGCTGATAGGTATACCGCCATTAACAGGTTGTCGCAATTTCCAGTTGCCATTTTAGATAGGGTGTTGGCTGTAGCTGGGGCAACTACCATTAAGTCCGCTTCCATTCCAAGTTTCACATGATTATTCCACTCACCTTGTGTTCCGCTTGAAAAATCAGTTAGCACAGGTTTTTTGGAAAGTGATGAAAGCGTGAGCGCAGTAATGAATTGATGTGCCCCAGGAGTCATCACTACTTGCACATCTGCACCTGCTTTTACTAAAAGGCGAACTAAATAGGCAGACTTGTAGGCAGCTATACCACCACATACTCCCAATAGTATTTTCTTTCCTTTCAGCATTTACATAAAGCACAAAAAGGCATCCAAGTAAATAATGGATGCCTATTCATATTGTCCGCAAAGCTTTGACTAAAGCTCGCCTTCTTCTTTGGCAGGGTTCCTAAAGTATACATCGCCGTTATCAAACTCATTGATAGCGATAGCAACCGGCTTAGGAAGCGCCTCATAGAATTTTGAAATTTCGATTTGCTCCCTATTTTCGAATATCTCTTCAAGGTTATCAGTGTGAGTAGCAAATTCTTTCAATTTACCATCCAACTCCTCTTTCATCTCTTGAGAAATCTGATTAGCCCTTTTGCCAATAATAGCAACACTTTCGTATATGTTACCAGTATCCATGGCCATGTCTATCACATTTCTTGTAACTGTTGAGTGAGCTGCGTCGGTCTTCTTGTAATCCATGATTTATGTATTGTTTATTTTCTTTAGTTCTCTTACTGTATCTGTATATATCCTCTCAGCTTCTTTTAGGTACTTACTTTCAGGATATGCGTCTACAAAGTTATGATATGCTTCGATAGTATCCTTCAATCTTCCCTGTTTTTTCTTTTCTACACTGTTTATTGCCAGTTCATAGTTTGCTTTTACCACTAAAAAAGCCATTTCTGTGTGATGGTCAGAATCTGGATATTCCTTAATGGTGTTTTTTAATGAAGTAATAGCGGCTTGATAGTTTCTGGTGTTGAAGTATAGTTTAGAGGTTTCATAAGATTTCCTCTCTAGTTTGTCTCTCAGGTTATCCATCAATTCATTACATCTAGGTATACTATCACTCTCAGGATACCTGTTTACAAACAATTGCAATTGCTGCATTGCCTTGAAAGTATTTGTCTGGTCTAGGCTATATTCAGGTGAATCCAAGTAAAAGCAATAAGCATTCATATAATAACATTCTTCGGCTTTCTTGCTGGATGGAAAGGTTTTGGCGAAGTTGCCAAAGTGATACCCGGCAAGAATAAAATCTCCTATTGAGTAGTTACACCAACTGTAGTAATAATAGACCTTCTCTGCTTTGGCAGTTCCTTTATATAGGCTTAACAACTCTTCAAAAAGTGGTAAGGCCTTATTATAATCCCCTTTTTCGTAGTATTCAATAGCCTTTTGGTACTTCAATTCAAAGTCGGTGCTTTTGAGTAATTTATTATACCCATCACAAGATGCTAAAACCAGCATCAGTAATGCAACCACCCAAAAATACCCCCGTTTTGAAAACATCGCGCAAAGATACAATTTTATTACTTCCATTTTGTGGTAGGGCTAACGCTAATACTTTGGATTTATTATTTACCATCATCATCACTAATTTTACGAGAACAATTCGCCTAACAAGCAGTCTGGCCAAGTAAATGCTAACTTTCAACACTTTTTGGTTGAAAACAAAAATTGTCAATCCGACTGAAAGCAATAATTTTGCTCCCAATTTTAATCAAGATAACCATATTATCATGATAGACATTTTTGAAAAAATAAAGCACAATCGCGGTCCATTAGGTGAACACGCGAAAAATGCACATGGATATTTTACTTTCCCTAAGCTTTACGGAGAGATATCAAATAAAATGGTTTTCAATGGCAAGGAAAGACTTGTTTGGAGCCTGAATAACTATTTGGGTTTGGCTAACCACCCTGAAGTTCGCAAGGCAGATGCCGATGCTGCGGCAGAATTTGGCTTGGCAGCGCCTATGGGCGCCAGGATGATGTCAGGTAATACTGACTATCATGAAAAACTAGAAAAAGATTTGGCAGCTTTCGTGCAGAAAAAAGATGCCATACTGGTTAACTTCGGTTATCAAGCTATGGTTTCTGCCATTGACGCTTTAGTGGATAGGCATGATGTAATTGTTTACGACTCTGAGTCTCACGCTTGCATATTGGATGGAGTGAGATTACATATGGGTAAGCGCTTCGTTTTTCCTCACAATAATATTGATAACCTGGAAAAGCAATTGCAAAGGGCTACAAATCTTGTAAAGGATAACGAAGGTGGTATCTTGGTGATTACTGAGGGAGTTTTTGGTATGTCTGGCGACCAGGGAAAACTGAAAGAAATAGCCGCACTTAAACAGAAATATAACTTCCGCCTGTTGGTGGATGATGCACATGGCTTTGGTACATTGGGCGAAACTGGTGCTGGTGCTGGTGAAGAGCAAGGTGTACAGGATGATATAGATGTTTACTTCGGAACTTTTGCCAAGTCTATGGCTAGTATTGGCGCTTTCTTAGCCGGTGATACTGATGTAATTGAGTACCTGCGTTACAATATGCGCTCACAAATATTTGCCAAGTCATTGCCACTACCTTTGGTTCTTGGTGCCCAAAAGAGATTGGAGTTGCTAAAAACCAAACCTGAGTTGAAAGAGAAACTTTGGACCATAGTTAATGCCCTGCAAAATGGCTTGAAGGATGCTGGTTTTGAAATTGGTAATACCCAATCATGTGTAACTCCGGTATACTTGAACGGCAGTATACCTGAAGCAACTAACCTTATTCTCGACTTAAGGGAAAACTACAACATCTTCTGCTCAATGGTGGTCTATCCTGTGGTGCCAAAGGGTATTATATTGCTCAGATTGATACCAACAGCAGTGCACACCATGGAAGATGTGAAGTACACCATTGATACTTTCTCCACTATTCACGATGATTTGAAAGCTGGAAAGTATCAAAGCGATAAAATACCTGAATTCTCACTTGTAAGCTAATTTCTTAAAACCCTATAACTTGAAAATATTAATCCCAACTGACTTCTCGCTTATAGCACGTCATGCTTTAAAGTATGCTTTGAACTACTCAAATAGACTAAATACTGAGTTCACCCTTTTGCATATTGATAATGCTCCAAGAGCAAATTTCTCATTCAGTAGCAAGCTAAATGAGGTAATACAGAAAGGTGACTTAGAAGAGTTAAACAAACTCGCTTCTTCAATCCAAGAAGAGACTGGTTTTGAAGGCAAGATAAATGTAGTCGAGAGCCACGGCTCCGCTGTATCTGAGATTTGTGCCTATGCCAAAAGACATCAGTTTGACCTGATTATAATGGGCTCAAAAGGTGAGGGTGTAATACCAAGCAAAGTATTTGGAAGTGTAGCTTCAGGAGTATTGGAAAAAGCAGACTGCCCAGTGTTGTTGGTTCCCATGAAAGCTGAGATAAAAACCCCTAAGGAGATTGTATATGCTTCAGACCTTACCAACCTGGCTGAAGAGATTAATCATATCATCCCTTTTGCTCAAAAGTTTGATGCTACTATTCATACCGTTCATGTGTATCCTGAGGCAATTGACGGACATAGCTTTGATGAAGAAAGGGGAATATTGAACGAAATTGCCAAACACAAGTATGAGGACATCAACTTCAATACAGTGATGGACTTTGATATCATTCGAGGTTTAGACCGCTATGTGAGAGAAGTTAATACTGATTTACTTGCTATGTATACTCACAAAAGTTCTATTCTGGAAATACTTTTTAATGACAGTTATTCTCTTGAAATGGCTTTGCATAATGAGGTGCCACTGTTGGTAATGGCAAAAACCATGGAAACTGACATTGAGGTTGACTAAAAACCGAAAATCCAACTTCCGTAAGTCCATATCGAAATCATAATAACCACTATTCCTACCAGGTTTAGAAAGAAGCCAGCGCGTGCCATATCTCGTGCCGCAAGTTTCTCGCTTCCAAAAACTATAGTACTTGGGGGTGTTGCAATGGGTAGCATAAAAGCATAACTGGAAGCTATAACTAAAGGTAGCATCAGCTTTATGGCGGGTATATCTGCCTCTTTTGAGAAAGCCAACATAATAGGCAAGGTGAGATACGTAGCTGCTACATTAGATGTAAACTCACTCAAAAAAACCATGAATACAATAGTTCCTAGCATCAATATCCATAATGGTAACTTGGTTACACTTTCAAGATGGTCAGACATCCAGCTTGCCAGGCCAGACACTTCAACTCCCTGTGCCAAGGCATAGCCTCCACCAAAGAGAAATAATATACCAATGGGTGTTTTTTTCGCTTCATTCCAACTCAGAATAAAGCCATCCTTCCGCTTTGTAGGCAAAATGAATAGAAGCAGGCTAATTGCCATAGCCACCGTTCCGTCAGTAATATGTGAGCCTTCAGGAAAAAGATTAATCCACCCTCGCAGTTGAAAGGAACCTAGTTCTAAATCCGCCCTGGTAAACCACAAAACAACCACCGTAAAAAATACCCCAATCAATATCTTTTCTTCCTTGGTCATTTTGCCAAGACCTTGGTGCTCTGTCTTAATAGCCTGCAAGTCAAGGTTAACATCATGATGTTTTGATATAAACATTTTTCGCAAGATGAAATAGCAACCAATAAACATCATGGCTGACATGGGCACTCCAAACA
This sequence comes from Flavobacteriales bacterium, assembly GCA_028281825.1. Lineage (GTDB taxonomy): Bacteria > Bacteroidota > Bacteroidia > JANQJC01 > JANQJC01 > JANQJC01. Next base: position 34,199 of record JANQJC010000113.1, read on the forward strand.
TAAACCACCTACTAAAGGTGATGACCCCTGAATTTGGAAACTCATTTTCGAAAAACCCATAGAATATCATATTGGGCACCGTACCAACTAAAGTGGTGGTCCCTCCAATTGAAGCGGCATAAGAAAGCCCAAGTAGCAGTGGAGTAGTCATAAACCCACTTTTGTTTTGCTCAAACTGTGTGCCTAAAGCCAGGGCGGCCGGTAACATCATCATAGTAGTGGCTGTATTTGATATCCACCATGATATCAGGTACACAACCAACATAAACCCAAAAAGTATTTTAGAAGGTGAAGAACCCAGGGCTAATATGATACCTAAAGCAATCCTTTTGTGTAAGTTCCATTTTTCAATTGCAAAAGCAATCAAAAAACCACCGATAAATAGAAATATTATCTCATTAGTGTAAAGGGGGGCAACGTCTTTCATGCCCATTATGCCGAGAAAGGGAAAAAGTGTGATAGGTAAAAGAGCAGTGATATAAATCTCCAACGCTTCGGTTAGCCACCAGACTGCCATCCAAGTGGCAACCCCAGCCATATTTGCAATTTGTGTGTCTTTAGTGTCATGATACAAAAGATACCCAACTAGTAATCCTAATGCTGGTCCGAATAGTATCTTTAGGGCTTTATTCAATTCCAATTGCTACTTTAGTACAACCTCTTTCACCAATTCAGTGCCAGCTTCATCATTAATAAAGGCTAGTATCTTTTCTTTGGAAAAGCTCAGTTCTTGCCTCAAGGCAGCTGAGTCTACATGAATGAATACCTTATTATCCTTGATATAGAGCTTCTTGGTATGGCGGGCTATCATAGGTCCCATATTCTTTTCCCATGAGTGTATGGCCTTATATTCAGCATACTTTTGGTCAAGCTGATATCGCTTGAGCATCAGCTTAATGGCATCACCTATACTATGTTCGTTGCTACTCATTTTACCAAAGTTACGTTTCCAGCGCTTACTTCAAAAATCTTCCAGCTTGCTTCAGGGTGAAACATCTCTTCTACCCTCTCTTTCTGTGTATCAGTGACAAATACCTGCCCAAAGCCTTCTTTGCTTACAAGGCTAATTAATTGCCCAACCCTCTCATTATCTAGTTTATCAAATATATCATCCAACAATAGGATTGGTGGAAAACCTTTTACCTTTTGCATGAAATCAAACTCAGCCAATTTAAGTGCCAATAAAAAAGATTTTTGCTGCCCCTGTGAACCAAACTTCTTTATGGGATAACCAGCTATGGTAAAGCTCAAATCATCCTTATGAATGCCAGCTGTTGAATGTGTCACGGCTCTGTCTTTTCTCAATGCACTTTTCAACAGTTCTTCCATTACAGCTTCATTCAATTGGCTTTTATAGTCAATACTTACTACTTCCCTGCCACCTGAAATAAACTCATAATGCTGCTGAAAAACAGGGATGAAATCGTCAATGAAAGCTTTACGCCTCTCGTAAACTTTTGTCCCAAGCAAGCCCATTTGTACGTCGTAAGGCTCTAGGGTGGCTGCATCAAAACCGCCCTTTTCTGCAAATATCTTAAGCATGGCATTTCGCTGAGATAGCACTTTATTGTAGTTGATAAGCGTATCCAAATAGTCTTTGTCAAACTGTGATATTATGCTATCAATAAACCTCCTTCGGGTTTCGCTGCCACCATTGATAAAATCAGCATCAGCAGGTGATATCATCACCAATGGAAATTGCCCAATATGTTCAGCCAAACGGCTATATTCCTTATCGTTCTTTTTGAATTTCTTCTTGTGGTTTCTCTTTACTCCGCAATAGACTTTCTCTTCTTTCCCTTTAAGGTCATAATGCCCGTCAATCACAAAAAAGTCTTCATCATAATTGATGTTCTGGCTGTCTATAGGATTAAAATAGCTTTTGCAAAGTGACAGATAGTGAATGGCATCCAATAAATTAGTCTTGCCAGAGCCATTTCTGCCAACAAAAAAATTAAGGTTAGGTGAAAACTCCAGGTCAGCACCTGTAATATTCTTAAAGTTTACAAGAGAAAGTTTTTGCAAATACACTAGTTACCCTTCCCCTATTTCTTCACAACCTTGTTCATATAATGCCTTGAACCATCAGTAAGGTAAACGAAGTAAATACCTGTTGGTACATTCATCAAATCAAGCTCTAATAGAGAACCTTTATTGGTGTAGCTTCTAACCACAACTTCTTGACCCTGAATGTTTTTTACACTCAAATCAAAAGTATTAGAAGAACTGAAGCCAGGCTGAACAATAAAAATGCCCTCACTTGGATTGGGGTAAATGTTAAGGTGAGAATACTCATATTCTTCTACCCCATCACAAATATCAGTATTGATAGTTATCATATCCGTGTTAGAAAGGCCAGATACACTATCTGTAACAGTGACCATTATATCTTCTGAAGAATTAGGGGTTCCATCTGTTGTGTAGGCAGGATTTGCACAATCGGTACATGATAAATTAGTTCCGGGCGACCAACTATAACTATAATGCCCGCTACCTAGCTGGGTATTTACTGATAGTACTGTTGACATTCCTACGTTTCCACTACAAAGTAGAGTTCCTTCTGATGATACGATTTGTATAGGCAACCCATAATGCACTTCGCAATCGCTTATCTCGCTTACAGCCAATGTATCTATAGGTGGGCAAACACCTGCACTAGGTTTAACACGTACATAAAAAGTCAACAAATCAAAATTGCTAGCCTGCAATGGGCCAAAAAAGCCACTGCCCAAATCTATAGACGCCCATATCTGCAATGTGTATTGACCAATAACATCATCAGTAGTTCCTGAAATCAGTATACAACCTTGTTCTGAATTATCAAATATACCATTAGCATTACTTAACTCCCAGTCAATACCGCAGGGCAGATTGTTCACGCTATCAATTCTCAACCTTTGCAGTTCTATCCAATTATTATTAAAAAATATAGAGTCAAAATTCATAAACTGTATAGTGTCACTATAGGGAACCCCCTGATCGATACAGTTGAGCGTGTTTGAAGACATAATGATGCCTGGTGTGGTTATTGAACCATCAGGTATACATTGTGAAAATGAAAGTTGTGCTACAATTAAACTAAGTGCTGCGAGTATAAGTTTCTTCATATCGTGTGATTTTTAAGAGGTGTTTTCAAAGGTAATAAATTGAAAGATTTTTAAAATCTAAATTATGCTACTTTTGGATTTATGCCGCAAAAAGTTCTAATAACAGGTGCTACTGGTTTTATAGGTGGAGCATTGGCGAAAGCCTGTCTTGAAAAAGGTTATGAAGTACATGCCTTTGTGATGGAAGGAGACCCTGAAGAAGAAAGGGTAAAAGAGATGGGGGCTATTGTTCACCATGGTGATATTAGAAACGAACCTTCTATTGCCTATGCAGCAAAAGGTATTGACCTTATCTTTCATTGTGCCGGCCTGGTTACTGATTGGGCCTCAAGGCATCATTTTAGGAGGGTAATTCTGGAAGGGACTGAAAATGTGTGCAAAGCAGCCCATGAGGCACAGGTAGCGAGGTTAATTTATATTAGCACAAACGATGTTTTTGGAACTATTGAGGGGCCTGTTATTGATGAATTCTATCCATTAAAAAAGTGGGGAGAGCCCTATCCTGATTTCAAGATAGAAGCTGAAGAAATTGTTCATTATTATTTTAACGAGCACGGTGTTCCCGCTACCATTGTCTACCCATGCTGGGTATATGGCCCAGGTGACAAAACCTTTGTTCCACTTTTGGCCGATGCAATTGTAAAAAAAGAAATGCTGTTCTGGCGCAAAGATGCGCTGGTTTGGCCAACATACATAGACAATCTTATTGATTTGCTTATGCTACTATCAGAAGACGGCCAGGCGGTTGGTAACGGTTATTTAGTTCATGATGGAGAAAGTACCACCTTGCAAAAGTTTAGTGCTGAAATTGCAGCTGCCTTGAATGTAAAACCACCCAAGCTCCATATCCCATATTGGTTAGCTTACCTGGCAGCCAATGTGGTGGAATTGATATGGAAGTTTCTGAAGATTAAACAACGCCCCTTGTTGACTACCTATACGGTGAAGAATTTAGGCTCCCGCTTTCAATATTCCATCGATAGAGCAAAAAGGGAATTAGGCTGGACACCTAAGGTAACTTACAAAGAAGCAATGTCAACAACTATGAAGTGGCTTAAAACTTTGGACTTGAAAGAGCTAAAACAAAAATGAAGGATTTTAACAATAAGAATGTATATATCACAGGTGGTTCAAGTGGCATTGGGCTAGCCATCTCCAAAGAGTTACGAGCACTAGGGGCTAAAGTTCTTTTGATTTCCAGGAATGCAGATAAGCTGGAAAAAGCTAAATCTGAGCTCGAAAATGGAATAAGGGGAAGTGAAAAAGTGGGCATCCTATCCCTGGATGTCAGTGATAACCAAAAGGTAAAAGAAGGATTGCATAGCGCTATAGAGAGCTTTGGTCAGCCTGACATCCTTATTAATTGCGCAGGTCTTGCAATACCAAAGCATTTTGAGGACATAAGCTATGAGCAATTTGAGTATATCATGAAAACCAACCTATATGGTGTTTGGAATATGACCCATACCCTAATTCCTTTCATCAAACAAAGACAAGGGCATATAGTGAATGTATCGTCCATAGCAGGTTTTATAGGTGTATTTGGCTATACGGATTATTGCGCATCTAAATTCGCGATTATTGGCCTATCAGAAGCCTTAAGAAGTGAGTACTCAAAAGATGGAGTAAGAGTTTCAGTACTTTGTCCACCTGACACTGACACTCCCGCTTTTGAAAAAGAAAACAAAACCAAGCCAGCAGAAACTAAGGCTATTTCAGAAAATGCCAAGCTAATGCAGCCTTCACAGGTAGCCAAAGCTTTGATAAAGGGAATGAAAAAAGAACAGTTTTTAATTATCCCGGGTTTTGATGGAAAGCTGGCTCTTTTTGCCAAGCGAGCTGCTCCTAGTTTAGTACATGCACTCATGCAGAATGATATTAAAAAAGCAAGTAAGTGAGTTCCAAAACTATAGCAATACTTCAGATAGGCTCTTCCATAGGACTGGTGTTATTTTGGACGGGCTTTTTCACTATTGGTTTGGCTCCTGAAAATCCACCACCTGGTTTCTATGTGTATGAGCACTCCTTCCCTCTACCTGATGGAGTATTGGCAATAGCACTGTTTATAGCGGGATACGGGTTGCTTAAAGGTAAGCCTTATGCAAAACGATTATCACTGTTATGTGCTGGTGCACTATTCTTTTTGGGGCTGGTTGATTTCAGCTTCAACATTCAAAATGGAATGTATCAGATATCTTTACTTGATACTGTGCTAAATGCCTTTATCAATCTTTGGTGTCTATTCTTGGGTTTAGCAATAGTGTTTTCTTCCAACAAGTCCTGATAGCGAAAAAATCCCCGAGCATTGTCGGGGACTTCTTTATCATTCAATTACAATTTTTGTTTTTAGTAGTTGTCGATTTTCATTGTAAATCGAAACAGTATAAAGGCCATTACTATGGCTGCTTAAGTTCAGAGTTTTGCTGTATTTCCCGTGATAATCAGACAATTGCTCTTGATAAACTATTTTACCTAACACATCATGAATGGAGATAGTTATATTTGAGTTTTGGCTTACATCAAACAACAAGTTGAATACCCCATTATTTGGATTTGGGTATAACTCCAAATTTTTGATAAGTATTTCATCAACCGAATCCACTGTATCAGGCGGTGTGTAACTTAGTTCAACCACCTGCGATTGCGAAATACAACCAAAGTAGTTGGTAGAAGTAAGGTAATAAGTTCCTGATTGTTCCAATTCAAGAACATTTCCATTAGCTCCCGGAATCGAGTCACCATTTAAATACCATTGTAAATCATAGCCTTGCAATCCAGTTTGAACAGTATTGCCAGTTTGCCAGTAATTAGGTGCTGGTGGATTTAATACAACAGTCAAGTCGAATGTATCTGAAATATTGGTGCAGCCTGAACTATTGGTTACAACAACCCAATAAGCTCCAGAATCTCCAGTTATAATAGCTGAACTATCAAGCCCTGATAGTAGCAGCGAGTCTTGCCACCATTGCCATTGGTCTCCACTGGTAGATGAAATCACAATAGAGTCCCCATGACAAATTGTATCTGCCGTTCCTGTTAAAACTGGCGTGTCAGGTACTGGAAGCACAGTAACTGTCGTGGTATCCAAAAATTCTATCACTTGATGGTCTATGTTAATCTTGATTGTAAGAGAACCTCCTTGACTTAAAACCAAGGTATCAGTACTATGGCCATTAAAGGCTACTGTGCCGCAAAGGTCATCCCCACCTTTCAGTCCACCGTCTTCATCCCATACTTCTATGGTATAAGTGGTGTTTTGAAGGTCGTAAGGTGTAAACGGCACATCCACTGGCGCATCTGTATCAGGCACTGACCCAAATGTCGTCTTGGTATTCATCACCTCTTGCCCATTCTCAAACAGCTTAAAGTAAAAATCAGTTGCTGAGAAAGCGTCACTACAAGTGGTACTTTCTACTCTTAAATAGTTAAACCTATATGGCAACGTATCAATTATGGTATGGCAGATAATATCATATGTACCAGGATTGGTGTAAGTTACGGAAGAAGGGTTTTCTGCATCACTGGTAGTTCCGTTACCAAAATCCCATTGGTAGCTAAATCCTGGGTTGTCATTACTAGGGAAGTTAGTATTTACTTCTGTCTCTACTGGCGCACAACCATTAGGATTAGATACAGTAAAACTTGCATTACCAGACGCACTTGGGTGAATAGTTAAGCCTACCTTAAAACTTTGCACAAGCTCTTGTGTAGTAATACCAGCATCCACTAACACCCTAACGAATACCTGAATACTATCATTGAAAGGTAATATTGGTGTTCCACATACCCTCACACATCCATGCTCAGTGGCTGGTGGATTGTTCACTGGGTAGTACATCACGTTTGGGTAAATATCCAACGTCCATGTCAATCCAAACGGTATGTTCACAATATCCAAAACTTCCACCTCCAATAAGTCCACATTGAAACCTGTGCCTGGGTCGTCAAAGTTTGATGGCATGTAAAATTGCATCACTTCATCATAGAGGTTGCCAACAGTATCAGAAGGCAATGCCGGTGGGCATAATGCTGGGAAAGCTGGTGAAATAGTACAATTTATATCAGGCACGCAACCAGGGCAATTTCCACTTTGCTGGGCAATAGCATATCCTGAGAATAACATCAATACTAAGATGCTAATAGAAGAGTAAAATCTTTTCATCCATTTCAGTTTTAACTTATACAAAATTATTAAAAATTATACACGGTGTTTAGAACTAATGTAATGCATGCATTATTTTTTAGTAATGCTGCCTACTACATATATCTTTAAAGCTACAATAAGAGCATATAGCAATGTCATCGGTTTGACTGAAAGGTGTGCTTAAATCGTATACCTGTGACAACAAGAGCATTAGGCTATTCTCAAATGATTCCATATCTTCATTGGAGAGAAACTCAGGCCGAACTTTTCTATCAGTCTTAACCATTTTCACCCCACTCAAATCCCTAAACGAGATAATACCCGAACTTAATTCAGTAAGATGTTTTGCCTGATACATATAAGCATACATAAGTAATTGGAAAGCCTTATTGAGTTTTGTGTTGGTGTGAAAATCTTCCCAATCCTTCACATACAACTCCCTGTTTTCTACTTGTCCTGTTTTGTAGTCTATTATGGTGCAGGCTCCATTGTATTTCTCAATCCTATCAGCTTTTCCGTGTAGTTTTACTTTGATTGTCTCTCCAGTTTGCGGTAATTTTATTTCCAGTTCTCTGGCCAAATCTTCTTCCAGGCTAATTAACTCAATAACTCCCTCTTTCAACCTTTCCATTTCCAGTTCAATAAATCGTGTTAAATACCTAATGGCCACTTTCAGGGTTAGCAAGTTTTTACCATACTTGAGCTGGTTACTTTGATGTACTTCAATGAACACCTGCCTTACAACAGGTTCTATTTGCTCTTTTAGTACTTTCAACTCTTCACTGTTCAGTTGCTTTCCCTTAAAGCCTTTGTAAAGTTCTTCTACCGAATTATGCAGTATAGTGCCAAAAGTATGAGCAGCTACTTTTTCTTCAACTTCCTCAATTTCAGATAATCCGATTACGTACTTGTAGTAGAACTGAAGTGAACAATTCCGGTAGGTATTTAATGCAGATGGTGAAAAGCCTTTCTCAGCCCTCTTTCTTAGTATTTCTATAATTCCATCATTCTTAGGAATGGTTATCGGGGCTTCCCTCTCCTGCGAAGAAGGTTGCATAATAGCAACACTCTCCTTGATTACAATTTCAGGGTTTAATCTTGGTAGCTCATTCACAATTTGTGTAATAAAGCGGCTCTTCTCCCCTGCTCCAAAATCATCCGTTTCCGAATTATAAACAATAAAGACGTTTTTAGCCCTTTGGAGCAACCTGTAAAAATGGTAAGCATAGATAGCATCCCTGTCTTTGTATACTGGCAAACCATATATCCTCTTGAGTTCATAGGGCAAAAATGAGGTTAGCTTGCTATTTGCCGGAAGAAACCCTTCTGAAACAGAGAGCAATATCACATTATCAAAATCAAGATTTCGGGTTTCCAGCATCCCCATTATTTGCAGTCCTTGCAAGGGTTCTCCATAAAATGGAATCGCAGACAGTCTAATTAATTGATTATAAACCATCCTTAGGGCTTTAATACTAAGAGATATACTACTAACAATTATCAAATCCTCTAATTGATGATTGATTTTGTACAGGTTAAAAAGAAACTCAATTTCAACAGGTGTTTTTTCCTTCTCTTTAAGTATAGCATCACTTGCTAAAACCTCTTTTAGTTGAATAACAATCGTTTCGATGGACTGTACGGCCAACATGGGGCTCTGTTTCCAATCATTAAAGAGTGTATCAATCGCTGAGTTTATAGGTGGGTTAAGTTCTTTAATCAATCCTTTAATCTCATCAATGGCATAAAACACCTTATTGCTTTCGCTTATCCTTCTTACCAGTCTCTGGGAGATGCTCACCCGTTTGTTGTCTACCAACAATAGCTGTATATAGGGGTGCCTGAACAGCTGCACAATATCACTATGATAGAACTTGAGGGGTTCATTTTCCTCCTTATACCTGTATGCGTTTTCATGCAACGCGAATATGCTACTCACCATGCTTGCTATGGGTGTATTCTTGAGTGGATAACCCATAGTCACGTTGGCTTGACTAATATTATCCGGTAATGAATGCAATACTGGTAGCATTAAGTTTTCATCAGCTAAAACCAGTGCCCAGGATTTAAAATTGGGTGCTGCTTTTGATTTCGCGAGTATATCACCGGCAATTTTTGCTTGATTGGCATTACCCGCAGTGGCAATTATTTCAATATTCTTATTGCCATTTTCAAAGTTGGATGATATCCAATTGGCATTTGCTTTATTAGGAAACAATTCTTCTTCCTTAAGCAACTTTCTCATAAAAGTTCCAGCCTCCTGCGAGGAGTTTGGCATATAGTAAGTA
>JANQJC010000119.1 GCA_028281825.1 Flavobacteriales bacterium
GACCTATCAGTATCTAGATAGGTTAGTTTGTGGTTTTAAGCCCCAGCAGGGTGACATGTTAGTAGAGCCTAGAATGCAGAATGAGAAAACAGGCGTTCAATATAGCTGCAGGGCAGCGACATATCAATAGCTAGATAGGTTAGTTTGTGGTTTTAAGCCCCAGCGGGGTGACATATTAATAGGACTGATTCAAGATCAGAGATTGCCACGCTCTCCTTGTTCGCTAGCAATGACGATTTCTAAAAACACCCCTCTAAATCTCCCCTCAAGGGGAGACTTGTATAAAATCCCCTTCCCAATGCCTGTCCCGAAGAATTTCGGGAAAAGAAGGGCTAGGGAAGGGGTGTAAAATATAGGGTGAGGGCGAAAAAATTTCCACCCCCAGTAAGGGTATCCCCTCTCACGGTTGTCATGATGGTGTAAAAACGATAAAACCATCAACAAATGATAACCGAAATAAAAAGAATAACGCTATTACTAAGTATGCTGATACTGCTGGCAGGCAGCGTGGGTGCGCAAGTCACCCAAACCATCCGGGGGCGAATGATTGACCAGGACTCACGTGCTACATTGATTGGTGCCAACATCACCGTATTGGGTAGCGACCCACTTTTGGGTGCCAGCACAGATATGGACGGCAACTTCCGTATCGAGAATGTGCCCGTGGGCAGGGTGAGCCTTGGGATAACCTATATAGGCTATGAAGAAAAAGTAATCCCCAACGTGGTGGTGGGCAGTGGAAAAGAGGTAGTGCTGGAGATTGAGTTGGCCGAGTCAGTGAATGAAATGGAGGCCGTGCATGTGACCGCTACTAAAAACAAGGCCGAAGCCCTCAACGAAATGGCGATGATAAGCGCCAAGAGCTTCACCGTAGAGGAAACAAGCCGCTATGCAGGTGCCATCAGCGACCCTGCGCGTATGGTATCTTCCTTCGCGGGTGTAACAGGCGATGCCACGGGTAATAACGATATCGTGGTGAGGGGTAACTCTTCTAAAGGCATCCAATGGAGATTGGAAGGGGTGGAGATACCCAACCCCAACCATTTCGCCGACGAAGGCCAAACGGGTGGACCCATCAATGCACTCAACAGCGCCATGCTTTCCAACAGCGATTTCTTTACTGGGGCTTTCGCTCCTGAGTATGGCAATGCCTATTCTGGCGTGTTCGATATGCGCCTGCGCACGGGCAACAACCAGCAACGCGAGTACGGCTTTGGCTTTAGCGTATTAGGTATCGACTTTACGGCTGAGGGGCCTTTCAAGCAAGGCGGGCAGTCTTCTTACCTGGCGAATTATAGGTATTCTTCATTAGCCCTATTAGATGAAGCAGGTATAGTGGATTTCTCAGGTGTACCTAAATATCAAGACGGCTCTTTCAAGTTCTTCTTCCCGACGAAGAAAGCAGGAACTTTCTCAGTGTTTGGCTTGGGAGGCATCAGTGGTATCTTCGAGGAGATAATGGATACCAGTAATACCCTTTTCTCTACTGCCGATTATTGGGCGAAAATGGGCGTGGTGGGATTGAACCATACCTATTTGTTCAATGACAAAACCTACCTGAAAAGTAGCATCTCGATGGCGGGCAATTCCAGTGGCGTAGACTACGAGGAGCAACGCGACTCTGAAGGGGTTATCAAGCCTATGTACAACGACTTATTGGAGAAAACTACAGGCAGGGTGGCCACTACGCTTCACCATAAGTTCAGCGCCAAGCATAAGTTGCAAGTGGGCGGTATCTACTCTTTACACCGTTTCAATTTCCTATCAGAGTACTACGATAGTGATTTCGACCGCTTTCAACCAATGCTTAAAAATGACGGCGATGCAGGCACTACCCAGGCTTTCGTAAGTTGGAAATACCGCATAACGGAAGACTTGACCTTAGTAACTGGTGCCCACTATATGCAATTCATGCTCAACGATGCCAGCTCTTTTGAGCCACGTGCCGGCCTGAGTTGGGAGTTCAAGAAGGGGCAATCCCTCAACGCAGGTTTTGGGGTGCATAGCAAGCTCGAGCCCTTGACTTATTACTTTGCATTGCAAACGCAAGACGATGGCAGTACTATTCAACCGAATACCAATTTGGGGCTTTCTAAAGCGAGGCATTATGTGATTGGCTATGATAACATGCTCACCAGTAATCTTCACATGCACATTGAGGCTTACTATCAGGAAATGTACAATGTGCCTATCGAGAATGTGGATACCAGCTCATTCAGTTCCATCAACATGGTAGAAGGCTGGGTGGATAGAAGTTTGGTGAATGAAGGCACAGGAAGAAACTACGGAGTGGAATTGACTTTGGAGAGGTTCTTTTCCAACAGGTATTTCTTCTTGGTGACGGGTTCATTGTATAAGTCGCTTTACACTGCCAAAGATGGTATTGAGCGCAACAGCCGTTTTGATGGCAACTACGCAGCTAACCTATTATTCGGCAAGGAATTCGTATTGGGCAATCCAGACAAAAACCGTACATTGGGTGTGAGTAGTAGGGTATTATTGATGGGTGGCCATTACTATACCCCAATCGATTTGGAGAAGTCAATAGAAGACAATACCACTGTTTTCTCAGACGATACTTTCTCAAAGAAAGGGGACGATGTATTCCAGGCCAACCTAGCCTTGACCTACCGCAAAGACCGTAAGAAAACCACTCACGAGTTTAAGATTGATGTGCAAAACGTGACAAACAATCAAGCTACTACCTTCGAGTACTTTGACGATGCCAGCGAGCAAATCGTGCAAGTGCATCAACTTTCAATACTGCCAGTGATAAGCTATAAGATTGAATTCTAGTGGGCCGATGCCTGTCATTCTATACGTAGTGAAGAATCTACAATTATCTCAGAGTGGCAAAACCAGCAGTCAGCAAAAAAGGCGGGAGTTTTCCCGCCTTTTTAACATGCTCACTGTAAATTGTAAACTGCCCACTATTCCACAGTAACCGACTTCGCCAGATTCCTCGGTTGGTCTACGTTACAACCACGCATCACGGCAATGTGATAACTCAACAGCTGCAATGGAATACTATTAATCAATGGAGAAAGCTCTTCATAGGTCTCAGGCACTTCAATGGTATAGTCCGCCATGTTCTTCACTTCCTTATCACCCTCATTTACCACAGCAATAATTTTTCCACTGCGGGCTTTCACCTCTTGTATATTGCTCAACACCTTCTCATAGATACCTGTTTTAGTGGCGATTACCACTACTGGCATATTCTCGTCTATCAAGGCAATTGGTCCATGTTTCATCTCAGCAGCCGGGTATCCTTCAGCATGGATGTAGGAGATTTCTTTCAGCTTCAAGGCACCTTCCAATGCCACTGGGAAGTTGTATCCCCTGCCCAGGTACAAGAAGTTGTGCGAGTTTTTAAACAGTTCAGATAAGTACTTGATTTTGCTATCCAGTTTCAACACTTCTTCCACTTGCTTGGGTATGTTGTCCAAACCAACAATCAGTTGGTTAAAGCGAGACTCCGTAATTGTTCCTTTTTTGTGGGCCAATGTAAGGGCCAATAAGGTTAAAACGGTCACCTGTGCGGTGAATGCCTTAGTAGAAGCAACACCAATCTCAGGGCCAGCGTGAGTATAAGAACCCGCGTCAGTAGCCCTTGCAATAGATGAACCCACTACATTACATACACCAAATATGGTGGCCCCTTTTGATTTGGCTAATTCGATAGCGGCTAATGTATCAGCAGTCTCACCAGATTGTGAAATGGCTATTACCACATCATCTTCACCAATTATTGGGTTCCTGTACCTGAACTCAGAAGCGTATTCTACCTCTACTGGCACACGAGCCAGGTCCTCGATAAGGTATTCTGCAACCAAACCGGCATGCCATGAAGTACCACAAGCCACAATAATAAAGCGCTTGGCATTGATAATTTTCTGCTCATAGTCCTGTACCCCAGCCATGGCAATCTCGCGCTTCTCAAGGTTCATTCGGCCACGCATACTATCATTGATAGAACGGGGCTGCTCATATATCTCCTTCAGCATGAAATGGTCATAGCCACCTTTTTCCAGGGCTTCCAGTTGCATTTCCAATTCTTGTATATATGGGGTCTTCTCTTGGTTCTTGATGGTCTTTATCTTGATATCTTGCCCCTTGCGAACTACCACTATCTCTTCGTCTTCAAGGTATACCACATTTTTGGTGTACTCGATAATCGGTGTAGCATCTGATGCCAGAAAATACTCTCCATCACCTACGCCCACTACCATCGGGCTGCCTTTTTTGGCGCCAATCAGCTGGTTAGGGTCTTTTCTTGAGATAATAACGATAGCATAGGCACCAATAACCTCATTCAGGGCCATACGCACCGCTTCGGCAAGGTCAACTTGCTCGTTCGCTTGTATATCTTCTATTAAGTGGATTAATACTTCTGTATCAGTCTCACTATCAAATTTGTGCCCTCGGTTTTCAAGCTCTTCCCTCAGTGGGGCATAGTTTTCAATGATACCATTGTGTATGATGGCCAAATCCTTTTGCCCTGAAAAGTGCGGATGGGCGTTAATATCGTTAGGCGCGCCGTGGGTTGCCCATCGTGTATGCCCAATGCCAATCCTGCCGCTTTTGTCTTTGTCTTTGGTAAACTCCTCAAGGTCCGACACCTTCCCTTTGCACTTGTAAAGGTCAAGTTTCCCGGTATCATGTATCAGCGCAACACCAGCGCTATCATAACCCCTATATTCAAGGCGTTGCAGCCCCTTGATTAGTATAGGATAAGCTTCTTTTTCGCCAACATAGGCAACTATACCACACATTGTATATTAGAGTTTTGAATAGGTTAGTACTAATTTCATCCTTCCCGCATTACTCTCATCTGGCCCTTGAAGGATACACCTGTTTGCATTTACAGCATTTCCTCTGTTTAGTAAATATAAACCATTATCTTCATATTCACCATTAATCAGGTCTTGTATATAAAAAGCGATATTAAATCGATATTCATTACTTGAAGTGATGGTGCCGCCAAAATAGCCTTCACCAGCGGCTACATCCTTCAGGCTAAGCAATGTACCTGAACTGCTTTGGCGAGCCAGGGTCAATCCGCTTGGGGCAGGATAGAATACCCTATCTGCATCATCAGCCAATTTCAGGATTAACTCAGCTTTATGAATCACTATTTGATCTTTATCAGGCAAGTCAAGCAAGTCAGGAAAATATATCCTTGTCCTCAATCCCTGCATTGAATGGATAAAAATTTGCTGCTGGCCCAGGGTCGAGTCCGCCAACTGTGCTGATATATCAGGCGCTATAGAGTAATCGTGCTCAAAAAGGCTAGACCAATTGCCGTCAGAGTTAATAAGGTAAGAGAACTGTTTTTGTACTGTATCTCCATTATTGAAGTACACCGTTAACCTCGAGTCTGTGTCTTGCAACTCCAAGTAGATGATAGCCCCCTCACCAGTCATTTGACCAGGGTTATCGGGAGTAACAAAAAGCCCTTTAAATTGCTGAAGAAAATCGTCGTTATTAGCAGCGGTAGAGGTTAACAACTCATTCCCAAAGGCATCATCAAGTTTAATTCTTATTTGAGGGTCAAGCTTAATCCCGGTGCTCGAGGTAATGCTATCGTCAGGAGCAGCTAATAAGGTTTTGTGCCCAAGCTCTGTTGGGTCAAAAGTAAAAGTCTCGTTGGAGTAAATGGTATCATTCATATCCTCCGTCACACGGTATACCCTGAAAGTTTGGTAACCACCTAACTTTCTTATTTTTCCATAGTGGTTTCTTGTTTTTAAAGAAAGAACTACTGAATCGAGTTGCGGAGCGTCACCAAAATTGGGCTGATTACTGCTTGGCAACCTGAATTGCGTATAAATACTTGACTTTACTTTTCCGAATGATGGGTCTATATAGCTGCCCAGCAATTGCGCAGAGCTGCTAAAGTCCATTCTAATTGAGTCATCGCGCTCTATATGTGCTATCACCGCAAGGCTATCATTGCGGTATTGCCCAAGCTGCTCGTCTTCAGGTAAAATGTCAAGCCCCAATTGGTCTTCAGGCTCTTTCTTACATGAAATAGATAGGAGGATGATAGCACTTAATATTGCTACTGCGCGAAGCCCCAAATTCTTAAATATCATACGTTCCTTTAACAAAAAATGCGGGCAGATATTATTATCCGCCCGCAAATTTAATTTATTTATGGTAGGTAAGCGCTATTTGCTGCTTATCCTGCCAGTACCGACTCCCCCACGAGTACCTCGTCATAGAAGTCAGAGTAAGCATCAATATATGTCTCAGGGTCTTGATAGCCCAATACCGGCTTATCAGCAGTGGCTATGTAACCTTCAACTTCGCCATCAATGCTTTGGCTTCCGATGATTACACCGTCGCTAAAATCGATGGCATTCTTAGTAATGTTAAGGAAGTTAGGAGTATCAAGGTTAGTCACATCAGCCCCTTCAACACCTTCCAATGTTACTTTTCTTGCGTAGTCTTTTCCAAGATTGCTCTTGAAAGCATCGTCATATACTGAGTATACAATTTTCGAGTCAGCAAAAATGGGGTCATCGCTGTATGCTTTCTTAACATACATAGGCACCAGGCTGCTCATCCAACCATGACAGTGGATAATATCTGGAGCCCAACCCAATTTTTTTACTGTTTCGAGTACACCACGGCAGAAGAAAATAGCCCTTTCGTCATTATCGTTAAAGAATTTACCCTCTTTATCATGGAATAAAGCCTTGCGCTGGAAATATTCCTCGTTGTCAATAAAGTACACCTGCATCCTTGCAGCCTGTATTGATGCAACTTTGATAATTAATGGGTGGTCATTCTCATCTATGATAATGTTCATACCCGAAAGCCTGATTACTTCATGTAGTTGGTTCCTTCTTTCGTTTACACAGCCATATCTTGGCATGAAGGTTCTAATCTCTTTGCCTCTCTCTTGGATACCTTGTGGTAAGTTTCTACCGATAGTTGAAATCTCGCTCTCCTCTAGGTAAGGAGTGATTTCTGATGAAATAAATAAAACTTTCGCGTTTTTCATATTAGGATGGAATTTATTAGAAATGGAAATGCAAATTTAAGGAATTTTTAGGCAGCAATCAAGTCTATGTTAAGAGAATATCGTTAGTTTGCCTAAAAATTCCACAGATTCATTCGGATTTTTACGGGTTTTACCGAAAAAAATTGTGTAATGCACGTATTCGACAAAATATCAGGATTACAAGATTTTTTAACATTGCAACGCAATGCTAATGCATCAATAGGTTTTGTGCCTACTATGGGGGCTTTGCACGCAGGCCACATATCTCTGGTTGAAGCCGCTTTGGCAGATAATGACATAGTTGTTTGCAGCATTTTTGTCAACCCTACTCAGTTCAATAACCAGGGAGACCTCGATAATTATCCCCGCACCCTTGGGGAAGATATACGTAAGTTAAAGAGCGCTGGGTGCCACGCCGTATTCGTTCCTGCTGTCGAAGAGATGTATCCTGAGCCTGATACCCGCAAATTTGATTTTGGTAATTTGGAAAACGTGATGGAAGGGGAGTTTCGTCCCGGTCATTTTAACGGGGTGGGACAGGTGGTCAGCAAACTATTTGATATAGTTAAGCCCCACAAGGCTTATTTCGGGCAAAAAGATTTTCAGCAATTGGCGGTTATCCGCAAACTGGCCAAGCTTATCAACTCACCTGTTGAAGTAGTTGGTTGCCCTACCATGCGCGAAGAAGGCGGGTTGGCCATGAGTTCAAGAAATCTCCGTTTATCACCACAAGAAAGGCAAGATGCACTATTATTATTCAATGCCTTGAAAAAAGCCAGGCAAATGGCGGATAAAAGGCAGTCGCCTGATGCAATAAGGCAAGAAGTGCAAAGCATTTTCGATGCTTCAGATAAAGTTAGGTTAGAATACTTTGAAATAGCGGATAGCGAAACCTTGCAGCCCATTGCAGACTGGAAAAATGCCAAAGAATCGACAGCCTGCATTGCAGCGTGGTTGAATGATGTGCGTTTGATAGATAATATGACATTATTTCCATAAATTTGCACTCGCTATGCAAATACAGGTTTGTAAATCAAAGATTCACCGTGTAAAGGTGACAGGCGCTGATATCAATTATATCGGCAGTATTACCATTGATGAGACATTGATGGAGGCCGCTAACATTATTGAGAATGAAAAGGTGCAGATAGTGAACATCAATAATGGTGAGCGCTTAGAGACATATGTGATAAAGGGAGAAAGAGACTCTGGTGAGATAACCCTTAATGGCCCTGCGGCACGCAGGGTGGCGGTGGGTGACATAGTTATCATCATAGCCTATGCATTGATGGACTTTGAGGATGCTAAAAAGCACAAGCCTACCATCATTTTCCCAAACGATACCAATAACACCCTTTCTTAATTAGTGTTTTTTGAAAAACGCCCTCATTAACATCCTGAAATTCGTTCTGCCGTTAAGCCTGGGGATTTTTCTTATTTGGCTTATCTCAAAGGACTTAACTGATGAGGACATCAACAACATCAAAGAGTCATTCCGCACGGCGGATTACAAATGGGTGGTTTTATCCCTCATATTTGGTTTCCTGAGCCACCTTAGCAGGGCCATGAGATGGATAATTCTATTAGAGCCATTGGGCCATAAGCCTAAACTCAGCAATAGTTTTTACACTGTAATGATTGGTTATATCGCCAACCTGGCCTTCCCACGCTTGGGTGAAGTATCCAGGTGTGGCGCCATGAGCCGTACCGAAAACATTCCCTTTACGGCAGCATTTGGCACTGTGGTGGCAGAGCGCATCATCGACCTGATTATATTGCTGTCACTCACTTTTATAGTAATTGCCACCCAGTTTGAGCTTTTGGGCAATTTCGTGCAAACCCATTTTTTATCAAAAGCTCAGGGCATGTTGGCTGATGATGAAGGTAAGTTAACCACCATTCTTATTGTGGGCTTTGCGGGTTTACTGGCCTTAGCGGTGATAGGTTATTTTCTCCGCTCAAAAGCCAAAGATTTTTACCTCAAAGTGAGAAGTTTTATGATGAGCTTTGCTGAGGGGCTTATCACCGTGAAGAATGTAAAGCGCAAAGGGGCTTTTATATTTCACACCCTTTTCATCTGGTTAATGTATGTGTTAATGTGCTATGTATGCTTCTTTGCTTTCCCTGAAACTTCTGGCTTAGGGTTTGGCGCGGTGCTATCCTGTTTTGTTTTCGGCAGTTTTGGTATAGTATTCGTTCAGGGGGGTATCGGCGCATATCCCGTTATTATCATGATGACCCTTGAACTGTATGGCATATCATCGGTAACTGGTTTTGCATTTGGTTGGTTGGTGTGGTCAGCACAAACATTATTGATACTGGTATTGGGTTTCCTTTCACTGGTACTTATATCGGCTACAAACAAGAGAACTAAAAAAGATGGGCCTGTCCAAGCTTGATATCATGCAGCGCAAGCTGATAACTGACTCCAAACAATTGGAGATGGCTATGAATGTGTGCCGTTTCAAGAGCCAAAAGGTGGTTTTTACCAACGGTTGTTTCGATATTTTACACAAAGGCCACGTTCACTACCTGGCAAAAGCAGCCGATTTAGGCGATTTTTTGATTTTAGGGCTTAACTCTGATAGGTCGGTCAAAGCACTAAAAGGGGAAAGCCGCCCGGTGAATAGAGAGTTAGACAGGGCAGCAGTTCTTTCAGCCCTTCATTTTATTGATGCCATAGTGATATTTGATGAGGACACACCTGAAAGCCTTATTAAAAGAGTAAAGCCCAATGTTTTGGTAAAAGGTGGCGATTGGAAGCCAGAGCAAATCGCAGGGGCTGGATTTGTTAAATCTAATGGCGGTGAAGTGGTTATTATCGATTTTGTGGAGGGCTACTCTACCACGTCTACCATCGAAAAAATAGAAGAAAGCAACAATAAGTAATTTAGATTTACTAAATTGCAATTTGTTCTAATTTGCTAAATTTGACTTCTAGAAACACTTTTGAGATGAATAAGCTCTTAAAATATAGCGTTTTTGCAATAGCTTTTTTGTTGGTTTCAGGCATATCGTCATGCCAAAAGCAAACCCTAAATAGGCTGCAAGGTTCATGGACACGTATACCTGTTGACGACCCTTTTACTGACGAAGTAGAAACCTGGGAGTTTGCAGATGGCGATTTCATCATTTATTTTGATGGAGCTAAAGATTCTCCCTATGAGCGGGGAACATATACCCTGAATGCTACTTTTTTTGAAACTACGCTTGACCTCCAACCTACGATTGACAAAACGTTTATGCGTCATTATACTGGTGAGTGGCAAGTGTATGAAATTACCGCTAATCACATGACGTTGCTTCATTTTATTGAAGACGACCATGGTATGACCATGCGTGAATTTGAGCGTGATTAATCCCTTTTTCTTGTTACCTTAGGCCTTGAATGGCTGCTAAGACAAAAACCGTTTTTTATTGTCAAAATTGTGGTGCGCAATCACCTAAGTGGATTGGTAATTGCCCCGCATGTGGTGAGTGGAATACCTACGTTGAGGAAGTAATAGAGACCAGAAAAGCAGAAAAAGGTTGGGAAAAATCTACTGACAAAAACAATCGCACTGCCAAGCCGGTCAAAGTAAAGGAAATAAGCCGCAAAAATGAGGATAGGGTAATCCTTCAGGATGGCGAATTAAACCGTGTTTTGGGTGGTGGCATCGTTAATGGCTCACTCATCCTTTTAGGCGGCGACCCAGGCATTGGTAAGTCTACATTGATGCTTCAACTAGGGCTCAACTACAAGCATGGTAAGGTACTCTATGTATCCGGCGAGGAAAGTGAACAGCAGATAAAAATGCGCTCAGAAAGGATAGGTATTACCAATGATGAGTGCTACATCCTATGCGAGACTTTGACCAAATCCATTTTCCTGCAAATCGCAGAGATACAGCCCGATTTGGTGATTATTGACTCTATACAAACAGTACATACCCAAAAGATAGAATCATCACCAGGCTCTATTTCACAGATAAGAGAGTGTGCTTCAGAGTTTCTGCGTTATGCGAAGGAAACATCCACCCCAGTGGTTTTGATAGGCCATATTACTAAAGAAGGCAACATAGCTGGCCCGAAAATACTGGAACACATGGTGGACACCGTCCTCCAGTTTGAGGGCGATAGAAACCACGTTTATCGTATTGTGCGGGCTATCAAGAACCGTTTTGGCTCTACTCCTGAGCTAGGTATCTATGAAATGGCAGGGGATGGCTTGCGTGAGGTGGCTAATCCATCAAAAGTATTGCTATCTGATAGGGATGAAAACCTGAGTGGTAGCGCTGTTTCAGCAACCGTGGAAGGCTTACGCCCTTTAATGGTAGAGACACAGGCATTAGTAAGCACTGCCGTATATGGCACCCCACAACGTTCTGCTACGGGTTTTGATACCCGAAGGATGAACATGCTTTTGGCCGTTCTTGAAAAGCGTTGTGGCTTCCGCCTGGGGCAAAAGGATGTTTTCCTCAATATCACTGGTGGCATCCGTGTGGATGACCCTGCTATTGACTTGGGAGTAATTTGTGCCATACTTTCATCATCAGAAGACATTCCCGTACCATCCGACTCCTGCTTTGCTGCCGAAGTAGGTTTGTCTGGTGAAATACGCCCTGTCAACCGCATTGAAGCCCGCATATCCGAAGCCGAAAAGCTAGGCTTCGGCAGGATATTCATTTCCTCTTATAATAAGGGTATTAATCCAGGTAAATTCTCCATCAAAGTGTTGCAAGTAAGCAAGGTAGAGGAAGTTTTTAGGGAATTGTTTGGGTAAGCCTTTTCAAGTGACCTCTAGCGGAGCGATATATCTCACTTCATCGTATATCTCGAATAAAAGATAAACCCATAGCACAGGGCACTTTCAAAAAGCCACATTAATTCTTTTCTTTGCAGCGAAAACTTGAGCTATTATGCCTATTAAACTGGCCATATTTGCCTCTGGGGCAGGTACCAATACCGAAAATCTCATTCAATATTTTAAAGAGAATGAGAATATCGAGGTGGCTGTTATTATCTCCAATAGAAGCAAGGCTGGCGTAACGGATATAGCGTCAAAATATGATGTTCCCCACTACCTGGTAACTAAAGAGGAATTTGACACTTCAGAAAAGGCGCTTCAGATATTAAAAGGCATGGAGATAGACCTGATAGTGTTGGCAGGTTTTCTCATCAAAGTTCCTGATTCAATACTCAATGCCTATCCAGGCAAAGTGCTGAATATTCACCCTGCCCTTTTACCTGATTTTGGTGGCAAGGGCATGTATGGCAAATATGTGCATGAGGCTGTCATTGCATCTGGCAAAAAGGAAAGCGGTATCACTATTCACTTGGTGAATGAAAACTACGATGAAGGCAAGGTGCTATTCCAGGTCAAGGCCATTTTGGATGAAGGTGAAACATCCGAAAGCCTCGCCCAAAAAATCCAGGCTTTGGAGCACGAACACTTCCCAAAAGAGGTGGAGAAATACTGTTTGGAGCAGTTTCAAGAATAGACTTCGTCAATTGCGAGGAAAAACGACAAAGCAATCTCAAATTCAATTTCAAACTGCAGCGTACACAAAGCCCTCATAATCTCACAATAGGATACGCTTGCGGGCTCCTAGTTTTCCAGTATCTTAAACAGCTCATCCAACTTGGGCGTCAAGATGATTTCAGTGCGGCGGTTTTTCGCGCGCCCTTCTTTACTTTCGTTACTATCCAGTGGAATATACTTGCTTCTTCCGGCAGCTGTGAGGCGTTTGGGGTCAACATCGCTATTGCTGGTAATTATTTTGGTAATAGCGGTGGCACGCATTACGCTCAAGTCCCAGTTGTCTTTCACTTGGCTGCTACCATTAAATGGAATGCTATCTGTATGGCCTTCAATCAACACATTGATATCTGGTTGGGTTTCCAGCACCTTAGCCAATTTTTTCAGGGCTTCAGCACCGCGTTTGTCTACATTCCAGCTTCCTGAAGCAAACAACAGGCGCTCTTCCATTGATACATAAACCTTTCCATTTCTCTGCTCCACGGTCAATCCATCCTTCTGGAAACCCAATAAAGCATCAGCTACTTTATCCTTCAGTGCATTCACAATGGAGTCCTTTCTATTGATGGCGCTTTCCAACTCCTTCACTCTTTTCTCCCTCTCTATCAATTCAGAGTTTAACTGGTTCAAGTTATTCTCCTTATCACCAAGGGTAAGCTCCAACTTCCTCAAAGCATCCTCTTTCTCCTGGTTGCGTGCTTGCAAGTCTTGCACTTGGCCCATTAGTTTTTCATGGTCTTCAGCCTTGCCCTGCAACATTCTTGAGTGCTGGTCAAGAAGCCTTTCGTAAGTCGCGTTCAATTTATCATAGTTAGTTGTTAGCCTGCGCAGAGAGGTTCCCATTACGCTGGTGTCATTTTTCAAGCCTTCCCAGCGCTTTTTCAAGTCAGCAAAATCAGCTTCAACTTCAGTTAGTTTGGTATTTAACTCCAAATTTTCTGAGGTCAGGCGGGCTTTGTCTTCCTCGCACTTGGCAGCCTTGGTCTTCACATCCTCAAATTGGCGGGCGGGCACACAGCTAAATGCAGTAATAATGATAAATAAATAGAGTAGTCTTATGGCTAGAGTCCTTTTCATGGCAAATACTTTTTTCCGAAACAAATATACCTTGCCAAGTAAGCGCTGTTAAGCCCTATTTTGCATTTCAATTCACAATCGCTTGTTAATATGTATAGCAACATATTTTTAACACAAACGTTATATTAATGGTAAATTTGAGAGTATGAAAAGGTTGAGTAAAGACTGGTTGGTAGAGAAGCACGTTGACCTTGAGTATAAAAAGTACGTGTTGTTGGCTTATTTACAAGAGGTGAGTAATAATTACGACCAAAACATCCTTTACCCTTTTTTGGCGGACTTGATTGAGCACTACAAACAACTGGTAGAGTTAAAAAGTGATACGGATAAATTAGCCTCTCTTTTCCCATCAACGCTGAAAAAGATGGATTTAGAGAAGTTCCAGATGATTTATCAAAGCTATAATGATGAGAGTGACCTAATTAAAGAACTAAAGGAAATCATCCATTATTCTATCCCCCAATTTGAGCACTACCTGAAAGAGGGAAAACAGATATATGACCTGGTAGAGCAAAAACTTTACATATCGCCCGTTGGCTTAATCCCACTTTATTCCAACGAGGGATATATGTTACTGAGCAACGGCAATGAGGGTCAAACCAACGTGTTTGAATATCAAATAAGTGTGTTTGAAAAAGCCGATGTAAAGTACAGGGGAATACACACCAAATTCATTACCAATTATCACCGCAGTCTGTCCACCACTTACGAATACATCAAGCGCGACTTAATACGCAGCTTGCCCAAGTTGCCCAACCCAGCCACTTTTGCTGTCGAGAGTGACTTGACTTTACCCTTAGAACCAACACTTTTGCCTATTGCTAAGCAGGCTTTGGTGAAGTATATTTCGAAGGAGGCCGCTTAACTAATAAATTTTGGCTCTATGGAATCGCGGGTATGTTGGATTCATTCTTACAAACCATAAAATCCATTTGCCATGAAACCAATCATTACGCTTTTATTGCTGATGGGTAGTTTTTACTCTTTTTCTCAAGTAGGAACAGGAACCCTATGGCTTACAGTAAAAGACTATGATTCTGATACGCTACTGAAGTTTACCACCATATCAATCAATCTAAAAAATGAGGTTAATACTGTTGTTACTGACTCGTTGGGTATCTATCGAGTAAAGGGGTTGACTCCTAATACGTATACTATTAAAGCCAGTTGCGATGGGTATGAAAATATAACAATTAAAGGATTGTACATAAGTGCGGGTAAAATTACTTTACAGGATTTGAGCTTCAGTGAAAAGCCCAAAGATGAACCAATAAAGAGACCCAAGAAGAAGAAAAGAAACTAGTCTTCAGCCAATATCTCCTCCAACACACTTTTCACTTCAGGCAACGAGTCATAAAGTTGGTTAAAAGAGTCAATCACGTAATATCTCTCCTGTATGATATCGGTCCTGTAATCCGTTTCAAACACTGTTCTCACGTCAAAGTCAAGCCTTTCTGTTTCGGGTAAGAGACAGTTTTTGGTCTCCCCAGCACTGGAAATGATACCTGCTCCATATATCTTGGTGTCTCCATTTTCTCTTATCAATCCAAACTCAATGGTAAACCAATAAATCCTACCTAATAGCTCAATGGCACGTTGGTCATCTAAATGCTCTAATGCAATATCACTAATGCCCTTAAAGAAATCGCAATAGGCTTGATTACTTAAGAGTGGAACGTGCCCAAACACATCGTGAAACATATCCGGTTCTTCCAGGTAATCCAATTGAGCCATCGTGCGGAGCCAGCAAGTGGCAGTAAATCGCTTTCGCGCCAGTAGCTCAAAAAAGTCCTTCTGTGGGCTAATGTTTGGAACCACCTTCAAACTCCAACCTGTTATGTCGCCGAGTATTTCGTTTACAGTCCCAAAATGAGGTATTTCATCCCTGTTAAACTTTACCTCACTCAAAGCATCCATATAGGCTTGGGACACATGGTCAGTAAGATTGCCCATCTGCCTATCATACAGGGTACGCCACACGTCAAAGTCTTCAGCGGTATAATTGCTGTAAATCTGTTCGGTAGGCCTTTGTATTCCTTGCATTGCGACGGGATGGGTTTTACAAGCTGCGAAAATAGGGATTTAATGCCGTAAAGAATGCCATATGTGAACTGCTAATAGCTAAGGGCTAAAAGCTTATTCTTCATTCCAACGGAAACTCTGGATATCAAATCCCGCAAGGTCAAGGGCGCGGTCAACCACAGTAGCTGCCAGCTCTTCAAAATCCTTGGGCTGACTGTAGAATGAAGGTGAAGCAGGGCAAATAATACCACCCGCCTCTGTGGTGGTCTTCATGTTATTGATATGTACTAGGCTGTAAGGGGTGTCCCGCGGTATAAGTATCAGCTTTCTTCTTTCCTTGAGGATTACATCAGCGGCACGGGTTGTAAGGTCGTTAGATACACCAGTGGCTATCCTCGCCATTGTGCCCATAGAGCAAGGACAAACTATCATGGTTCCATACCTTGCCGAACCTGAGGCAAAAGGGGCATTAAAGTCACTTTTGCTGTATATTTTAAATGGAATATTCTCGTAATCCTTGTTGCCCAGTTCATATTCCCAAACCTTGCGGGCATTGTCGCTCATCACTACACCTACGTCCTCAATCTGGGCATCCAGTTTTTGGAGTTTATCAAACAACACTTTAGCGTAAACAGCACCACTCGCACCTGTTACTGCAACCACTAGCTTATGCTTGTTCATTCACTCTTCTTTTTGCCTGTCCCTAAATTAAACCTGCCAGTAATCTCAATCACCGAGTTGTATTCTCCTCTGTTCAAAAGAAAGGTTTGCCCAAAGCGGTGACTGCGAACCGCTAAAATGGATTGGGTATACCTGATATTAATATTAAAAGCGTCTGAGAAGGCATAGCCCAAGCCAATCAAGCCACCAAAATCATAGGGGTTAAAAGGTCTGTTGGCTGGGTCTTCATTGGGGAAATTACCACCTTCATCCCGCAATCGATGACTCAAATATGCCGCTCCATAAAACCCAAACTCACCACTAAATTTCTCCCTAAATCTAAATCCACCAAGAATTGGAACTTGCGCATAATTGATGTTGAGGTTAAATACTTCTGAGCCTCCATCTTCATTTTCCCACACCTTGCGACTGCCCTTTTGTATGTAGTAAAGTTCTAACTTGGTATACAACCCTGAGCCCCATTCCAGTTGTGCAGAGGCCCCTCCAATAAGCCCTGGTTTAGTAAAACCCCATATATCGGTACCTATCAATTGGCAAGCACTAAAACCGCCAATAAGTGATGCCTGAAAGCTCTGTGCATTGGCTGCCAGCCCTCCAAGTAGCAATAAAAAGAAAAGGGTAAACTTTTTGGCCATATAGTGAGTTTTGAAACTATATCTTTAACAAAAGCGCAAGACTTTTGTTGCAAAGCTACTCCAAATGCACTTCTTCGGCTTGTAGCACTTCCAGTGATGATGCATTGTAAACAAAAGCAACCACTGAGCAGTGAGGGGCACTCCATGCCGAGTCGAGTACCATACTATAGCGCAAAGTATCCAAATCACCTGAATTGTAGGGTGCCGTATCCATTGCTACTCCCCAGGTGCCATTAAATGAAGCCCTCAAAGCATGCCGGTGTACATAATCAGGTATATCGCTTGGGCTGGCACCGTAATCTTTTTGCCAATCCACTATGCTGTCTTCAGTAAGAAACACACAAACTTTTAGTTCTTCTGAAATACTTGTTAGTACTTCCACCTGTACGTCAGCGCAGGCGGTTCTGGTTGCTTCATCGTAATTGGTCAATATCTGTATATCAGCACTTGGCGCATCATTAACGATACCCTGCACAATCCCCCACCATGCAGTATGTGCCAGCACGGGGCTTCCACTTACAGGCTTCCTATTCACCATGCCACGGGGCAAACCTGCTGCACTAGGGCCAAACGCTTCATCTAAATCATCACCTACCTCAGTTCTATAGTCGGTGCCAAACTCACCATTTGGATCTGGGTATGGCTCCGCAAAAAAACCAACGTGAACGGCCATTATCACTATCTGCTCTCCATAAGTAATCTCTAGTTCGTGTGCAGTTTCTGCAGCATTGGGGCAGTTACCGCAGGTGTGGCCTGTAAAGTCCTCCAGCAATATCTTGCGGGTGTGTTGTTCTTTCACCATAAAGTTCTTGGGAGGACAAAGAGCAGTATCAAGGGCATTGCCTTCAGTGTAAGGACCCTCTATCACATCACAGCTAGCCATGGAAAACAAAACAGCTACTGCAATTCCTGAAAGTATATTTATCTTTCTCATGTTCTTATTTCAAAGTTACTAAAAACTAGTGGTAACTGACAAAGCCACTCCATTTGATGCTGGAACATTTCTACAAACCCCACCCACACAAAAGATACCTGCCCTTTGGCGGCCATAGGTAATCATAAAGCGGGTAGCATCCTTAGTGTAGCCAGTGCTCACAATAGGATAGTGAAGCTCCACACCGTTAGGGTTATCATAATTGTATTGATCCATCACTGCAACGAAAAAGTGTGGGGCAAAATTGTATTCCACCAATGCCATTGCCCAATCACCTTCGTCTTGTTTGGTCCAAAGATGTTGCAATTCAAACCTGAGTGAATGTTTAGTGGCCACTTTACAAAGCATTTCAATTATCCCGATGTTGGCATAAATAGTCCCAAAACCTGAAAGTCCCTGTATCACGTCCTTATTATAAACCAGGTTGAGATAGTTCAGGTTCAGCTTAAGCTTTTTATTCAGCTTGCGCTTCAGTTCCACATTAAAATCACGGAAATAAACTTCGCCGTTGGTACTCAAAAACTCAGACTCATAGCCCAAGCCATTGTTAAGGGTCGTGGTGTCAAGTCCATTTACTGCAGAGTAGTTCACAGTAATAGTAGTACCGTATTTACCACCCAATTTGCTGCCTCTCTTCAGGTTGAAAGTTACTTCAGCCTGCATGGCCATCTCGCCATTGGGCTGCACACCATATGGATAAAGTGTCGCAGCTAATTGGTAAGTATGCTGTTTGGTGAGTGCTGGCAAAAAGTTGATATTTAAGTTGTTTCCCACGGCATTTCTATCTGAGCGGAAATCCATATTGTCTATCCTTTTGGCACTTAGTATAATACCCAGTCCTTTTTGCGAGTAGGAAGCCGATACATAAATACCTTCCCCGGTTTTGTAGATATAGTTATTGGTGCTTTGCGGGTCATTGATTTTATAGGCGTATTCACCAAACAGGTTAAAACCACCGCGTATGATATTAATACGCCCGGCTCCTGCTGCTACATTTTCAGGCAGAATAAACACAGGATCTTGGTCGTCCTGGTATTTACTCACGAAGCTACCCCCAATGATTACCTTGGTTTTTTTTTCAGCCAGTTTTTTAAAGGCTTCATTAAAGGCAAATTCAACATCAGCACCTCTCACGATACCTTCGCTGCGGCTAAAGAATGTACGTTGCCATCCAATCACACCTTTCAGGTATACTCCTGGCACTGGTGAGTATTTGATACGTGCACCTTCCATAGCGTTGTCCACACCCAACTGCCGCTCCTCATAGGTTCTGAAAATCATACCACTGCCAAACTGCTCATAGTAATTACCAAGTGTTATGTCCAGCCCATCATGCCTGTATTCTATGTAGCGATAGGGAATGCCACTGCCCTTGAAGCGCGGGTCAAAACCTAGAAGCACGTTAGAATAGTTCTCATAGCGCAAGCCCGCTGAAAAACGCCCTTTGGTAAGGTTGATATTGCCGAAGCCATTCATCAATAACTTCTCCGGAACAGGGGGTGCACCAATAGTTGAATCGGGATTGTAGTACTGGGCGTCTAGCTGAAAATTTCCATGCACTTCAAAAGGTGCGTTGGCTGGCTGTTGCTGGGCTTGGGCCACTCCATAAATAGAAAATGTGCCCAATATTAGAGCACATATCCTGTTTTTCATCTTCACTTATTAACGTTTTTGGTGTTGTGGTTCCGTTTACTTTTCAGCGAGTTTTATTACTTCTTCGTGTAACTCAACTTCGTCTCCCGGAGCATAGGAATTGTGTTGCCATACTACCTCTTTATTAGCATTCAGCAAAAAAGTATGAGGTACAGTATTGACACTCATAGCTCTTTTCAAATCACCATTGGTATCCAGATAAACATCGTAGTCCCAGTTTTGCCCGTTAACAAATGGGGCAACCTTGGCAGTATTCCTGGCATCATCAATGGATATGGCTATCAATTTCACACCAGTCTCATCTTGCCAGTCAATATACTCTTCAGCGATGGTATTCAGTTCAAGAATACAAGGCTTACACCAGGTAGCCCAAAAGCTCACTATAATAGGCCCATCATTTTCAATATCTCCAGTATTGAATACACCACCTTGTAGGTTCTTCACATCTACCGCTGGTAGTTGCCAATTCTTGGCATCTTGCCCGTCTGCGCACACGGCCGTTATCAAAGCAAGGATTATAAAGCAGATTTTTTTCATGTTGACATCAATTGGTTTAAAGTACAGCGGTTAGGCACAAATATCGTACCTAACCGCTGTAAATCAAAACTTCGGAGAAAAGTCTTTATTTAGTTATCGATACTCTCCTGCTTACAACGTTATCCCCAACTCTCACATTTAGCATATAAATACCAGCGCTAAACTCAGAAGCATTAAGTGTAAAATTGTTTCTTCCGGCAGGCATATTACCAAGATTGTTTACATATACTGCCTCACCCAAGGTATTGAATAAAGTAATGGTCACGTTTTCGCTCTTATCAAGATTGTAAACCAGGTTTGTTTGGTCAGTAAATGGGTTTGGATAAACCTTTAAGCCAATATCGGCAACATCTTCATAGATACCGGTGTTATTTTGCCCAGCACCTGTAGTATCAACTTCAGCATTAGCAAATGCAGCTTGATATACTTCTTGTGTGGAAGTGTTTTGAACCCAGGCTACTAGTGTTAGCTTTGGGTGCTGCCCCCAAAGCTCGTAATTACCTTGAGCTGGGTTGCCTATATCAAAAGTGTAACTCTTACTTACTGTAATTGGAGTTCCCGCAGTAATATTGCTTAAGGTATTACCATTGCCATTAGGCAGCATTTTTCTCATCACGTAGTAGTATTCTTTTTGCGAAGTAGTACCACCATTGTAAGTATAATGGTCTTCAGTAACAGCCATGTACAGTTTTACAGGACCTGAAATATTAGCGTATGGTGTAACTATCGCAGTACCTGTTACAGATAGGCTATCCACTTCAAATGTCAAATCAATATCCACGTAAGCAACTTTTGAAGCAGCAGCAGTGTATGAAGACATGCTGGTTGGAGAAAAAGCCTGGGCATCCAGGTATTCGTCAGGAATACCGGTAGTGCCATAAAACTGTCTGCGCTGATAGCCATCGTTATTATAGCTGGGGTCAGTACCAGGATTAGGCCAGTTCATTTGGTATCTAACAGCAGCTACACCACTGCCAGGTTCGTTGGCATTAACTTGATTTAACAAGAAGGGATCAAAAACTTGGTTCAAACTCGCACATGGTGGGCAAGTGGAGCTAGTTAGCTCTTCGACCAATGGAATACGTTGAACAGTTTGCAATGCAACAGATAAATCCTTTTCATCTGCATTATTAGTAGTGTCTGTATCTAAACCACCGTTTACGTTATCTACCCAAACTTTAAGAGCGTAGGTGCCGGCAGCAGTGGCATTCCAAGGTGTTGAATGGCCAAAGCTGTAGTCAGAACAGGGAGCGATATTCAAACCAGTCATTGGTTCAGTAACCGCGCTGCCATTATCAATAGAATAATGCAGGTCAAAAGAAGTAATTGCATCTGTTCCTAAATTGGTAACGGAACCATCAATAGCAACATTGCCAATAGGAACCACTGGATTCACATCAACAGATTTGATAGCCAAGTCAACTGTTTGGCGTTCTGTTACTACAAAAGAGGCGCTTTCATCATCACCAAACTCACCACCAGTTGCAACCACATTACAGCCATTCATAGTTACCGTATAAGAACCGTTGCCGTAAGCACAGCAAATACCATCGCCGTAATCATCAGTAATTATGAAGGTGGCTGTAACGCCAACTGGAATACATACGCTTTCAGTATGTGAGGTTCCTGGGTTGCCGTCAGAATATGGCCCGCCTGATAAATAAATAGGACTTCCGCCTGGGCCTGTTATTTCCCATTCTGTTTCTGAGCCATAGTTATCTTCAACTATAGTTACTACTACTTCGGATTCACCTGTTGAGCATTGTGCGAATACTGTATTGCCTATAGTGGCGCCGAAAAATAATGTGGTTAATAGTGTAAATGTTTTCTTCATTTTAATAAAAGCTAAATAAATAGTAAAGGAGAAAAGAGTCTTTCGTTAAAACAAAAATACAAAAGTTCTTGAACGTTCGCTTAGTATATTGTCTTTTTATAGACAAAAACAAGATTGTTATCTTCTTGTTAAAACATCATTAACGGATTTCTCAAATAAAATATCTAATTTTGACATGAACATAGCATTAAGCATTTTAGTACAATTATGAATAGATTACTACTTTCTATATTAGCTGTTACCTTGAGCAGCTATTCTTTTGGTCAAACATTTGTTTTGAAAGATTACGATGATAATGTAATCACCAATGGACAACAAGTTGATATGTGGGATAATGCAGGCACCATTGAAATGGACTATGGCTTGCGCTCAGAAAACCTGACAACCAGCTCTATCACAGTAGGGCTAAGGCGTTACGAGGTAGATGTGGTATCAGGCTCGCAAAACTACTTCTGCTGGAATGTATGTTACTCCCCAACCCCGGCTGGTGATATGCCTGAATGGGTAGCTCAGGACGCTTTAACTATGGACACTGACTCTGTGTACTCAAATTTCCATGCTTACCATAGGCCAACGGGCACTAATGGTATAAGCGTATACAGGTATGTGTTTTATAACCAGGCAAATCAAAACGATACCATTTCGGTAACTATCACTTTCAATGCTTCTCCTAATTCGGTGAATGAAATCTCAGCGGATGAGCAACTGGCGGTTTATCCCAATCCGGCAACTGATGTTGCGCATATCAATTATGATGTTGAAGGAAACAGCGAGGCAAAACTGGAATTGCATAACATGTTGGGCTCAAAAGTGAAAGAAATAAAGCTGGATGCCTCTCAAAACAAGTTCGATTTATCAGTAAGGGATTTAAACCCAGGGGTTTATTTCTACACACTTGTTCAAAATGACAAGGCAGTAACCACTAAGAGGTTAGTTGTTTCTGGTAAGTAAGAGATAGTATCTAATATTTCAAAAAGCCCATCATTCGGGCTTTTTTTATGCCCAATCGGCAATGAGCTTTTCTCGAAGTTCTGGCATGCCAACGCCAGCTTTTTCTTTAATAAAAGTAAGGTTAGTCACACCATCCACAAAAAGCTCATTCGGGTCTACCAGAAACTTAGGAGCATCGTATGGGGCATAGTGAATCAAACTGGCCGCAGGATAAACATTCAATGAAGTGCCAACCACAATCAGTATATCCGCCGTTTGAGCGAGCCTTGCTGCATTTTCCAGTTCAGGCACCATTTCGCCAAACCAAACTATGTGGGGGCGAAGTTGTGAGCCTTTTTCACACAAGTCACCCATTTTTATTTCCCACCCGTTAATGTCGTATATCAATTCAGGGTCAACAGAGCTACGTGACTTGGTGAGTTCGCCATGCAGGTGCAGCACCTTGCTTGAGCCAGCCCTTTCATGCAGGTTATCAATGTTTTGTGTCACCACATGCACATCAAAGTGCTCCTCGAGTGCAGCAATGGCCAGGTGTGCGGGGTTAGGTTCTACTTCCAGTAGTTGTTTGCGGCGGGCATTATAAAAACGCTGCACCAATTCCATATTCTTTTGCCAGGCTTGTGGGGTGGCTACATCTTCAATGTTGTATTCTTCCCAAAGCCCGCCAGTTTCCCTGAAGGTTTTAATACCACTTTCGGCGCTTACTCCGGCGCCACTCAAAACAACTATCTTTCTCATCCTAAGGGTGTTTTTTCAAAATTAAGTTTATTCCCTGAAAAACGTAACAAATCCGCAATTTCAGGGTAAGGGAGAGGCGCTTTGGATAACATGCCCTGAAAATTTATTGTTAATTATCGAATATTTATTGTTTGGAGACCATTGAATCGCTTATAAATAGGGAATTTTATTAAATTTACGCCCTTTTTTAGCTAATTCATCGAAGGATGGAAAATTTAAAGCTCTGCCTATAGAAACACTTTTACCTTGAAAAACAAAGGTTTCTGAATGATTGCATACATTGACGGCGCATTGGTCGAGAAGTCTCCGACTCATGCTGTTATTGACTGTGGCGGGGTAGGATATTTTCTAAATATTTCACTCAACACATATTCCAAGCTACCGGAAGAAGGGCAGTGTAAACTGCATACCCATCTTGCAGTAAGGGAAGATGCCCACACCCTTTATGGCTTTGCTGATAAGAGGGAAAGGCAAATGTTCAGGGAACTTATCTCTGTTTCAGGTATTGGTGCCAACACCGCTAGAGTAATCCTCTCCTCATTATCACCTGACCAATTAGTGAGTGCCATTACCAACGAAGATGCCGGGATGTTTCGTGCAATTAAGGGCGTAGGCCCTAAATCTGCCCAACGTATTATCATTGATTTGAAAGATAAAGTGGGCAAGGAAGATGCCATATTGGAACACTCAACAGCAATAAGCAATAATAACCGGGATGAGGCGTTATCTGCTCTTGTGATGCTAGGATTCCAAAAAAGCAAAGCTGCCCAGGTGGTTGACAAAGTATTAAAAAGCCAGGGAAATGACATCTCTGTCGAGGAATTGGTAAAAACAGCATTGAATAACCTTTAACACGAGATTTTGACCTTACAGAAAATAGCCAGGGTTATTCTAATCGTTTCGCCTTTCGCGCTCTTGGCGTGGCAACCACCAATGCCGCGAAGAGCAAACGGCTCGGCTCTTCTGTATGACTTTGAAAGACTCTCAAGCCCAGCAATGCTGCCTATAATGCCTGTCGACTCTCCAGTCAATGATACCCTTCCCTTTCCATTTTCTGACCCCGTTATCAATACAGACCCCAATGATGAAAACAATCCTAACCTTACGCTCAACAACCCGGATAACATTACCACTGAAGTAGAGTATGATGCGGAAAATGATGTGTATATAGTGACTGAGAAAATAGGTGACCAGTACTACAGGCCACCTACATATATGACCTTTGAAGAGTACCAGGACTACATCAACGATAAGCAACTGAAGGATTACTGGAGGCAACGTGCAGATGCAGAGAGTTTCAGCTCAAGAAAGCCCCTAATACCCAAGTTGGATGTAAAGAACAAGATATTTAGAGACATATTTGGGGATTGCCCGATTGAGATAAAGCCTCAAGGTTCAGCTGAATTGATATTTGGTTTCAACCGTTCAAAGGTGGATAACCCAGCTCTGCCCGAAAACCAAAGAAGGAATACCACTTTCGACTTTGACCAGAAGATACAGATGAGCGTCACGGGTAAGATTGGCTGTAATATGCAACTTACTGTAAACTACAATACAGAAGCTACTTTCGACTTTGAGAACGAAATGAAGTTGGCCTACACTGGTGAAGAAGACGACATCATCCAAAGGATAGAGGCTGGTAATGTGAGCTTACCCTTATCTGGTTCACTTATTACTGGTAGCTCGAGCCTTTTTGGTGTGCGTACCGATTTGAAGTTTGGTAGGTTGACCGTTTCTAGTGTATTCTCTCAGCAAAGAGGTAAGAAAACATCAGTTACCACCGAGGGCGGCTCTCAGATACATCAGTATGAGTTAAGGGCGGATGAGTACGATGCCAATAAGCACTACTTCTTATCACAGGATTTCCGAGACCGGTACGACCAGGCACTAAGAAATATGCCAGTGATTGAGTCAGGTATCAACATTACCCGCCTGGAAGTATATGTTACCAACAAGACTTCAAGCTATGAGCAAACCAGAAACATCGTTGCCTTTCAAGACTTGGGCGAACCCCAGATATTGACTAACGGCAATGGTTTGATTCAATCGAACCCATCTGTTCCTGTTCCAGACAATGCTGCCAATAACCTCTATGCTTCATTGACAGACAATAACATTAATGGCAATTTAACTGGCGCCAGAGAAATAAACACTGCATCTACCACCTTAAGCTCATGGCCATCAAACTCCAACGGTATGGTTTTGGCAAGGGATTTTGAGGTAGCTGAAAATATGCGGAAACTTACCCAATCTGAGTATTCTTTTCATCCTCTGCTGGGTTACATATCCTTGAACCTGTCCCTCAATTCTGATGAGGTATTAGCGGTAGCCTATCAATATACCTTGGGAGGAGAAACTTATCAAGTGGGTGAATTCTCGACAGACGGTATTGTTGGTGATGACTGCCTTTACTTGAAGATGCTGAAAAGCACCACTACTTTTCCGCGTGAGCCGATGTGGGACTTGATGATGAAAAACGTATATGCAATTGGAGCATACAACGTTATTCGTGAGGATTTTGTGCTGAACGTATTGTATGACAACATTTCGTCAGGAACCAAAATCAATTATCTGCCAGAAGGACCTGATAATGTAGAAGGGGTAATTCTTCTAAGGCTTCTGAACCTTGATGACCTGAATAATAATAACGACCCACAACCCGATGGTTTTTTCGACTATGTAACAGGGGTTACCATTAATCCCTCTAATGGGCGGATTTTTTTCCCTGTGATAGAACCCTTCGGCTCATATCTGGATGAGCAATTTGGTGCCGACCAGCAGACAGCGGATAAATACGTCTTCCAGGAACTATATGACTCAACCAAAACAGCAGCTATACAGTTTCCTCAAAAGAACCGTTTTCTGGTGCAGGGTAGCTACAAATCTGAGAGTAGTTCTGAGATATCGCTAAATGCCATGAACATCCCACAGGGTTCGGTAACTGTTACTGCGGGGGGCATTCAATTGACGGAGAATGTGGACTATACGGTGGATTATACATTGGGTAGGGTGCGTATCATTAACCAAAACATTCTTAATTCAGGCCAAAGGATTACGGCATCAACGGAAAGCCAGTCCCTCTTTAATATACAGACCAAAACACTCATTGGTACCCACCTCGATTATCGGGTTTCCAATGATTTCAATATAGGGGCAACAGTGATGAACCTCACGGAGAGGCCGCTTACTCAAAAGGTAAACATGGGGGATGAGCCAATCTCCAACACGATTTGGGGTATAGATGGTACTTATCGTACAGACTCCAGGTTCCTGACAAAGATGGTGGATAGGATACCTTTCATTGAAACCAAGGAACCATCTTCAGTAACTATCAGCGGTGAATTTGCACACCTAATACCAGGCAATGCCAGGGCTATTACCAGAGAGGGAATCTCTTATATCGATGACTTTGAAGGAAGCCAGACACTGATTGATATCAGGACGTGGCAGGCGTGGTCTTTGGCCAGTACACCACAGGGTCAGCCCAACTTGTTCCCTGAAGGTAGTTATGCCAATGACTTGAGATATGGATACAACAGGGCAAAACTAGCCTGGTATAATGTCGACCCATTGTTCTATCAAAACAACCAGTTGACACCAGACCACATTGCAAACAACGATGTAGAGCAAAAGAACCATTACGTGAGGCAGATACTTGAGAATGAACTATTCCCTAATAGAGACCAGCAAAACCCAGGACAGATAAACAGGATTCAAGCTTTTGACCTGGCCTACTACCCACGTGAAAGAGGACCTTACAATTACGACGTAGAAGGAGAACCTGGAATATCAAAAGGTATTGACCCAGATGGATATCTGAACGACCCTGAAACACGCTGGGCTGGTATCATGAGGCAGATACAAACTACCGACTTTGAGGCTGCCAATATTGAGTTTATCCAGTTTTGGATGATGGACCCCTTTATTGACCCAGATGGTAACGGGCCTTTGCAGCCCGCCACATCGGGTGGTGACCTTTACTTTAACCTGGGTAACGTTTCTGAGGATATCTTGAGAGACTCAAGAAAGGCATTTGAAAATGGATTACCAACGCCAGATAACCAGAACCCAACACAAACTACCGCTTGGGGTATAGTACCTTTTGTACAGGCCATACTTACCGTTTTTGATAACGACCCAGCCTCAAGGGAGTTTCAAGATATTGGTTTAGATGGTTTGAATGACGCACAAGAGAGGGCCTTCTTTGATACATCATCCAATAGCTTGGGAGTTAATTCAGGTGCTTTTGAATACCTCACAAGGGTTGAGGCGGTGGGCCAGGGAGCTTACGACAAAGCATTTGCTGATCCATCATCAGATAACTTCCTCTACTTTAGAGGGGACTCTTTGGATAATGAGCAAGTATCTATACTTGGGCGCTACAAAAACTACGGTGGTCTTGAGGGTAACTCACCAACAAGTGAGCAGTCTACTGAAAGTTTCCCAACGTCTTCTACTACCTTACCCAACGTAGAGGACATCAATCAAGACAATACTGTTAGTGAAACAGAAAGCTACTTTCAGTACAAAATTAGCCTTAGGCCAGCTGATATGCAAGTAGGTCAAAACTACATTGTAGATAAATACGAGGCTCCGCAACAGCCAGGCACCGGTGGTCCTGCTACCTTCTATCAATTTAAGATACCAGTGCGTGACCCAGATAGGGTAGTAGGTGGTATTCAGGATTTCCGTTCTATCCGCTTCTTGAGGATGTTCATGAAAGGCTTTAGTGATAGTGTGGTGTGCCGTTTTGCTACTATGGATTTAGTGAGGGGAGAATGGAGAAGATACATTTTCGACCTGCTTACCCCTGGTGAGTATATCCCCGATGATAATGATGACAATACTGTGTTTGACATATCAGCAGTAAACATCGAAGAAAACGGTAACAGGGAGCCAATCAACTATGTGTTGCCCCCAGGCTTGCAGCAAGAGACTACTTTGGCTGGTAACTCTTCATCATTGCGTAGGCTGAATGAGCAATCGCTGGCTCTTCGTGTGTGTGGCCTGAAGGATGGTGATGCACGCGCAGCTTTCAAAAACACCCAGTTCGATATTCGTCAGTATAGAAGGATAGAAATGTTTGTACATGCCGAGCAGTTTGGCAATATTCCTATCAACTATGGCGACTTAACCGTGTTCATGCGTCTGGGTACTGACTATGATGAGAACTACTATGAATACGAGATTCCCCTTACCTTCACACCTTGGGGCAGTAAAGATGAGAACGAGATTTGGCCTGAAAGCAATAAGTTTGATTTTCCATTCCAGGTGCTTTTGGATGCTAAGCAAGAGCGCAACAGAAATGGGGTAAGCTTTGCCGATGAATATGAAGTGGCTGACGGACTAAATACCATCACGGTAAAAGGTAATCCTAATTTGGCTAATGTTAAGTCAATAATGATAGGGGTGCGCAACCCATCAAGGCACTTAAATCCTAAGGATGATGATGGCCTGTCTAAATGCGCCGAGGTATGGGTGAATGAATTGCGCTTAACTGACTTTAACAATAATGGAGGCTGGGCGGCTACCTCTCTACTACAGGCAAAACTAGCCGACTTTGGTAGGGTATCTGTTGCGGCCACCACTGAGCAGTTTGGTTGGGGCTCCATCGAGCAGAAATTACAGGAGCGTAACCTAAACAACGACTACTCTTATGACGCTACAGCTGACCTGGAACTGGGCAAATTCTTCCCGCAAAAATCAGGGGTTAAGGTGCCAATGTACGTGGGCTATTCAGAAGCGATTAGCATTCCAGAGTTTAACCCACTTGACCCCGATATCAAACTGGAGAACTCACTGGATAATCTGGAAACAGACGGAGCCAGAGACACCTTGAGAAAGAAAGTGCAAGGTTATGAAAGGCGGCGAGGTATCAACTTTGTGAATGTTACCAAGCAAAGTAGCAAACAAAGCAAATTGGGTCCAATGCCATGGTCGCCAGGTAATTTCTCGCTTACCTACGCATATAGCGACCAATTTAGGCGGGATATTGATACTGAATATGACTTTTTCCGCTCTTGGCGGGGAGGCCTCTCTTACAACTGGAATATCAATTCGCCCAATGTGCGGCCTTTTGCCAAGCTTAAGTTGATGCAAAAGATTTCAGATGCCATACTGAAAAGCAAAAAGCGAAAAGAGGATGAAGCCAAAACAACGCTTGACTCAGTGCGGCGGGCAGATAAGAGTGCGAGAGTGGTGAAAGAATGGGAAGAAGAGTTTGAGAAGCGAAAAACCAAGAAAGAAAACTGGGCCAAATTCTCCAAAAAGTTCTTAGGCTCAGGGTGGTGGAAGCCTGTAAAAGACTTCAATTTCTATTTCTTGCCACAATTGGTAGCCCACCGAAGTGACCTTGACAGGCAATATCGGGAGGTGTTGCAGAGAAATACTAGTACCACCGCCGACCTTAAGATTGAACCCAACTATGCCAAAGCCTTCACTTGGGATAGGGGATATGACGTCAGGTTTGACCTCACCAAGGCGCTTAAGATAGACTTTAAAGCCCTCAATAATGCACGTATTGACGAGCCTGATGGGCACATGAACAGGAATTTTGACGACTACGAGGAAAAAAAAGACTCGCTACTCAGGAACCTATATAACCTGGGGCGTAACACCCGATATCACCATACCACAAATGTGACTTATACACTGCCGATTAACAAGTTCCCACTATTCGACTGGATTAACATAACGGCTCAGTATTCGGCAGACTATGACTGGGCTGCTGCGCCGCTTATCAGGGATGCAAATAATGTATTGACACCCCACCCATTCGGAAATACCATACAAAACGCGAATACCCGCCAATTGAACGGTCAATTGAATTTCGTGAACTTGTATAATAAAGTGCCAGGCTTGAAAAAGATTAACCGCCCACCACGAAGAAGGCCACAGAACAACCGGAACAAACCTAAAACACAAGCTCCGAATGACTCCACCAAGCAAAAAGAGCCGAGGGAGTTGAAAGGGTTGAAGTTTGCCGGAAATGGTATCCTGAGAATCTTGATGAGTTTGAGAAATGCTTCATTCAATTATTCAGAAGCTGAGGGTACAGCCTTGCCAGGTTATCTTCCAGGTTCAGAGTATGTTGGAGGAGCATGGGGCTATAGGTCTCCTGATGGCAATATAGTTACACAAGCGCCAGGGTGGGGCTTCCTGTTTGGTAGTCAGGAGGATATCAGGACGGATGCAGTTGCAGGACGGTGGATTACTTCTGATACTAATCTGAACAATCAGTTTATCAAGACCTATACGTCCAACTTTAGTGGTAAGGCTACACTGGAGCCGTTTAATAATTTCAGGATTGAACTATCGGCCAATAGAACCTATGCGAGAAATCACTCCGAGTTTTTCCGTGCTGACCCCGATAACCCAGAGGATATAAGGTCATTCAATCCAATCAATACTGGTAACTTCAGTATGTCTCACATTACCTGGCCAACAGCGTTTATCAGTGATAGGGAAGATAACTCGTCACCAGTATTTGATAAGTTTAAAGAGAACAGGTTGATTATAGCTGAAAGGCTGGCTCAGGAGCATGGAGGTGCACTTCCAGGAAGTGCCACAGAATATCCAGGTGGTTACAGCGGTACTTCCCAGGATGTGCTGATTAGGTCATTCTTAGCTGCTTACACAGGCCAGGATGCCAGCACCATGAGTTTAGAGCGCTTCCCTAAGATACCTTTGCCCAACTGGCGGA
Source organism: Flavobacteriales bacterium (assembly GCA_028281825.1). Taxonomy (GTDB): domain Bacteria; phylum Bacteroidota; class Bacteroidia; order JANQJC01; family JANQJC01; genus JANQJC01. Next base: position 31,295 of record JANQJC010000119.1, read on the forward strand.
TAACCTATAATGGGCTTTCGAAGCTGGAGTTCCTCAAAAAGTACTTTAAGTCAGTTACAATTAACCATGGATACCGCTCCACCTATAATGTGAGTACGTTTACTACTAACCTTAATTATCTGGAGGTAAACGGCGTGCAGCCTGTTTCAAACATTGATAGTGCGGGTAACTTCCAACCTCAATACACCATCAACACAGTGAGTATTGCTGAGCAATTTTCGCCGCTATTGGGTATTGACATGACGTGGAATAATAGCCTATTGACCAAGTTTGAGCTGAAGAAATCACGTAACCTATCTCTTAGCCTTATCAACATTCAGCTAACTGAGGTGAAGAGCACGGAGTGGGTAATTGGAGCCGGTTATCGCTTTAAGAACGTGAAATTCCCGATACGGTTTGACAGAAACAAAAAGGCCCCGGTTAGTGACCTGAACGTGAGAGCTGACGTTTCCATCAGGGACAATAAGACCATTATCCGTAAGATGATTGAGGAGATAGACCAGGCAACTGCGGGGCAAAAGCTCACTACAATTAAGGTGTCCGCAGATTACGTGTTGAACGAGAGGTTTAACATCAGGTTGTTCTATGATAGGGTAATCACAGCGCCATTCATTTCATCGTCCTTCCCAACGGACAATACCAATGCTGGTTTAAGCCTGAGGTTTACATTAGCCCAATAGCAGAAAATAAAAAACCCCTAAAAAGTATCGAACTCACTCCTCAGGGGTTAAGGTTAAACTTTATAAAAAGTTTGGTTAGATTACCATTCCGGCACCCACTGTTACATTGGTGGCTTCATCAATCAAGATTACACTACCTGTTACCCTATTCCTGTTGTATTTGTCAGTAAATAAAGGTTGTGTAGTTCTTATTTTAATCCTGCCTATATCGTTCAGGCCAATGTTTTTATCGTCCTCAATCTTATGTAGGGTGTTGATATCCACTTTATAACGCACTTCTTTCACAATACAACGGGCATCTTTGCTGGTATGTTTGATGGTGTATTTACCATTCAATTGAAGTGGCTTTTCGTTTAACCAGCACACCATCAACTCCACATCCTGTGTTGGCTCAGGGTGGTTGTGCTCTTTCACAATCATATCTCCACGGCTGATATCGATATCATCTTCTAAAGTCATCGTAACTGACATAGGTGCAAAAGCTTCTTCGATTGGACCATCCATGGTATCAATGCTTTTTATCTTAGAGGTAAAACCTGAAGGTAATACCATCACATCATCGCCAGGTTTAAAAATACCACCAGCAATACGGCCGGCATAACCGCGGTAATCGTGATATTCAGTAGATTGAGGCCTAACAACATATTGCACTGGCATGCGGCTATCAATATGATTATGGTCGCTACCAATGTGTACATTCTCCAGGGTGTAAAGTAAGGTAGGTCCGTCGTACCAAGGGGTATTTTCAGAGCGCTTTACTACATTGTCTCCTTTTAATGCACTAATTGGGATAAACCTTACATCTTTGATGTCTAGCTTGGCAGAGAAGTCTTCAAAGTCTTGCTTCACTTTTTCAAATGCTTCTTCGCTGTAATTCACCAGGTCCATCTTGTTTACACAGATAACCAGATGAGGGATTTGCAATAATGTAGCGATGAAAGCATGCCTGCAAGTTTGCTCAATAACTCCGTGGCGGGCATCTACCAAAATAATAGCCAGGTTGGCAGTTGATGCACCAGTAACCATATTGCGGGTATACTGGATATGTCCCGGGGTATCTGCAATGATGAATTTCCTCTTTGGGGTGGCAAAATAGCGGTAGGCCACGTCTATGGTAATCCCTTGCTCTCTTTCAGCGCGAAGGCCATCTGTTAATAAAGCCAGGTTTACATACTCCTCACCCCTCTTTTCGCTGGAAGCTTTAATGGCCTCAAATTGGTCTTCAAAAATAGACTTGCTATCATATAGCAAACGACCAATCAGGGTGCTTTTTCCATCATCAACGCTTCCCGCAGTAGTGAAGCGCAAAAGCTCCATATTTAAATATCCTTTAGTATCAACAGTCATTGTCTGTAGTAATATCTATGATTAAAAATAACCTTCTTTTTTCCTATCTTCCATGGCAGCTTCACTGCGTTTGTCATCAGCCCTGCCACCGCGCTCGGTAATACGTGTTGAAGCCACTTCCTCGATAATATCTTCTAATGAGCCTGCATCGGAAAGCGATGCGCCTGTGCACGTCATATCACCAATAGTACGGAAGCGTATCTGATATTCTTTGTACTCTTCGGTGTCTTTCAGCATCAGGTAGTCAGACTTGGCTAATAGGGTGCCGTCGCGTTCGACACATTCGCGCTTGTGTGAGAAATACAATGATGGAAGTTTGATTTTTTCGTAAAGGATATATTGCCAAATATCCATCTCAGTCCAGTTACTGATAGGGAACACACGGAAGTGCTCGCCCATTGTTTTTTTGCCGTTGAAAATATTCCATAGTTCAGGCCTTTGGTTTTTTGGGTCCCATTGGCCAAACTCATCACGGTGAGAGAAGAAGCGCTCTTTAGCACGCGCTTTTTCTTCATCACGGCGGGCTCCACCCAGTGCAGCATCAAATTTATGCTCCTCAATACCATCCAGTAGGGTAACCGTTTGTAAACCATTACGGCTGGCATTTACTCCCTTTTCTTCTACCACGCGGCCCTGGTCAATAGAGTCCTGTACTTTTTTCACGATAAGGTTGGCGCCAATTTCTTCCATGTAGTTATCCCTGAAATCCAAGGTTTCCTGGAAGTTGTGCCCAGTATCAATGTGCATCAAAGGAAAAGGTATTTTGGCAGGCCAAAAGGCTTTGCGTGCCAGATGGGTCATCACGATGGAGTCTTTACCGCCAGAGAAGAGTAGCACAGGGTTTTCAAACTGTGATGCTACCTCACGAATCACATAAATCGATTCAGCCTCCAGTTCTTTTAAGTGGGTTAAATGATATGACTTCATATTTTATTTGAATGCTATCAATGGTTCTATATAGTCTAATATTTGCTTTACGCAGCCTTCCACATCCGTCTGGTCAGTTTTTACATCCACATCTGGTGAAGTGGGCTCTTCAAAAGGTGCGTCGATGCCAGTAAAGTTTTTAATTTCACCAGCCCGTGCTTTTTTGTAAAGCCCTTTCACGTCCCTTTGCTCACAAACCTCAAGTGGGGTATTTACAAAGACTTCCACAAAATCTTCACTACCGATAATGTTTTTTGCATTTTGACGAATGGCAATGGTTGGACTAACGAAACAATTGATGGTGATAACACCACAATTGAGGAATAGTTTTGACACCTCAGAAATGCGGCGGATGTTTTCAGCCCTGTCTTTTTCCGAGAAGCCCAAATTATTATTAATGCCTGTGCGAATGTTATCCCCATCCAAAATCTGGGTGAGGTAGCCTTTTTTATTCAGCTCTTGTTCCAGCGCAATGGCAATGGTAGTCTTGCCAGAGCCTGAAAGCCCTGTCATCCAAATCACTTTTGAATTCTGCTTCAAAAGCGCTTGTTTATCAGGGCGTTGCAATATTCGGTCAAAAACCGGATGTATATTATTTTCTTGTGGAGTTGCCATTTCGGGCTGCAAAAGTAATAAAATCGGGCATAAGGAGAAATAGGTACAACCAAGCAATTTTTTAGCTTTGCACCTTACTAAAACCGATTTGAAGAGAATGGAAGATTTTTTGCTGAAAGCAATAAAAGCGGCCTTTGATGGAGGCAAGGAAATATTGGATGTTTATGCCTCAGATTTTGCAGTGGAGCACAAGCATGATAAATCACCATTGACCTTAGCTGATAAGCGCGCGCACATCTCGATTGCAAAGATACTTGCGACCACCGATGTGCCTGTTTTAAGTGAGGAAGGAAGAAGTATTCCTTATGAGGAGCGCAAGAACTGGCAAAGGCTATGGGTGGTTGACCCGTTGGATGGCACTAAAGAATTCGTAAAGAGAAATGGGGAGTTTACTGTGAATATTGCCTTGGTTGAAAATGGAAGGCCAGTGATGGGGGTTATTTATGTTCCGGTAAAAGATGAAATGTTCTTCGGTGATTTAACAAATGGAGCTTACAAGGTGTATGATTACAAATCGTTGGAGAATGCCAGCCTTAATGAGCTAAAAGCAAAGGCTGCCAAACTTCCTGAAGGGTCATTGAATGGGAAATATGTAGTAGTCGCCAGCCGTTCGCACATGTCACCAGAAACGGAGGCATTTGTAAATGAAAAAAGGACACAGTACAATGAGGTAGAGCTAGTTTCCGCGGGAAGCTCATTAAAACTATGCATGGTAGCCGAGGGCAAGGCGCATATCTATCCACGCTTTGCCCCAACTATGGAGTGGGACACAGCTGCCGGACAGGCCATAGCGGAAGCAGCGGGTTGCTTGGTGACCAAGCAAGATGGCACCACTCCGCTGAACTACAATAAAGAAAATCTTTTGAACCCCTGGTTTATCGTGAATGGGGAGAACAGATAAAACTTGATATTATGAGCGATTACCTTATCAATCTTGGAAAAAATAAGGCAACCCAAATGCCATTGAAGGCTTTGGGTGTTTCAATACCTGTTGAGTTGAAACGAGCCCAAAAGCCCTGGAGTGAAAAAGAACTGGAAGGCAAAACTGTTTACATCGGCGGAACGGGAAGCCTGAGCTCAATTGTTTCCCAGATTGTGGAGCAAACGGGAGCCAAAATGACTAAGTCAACTGGTGAAGAGAGTAGGGTGAATGCCTTGGTTTTTGATGCTACGGGCATCACTTCAATTGATGGCTTAAAGCCGCTTTACCAGTTTTTTCACGATAACATCAGGTTCATCCGCTCATGTGGTAGACTGGTAGTAATTGGTAAAGAAGCACCCGAACAAGAAGATACTATTGCACAGGTAGTCTATCAAGGGTTAGAGGCTTTTACCAAGTCATTGGCTAAGGAAGTAGGAAGAAAAGGAGCTACTGCCCAATTGATTACTTTGAGTAATTCATTGCTTACAAATGAAGCACAACTAAGCGCGAGATTAAAGCCCACGCTTACTTTCTTATTGTCTGACCGTCCTGCTTTTGTGTCAGGGCAGGTCTTTAGGTTGAGTGATAACGTAATTGCTGTGAATGAGCCAAAACTTGCTCAGCCACTGGCTGGCAAAGTAGCCTTGGTGACAGGTGCAGCAAGAGGGATTGGTCGCGCTACGGCTGAGAAACTGGCTGCTGAAGGTGCAACAGTGGCAGTGCTGGATAGACCAGAAGATGAAGTTGAATCGCAAAAGGTAGCGGATGCCATTGGAGGTAAAGTATTCTCACTGGATATTGGCAAAGAAGACGCTCCTGAAAAACTGGTTGCTTGGTTAAAAGAACAATTCGGTGGGGTAGATATTGTGGTGCACAATGCGGGCATCACCCGTGATAAGACCATTGGTAAAATGCCAGAACACTTTTGGGATTTACTTATTAGTGTGAACTTGACGGCAGTTGTCAGAGTGACTGAGGCGCTGCTGAAAGATGGCCTAAGAGATGGAGGAAGGATTGTTTGCCTTTCCAGTATTTCGGGTATTGCAGGTAACTTTGGGCAAACCAACTACACTATGGCTAAAGGTGGGGTGATAGGTTTGGTAAAACATTTGGCTCCTGAAACAGCCACACGAGGAATAACAGCCAACGCCATTGCTCCAGGATTAATAGAAACTCGAATGACGGCTGCTATGCCATTTTTCACAAGGGAGGCAGCAAGGAGATTGAGCAATCTGGGGCAAGGGGGTTTGCCAGTAGATATCGCTGAAATGGTAACTTTCTTGTCTACACCTGGTGCTGGGGGAATTACTGGGCAGGTGATAAGGGTGTGTGGTGGCAGCCTGGTTGGGGCTTAAGGGCCCTCTCCCTAAATCCCTCTCTTATAGGGAGAGGGACTTGAGTTTGACAATTATTGAAATAAACACCGCATTGGTTGAAGGCTTTTGCTTTTAAACCTATCAACACCTACATTTAAGGCATAAACTCAGCCGATGAAATACCGCCTTAATACGCTTACTACCAAAATCATTCTTCACGTTCTTTTTTGGTTGGGGTATATTGGCTTAGCGATATATTTCTTCTACGGGATACTTGAGATTGAGGAAGTCTTTCTGCGAATATTGATACATGTTGGTTTCCTGATAATCCTGGTATATTTTAACTTTCTCTATTTGTTGCCTTATCAATTTGACAAAAGGCGGTATCGAACCTATTTTTTCTGGTTGGTGGTGGCGATAGTATTGATTACATTTTTGAGGGTATTAGCAGATGCTCAAATGGCCTTTAGTGGCAAGTTGATAAAGCTCCCGGCGTTTTCATTTACATACATTGGCGGAATCATGCTCTCTAACCTGATAATGCTGTCTATTACGTCCTCGTTCAAGTTCATTGAAGACTGGTTTGAGAACCAACGCATCCAACAAGAATTGAGAAACTACAAGCTGGAAGCAGAGTTAAAGTTTTTGAAAACGCAGGTTAATCCACACTTTTTGTTCAATGCCCTCAATAATATTTATTCTCTGAGTTATACGGGCTCCAAAGAGGCTCCACCCATGATATTGAAGCTGTCAGAAATGATGCGCTATATGATATATGACGCACGGGAGAAACAGACGCCTTTGGACAAGGAAATACAATACCTGGAGAACTACATTGAGCTCTACCGCCTGAAAAGTGAGAATCCTATGGATATTGATTTTACGGTTAAGGGCAGGCCAGAAGGGGTGAAAATAGAGCCATTGATATTTATTCCGCTATTGGAGAACAGCTTTAAGCATGGTGATATGGATGATGGTGGCTGGGTGAAGGCTGTTATGAGTATTGAAGATGATTCAGTAAGGTTTGAGATAAGTAATTCATTAAAAGAAGGTGCCACGGCTAAGGACACACAAGGGGGCATTGGGCTGGAAAACATTCAGAAAAGGCTTAAATTGGTATATCCGAAAAAGCATGAGTTTAAAATATTGGAAGAAGGCAAGGTGTTTAAGGTAGAATTGAAAATAATGATGGTATGAAACTCCAATGTCTCATTATAGATGACGAGCACCTGGCACGTAAGCTTTTGGAAGACTATCTATCCAAAATGACGGGCGTAGAATTGATTGGCGTGTGCAAAAATGCTATGGATGCCATGCAAGTTATCAGGGAAAAACAGGTGGACTTGATGTTCCTGGATATACAAATGCCAGACTTAACGGGGTTAGATATGCTCAAGACCATGAAAACCCGCCCTGCTGTAATTTTTACGACTGCTTATAGTGAGTACGCCCTTCAGGGCTATGAGTTGGATGTGGTGGATTACCTGTTAAAGCCCATTTCTTTTGAGCGATTTGTGCAGGCGGTGAATAAGGCCTCTGAATTGAT
>JANQJC010000142.1 GCA_028281825.1 Flavobacteriales bacterium
AAAAGATAATGGTGTAGGGTTTAACATGGATTACGCTGATAAATTATTTGGCGTATTTCAAAGGCTGCACTCACAAAGTGAGTTTGAGGGAACAGGAGTCGGTTTAGCAATTGCACATCGGATTATCGAGCGACACAGCGGAAAAATATGGGCTGAAGCAGAAGAGGGAAAAGGAGCGGCATTTTTCTTTCAGTTAAAATAAGGGAAACATAGTTATATTAGCACAATTACTAAACATTAACTATTGAAAGTATTATGGAAACAACCGATTATCATAGTGTAGAGCTTTTGTTGGTGGAAGACAACCCTGATGATGCCAAATTAGTACTCAGGGCATTTAAAAAGCTGAACCTGGCCAATAAGTATTTTTGGGTAAAAGACGGAGAAGAGGCATTGAATTTTCTTTTTGCCAAGGAGCCTTATGACGACAGGAGCATTGATGACAGGCCGAGAGTGATCCTTTTAGACCTTAAGCTTCCAAAAATAAGCGGGATAGAGGTCTTAAAGAAAATACGCGAAGATAAACGGACAGCCACTATCCCGGTGGTTATAATGACTTCTTCAAGAGAAGAAAGAGATGTCATAGATACATATGAATTGGGTACCAACAGCTATATTGTAAAACCCGTTGCCTATGATTCTTTTGTAGAGTCAATTAAACAGGTAGGTTATTATTGGCTCTTCACCAATATACCACCAAGTGGTATCCAATAAATATAAGGTCAAAAAACTAACGGTATCAAAATAGTGATGGGGCAAAAAACAAACGGGGGTGGTACATAAGTACCACCCTTTTTTTATTTATACATTTCGCGTGTATATTATTATAAATTGTGTGTATGATGTAATTTATTTACAAAGTAAACAAAGTTTTATCGACACCCTCGAGGGACTCACGGAAAATCTTAGTCGTCAAATAACAATATCAGTTTTTGGGAACCCGTAAAAGCCCGCCACTCAAGGTTTTCAGCTCTATCTCTGCTAGCTTGGCACTAAAGCGGGTATCGTTAATTCTGGATTGTAATCTCAGTAAATTAAGTTGCGCTTCTCTAAATTGGGTACTGTTTACCTGAGCCACTCCGAATAGTTCCTTAGTTCGTTCGAAGTTCAGTTGGGCTGTTTCCAGGTTTTCTTCTTCTAGTTGTAGCAGTTGGCGGTACTGTGTGAAGTTTTCCCAAGCATTAAGTACGTCTTTATCCACAGTCAATAGGGCTTCTTCTTGCTTCTCACGGTTGTTCTCTATCGCAATTTTGGCATTTTGGATTTGTATATGGTTTCTCCTTCCGTTGAAAAGGTTATAGCTTAGTGTGATACCACCCGTAAAGCCTATTTGGGTGTTGCTCAGTACTATACCTGCATCACTTTCTTGCTTGTTGTAGCCATAGGAGGCACTGGCTGCCAGCCTTGGGTATTGCCCTGACCGCACTACTTTCAGGTCAGTTTCTGCTATGAACAGGTTGTGCGCTGCCACCAAAACGGCGGCGTTGTTTTCCTTGGCTTGATTTCTAACGGTTTCCAGCACAGTGCTTTCATCCCAGGTTACTTCCCTAGCTACTGAAAATTCGGTATCTACCGCCCTTCCCAATAGTACATTTAGGGAGCGTTTCAGGTTTTTCAAGTTCATTCCCAAATTAATTACCGTACTGCTATCGGTATTTAAATCCACCTTTGCGTTGAGTGCTAAAATCCTGGGCGCTCCATAGTCACTTCTGGCTTGCGCTCTTTCATACCTGTCTTTTGAAATGCTCAAGGCCTCTCTTGCCACAGCTAAATTTTCCTGCACTCTTGCAATGTTGTAATACAGGTTTGATATTTGAACCAATGTGCTTTCAATCGCCAATCTGGATTGGGTTTCTCCTAGCTCACCATACTCCTTAAGCTTATTGTAGTTGTGTATCACCCCCAAGCCATCAAACAAGATGTAGCTAGCACCAATTGAGCCATTCAGCACTCTGGTCTCTGCGCCATCAACGCTTGAAGGGGGTATGCCACCTGCAAACTCAAGGTCTGTATTGGTATTGGAATAGGTATATCCACCATTCAGGTCTACCATTGGCAGCAGGCCTGCATTTCCCGGGTGGGCATTATTTTTCGATATCTCAGCGGTGTTTTGCGCTACACTAATGCCATAGTTTTTCTCCAATGCCAACTTGATAGCCTGCTCCAGGGTAAGCTCTTGTGCCAACCCATTGGCAACTGCCGTGCAAGCAAGCAGTAAAACAATATATCCTTTAAAGGTCCTCATTCTCGTATTTCAATTCTCTAACAGCTGGCTCTACCGATTCCTGGCTAGGCTTTTCTCCTGTCCAAAGCCATTTGGCTCCCCGCTTTGTACTATTGACTACCAACAGTAATACTGGTAGTATAAATAATGTGATTAGGGTGGCTATCCCAAGTCCATATGCTACTGAGATAGCCATAGGCACTAAGAATTGCGCTTGAAAGCTACGCTCCAATATTAATGGTGCCAAGCCCGCAACCGTTGTAACTGAAGTAAGCAATATGGGCCTAAACCTTGATAAGGATGCCTCGTAAAGCGCCTGCCAATAGGGTTTGTTCTGCTTGAGCAAGTTATTCATGGCGCTCACTAAAACCAGTGAGTCATTTACCATAATACCAATCAAGGCTATAATACCAAAAATGGAGAACAGGCTAATAATCGCTCCGTGAAACCAATGACCCCAGGCCACACCTACTATGCCAAGTGGTATAATCCCGATAACTATTAATCCCTGCGATACCGAGCGGAATGCTAATATGATAATTGCCAGCATAAAGAGCAATATCACGGGCAGCACTTTTTTTCCCGAAGCCTGTGTTTTTGCAAACTCACGACTTTGCCCCTCAAAAGTGTAACTCACTGAAGGGTACTTGTTCATAATCTCCGGTAATATGCTATCTGCCATACTGGCCTGTACTTCAGATGAAGAAACATCTGAACGTGCAATATCTGCCTCTACCCTTATTTCTCTCTTGGTATCCAGGCGGTTGATAGAAACTACCCCTCGCTCAATCGAATACTCTGCAATCTCTCCTAATGGAACCTGTAATCCGGTTGGTGTTTTAATTCTCATGTCTTCCAAATCACCAAATGTGGCGCGATTTTCTTCATCATAGCGCACCCATATCTTCACTTCGTGCTCACCACGTTGCAAGCGTTGCACCTCATAACCAAAAAAGCCCTGGCGCACCTGCGTCAACACCATTCCCAAGTTGAGCCCTAAGTACTCTGCTTTGTCTTTTAGTTTTAACCTTATTTCCCGGACGCCCGCCTGATCATTGCTGATTACATCAGTAAGGTCAGTGATATTCTTCATGCTCGTCTTCAGGTCTTCCTTTGCTGCTTCAAGCTCATTCATATCATTGCTTTGCAGTGATACTGAAACAGGCTTTCCAAATGCAGAACGAACAGCATAAGATATATTCTCAATCCCCTCAATTGGCCCCACTGTTTTGCGCAAAGCACTGGTCAATGTCAGCACTTTCATATTGCTGGTTTCGGCATCCAGCAAAAATATCTTAACTGTACCCAAATTTTTTGCGGTAGTGATTTCTTGATTTACCTTAAGCACAATGTCCAAACTATCTGGTCGCGTTTGTTTGATTGAATCACTCATCTCCCAGGCCGCTTGCTCAATATAAGCCAACCACTTCTCAGTAGTTTCTTGAGGCGTTCCCGCTGGGAAATCAACATTAACCTCTATTTCCTCCCTTTCAATAAATGGCATAAAGGTGAACCTGACAACTCCACCTTTAAAAGCCCCGATTGTTATTGCGAATGCAGCAGCGGCAATTGCTAGCACAACTGTAGGATTGGCCAAGGCTGAGCGCAAAACAGGTGCGTAGAGTTTTTCCCTTAAAAAACCCATTACCTTATCCATCCTGCTGGATATTCCATTAAAAAGCCTGTCGAACCAGCTTTGCTTGCCCTCATGTGCATGTAAATCCCTGGAATGCGCAATGTGTGCTGGAAGTATAAACGCTCCTTCTATCAATGAAAATGATAACGTGGCAATAACCACTATCGCTAGGTCAGGCGCGAATTTTCCCAGTCGACCATCTAAAAAGAAAAAAGTTGAAAACGCCACTACCGTTGTCAGCACTGCTGAAAACACTGCCGAAAGTACTTCCATAGTTCCATCGATAGCAGCTTGTAATGGAGGCTTTCCCCTTTCGTAATGCTGGTAAATATTCTCACCTATCACTATACCGTCATCCACCAGTATTCCAATCACCAATATCATCCCAAATAGGGATAACACGTTGATAGTAACACCGGCAAAAGAGGCTATAATAAACATTCCCATAAAAGAGATAGGAATACTCATAGCTACCCAAAAGGAAAGCCTTATCCTGAGGAAAAGAGCCAACATAAAAAACACCAATATTGCTCCAATACGACCATTCTCTACCAGTAAATCCACCCTCTGTTGAAGTATGTCAGAGCCATCAGTAAGTATAACCGTCTGAATTACATCATTCTCACTCTTGAGCCTCTCGACATATTCTCTTGTAGTGTTGGTTATATCAAATATATCTTCATCATTTGTGTTTTTAACCGTGACTACTGCCGCTGGTTTACCATTAGTGTAGGCTGCGTTGGCCACATCAGCCCACCTATCCCTCACTTCAGCTATGTCCCTTAATAAGACTACCCTACCGTCAGGAGTGGCCCTTACTACAATATCCAGCAAATCATCAGCATAATACCCTTTGTTGTTGGCGCGGATGAGAAACTCCTCCGTTTCGGTTTTAAGCGTGCCACCAGTTATTTGTAGGTTAGCTCCTCTCACTGCTGCTGCTGCTTGCTCAAAACTTAGATTGTATGCCCTTAGTTTTTCTTCTTTCAAGGCCACTTCTATCTCTTCTTCAGGATAGCCCGTAATGGTAACATCAGATATACCATCTTTAGCCACAAGGTCATCTTTGGCTTTCTCCGCAAATTCTTTCAGCACTTTTTTGTCAACATCACCATATATTGCAAATGAAATAGCTAGGTTGCGGGGCTCTTGCTTAAAAACAACCAAACGCTCCATACCCTCAGGAAATGATGCGATTTTGTCCAGTGCATTTTTCACATCATCCATCACCAGGTCAATATCCTTGCCCCTGATAATTTCTATTAAAATGTTGGCGACATTCTCACTTGATGTAGACGAAACCCTCTGTATGCCTGGTATCCCCTGTAGATTCTCTTCTACCTTAACTACAATACCTTCTTCTACTTCCTGGGGTGATGCCCCGGGGTATATCGCATTCACTACAATAACATCACTGTCAAACTGAGGGAAAAAACTACTGCGTATATTGAAAAAACTCACCAAGCCAAAAAGCATTATGGCCACCATGAGCATATTACCTGCTATCGGGTACTTAATAAAATATGCTATTATCTGCCTCACTGTTTCGCTGCTGCTTTCTGGTTGCTAATTAATTCGAGGTTTTTTCACTTACTGCTTTGCTCTCTTGTGTTTTCAGTTTCACCAGCATACCATCAAAAGCGCCAGACATATTCTCGTTCAATAAAACTGTATTATCATTCAGTCCTTTGATTACCACAGAACCCCTGTTTACCTTCACTATTTCCACTTCTTGCTTGCTCAACATGGTGTCGTTTTTCACAGTAAAAACCATGCTGTCATCCACCAAGAGTTTTCTTGGTAGTTCATATGCATTTTCAAAGGTCCCAGAATGTATTTCACCGCTTAGGTATAGCCCTTCTCTTAAGCCACTTCCCTGAACAGCAACAAATATCTTTACAGATTGAGTGGCTGGGTCAATCTTATCACTGATACGCACTACCTTGCCTTCCCAGTTTTTCCCAAGCTCAGTTGAACCCAGGTTGACCTTGTCTCCCATCTTCACAAACTTCATATCTCCGGCTGGCACCGCAGTTTCTATCTCAAATGAACTGGGGTTTAAAAACTCACCTAGCATTTGTCCAGCTGGCACTGTCATTCCAGGATAAACATTGGAAACCGTTACCGCACCGTTAAATGGAGCCGTAATGTCATACTTCGCCAGCCTTTCTTCCAAACTCTTAATCGCATAGTACTGTTGGTAAACATTTCTGCTTGATAAAAAGAACTTTTCCTGCCCATCAGCTTCTGGCAAGGGGGCTAAAGGTTTTTCTAACTCAAAAACATTAACATACTCATCCCATTTTGATGCACTGCTGCTGTAATCTATCTTCAGGTCTGGCATCATTTGGGTAAGGAGGTTTAAAAAAGCACTTTTCTGCGCCAATAAATTCATCTTAAACTCATTCGCGTCAATGCTTAGCATCACTTCACCCTTGCTATAAGCCACCCCTTCTTTGAACACTTTATTACTCTCCTTCAAAGTGCCCATCACTTCAGCTATAACAGATATTTTCTCTCTTGCTACAAGGCGTCCGGTAATGGATATCGTAGAAGGAACCGTTCCATTTTCAACTATCAGAGTGCGAACATAAGGCCTGGCTTTGTCAGTTCGCCTGTCTTCTACCTTTTCCTGGCTTTTCATAAACATAAAACCAGCCACCCCAATACCTAAAATCACCAGGGTTATTGCTATTTGCCTTATTGTTTTACCCATTTGCGTCTTGCTGCTTATTATTCCTCACCCTCATATGGGCTAAGGTTCTGATATATTTTTCTGAGAGTGTCTTTAGTTATTTCCATATCATACAAGCCAATACCTTTCTGGGCCTGCTCAAGCGTATTTTCAATCGCTGGTATTACTTGCTCTTGCATTTCCTTGGCTTTTTCCGTCAGGAATATATTATTCACTCTACCATCTACCTTGTCTTTCACACGTTTTACCATACCCATTTTCTCCAGGTTATCAATAGCGCGCGTGATTGTAGTCTTATCTTTCGCACAGCTTTGTGCTATTTCGTTTTGGTTCAAACCGTCCTTTTGCCACAAGTGAACCAACAACATCCATTGTTCTGGGGTTATCTCAAAACCACGTTCCTTAAGGTTTTGGAAAAGTTTATTCGCCATTACACGATGCGCCCTGAATAACAAGTATCCTATCGCATCTTCAAAGTTTATCTTCTTTTTTGTCATTACACTAGTTGCATATACAACTGCAAATGTATAAAGAGAAGCTTACGTGGCAAGCCTTGTTAACAAAAAATTAAAACCTTTTGTTTATTTATTTCAGCCATAAGCCCCTAATTTGCTGACTTTTAGAAAGATAAATTTTGTGCATTTTTGCGAAATTGATTTAATAGGCAAATGAACTCAATCAAAATATACCTGGCAGGCCCTGACGTATTCATGGCACCAGATAAGGTAATTCCACATTTTAACTATCTTAAGGATTTATGCGCTAACTATGGCTTTGAGGGCCTTTCTCCATTCGATAATTCACTTGATTTAGATAAATATCCCACTCCCCACGAAAAAGGGATGGCAGTCTACAAAGGCAACCACAGTCTAGTGCAGCAATGCGACGTAGTGATGGCTAATTTGGTGCCTTTTAGGGGAATCAACGTGGATGATGGCACTGCTTGGGAAATAGGTGCTGGTGCAGCATTGGGAAAAAGGTTGTATGGTTATACCACTTTATTTAATGAGTCTTTAGAGCAAAGAACTAAAAACTACCCTTTGTTTAAAGCAATAATGCAAGTGGATGCCGAATTCCCGGACATTGAAGTCTTCGGCTATCCCACCAATCTTATGTTATCATGCTCCATCCTTGAAAGTGGAGGAGATACTTTTGCTTCTTTTGAAGACTGTCTGGAACACCTTTCCCAAAATCCTTTGTAGCTAGGCTTCCTATCAATCTTTTTTGATTCTTAAATAATGTTAAAGTTTTGGACTCAATGGAATTTTTATATAGTATTGTGATATCATTTTAATATCAATTTAAATTATCATATCATGAATCAAGAGAAAACAGTTAGGGGAAGCAATGGCTGGTTGGCATTATTCCTAATAATATCCATCATGGGGGCTACTGTTTATGGTATCATTCTCACTGAACTCCCTATACTTATAGTAATATCAGCCATAGCAGGCTTTTGTGCTAAAGGTTTTGTAATTGTAAACCCCAACGAGTCCAGTGTACTAGTCTTCTTCGGTAAATATGTTGGCACTATCAAGGCCAATGGTTTCTTTTGGGTAAACCCCTTATACACTAAGAGAAAAATCTCGCTAAGGGCAAGAAACCTGGATAGCCAACACATCAAAGTGAATGATAAACTTGGCAACCCAATAATGATTGGTGTGGTATTGGTGTGGAGAGTAGAAAACACCTACAAAGCAGCTTTTGAAGTGGATGATTTCCGAAATTTCGTTACAGTTCAAAGTGAATCAGCCGTAAGGAAACTGGCTGGCAGCTACCCCTATGACAAGTTTGATGATGAAGATGCTGACATCTCCCTTCGCGACGGTGGAGATGAAGTAGACCAAGTGCTTGAAACCGAATTACAAAGCCGTGTGGAGATAGCTGGTATAAAAGTAATGGAAGCCCGCATCAGCCACTTGGCCTATGCCCAGGAAATAGCAGGAGCTATGCTTCAAAGGCAGCAAGCCACAGCCATTGTTGCCGCAAGGGAACAAATTGTGGAAGGTGCAGTAGGTATGGTAGAAATGGCCTTGAAAGAGCTTTCAAACAAGTCCATCATTGAGCTGGACGATGAGAAAAAAGCTGCGATGGTGAGCAACTTAATGGTAGTTTTGTGTTCTGATAAAGCTGCTAACCCGGTAATTAATACAGGCACTTTACACCAATAAATGCAGGAGGTGATAATATGGCTAAAAAAAAGCCATTTGTATTAAGGCTTGATCCTGAAATGCTCAAAGCTGTTGAAAAATGGGCTGCTGATGAATTCAGGAGCACCAACGGGCAGTTGGAATATGTAATCAATGAAGCGCTGAAAAAAGCGGGTAGAAAAAAGGCGGGCAAAGATTCTTCTACTGAAAAATAAGCTTACCAGACTTTTTCACCACTCCTTCATCAAACAAGTGGTAAAAATAAAGCCCCGGAGCAATGCCCAAATCTGAAATGATGAAAAAACTGCCACGGCCCAATTGACGATTGTCAACTATGCTACCTTTAGCATCAGTTATTATTAGTGATGCATTCTTAACCTCAAAACCCGTATTGACTTGTATCTCTCCCTTACTGGGATTAGGATACAACTCTATTGATGCTGTTTCGCGCTCTTCAATAGCTGTTGTGTTGCAATCTGCCACACCCAAGCGCAAATAAACCAATGTGTCGTTTTGATGAAAACAATAAAGCTCTTCAACCGGGTCAAAATTAGCGGCAGGTGTAAACAACCCCCTTTTGGAACCAATACCACCAATCCATTCATATTGATATCCCTGGTCTGTCTCTATTATATATACAGGGCGCATCTCGGTTTCAACTTGGATAGAGTCATACCCCACTACTGTTACATTCACTGTTCCATATCCATGGAGGTACACATCCTCAGATTGCAATCCCGCATATAAATTAAAGTTGTAAAGAATAACTTCATTGGTCATTCCAGCCATTACTGCTTTTACCACCCCGGCAGGTTCTTCCCTAAGTGCTGCATGATAGGTTGCTCCGCTCAGATTAAAAACCGCTTCATCAGAAGTCCATATCTTTTTATAGTCGACATTATTGATGGTCGTATCACCATCCATGGCATACTTAACACTAGTGTTTTCAGCCCATAAAGCGGTTGTTGTAGGCAAGGAAAACAAAATAGGTGGCGGTGGTGGTTGCGCCACCAAGCTATTAGCCATCAAGCTAAATGCTGTGAAAAGTAAATATGTTGTGCTAGCCTTCATGCAATTTCCAGTTAATCAAAGATACGCATTACTTCGTTAAAGAAATGCTTCCATCATATCGTCATATTTTTCTACCATCACCCCCCAATCATAATCTGCCACATAGCTGGATGTTCTGTATGCTCTCGTTTCATCAATGTTTAACAACAAGTGCCTTAGTTTATCTACCAATTCCTCATTGCCGTTATAAATCAACTTTTCCTTTTCACTTTTCGGTATGTGCTCGGGATAAGCCAGCCTATTGGGCAATAGCGGATAGCAATTGCAATACATAGCTTCTATCACACTACCCCCAAAAAAATCTTGTGATGAAGTTACCGGTAAAACATCCCCCTTCCACAGCCATTGGGCATACTCTTCAAAAGTCTCTGCATATCCAAAGTGAACAATCCTATCACTCAGTTTCTTTTTCGCTTCCTTAAAAATAGCAGGCCTCTTTGGATAACTTTCCCCTAATACAGCCGCCTGAAAATCAACTCCTTCATCTTGTAACTGATACAAAACATCAAAAAAAGCTTCAGGGTTTTTATCATACTCCCACCTGTGATTCCAAATAATCAAAGGTGTGCTTTCAGCTCCTTTTATCTTCAATTCGTCAAACTTCTTTAAATCCATTCCTAAATAGAGCACCTCGCTTTTGTCAGCTATTTTTTCTACTGTTTTCAACTCTCTGTTGTCTGGAAACCCTTTAAGGAAATTAGGCATCTCACCTAAAAAGCTATCCATGTGATACCGCGAATTAAAAAACACTTTATCAGCTGCCAATGCACTGCTGTAATTGATAAAAGCGTAGTGCCCATCCCTTTTCTTCTTCACATCCCTATCCGTTGGCGACCAGGGGTAAGTCAGTTGGTTTTCATGGAAGTAAAGCACTGTTTTTATTCCTTGCGTTTCTGCTCTGGTTAAGGCCAGGAACGTCGTCAAATCCAACATATCTGTGGCTAAAATCAAATCGGGTTTTAAACCCATCTCTTCATACTTTCCCGCTATGGATACCGCACCACCATGCATCCGCCATTTCCAGTAATGGCCCGTCATGCTGAGTATCTTTACCTCATGCCTGCTATGCATTTGGTAGCCTTTGGCCCATTTTGAATGTGAGCCTGTGAAGAATGGTTCTATCAGCAGTATTTTCATAATTATTCTCCCTGCAAGAATAACAATTTATCGCGGCTATAAAGGCTTTACCCAAATGTTACCAACTCATTAAAGTTAGGTGAATATTACCACCTGCTTGAAACATGTGCCGGGAGTTTTATACATTTTTGTCACTAAGAATTGAAGCATGAAACAACTTCTGCTTGCTCGGCACGGAAAACCAAGTTGGGCCAAAAACTCCCTCGATGACTGGGACAGGCCTTTAAAAATTAATGGCCTTAAGGAGACCTATCGCATGGCTGAATGGCTCCAAAACCAAAAAGTATCTGTCGACTTAATAATCACTAGCCCAGCTATCAGAGCAGTTCACACAGCACTAATATATGCCCAAACATTAAAATACCCATCTCACCGCATTGAAATAAACGACTTGCTATACAATGGGGACAAAGGTAAGCTCATCAAGTTCCTCCAAAACTCAGATGTCAGGTACGACTCAATCCTATTAGTTGGCCATGACCCTGGCCTAACCAACCTTTACAATCACCTCACCAAAGAATCCATAGATAAGATACCATCCTCTGGTATCGCTGGTGTTAAGCTAAAAGTAAAGTCATTCGGAAACTTGAAAAAAAATTCATGTAAAAGCAATTTTTTGATGGGGCCTAAAAAATTGCCAAAGAAATCTTAAATTTCACGCTTTCACATGTCAGAGAAAAAACCAGCCAAAACGGCTAATAATTTGAGCAATAAGAAAATTATAAATAGAGAGATAAGCTGGCTGTCTTTTAACGAAAGGGTGCTGCAAGAAGCGGAAGATCCTCGTGTGCCATTGGTACAACGCATGAGGTTTTTAGGTATTTTTTCTAATAACCTCGATGAGTTTTTTAGGGTACGGGTGGCAACTGTACAAAGGGTTATCAACTTTGGTAAAAGCGCGCGTGAAGTAATTGGAGGCAAACCAAAAAAAATTCTTAATCAAATACAGAAAACCTCTGTTGATCAACACAAAAGGTTCGACAACGCCTTTCGCAATATTCTTAAAGAACTTGAAAAAGAAAAAATCTTTGTTCTTCGTGAAGACAAACTAAATAAGTCCCAAGGCCTTTTTGTAACTGACTATTTTAGGAAAAACGTGCGCCCTGCCCTCGTCCCTATCATGGTAAACGGTCCTGAAGATTTTCCGTATTTGAGGGAAAAGTCAATCTACCTGGCTATAAAATTCATTAGAAAAAAGGCCCATACAGAACCCAAATATGCCTTAATAGAAATCCCGTCTGATGTGGTCGGTCGATTTGTGGTGTTACCGCAAAGGGGGGAGCGCAAATACATCATGATTTTAGACGATATGATTCGTTATTGCGCCAGGGAAATTTTTTCCATCTTCTCTTTTGATGATGTAAAAGCATACACTATTAAGATTACACGTGATGCCGAGCTAGACATTGATAATGATGTGTCGCGAAGCCTGTTAGAGAAAATATCCAGAAGTATCAAGCAAAGAAAAAGGGCTGAACCGGTAAGAATGGTTTATGATGCTACCATGCCACGAGACTTATTATTATTGGTAAAAAGCGCCCTTGATTTGGAAGAAAATGACAGCCTAATTGCTGGTGCGCGTTATCATAATTTCAAAGATTTTATTGGCTTTCCAAATATTGGTGGCCCTCATTTGTTATACAAGCCAGCCCCACCTCTAGCCTTAAAAGAGTTTCATCCTCATGAAAGTATCCTGAAGGTAATCAAGCAACAGGATATTATGCTGCATTTCCCTTATCAATCTTTCAATTATGTAATTGACCTTTTAAGAGAAGCTGCAATCGACCCCAACGTTAAGTCTATTAAAATAACCTTATACCGCCTTGCCAAAAAATCGAAAATCATCAATGCGTTAATCAATGCAGCACGCAACAGGAAAGAAGTAACTGCAGTAATGGAATTGCAGGCTCGCTTTGACGAAGAAGCCAATATCGGGTGGACAGACAAACTACAAGAAGCGGGAGTAAAAATCATTTTTGGTGTACCAGGCTTAAAAGTACACAGTAAGTTATGCCTTATTGAGCGTGAAGAAAATGGCAAAATAGTTCATTACGCTAATGTCTCCACCGGTAATTACAATGAATCTACCAGTACCATATACTCTGATACCAGCCTGCTCACCGCTGACCCTCGAATAACATCCGATGTAAATCGCATGTTTACATTCTTTAAGAACAACTACAGAACTTATACCTATAAACACCTGATTACTTCTCCGCTGCACATGCGCAGGCGGATGACCAAATTAATCGACAGCGAAATTAAAAATGCCAAAGCTGGCAAAAAGGCATACATTATACTTAAACTCAATAGTCTGGTAGACCCGGAAATGATTGAAAAGCTTTACAATGCAAGTAATGCAGGTGTCAGGATAAATCTCATCATTCGTGGTATCTGTAGCCTGGTTCCTGATATTGAAGGCCAAAGTGAGAACATTGAAGCCGTGAGTATTGTAGACAAGTACCTTGAACACTCACGCATATTGATATTCGGCAATGGGGGTGATGAACTATACTACATTAGCTCAGCCGACTGGATGACACGAAACCTTGACCATCGTGTGGAAGCTGCCTGCCCTATTTATGATAAAGACATCCAGCAGCAACTGCGCACTATGATAGATATTCAACTAAGTGGAAACACTAAAGCTAGAATATTGGATGCCAAACAATCAAACAAATACAAAGTACCAATTGACAATAAGAGGGTGCGTTCTCAAGATGATTTTTACTTTTACCTTGAAAAACTTGGGAAGCAAAAAGGGAGTGTAGATGGAAATTAAAAGATTTGCCGCAATTGATATAGGCTCCAATGCTATGAGGCTCCTCATAATGAATGTTTTTGAGGGCAAGGATGGTCCGGTTTTTAAAAAAGCTTCTCTCGTAAGGGTTCCTGTGAGATTGGGTCAAGAGGTGTTTACAGGTGATGAAATTCCAGAAGAAAAAATTGAAACCCTTACTACCGCCATCAAGTCTTATAAACTCTTGATGGAAGCCTTTAACGTTATTAAACTGCGGGCATGCGCTACTTCAGCCATGCGTGAGGCATCCAATGGTAAAGATATTGTAAAGAGGATAAAAAAAGACACCGGCATTAAAATCAAAATAATCAGTGGTAAAGAAGAAGCTGATATTATCTATGCCAACCATATCGAGCACTTGCTCGACCATAAAAACTCTTACCTATATGTAGATGTAGGTGGTGGTAGTACCGAGATTACGCTTTTCGCGAAAAACGAACTGGTAGCTTCAAAATCTTTTCAAATAGGCACCGTTCGTCAACTGGAAAATGTGGTGGATGTAGAAGCCTGGCAAACCATGAAAAAGTGGGTAAAAGAGAATACCCAGAATCATCAACCAGTGTATTTAATCGGTTCTGGTGGTAACATCAATCGGTTGATAAAAATGTCTCGCTCTACCAAGAAAAAAGGGACTCCCTCTATCTCTAAGGGTCAGATTTCAACCATTTATAAAAGTATTACTTCAGTACCCTTAGAAGACCGCATTAGCGAATTTGATATGAACCCAGATAGGGCCGATGTAATCATCCCGGCTACTGAAATTTTCTTGTCCATACTTAAATGGGCCAAAAGTGAAAAAGTATACGTCCCTCAAATTGGCCTTGCAGATGGTATAGTTAGAGAGTTATATAGGGAATACACAGAAAAACAAGTTCCAGCCTAAGACTTCAAAAAATCGATATTTCTTTTAATCCCGCTATACTTCGTGCGCTTCACAGCCGAATTCTTAAACAGTTTTTTAAAGACATCTTCAGTAATCTCTTCCCAATCGGCTTTAGTCATTTCCAGCAAACCCTCTTTAGGTTCAAAAGCAGGCTCTTGGTGTGCTTTTGAAAACCTATTCCAGGGGCACACATCCTGGCACACATCACACCCAAAAGCCCAACCATCCATTTGGCCACTAAACTCATTAGGTATTTGCTCTTTCAACTCAATGGTTAGGTAAGAAATACATTTTGAAGCATCTATCCGGTAAGGCCCGAAAAACGCATCGGTTGGGCAAGCATCCAGGCACGCGGTGCAGGTACCGCAATAATCTTTTATTGGGCTATCAGGCTCCAACTCAAGGTCTAAAATCAACTCACCAATAAAGAAAAAAGAACCGTGCTTGGGATGTATTAAGTTGGTGTTTTTCCCTACCCAGCCCAATCCTGAACGTTTAGCCCATACTTTGTCCATCACAGGTGCCGAGTCCACAAAAGCTCGCCCTGAAACTTCACCAATGTTCTCCTCTATAAAATGTGCTAGCTCTTTCAGTTTATCCTTAATCACATAATGATAATCATCCCCATAGGCATACTTGCTTATTTTAGGCGATGTTGGGTCTTTTTGTTCCTTCTCAGGAAAATAGTTGAGCAAAACCGAAACGACTGATTTCGCGCCTGGCACCAGCTTGGTAGGGTCAAGACGTTTATCAAAGTGATTGGCCATCCAACCCATAGTGCCATGGTAGTTCTTGCTGAGCCATTCCTCCAACTTAGGAGCTTCGTCCTCCAAAAACTCAGCCTTTGAAACGCCACAATACATAAAGCCTAGCCGTTGAGCTTCTTGCTTAATAAGTCTTGCATTTTCAATTTTGGGTGATGGCATGCCTAAATATAGCACTATTCAGCATCCAAGCCATCTTCAAATAGAGTCCCCGCATTGCGGGTGAATACTTTACCCAGGTGCTTATAGGCCAATTCAGTTGCTTGCCTACCCCGTGGTGTGCGCATCAAGTAACCTTCCTGGATTAAGAATGGCTCATATACTTCCTCAATAGTGCCTGACTCTTCACCTACTGCCGTTGCTATGGTAGTTATACCCACAGGCCCGCCTTTAAATTTCTCAATGATGGTCGCCAATATCTTATTATCCATTTCATCCAAACCATGCTGGTCAACATTCAAAGCCCCCAGGGCAAAACGGGATATCTCCAAATCAATCGTTCCATTGCCTTTTATTTGAGCAAAATCACGCACCCGTCTCAATAACGCATTGGCAATACGGGGTGTTCCACGACTACGGCGGGCAATTTCATGAGCCGCCGTCTCTTCTATCTCCACCTCCAATATCGAGGACGACCTGTTCACAATCCCCTGCAAGGTCTTGGTATTGTAATACTCCAACCTTGAGTTAATCCCAAACCTCGCTCTTAAAGGCGAAGTCAACAATCCCGAGCGAGTAGTAGCCCCTACCAAAGTAAAAGGGTTAAGCTTGATTTGAACAGTTCTTGCATTGGGCCCTGTCTCAATCATAATGTCGATGCGATAATCCTCCATAGCTGAATAAAGGTACTCTTCCACTATTGGACTAAGCCGGTGTATCTCGTCAATAAAAAGCACATCATTAGGTTCCAGGTTGGTCAGCAAACCTGCCAAGTCGCCTGGCTTATCCAATACGGGGCCGCTGGTAATTTTAATCCCCACATCAAGGTCATTAGCAATGATATGCGCCAACGTTGTCTTTCCCAATCCAGGAGGGCCGTGCAACAGTACATGGTCTAGTGCTTCTCCCCTTTTTAGGGCCGCTTGCACAAAAACCTTAAGGTTCTCCACCACCTTCTCCTGCCCATCAAAGTCATCAAAATGCCCTGGGCGTAGAGCTTTCTCAAGCTCTTTATCAATGGAAAATTGGTTTTCCTTGTCTGGGTCTAAGTTGGGATTCATTCCTTATTTAACGTGTCGTACAAAGGTAATATTTTCGTGTGCCTTTTTACACCAGCTATTTGTACATTGGTTTGTGTACTTTTCATTGCTAAAAATGAGATTATTTTCCATATTTGCTTTTACCAGCCTATTACACTTTATCGTGAAGAATGAAATCGTCTTTAAGAAGGTCTTGCTTTCTGGTAGTTTTTGTTTTGCTTGCGCTAACTTCATTAGGCGAAGGGCAAAAAGGGTATTACAAACAATTACAGGTTTTTGAGGACGCCTCCGGTGAGCTCAACATTCATGATGTTCTTGGCAGCGATGTTTCTTTCATAGTAAAGAAAACAGCCAATTTTGGGTACACCAAGTCGGCATTTTGGATAAAGCTAAACCCAGCAAATTCAAATCCACTATTTATTACCATTGACCATCCTTTTGTCAATTACGTTGACTTTTATCTGGTATCAAATGGTCAAATTAAGAGAGAACTACATACTGGCTCATTAAGGCCAGCATCCACTCGAGATGTTCCACTCAATAAGTTCATGTTTGAAGTTCCAGCCTCTAAAAGCCCCAATCAACAGGTTTATATTCGGCTCCAAAATGAGCATGGAGCCCTTAAGACAGGTGTTTCTTATTTTGAAACCAAGGAGGTGTACAAACATATTCAAACTTCCAACCTGATGTTTTTCCTGTTCTTGGGTGTTGCATTAATTCAGCTCTTTTATTCATGCTTACAGCTTTATCTCTATAAAGACCCATTAATTGCCTGGTATATCGGTTTTATCTTCTTTCTGATTATCTATCAGTCAGTAACCATTGGTTATTTGAGCTTAATTCTACCGGCAAGTTTCACTACTTATACCAACATGCTTCGGTTTTGGATGTCTATACCCATTTTAATCTTTTTAACCCAGTTTTCTTACCACCTTCTGGACATAGAGTTACTATTCAGCAAAAAAATACAGTTGCTCTATAAAGGTCTTTTGTATTCTTTCATCGTCATTTTCGCCATTTCAATAATCCCGTTCAAAAGCGACCTACTGAAATCAACCCTGCTTACCCTTTTCAATATAGCTACTATTATCTTAATTATCACAGTCTTATTCACTTCTTGGCGGGCTGCTTTCAAAAGAGGGCATAGGCCTGGGTATTATCTGCTAATAGCCCAAACTCCATTTTGCATAGTGTTGATTATATACATGTTGCGCAACTACGGTATAATTGATGAGCACCCACTATTTGGCTACCTCATTCTTCCAGCTTGTCTATTCGAGATGTTGGTCACATTATCTGTAATGATGCTCTACTTGAAGCGCCAAGAACTGGCACGCACACAAGTAAAAGCTAATGAGACCAGCCAACCCATCACACAAAAAGTGGAAGAAATTGATAAAGCGACATTAGAAGTCTACAACTCTATCATTCAATTATTTGAAGAAAAGGCCTACTATTTAGATAGCAACTTAAAAATTGGTGACATCGCCAATGCCTTGCAAACAAATACCCACACGATTTCAAAAGCAGTAAATCAAGGTAGCGATATGCACTTTTTCGACTTCATCAACCAATACAGGGTGATTTATGCCAAAAAATTACTGAATACTCCCGACCACAGTGAAAAATACACCCTGGAAGCCATTGCCAGCCAGAGCGGATTCAATACGAGGCCCTCTTTTATCAACGCTTTCAAGAAGTTCACAGGGCTCACCCCATCAGAATTCAGAAAGAACCCCAACTAGCTTATAAAGGTGTAAAACCTTGTAAAAGATTATAAAGTTTTACAAGAAATGGGGCTTTTCGTTTCTATTGAACCCTCGCCTCGAATAAATTTGGGCTATTGATTTGGTTTAAACGCTTTGCTCGTGTTTTACACCTATGAGCACTTGTGAAGTAAAAGAGAATTTCAGTCAACCATGCAAAACTACCCGACTTGCACCCGCAGGAAGGGTAGTTTTTTATCCCCTAATCATCATCAACAGGCCTAACTTTCCAGGCTATAATGATGGCCAACACACTACAAAAAGCTGCCAAATAGCCCACCTTTTCGTAATGGACCAACCTACCATCGGCCATCTCGATTACAATTATCCCCGAGATAACCGATGCAAGCGATGATGCAAATTCACGCACTGCAGTAACTATACTCATAAAACTACCCCTGTTTTGAGTCTTAGCAGCCGCTGTAAGCATGGTTTGTGCTGGCACCATTCTTCCGCTCACAAAAACGAAGAACATCCCCGTAAAAGTTAGGGCAACATAGGCAGGCACCATTCCCATATTAGTAATAAAAAAGATAGGTATAATGGCTAGTCCTGCGCATATGGAGAATACCAAAGCCCGCCCAAACCTATCCGCCAATCTGCCAACTATGGGTGCTGTAACTATGGTCAAGCCACCTCCTATCATATAAACCAAGGTAATATGGTGTTCCTTTAGCCCCACATTATTAATAAAATATTTGGTGATAAATGGGATGATGGTGAAATGTCCCATAATCATTAAGAACATAAACAGCAGAGCCCTTAATTGATTGGGGTTTTTAATCACATTGGTCATTACTTCAATTTTTCTTGAAGTATCATTCTTATTAATATGCCCAGATAGTGATGGAACAAACTTGTAAATCAAGCCTATTATCACAACTCCGAATCCTGCAATCATTATAAAAGGAATGTGCCAATTAAACTTATAAGCAATGGTATATCCTAGCGGAACTCCAACTACGGCTGCGATTGAAAATGCTGCCATTATTGCCCCCATGGCTTTCCCCCTGCGCTCCAGAGGTATCACATCCCCAACAATGGCATATATAATGCTTCCTACTATGCCACCAAAAGCTCCTGTAAACATCCTTGCCGCCAAAAAGAAAGGATAGGAATTTGCCAAACCACAAGCCAATGTACCCACAACAAAGCCAATAAATGAAACAAAAACAACCGTTTTTCTATTGAGTTTATCCAGGTATAATGCAGCAACAAGGGTAGCAACACCAGCACTCAAGGTGTATGAAGCTACAAGAAAACTAAATTGCTTGGGGTTAATGCTCAAGTCTGCCATCAGTATATCTACCAATGGCATCATAATCATAAAATCAACTATGTGGCTAAACTGAACGCACGCCAGTGTAAACAGCAATATACGCTCTTGTTTCACCTATGGTTGTCTATTTTACCTTTTAATCCACCAAAAAGAACCGTCTCCACTCCCTCTCCTTTCAAAAAGTCATGTGGGAAACCTAGCTCAATCTTGCTTACCTCATTGAGTTTATCCAGCTGCTCCTGGTTTAAAGGATATTTGAGGCTTTCTATGTTCTGTTGTATTTGTTTGGTGTTTCTCGCCCCTACAATAGGTATTAGTACTTTACCTTGCTGTTTCACCCAGTTCACAGCCACGTGGGCAGGTTCACAACCTATCTCATTGGCTATATCAACCGCAGTTTGCGCTATAGCAGTACTGCGCTCATTCAATCTTTTACTACCCTCTTTCAAGCGTTTGGGGCTATCGTTATCGTTCAAGTACTTGCCTGTTAATGCTCCCCCAGCCAAGGGTGCCCACGCAGTCACACCCATGTCAAATGCCCCAGCCATTGGTAATAAGTCGCGTTCACCATCGCGTGTTATTAAGCTATACTCTATTTGCATCGCCGTGAAAGAGCTCCAACCCCTCAATTCGGCTAGGGTATTCGACTTTGCAACCACCCAAGCTGGTGTGTCTGAAATACCAACATGCAACACTTTACCTGAACGAACCATATCATCTAAAGCACGCATTATTTCCTGCTCGGGTGTAGTAAAATCCCAGGCGTGTATATATAATAAATCTATATAATCAGTCTTTAGCCTTCTTAAACTACCCTCAAGAGATTGAACTAAATTCTTGCGGTGGTTACCGCTGTCGTTTATTTTCCCTGCTTTGGTGTATAGTGAATACTTAGTAGCCATTACAATCTCATCCCTTTTACCAGAAGCTTTCATAAAGTCTCCCAACCACTCTTCACTTGTCCCTTCAGTATATCGGTTGGCTGTATCAATAAAGTTTCCACCTGCATCCAAAAAGGTGTTGAACATACTTTGACTTTCCTCTTTATTGGCTCCATATCCCCATTCCTCCCCAAAAGTCATTGTACCCAAACAAATCTCTGAAACGCGCAAGCCACTGCGACCTAATAATTTATATCTCATTTAAATATGACTTAAAGCTAAAACAACAGTAGTGTCTAAAAAGAGTTCAAACTTAAGCAAGATTAATCAACACAGGCGGTTTTTAGCCGACTATTTAACCTATAATTGTTGCAAGTCGTCCAAATTTTATGTATAAACTTGCATATATATAGATATTTATATATATTTGTGCCGAGATTTTAATTATGAAAGATTTAGTTGTCACATTATCAGAACAAAAACTAGAGCGTGCAGCCTATGTTTTAAAAACGGTAGCTCACCCTGTAAGGATTTCAATTATTGACCTTCTTAAGCAGAAAAAAGAGATTTCCGTTGGTGAGCTCACTGACGCTTTAGGTGTTGAACAAGCTGTTGTATCACATCATCTTACCAAGATGAGAGATAAACAAATTTTAGAGGTAAGGCGTGAAGGACGAAACGTTTATTACAGCCTTACTGATGATACCATTACCAATATAATAGGTTGTATAGACTCTTGTGAAGGATTTTAAAAAATGCAAATACTAGGATACATAGCGGCTATTTTAATTGGTTTGGTTCTTGGTTCTATTGGCGGGGGTGGTTCAATTCTCACCGTACCTGTTTTAGTTTACCTCATGGACTTATCACCAATTACTGCCACTTCCTACTCTTTATTCGTAGTAGGTAGTAGCAGCTTAGTAGGTGCCCTATCCGCAAAGAAGAAAAATCAGCTAGATACCAAGGCTGTATTCATGTTTGGTTTGCCGGCAATAGCTTCAGTCTTCGCAACAAGAGCATATGTATTGCCAGCCTTACCAAGCGTTTTATTCACCATCTCAGGTATTGAAATAACTAAGGACATGGGAATTATGTTGCTGTTTGCGATACTGATGGTGACATCATCCATATTCATGATAAAGCCCCAAAAATTTAAGCCCAATCAGGGTGATTATTCCGCTACAACCAGATACCCTTTATTGCTAATAGAAGGCTTACTGGTAGGTCTAATCACAGGATTACTTGGCGCTGGTGGCGGGTTTCTAATAATACCAGGATTGGTACTATTAGCCCGTCTGCCCATGAAAATAGCCATTGGTACATCCCTTGCTATTATTGCTATTAATTCTTTTATAGGTTTCGTGGTTGATTTAGGCCATTTTACGATTGATTGGAAGTTTTTACTACCATTTACTGCCCTGGCAGTGGCTGGCATCTTCCTCGGTAGTAGGTTATCTAAGAATGTCGCTGGCTACAAACTTAAACCCGCTTTCGGGTGGTTTGTACTAATAATGGGAATTATAATAATAGGTAAAGAATTGATATAAGTCATTAAAGATAAACATTGAATAGATAATTTTGTTGAACGAACACAGATAAAACAATGAAAGTAGAACAAATGTACACAGGTTGCCTTTCAGAAGCAGCTTACTATATTGAGTCAGAAGGCGAAGTAGCAATTATTGACCCGTTAAGAGAAACAGAGCCGTATATAGAAAAAGCTAGGGAAAATGGTGCTAGGATTAAATACATCTTTGAAACCCATTTCCATGCTGATTTCGTGTCGGGGCATATTGACCTGGCCAGGAAAACAGGAGCTACGATAGTATACGGACCAAACGCAAACCCTGAATATGACATCTACTCGGCCAAAGACCAAGAAGTGTTTGAGTTGGGCAAAGTAAAAATCAAGGCGCTTCACACTCCGGGGCACACAATGGAATCAACAACATTCCTACTGATTGACGAAAATGGGAAAAACCACGGAATTTTTACAGGCGACACACTGTTTATCGGTGATGTGGGCCGCCCCGACTTGGCAATAAAAACCAATCTTACCAAAGAGGATTTAGCAGGTTTTCTTTTCGACTCATTGAGAGAGAAAATCATGCCTCTTGAAGATGACGTAATAGTATATCCAGCGCATGGTGCTGGCTCTGCATGTGGAAAAAACTTGAGCAGGGAAACAACCGACACCCTGGGTCATCAAAAAGAAGTGAACTATGCCTTGAGAAAAGACATGACCAAAGAGGAGTTCATTAAAGAAGTTACTGATGGCATTATGCCGCCACCTCAATACTTCCCGAAAAATGCATTGATAAACAAGTTGGGCTACGATAGTATCGATGACGTAATGGAAAAAGGTTTGCGTGCCTTGGGCCCTGATGATATAGAGGAAGAAATGCGCAATGGGGCCTTGCTACTCGACACAAGAAAAGCACAAGAATTCAATAAAGGCTTTATTCCTGGCTCTCTTTTCATAGGTTTGGATGGTTCCTTCGCAGTATGGGTAGGAACCCTTATTAAAGACCTGCATCAAAAGATAATCATACTAGCTGAAGAAGGCAGAGAAGATGAGGCCGTGCTTCGCCTGGCACGTGTCGGTTATGATAATAGTATCGGGTATGTTAAAGGTGGAATTAACACTTGGAAAAACGCTGGCAAACCTGTCGACACAATAACTTCTATTACCGCCGATGAGTTAAGTTCCCAATTGGGCAACAATCAGGTAGAATCACTTCTTGATGTTCGCAAGCCGAGCGAATATGATGCTGAACATGCTGAATCAGCAACTAATTTTCCCCTTGATTTTATCAATGACCATCTTAACGACTTGGATAAGAACAAAACTTATCACATTCATTGCTTGGGGGGTTACCGCTCTATGATTGCTGCATCAATCTTAAGACGAGAGGGTTATAAAAATCTGGTTGACATCATAGGTGGTTTTAACGCCATTGCAAAAACGGATATCCCAAAGACGGCATTTGTTTGCCAGACATCTGCATAATCATTAATTAAACTGATACTAGACTTTAAGCAACACGAATAAATAGCAAAAAGTTGTATATACAACAATCATATAAATCAATAATCAAATCAGAGTAAAATGGGAATTTTCAGTAATCTTTTCAGGGGCGGAAAATCTGCCAAAATTGAAGAAGCACTTCAAAACGGGGCTAAAATAGTTGACGTGAGAACACCTCAGGAGTTTAAAGGCGGGCATGTAAAAGGTTCCATTAATATACCTCTCAACACAATTAATGGGCACATTGATAAGCTAAGAAAGGACGGTAAACCAGTAATATTGTGCTGTGCCTCAGGCATGCGTAGTGGTCAGGCAACTTCTGTATTACAACAACACGGCATAGAAGCATACAACGCCGGAAGTTGGGTAAGCCTTAACAAATAATCCTTTGTAACCCTCCCTTTTTATCAAAGGGAGGGTTACTTAAAAAACATAAAAACTCAAAATGAAAACACTATTAACTACAGCAACAATAATAAGCTGCCTTTTCTTAGGAGCATGCTCTAACAG
Source organism: Flavobacteriales bacterium (assembly GCA_028281825.1). Taxonomy (GTDB): domain Bacteria; phylum Bacteroidota; class Bacteroidia; order JANQJC01; family JANQJC01; genus JANQJC01. Next base: position 24,024 of record JANQJC010000142.1, read on the forward strand.
TAATACAAGCGAACCTACCAATCGGAAAACTACAATCAATGAGGACATTACTGTTCAGGAATTCAAAGCTTTAACCCAAGAACAGCCAGGTATCATACTTGATGTAAGAACACCGCGTGAAGTTGCTGAAGGAACTATTCCTGGAGCTATTGTAATAGATTGGAACGGCGATAATTTCGAACAAGAAGTAAACAAACTTGATAAAACCAAACCCATTTACGTTTACTGCAAGTCAGGTGGCAGAAGCTCCAGTGCTTGTGGAAAAATGGAATCGATAGGTTTTGAAAAAATTTACAATTTAAAAGGTGGTATTACCGCCTGGAAAAGTGAAGGCAATGAAACTGTAACCAATTAATGAAAGAAAATGACCAAATTTGGAGATATAATTAAATCTGAAAAGCCGGTATTAATCGACTTTTATGCTGAATGGTGTGGCCCATGCAAGATGATGGCACCCATACTTCAGGACCTGGCAAAAGAGGTGGGAGATAAAGCCCGCATTTTGAAGATAGATGTGGATAGAAACCCTGAAATAGCTAATGTGTATCAAATACAAGGGGTTCCCACTTTAATGCTATTCAAGAATGGAGAGCTTAAGTGGCGCCAATCTGGGGTTGTTCCCGTTAATGCCTTGAAGCAAATGATAGAGCAAAACATGTAATGGAAAGATACCTAAAAATATTTTTAGGGTCCTTTTCAAGCTATTGGGATTACCTTGTCCACGAAGTAACGCACCCGCATTGGGGCAACTACTTCTACTGGTTGATAGGGGTTTCCTTATTGTTTTGGGTCTTAGAAATAGTTATCCCTTGGAGACAAAAGCAACCTATCATCAGAAAAGACTTTTGGTTGGATGGCTTCTATATGTTCTTCAATTTTTTCATCTTTTCATTAATAGGATATAATGCCGTTTCCAATATCGCAGTGGAGCTTTTCAATGACTTTCTTGGTCTTTTTGGTATCACCAACCTGGTAGCCATTGAGGTGAACTCATGGCCTGTTTGGGTCCAGCTATTAACACTCTTTGTAGTCAAAGACTTTATCAATTTCAACACCCACCGGTTACTCCACAGGGTTCCTTTCCTTTGGGAGTTTCATAAAGTTCATCACTCTGTTCAACAAATGGGTTTTGCTGCACACCTTCGCTATCACTGGATGGAAAATGTGGTTTACGCTGTCATCCAATACATCCCTTTATCCATGATTGGCTTTGGCATCCAGGATTTCTTTATTGTGCACATCTTTGCAACCGCAATCGGGCACTTCAATCATTCTAACATCAACATTCCATTAGGGCCTCTCAAGTATATTCTCAACAACCCTCAAATGCATATTTGGCACCACTCAAAAGAAGTTCCTGAAAATATGAGATATGGCATGAACTATGGCATTTCATTAAGCATTTGGGATTACATATTTAGAACCAATTACATTCCCTCAAGCGGCAGAGATATAGTGCTTGGTTTTAAAGGTGATGAAACTTTTCCTGGAAGCTTTATTGAGCAAGAGCTTTATCCTGTATTACAACCCAATCGAAGGAATCCAAAAACTTAGGCTTTTTTGTTTAGAATCATTTGTAGACATCACTTTACCCCTTGAATAAAACAAAATAAAACCTTCTCTTAAATTTTTCGTTCCAACTCCCAACCAATCAAGGTATTTTTTCGTGCATTGGGTTGAGAAAAATTAGTATCTTGCTCTGTTTCTTTAAAGTGAACAGCGCATACTTGTAGGATTATACGTGAAAAATACAATTTTAAGAATAGGGGCTTTTGTGTTGTTATCCTTGATAAGTAACCATCTGGTGTACTCTCAAGGGTGTGTTAATGCTGATTTTTCCAATAACGATTTCACCAACTGGACAGGTAGAACTGGAAGTTGTTGCCCCATCAACATGGGTGGCAATGGAATTGTAAACGGAAGGCACACCATCATGACCGGTGCTGGTACTGACCCGAATGCCTGCGATGACATTACTGTTGTCGCTCCCGGTTACACTTATTCTGCAAGACTTGGCAACCCTGCTGTAGGAGCTCAGGGTGAAAGACTTTCATATACCTACAACGTTCAGGCTGGTAGTGAACTTTTTACTTACCAATACGCCGTGGTGCTGCAAGACCCAGGCCACTCAGCGGCAGACCAACCAAGATTTGAGATTAGGGTACTTGATGGAAATGGACAACTCATCAGCCAGCAATGTGGATATTATCAGGTAACGGCTGCTGCTAATATACCAGGCTTTCGTACATGTGGTGGTAGTGTAAGGTATCGTGCCTGGACACCCGTGGGAATTGATTTATCAGCGTATATAGGACAAAATGTTACCATCGAGTTTACAACAGGTGATTGCGATTTAGGAGGACATTACGGTTATGCCTACATCGTTGGCGAGTGTAACCCTCTAGAAATTCAGGTGGATTACTGCCCAAGTAATAGCAACGTGGCTACTTTAACTGCCCCTGCTGGTTTTACCTATCAGTGGAACACTGGTGCAACTTCCCGTAGTATCTCAATCGCTGACCCGCCTAATGGAAGTCAATATTCTTGCACACTTACTGCAGTAACAGGCTGTCAAGTAACGCTTAATGCAACCATCACTTCAACTGCGGTAAACACCCTATTTGATTATCCACCACCTTGCCCCAATGCTCCAATTCAGTTTAATGACCTTACTACTTCAAACATTGGATCTATTGTTACATGGGAGTGGGACTTCGGTGATGGAACAACTTCAGACCAACAGCATCCAACTCATACTTATGCCTCTAGCGGTTTGTATAACGTTTCACTAAATGCGATAACTGGAAGTGGATGCCAAGCTACTTATGTTGAAACAGTTGATGTTAATCCTGTTCCACAAGCTGGTTTTGCAGCACCAACAGTATGTGATGGGACACCTGCAACAATTACGAACACCACATTATTCCCTAATACTATTGGTTCATGGGAATGGGATTTCGGAGATAATACTCCTGTTAACACAACCAATTGGGATGCTACCCATACTTACGATAGTGCAGCTACATATGATGTAACTTTGATTACGCGCTCTCATAATGGTGCCTGTACTGATACAGCTACTGGACAAATAACCATTGCTCCATTACCAACTGCAGGCTATACTTTTAACGATGTGTGCTTCGGCACTCCTGTCGATTTCACCAATACTTCTCAGGGGAATATCACCAATTCGGTATGGGACTTCGATCACAACTCTCCACCTGGTTATGAGCCTGAACCACAACATGACTTCCCGGCTCCTGGCGATTATGATGTTGAGTTGATTGCTACCAATGTGCATGGTTGCAGTGATACCGTAGTTCAAACGGTAACTGTTAATGCAAATCCACATTCTAGTTTTGACTTTGGCAACGTATGTGCTGGTGCAAACATTTCTTTCACCAATTCTAGTGTAATGCCCCCAAACAATAACATCACCGATTGGGTTTGGGATTTCGGTGATGGTTCAAATCTTGACTCTACCAACTGGGAGCCTACACACAGTTTTTCTCCTGGCAACTATTACGTGACCTTGGTTACACATTCCCCAGGAAGAGCTTGCTCTGACACCCTTGGCGATTCGGTAAGGGTGTTTAACCCTCCTGTCGCAGCATTTGATTTCCAAAATGTTTGTTTGGGTCAAGCAATGATTTTCACCAACCAATCTTCAGGTGATATCACTAGTTGGGAATGGGATTTTGGAGATAATAGTGCTGTTAATTACAACCCAAATATTGCCCACACTTACGACTCTGCCATAACATACGAAGTCGAACTTCAAGTAATGACTATTTACGGTTGTTCAGATTCTGTAACACAAACCGTGGAAGTATACCCTTCTCCAACAGCATCTTTTGAAGCTGAACCTGTGTGTGAAGGAGAAATAAGTAATTTCACAAGCAGCGCCACCATTCCTCCTCAGTCCAGCATAGTTAGATACCAGTGGAACTTTGCTGACTTAACTCCTACAGTTGATGGGCAAACCGTTAATCACGCTTATACAAACCCTGGCAATTTCAACGTAACCCATTATGTGTACTCAGATGAAGGTTGTATTGATTCGATAATCCAGACCGTGGTGGTTAATCCAAAACCAGTGGTTGATTTCGCTGGCGAACCAAAAGAAGGGTGCTCTCCAGTATGTGTGGATTTCAGAGACCTTTCAGGCATCATGAGCGGTACCAATGCAGAATTTTACTGGCTTTTTGGCGATGGAAATTTCTCTCCCGCACAAAACCCGACCCACTGTTATAAAAACTTGTCAAGTGATAGCCTATCAGCAAATGATGTAACCCTAACCGTTACGTCTGACAAGGGCTGCGTTAGCTCTCTAAGGAAAGACCAATATGTTCAGGTATATCCAACCCCTGAAGCAGGTTTTGATTACGAACCAAAAATTACAACGCTTGTTTTCCCTACAATCAGTTTCTACGATGAGTCTGTTGACGCTACTCAATGGTTATGGAACTTCGGTGATATTCAGGTAAACAACACCTCAGAAGCTCAAAACCCAGAATATACCTATTTGGATACAGGCACCTACAGTATTACACAAGTGGTTTATAATGACTTTGGGTGCACAGATAGTATAGACGTAACTGTAATTGTGAACCCCGATTATACAGTATACATACCAAGTGCATTTACTCCAGATGATAATGAGGTGAATGATGAATTTTATGTGACAGGAATTGGAATTCAAGAATTTGAAATAAGAATATTTGACCGTTGGGGCTCAATGGTTTATTTCTCAAAAGACATCAATGAAGGATGGGATGGTGAAGTAAGAAACCAGGGCAGAACCTCCAAGCAAGATGTGTACGTGTACACAGTGAAAATCCTGGATATGCTTGGCGAAGAACATAGCTACAACGGAAAAGTGATGCTTTTAAGATAATATTGTGCGCTTTTCACTTATTACCATATTACTAATTTCTTTATGCCATTTCGCTAAGGCGCAATTGGTGGTGGATGATACCTATACAGGTCAGCAGCTGGTTGATATAATAGTTGCAGATGGAATTTTTGTAAGTAATGTCAATCTTATTTGTCCTACGGGAGGGAGTGGTTATTTTGACGGTAGTGCAACCAACATTGGCATTAACACCGGGGTTCTGCTAACAAGTGGCAGTGCAACAGGTGCCAACGGACCAAACAATGATGCGGGCGCTGGAGTATGCGGTAATGGCCAGGGAGACCCTCACCTGGAAGCTATTGCAGGCGAAACCATTTTTGATGCATGCATATTGGAGTTCGATATTGTGCCTACCTGCACCCCTCTGACATTCTCTTACGTCTTTGCATCGGAGGAATACCCAGAGTATATCAATCGTGAATTCGTTGATGCAATGATAATTAACATTGACGGACCTGGTTTTGGTGGGCCCACCAATCTCGCCCTGGTCCCTAATGGAAATCAGCCAGTCAACATAGGTACTATTAATAGTGGCTCAAATAGCACTTATTACAATGGCAATTCTGGTGGTAACAGTATACAATATGATGGTTTTACTACTGTTTTAACTGCCACTGCCAATATCCAGCCATGCGAAGAATATCATGTGAAGATTGGCGTTGGAGATGCCTCAGATTGCATTTTTGACTCTGGCCTTTTCATCGCCGAGAATAGCATGGACTGTGGTGTAAGCAACGCGGTTACTGTTGATGTCAACGAAGGGCCCTTTCCTCCAATTGAGGGCTGCCAGGATTACACTATAGAATTCTGCAGGCAAGGTAGCACGCAAGACCCTTTTGACCTAAATTTAATTATTGAAGGTACTGCAACCAATGGTGTTGATTACCCCGCTCTACCAACTTTAGTTACCCTGCCAGCAGGGGTTCAGTGCACTACCCTTACTATTGACCCACCAGCTGATTTTGTAACTGAGGGTATGGAAACCGTTCACATCATTTATCAAGCTATCTCAGGTGGTTGTCAGGTGCTTGATACGGTTATCGTTGAAATTGCTGATGACCAAAACTTATTACCTGACTTCTATAATAACGATGTATGTATTGGATCAACAATGTTTTTTAACAATACAACAACCATTGACCCTCCTGGTGTTGTAACTGACTTTGTATGGCGTTTCGGAGACCCACAAAATGGTACTGTTAATACATATAATGCCTCCTACCAATACGCACAGCCCGGCGATTATGAAGTCACCTTAATAGCTACAAGCACCACAGGATGCATTGATTCAATTAAAGATAGTGTACATGTATATGATTATCCTACTGCTGATTTTGTGCAGGGCAATAATGTTGTTTGCCTGGGCGAAGAAATTAGCTTTGTCAACACCTCATTGCAACCGAGTAATGATGTTATAGGTCAAACTTCGTGGAACTTTGGCGATGGCGGTAATGAAAGTACATGGGATGCTACACATACCTATTCAATTCCCGATACTTTTCCTGTTGTGCTTACTGTTTACTCTGATGTTTTGGGGTGCTCAGATAGCCATCGTGATACTGTGATTGTTTTACCTGCTGTTAGGACCAATTTCATTTCAACAAATGTGTGTTTAGGCAATGATATGAACTTTGTAAACACATCCACTGGGTATGACCAAAACACCATTTGGGAATGGGATTATGATGATATGACCCCTTACGGAGACATGTTTAATACCAGTCACAACTACCTGTTACCAGATACCTACGATGTAAGGCTGGTAGGTATAACCCCTAACGGCTGCAATGATACCACCATTCGTCAATATTATGTATTTGATGCACCAGTTGCCTATTTTGAAGTGGAAGACATTTGTGCTAATGAATTAGCCTATTTTGATAATCTTTCCACTCCTCCTGTAATGGGCGACTTAGGTTCTTGGTTCTGGTTGTTTAGTGACCAAACCAGTTCCTCTGCATATAGCCCCACTCATTTGTTCCCAACACCACCAAATAACTATGATGCAACACTCATAGTGTACAATTCGAACCTAAGTTGTTCTGATACCTTCAGCACAAGCTTAGTTGTGGCACCCATTCCTGATGCCAACTTTACAGTAGGCAATGTTTGCCATGGTGAAGAAGTCGCCCCTATAAACAGCACAGCAGGCGTTGTAAATCAATGGGAGTGGGACTTCGGTGATGGTAGCCCAATTGATGGCTCCCCTACCCCTATTCATACCTATACTGACCCAGGGACTTATCAAATTGAGCTAACAGCAACCAATGCTTTTGACTGTGCAGATTCCATCATTCAAACCGTGAGGATTTATAACCTACCAGAAGCTGATTTTTCTGCTAACCCAGCTTGCGCAGGCGCCCCTATTCCATTTCAAAACCACAGTACAATAGCTTTCCCTGAAAATATCATATACTGGATTTGGGACTATGACCACGGGCCAGGTGTAGACACAATTATTAGTGCCAGCCACACCTACACATCAGGTGGTACATATTTCCCTGAATTATTGGTCCTTTCAGGAAATGGTTGCCGTGATTCTGTTACTATTCCACTTACCGTTTATCATGTTCCAGACATTGATGTAGAGCTTGATACTACTCAGGGCTGCTCTCCTGTTTGTGTTCAGTTTCAAGACTTAAGCACCTTGCCAGGAGATAGCATGATATCCTGGCTTTGGAACTTTGGGGATTTAAATCAAAGCACAACTAGAAACCCTTCACATTGCTATGGAAATGAAGACCCATATAATTCTAAGTTTTACGATGTAAGCCTAACGATTAAGACCGATAGCGGCTGTCAGGCTACGAAAATCTTTGATAAGCTTATTGAAGTTTACCCCCAACCCGAAGCAGAGTTTGACTGGACACCTGACCCTGTAAGCCTTTTTGACCCTACGGTTACCTTTATTGACCAGAGTTTGGGGGCTTCATATTGGGGCTGGAATTTTGGCCAAGAAAACACCATTGCAGATACATCGTGGTATCAAGAACCTGAATATACTTTCACTACTTACGGTGATTTCCCAATCACTTTGATAGTAGAGAATCAGGAAGGATGTAGAGATACGCTGGTAGAAAACATGCACATCATTCCAGACTATACCCTGTATGTGCCTAATGCCTTTACACCAGATGGAGATACGCTAAACGCCAAATGGGGCCCCAAAGGTTTTGGTTTAAAATCAATTGAAATCCGAGTATTTGACCGCTGGGGCAGGCTCGTTTTCTTCAGTGATGACTTAAGTCGCCAATGGGATGGTTATGATAGAAGTCATCAAGAATCACCTCAAGGGGTTTATGTGTATGAGATAGTTGCTGAAACCCTATACAAAGAGGTGTACAACTACAGTGGCAAACTGGTGTTGATGAGAAGGGATGATTAACCTCCATCAGTAATGGAAACTACCATCTATACAACCTCAATGGACCAATATGTTACTTTGGTCAGCATCGGTAACATCATTTTATTTATAGTGCTATCCATATTAGGAATCTATCTTATCCGTAGTTCGAAAAAGCAAGAAGGATACACACGTAAAATGAATTTCGCTGGTGGAATATTCCTGCAAATAATCATATTACTGCCACTGAGTTCCTGTGTTCGAACCTTTATAAAACACTACGAAGTAAACGAGACGGCATTAATTATCCACAGGCCAACAGATGCTATTCAAGTGCCTATTGTAGAAATAACAGAAGTAAAACCCCTTTCTGAAGGTTTTGAAATAAAAAAATCATGGGGTAATAATGGTATGTTTGGTTATTCAGGTGAGTTTACCAATCCTGAAATTGGGCGTTTTACCATTTATGCAAAGAATACTGAAAAGCTGGTGCTTATCAAAACTATCCATCAGGGAAATATAGTTATCGCACCAGACGATATCGCAATTATAGAGGAGTTAAACTGATGAGTAATTACTCTTTGATTGGGTCAAAGTCTTGACCATCTATTTCTTCAGTCGGCACTTCAACCTGAATAAATGGATGCTCTGATAACTTATGGCATGAGTTACATGAACTTACTAAATTTTCAAAAGCGTCTACCCTCTTTGTACTCTCCGGTTTTTCCAGCTCTTGCTCCATATTCTCTATTGCAGGCATTAGCTTGTCTAGCATCAAAACACTGATGTGAACCCCTTCATGGTATACATCATCTTCAATTATCTCTTCCGCTATTTCCTCAATCTCCTCCAAATAAAACAGGGATAGTTCTTGATTTTCATGCTTTATCGCACTCCCTAATTTATTTTTGAAATAGAAAAACTTTGACATCTTTTCACCCAGGGGATATTCGTGTTCATGATTATCTCCAACATCGTCATCATCATGTTCATGATGCTCGTGCTCAGTTTTGTATTGTTTGTGGTGAAGCTGCTTTTCTAGAGAATGCAACCTGTAAAACAACATTCCGATAAGTACCAGCATTAGCACTAGTACTACTATAATAGGGGTATTCTTCATAACTTAAAAGGACAACAAAATTAGTTTTATTGATACTCTACAATGAAAACTCAATGTAAAGTATTTCTTAACTTTTTACTGGAGGTTCGTATCCCGGCAAGGTTTTATGCATCCCATCGCAAAAGGGTTTGTTTTTTGAATGGCCGCATGAACATAAGGAAGCAACCTTCTTTCCTTCTAGTAAAATATTACCTTCTCTGTCCTTTATTACAAATTCTCCTTTAATCCTCATTGGCCCCATGTTTGCCACATTTATCTCTACTGTTTCACTCTCATTTTCCTTCACACCAGCCATATCTATGTCTTTATTGTATTTATATGATAAAGCTCCAGATGGACATTTATCTATTTGTGCTATAATTTCTTCTGTAGTTGCTCCAGTCATATTTACCCACGGGCGCTTGCGTGGGTCAAATACCTGCAATAAACTCTTCCAGCACAAAGTTGAATGTTCGCATATCTTAGGTTGCCAATAGACCGTTATATCATCGTTACTGTATGTTTTTTCCATTTTCAGGGTGTTTTATTGAGTATCAAAAATAACGGGATTATTCGCTTTTGCAAATAACATACACATTTAGAAATTGTTGTAAAGGTCATGTTCACGCCATTTCATTGTTTTTAGTTACTAAATGTCGTGTAAATTGCTATGTTTACCTTTCTTAATTTACTAAGTACTACTAATATGGCATACTTTACTGATGACTTTGTACAGTTCTTTAAAGAACTAGCTGCAAACAACAACAGGGATTGGTTTCAAGAGAATAAGAAACGCTATGAGAGCTCTGTAAAAAAACCTTTCGAGCTTTTTGTCGCAGATTTAATTGCAAAGGTCAAAGAGCGCGAACCAGATTTAACCCTTGAGCCGAAACAAGCCATTTTCCGTATTTATAGGGATGTCCGTTTCTCTAAAGACAAAACTCCTTACAAAATCAATACATCGGCCATTGTGGCAAAGGGAGGCCGCAAGGGCATGCACTCTCCCGGTATGTATGTAGAGTTAAACCCAGAAGAAATAAGAGTATATGGTGGTATTTATATGCCAGATAAAGACCTACTATACTCTGTGCGTGAGCAGATTACAAAAAACATGGCTGCCTTTGATAAAGCCATTAATGACAAGGGTTTCAAAAAAGTATACGGGACTATTCAAGGCGATAAGAATAAGATAATCCCAAAGGAGTTTAAGGAGGCTGGTGAAAAACAACCTTTAATCTATAATAAGGCATTCTATTACTACACCAAGCTTCCTATAAAGCTAATCACCAGCCCCAAGTTAGCTGATGAAGTGATGAGTGCATATGACTCAGCTAAGCCTGTAAGGGAATTTTTAAGGAAAGCGGTTAAATAAAAAAGGTACTGTTGTCAATTCCAAATAAATTGAAAAAAAAGTATCTTTATCATTCAGGGAAGTTTTGATTTATGTCATTACTATCCCGTGTAGCCTT